>NZ_PHHE01000001.1:5735000-6335000 GCF_002813455.1 Pseudomonas baetica | reverse complement strand
ATGTTTGAAACCAAGACACTTAACGTTGGAAGCGGGAAGGAATTTTCACCAACCGGGTTTCTCAGCGCACGAAATACAACCGCTCAAGCATTCATTGTGACCACCGACACGCTAACTGTGCTCGAATCATCAAAACAAGCCGGGCAAACCTAATGTCTTCAATAAATGAGCAATCCAGCGACGATCTAAATCTCAAAAAAATACGGCCCATGGCTGGTGAGAAGCGTAAATTCGCGACAGGTGAGGCATTATTCCTCTCCCCGCTTCCGATACCAACGGGCAACGTCTCCATGGATTTGGGCGGAAGCTTTGTTGAGGTGAATGACACATTCCTCGACGTAGGCAGTAGTAATTTCGGCAAGGCTTTCCAAGCGAGGGCAATGATTGGGCTCGGGATGATGTTTATTTTTTCATGCCTGATTATTCTGCCTTTGCTTGCAGGATCTACTACCTGGGGATCCCCATTTTCCGAGTCCTTTTGGGACAGAACAGCAGGCATGTTCGATTTCGGTGTGACCTTTAGTATTTGGGGTGGAGGAATAGCTGCGCTCTTGGGTATTTACGTTATCTTGAGCACTACCAGAGCGAAGTCGCGCACCCGTCCAATTAGATTCAACCGCCAACGCCGTGAAGTCTGTTTCTTTCCCGAAGGTTCTGACCTCCCCGTCATTCAACCATGGGAAGAGATAGTATCTTGGCTTTCAATCAGTACAGGTGTTACTGGAGTAGGCGTAACAAGCGCCTATACATTTGGTATGGCGTTCGACGATTCCAGAGCTGACGTAGTGCATTTTGTGAGACAAGGCGTGATGACTCCTGCCCATGCCTTGGGTAAGTGGGAAGCCATACGGATCTATATGGAAAAAGGTCCAGAGTTCTGCCAAGGCAAGGCACCCTACGAGGGTCGCCACACCTTTGATAAAAAACGACAAGACATGCACGAGGAATACCAGCACAACGAACGTTCCGCTTTAGGAGTTGGTTGGTGGTACCTGACACATTTGATCACTTGGTGGCGTTTTCCGTATTGGGTAGCAGAATGGGACCATCGTTTCAGCATGAAATCTCTACCTGAATCCATTGCTGAGTGGTCCAAACCTATTCCGCCTGAACAATGGGGCAAGCCAAGCCCAGCGCTTAAAGAGCAAAGCGCGAAAATCGAAAAAGCCTTTGCTCAAGGGCAGGATTTTATGACGTATTTCAAGGCAAACCTAAACGAAAGCAAGGCAGAAGAATAGAAGATACAGCTGAGCTATATAGTTACCAAAAATTAGATAACCCAATAACCATCAGGTCAAGTCTGAGCTTTTACAAAAATGAAAAACAATGGGATGATTTATTTTCAAAAGAAAATAATTCCGTCCCCTTTTCGAGCCCTAACCACCAACGCAATGACTGGGAGCCGTGGAGTGAGCCGATGCTCTATCAACTCAATCTGTTGAGTGCTCTGGATGCACCACTCAAACTTGGCTTTGAGATTTTTCAGAATGAAACCAATGCGCAACATGGCATGGGTATTGCTCTGCGCTACCACCCTGTGGCAGGCGAAGAGACATTTCGAGAAAAGCGCTTCGAGTCTGTTACGCTTAACGCCCAAAGTGGCAAGCCGTTTTCACCAGTTTCAGTACTACGAACTCGAGCATCCGATGCTCCATGGTTAGTAATCAACAGTGAAGCCTTGAGTTCTCCAAACCTGACAGGTTGAAAGCATGTATTCGAACCCTAAGAAAAACGATGAGTTTGATTTCAAACAAAGCCGACCTTTTGCGGGAGAACGCCGGCGCTTCGCTACAGGTGAAGCCATATTTTTCTCACCAAAACCAATTCCGACGGGGCAAACGCCCATGGATTTGGGAGGAAGCTTCATTGAAGTAAACGATACGTTTCTTGATGTAGGCAGCAGTAATGTGAACAAGGCATTCCAAGCGAGAGTGATGATCGCAAGTGTAATGCTCGTACTCATTTCATGTTTATTAATTGTTCCAACACTTGCAGGTCTCGCTGGAATCAATAATCCCTTTGGTCGGAGTTTCTGGTGGTACTTTAGCGATTTTTTTGAGTTTGGCTTGCGACTATCTATCTGGTGCGCTGGAGGAGTGGCGATCCTCGGTAGCTATGTAGTAATCAGCAGTACCCTCAAAAAATCAAGGGCTCGTCCAATTCGCTTTAATCGCCAACGGCGTGAAGTCTGTTTTTTCCCTGACGGCTCTGATGAACCGATAATCCAACCTTGGGAAGACACTGTCGCCTGGCTTTCAATAAGTACGGGAGTTACGGGAGTAGGTGTAATGAGAAATTATACCTTTGGCATGGCCATCGATAACCCCGAGGCTGATACGGTACACTTTCTTAATCAAGAGGTAATGACACCTATTCATGGTTTAGGAAAATGGGAAGCCATCCGCATCTACATGGAAAAGGGCACCCAATTCTGCCCAGGCAAGACCCCTTTTGAGGGCAGTCATAGTTTCAATAAAGAACGCGATGACATGCGAGAGGAATACCGACACAAGGAGCGCTCTGCACTAGGTGTGGCATGGTGGTATTTGACTCATTTAATTACGTGGTGGCGTCTTCCGTACTGGATAGCGGAATGGGATCACCGCTACAGCATGAAAGGATTTCCCAAGTCAGTTGAAAGGTGGTCTGAAGAGCTTCCACCCGAACAGTGGGCACAACCGAGCGCAGCGTTGAAAGAACAGTCAGCAAAAATCGAAAAAGCTTTTGCTCGTGGTCAAGATTTCATGAGTTACTTTGAAATAGATCTAGGGATGGTCTGAAGTAGTCACGCTTTTCTGGCTGACTTCAGCCTCCGCTGATTTTGAAAACGGCGAATCGACCAAAACGATCAGATCATCCGCGTATTTCTGCGCTTTTAGCCGCCGCGAGCACCTCGCAACGGTCATTTCCCACATTACAGGCGCACCTCTCCTGTACTCGTCAGTAAATGTCGGCGTGCCATCCACAGATTCGACAGCGCGAATAGCGTCACCAGTTGCGCGGTGTTTTTGGCCAGGCCACGGAAGCGCGTTTTCACAAAACCGAACTGGCGCTTGACCACCCGAAACGGGTGCTCGACTTTGGCGCGCACCTGGGCCTTGGCCTTCTCGATCTTGCGCTTGGCTTTGTATAGAGCGCTACGCTTACCCAGCTTTTTGTAAGTACTGCGGCGTGCCGCGATCTGCCAGATCACCTCGCGCCCATCATGCTCGGTACGTTTCTCGACGCCGGTATAACCGGCATCGGCGCAGACCACGTTCTCCGCACCGTGCAGCAATTTGTCCACCTGAGTGACATCCGCCACGTTGGCGGCTGTGCCCACCACGCGGTGCACCAGACCTGACTCGTCATCCACACCGATGTGCGCTTTCATGCCGAAATAGTACTGGTTGCCCTTCTTGGTTTGGTGCATTTCTGGATCGCGTTTACCGTCCTTGTTCTTGGTCGAGCTGGGCGCATTGATCAGCGTGGCATCGACAATGGTGCCTTGGCGCAACGACAACCCTCGGTCACCCAGATAGCCATTGATCACGGCCAGGATGCCGGCAGCCAGCTCGTGTTTCTCCAGCAGTCGGCGGAAGTTGAGGATGGTGGTTTCGTCGGGAATACGCTCCAGATTCAGCCCGGCGAACTGCCGCAGGATGGTGGTCTCGTACAGCGCTTCCTCCATCGCTGGATCGCTGTAACCGAACCAGTTCTGCATCAAATGTACACGCAGCATCGTCATCAACGGATAAGCCGGACGACCGCCTTCACCCTTCGGGTAGAACGGCTCGATCAGTTTGATCAAGCCGTTCCACGGCACCACCTGATCCATGTCGATCAAGAACAACTCTTTGCGGGTCTGCTTACGCTTGCCTGCGTACTCGGCGTCAGCGAAGGTCATCTGTTTCATCGGAAAGCTCGGCGGGTGGAGTCCCGGTATTTTGCCAAAATCAGGAAGTCTTCTTCAGAGTTTCCCTAGAGCGCTCATCGACGGAACAGGAAGCACAGCATAATTAACGAGGCGTAGGAGCCAAGAGAGCAAAAGGTGACAGGGTGATAGATGTATTTTTTACAAAATAAATATGTCACCTTTGCTTGAAAGCTCCGTTCTTGAAGTAGAGGTCAAATACCCACCAGGAGTACTTCAACGCAAAGATAATCGCGGCTATATGTTTCGACTAGCGCTCGAAAGGACTTCAAGTGAAGCCGACCGAGCCAACAACGCCTTCAGCGGCGAACTAAAGGAAGATATTGCGTTAAGTAAAAAAGCACCCTATTTTTGAAATTAGCTGTACCTAACGGAATAGTAGAATGATCCGTACAATATTCAACTTCAGCAAAGCACCTAGTTTACCGCCGCAACTTCAATGGAAGTACTTTGCAGAACCGAAATTTTTAGAATGGGCCATTCGCGCACGAAACTACAATACATTCGTGGCTAATTGCATGTTTGCTTTTATGGCTGCGCTCACGCTCGGTGGCTCTTTCATCATGTATTCGGTCTATGAGGGAATGAGCCAGCCGTGGCGAACTCTTTCCTGTATATTTTTCTTTTTTTTCATATTATTTACAATTTCGTGCATGACCCACCAGCGGGTGAGTTTTGCTTATCGCTTTACCAAGTCTGGAATTGAGTATTGCGAGTGGAAATCCCCCGCCAAATGGACATTGACTTTCGTTAAGTGGTTCGCCGGTGCAACTGCGATTATTTTCATCTTTTTGGCGACGATTGATCCAGTTTTTTTGATCGGAGCGATGATAGGCCCTGGAGGCATGGGATTGATGTATCTAGCGATGGCAAACTCTAAAAGCTATCAAAATTTGCACACCGAGTATCACCACCATTTTTTACAATGGAAAGAATTAAAAAAATTAATAATATCAACAAACAGAAATATGGTGGAACTTGAGTATGGCGTACCACAAAAAAACTCCAAGCACCTAGCATTAGGAAGCCTCTATGTTTTTTTTGACTCACAAAGAGAAGAAGCAATTGATATCATTAAATCCAATTTACTAACCGACACCACTTGCACAATAGAGAAAGTCGATATCTTAAATTAGAACATAGTAGAATGATTACTGAACCAGATAAAATCTATGCAAATGGAGCATATCGAAGCAACAGCAAAAAACCTTTACCACCACCTCGCAGCACGGACGATGCAAACCGGACCGGGATATTTAACACTCATTTGGCGTTTGGCAATTACGCCAATTTAGAGCCTGAGGTAGAAGTCAGCTCTCAACTTGAAGCTATCAAACTCTTCGTCAGGGATAAAACAAGCGATCACGACGAAGAAACCTATTGCAGCAATAAGCGCTGGAAATTTCAAAACTCCAGCAAACTCCCCCATTTTTTTCGTACTTAAGCTCGTTTGCTATTCGTTCATCTGGGCGCCGTGGGTTCTAGGGGTCTTTGGTTCTATAGGAACAGAGCTAGGATATGGCAACCCTGGCACTGCAGGAGGTGCGATCATTGGTATTTCCACCGCCATTTTGATGCTCACCTCTCTCGTGTTATTCATGACGGGAAATAAATTTGCTCACTACATGCAAATCCTGGGATTTGTAGCCGGTGCAATGACTACCTATTGGATACAAGGCTCATTATTCAGTGCGAACTCAATGTGTATCGCCCTGAACGAGCCCCATGAAAGACAGGACACCGTTTCCCCCTTACGATAAGGGATAGGCAAACGGTTATGTTTATGACTAATAGCAACGATAAGAGTGGTGAGCTTTTGGGCCAGGAGCGGCGTCGTCGCTGGAGCCCAGAGCAAAAGCTGGCCATGGTTCGAGAGAGCCTTGAACCAGGACAAAGCGTTTCGGTCGTGGCTCGGCGCAACGGCATCAATGCCAACCAGTTGTTCCTGTGGCGCAAGCTGTACCAGGACGGCAGTCTATCGGCGGTCAGTGCTGGCGAAGCCGTGGTACCGGCCTCAGAGCTGAGCGATGCGCTCAAGCAGATCCGTGAACTGCAACGGATGTTGGGCAAGAAAACGATGGAAGCGGAAATCCTCAAAGAGGCCGTGGAGATCGCCCGGTCGCGAAAATGGATTGCGCACTCACCCTTGTTGCCGGGGGACGACCAGTGAAACTGGTCAGCGAATGTCTCGGTGTGGCGCGCTCGCAATTAACGGTTCGAATCAAGCAATCGGTATCGCCCAAGACACGGCGAAGCAGGCCTGTGAACGACGCTGAGTTGGTGGCCGAAATCCAGCAACAGGTCAGCGAGCTGCCCAGCTATGGCTACCGTCGAGTCTGGGGATTGCTGCGTCGCGCCCGTGAAACCCAGCTGCTACCTGCGATCAACGTGAAGCGGGTTTACCGGGTGATGCGTGATCACAACCTGCTGCTTGAGCGCCGGATCAAACAACCCGGCGTGCCGCGGCGGCACGAAGGCCGTATTGCGGTGCAAACCAGCGATACGCGTTGGTGCTCGGACGGCTTTGAGTTCCGTTGTGAGGACGGCGCTAAACTGAGCGTGACCTTCGCCCTGGACTGCTGTGATCGCGAAGCCATCGGCTGGGTCGCGAGCCCGACCGGGTACAGCGGCGATGATATCCGCGACTTGATGCTGGAAAGTGTGGAGAAGCGCTTCGGTGATCAACTGCCTGCAACACCGGTGCAGTGGCTCAGCGATAACGGTTCGGCCTACACCGCCGAACAGACGCGCCTGTTTGCTCGGCAGATCGGCTTGCAGCCGGTGACCACACCAGTGCGTAGCCCGCAGAGTAATGGCATGGCCGAGAGCTTCGTGAAGACGATCAAGCGTGACTACGTGGCGCACATGCCCAAACCGGATCGAGAAACGGCGTTGCGTAACCTGGCAATTGCCTTCGAACACTACAACGAGCAGCATCCGCACAGCGCCTTGAACTATCGCTCACCGAGGGAGTTCAGGCGCTTGGCAGTGGCATCAATTTAACGGGGAGTTGGTGTCCGGTTTTGTAGGGGCAAGTCCACGCCCTATGGGCAGGCGCCTTTCTATATTTCGTAGCCTCTCTTGGCACCGACGCATTATTGTGGACTCATAGCAAAATCAGCACGCATGATGGCAGCGAATTCAATCGGACTGATGGCATGCTCAGATTCAAAAGGCGCTTCCGTCAGCTATTCGTTGCACCGTTTGAAGAGTTTGACCCAGTGCTTCAGCTGCTTCCTAATGGCTTTGGCTCCCATGACTATGCCCTGTGGTTGCATCACCGTTATACCGATAACAGAATTTGCTTGGCGACCAAGGTTCACTCGCTGGGATTGGATCAGTCGAACGCACTCGCGTTTTGGGACTGTCTGCAGCGTTACATGGATGTCACGCAGCCGTTGCCTGACCTGCCTGTGCTTGAGCAAAGTCGCCATCTTGATCCCGTGACTGCGGCCCACGATGTAAAAACAGGCCGCAACCCACGTCGATGGAGAGATCAGTCGGAAAACGGATGGGTCACAGGCGGCCTGAAAACTCTGTCCAAGCAATTGCAAGAGTATCCATGGCAAAAGGAAGCTTGCATTGTCAAAGCGCGTATCGATCCATCGTTGACGATTGAGGCGTATTACCGCGCTCAAGAAGCGAAAGGCATAGTTGCTACTCCGAAGGCCGATGATTTTGATGACGTTCATCGGCCCGGATGATGTAGCGCCTTAGTTCAACTGCCGCACCTGCTTCTCCAACTCAACCTTCAACCCCGGCTCCAGCTTCAGCTGCCGCGCCAGTTCATCCAGGTAGGTGCTCGGCTTGCGCAGGTGGCAGGCGGTCCAGGGTTTGCGGTTCGCGTCGTGGAGCGGTGCCTTTTTGGGCGTTGTAGTTGCCGTAGGCCTTGTAGGCCAGCACGCCGAGCGCCGCGAAGCCACCACCGAAGCGCCAAAGACTGGCTCACGGAAGGCTGAACCCAAAAGCCATGTAGAGGGGCTGCAGCCCCTAAAAGAACTGCCTACAACTGCAGATACTCCGAAACAGGAAATCAAAGACGCCTCTTCGTTCCCAAGGGACAAAAAAAGGTAAACGGGGGACAGACCACGTTTTCTTTCTTCTGGAAGTGGTCTCCCCCCTGAATAACCTGCCCCCCCTTACTCGTTAAAATAGCTAACCCGCATAAAAATCCGCGAAATGTTGAAGAGCAACAGTTAAGTCGTAGAAGTTGAAAACCCGCATTTACGATGCATCTATTCAACCAGTTCCCCCGCCACCTCATACTTCACCACGACCCGATTCTGATAAAGCCTCTCCCTTTCCACCAACGCCCCCACCTGCCCTTTTTCCCTGACCTCTCGCCAAATCTCATTCTCGCGAAACACCCTCCCCCCATCCCGCACAAATCGATGCGCCTCCTGGAACACGTGATAGCGATACACCCGCACCCGATCACACAACAACTCCCCTTCGAGTTGTGTCTCGCCGACCTTCAATTTCAACTGAAAGCTTCGGTCCGTTGGGTTATGCAGCACCAGATCAACGTAGTTATAAAAAATCGCCGCCCCGGAGCCAAACGGCAGCACTCGCCCCTCATCCGGGAACGGATCAAAGCTGTGGTTGGAGCGTTCGACCACCACCAGCGGCGAATGAATCGCCATCCAGTGAATGAGGTTGCTCAGTTGGCAGATGCCGCCACCCACCCCGGTGCGAGCTTCGCCGAACGACAGTTCCATGCCTTCAACGTAGCCGCGCTTCAACGTTGGACGGCCGACGAGGCGGCAGAAGGAGAAGTGTTCGCCAGGGCCAATGACGACGCCGTCGATGGCGGCGACGGCAAATTTCAGGTTGATGACTTTGTTGTGTTGCAGGGCGAGGTCGGAGTCGCCGAGTTTGCGGATCAGTTTTGAGGTGTGTTTGAGGTAGCGGAAGGGCAGCCGTTCGGCCAAAGCAACTGGTCGTGCGTAGCGTTTGCTGGAACAGCGCCAGGCGATTTGGCGGAACAGTCTTTTTTGCCACACGCGCAGCCAGTACAGGGCCGGGTGGTAGAGGGAAAGTGGTTTTTTCATCCATGACGCAACGGCGCTGGCCGTGTCTTCCTTGAGACGTAAATGGGCGCGCAGTTTAGGGGGGTGTCAGAAATTTTGTGTTCGGGCATAACATGAGTAAGAGGTGCATGTATGCCAACCAAAAAGAAACCCCTGCGTGACCTACCAAAAATCCCCAAGGAGCTGCTCGAAGAGTTCGGTGAGGGGCTGATTACCGCAGAGGCTATTGAAGACGCTTCTGCGGCCTTCAAGAAGGCCTTGATTGAGCGAGCATTGAGTGCCGAGCTCGGTCACCACCTGGGGTATCCGCCGGGCGCGCAGCGCCCAGAGGATGAAACCAACCAGCGCAATGGCAAAACGGGCAAGACGATTTTGACGGGGGATGGCCCGCTGCGGCTGGAGATTCCCCGTGATCGGGATGGCAGTTTTGCCCCCATTCTGATCCCCAAGCATGAGCGGCGTTACACCGGTTTTGATGACAAGATCATCGCCATGTATGCCCGAGGCATGACCGTTCGAGAAATCCGCGCTTTCCTCTCTGAGCAATACGGGACGGACGTTTCCCATGACTTCATCAGCTCAGTCACGCACGAGGTGATGGAGGAAATTGGTGCGTGGCAACAGCGACCGCTTGAGCCGATGTACCCAGTCATTTTCTTCGATGCGCTGCGGGTCAAGATCCGAGAAGAAGGCCTTGTCCGCAACAAGGCGATTTACTTGGCGCTGGGTGTTTTACCCGATGGAACGCGCGATATTCTTGGTATCTGGATCGAAAACACCGAGGGTGCGAAGTTCTGGATGAAGGTCTTCAACGACCTCAAGACCCGCGGCGTAGAGGACGTGCTGATCGCCGTGACTGACGGTCTCAAAGGCATGCCAGAGGCGCTAAGCGCAGTATTTCCGGCAACAACGCTGCAAACATGCATCGTCCACTTGATCCGCAACAGCCTCGATTACGCGGCGTGGGACAAGCGCCGTGAGCTGGCCAAGGCGCTAAAACCGATCTATCAAGCCATCAACGCAGAAGCGGCTGAGGAAGCACTGGATGCCTTTGAAAATGGCCCTTGGGGTAAGCAATACCCAACGGTGGTGGCGGCCTGGAGACGAGCCTGGGATCGAGTGATTCCATTTTTTGTCTTCCCGCCTGCCATTCGAAAAGTGATCTATACGACCAACGCTATCGAAAGCATCAACGCTCAGCTACGCAAGATCATCAAGACCCGGGGCCACTTCCCGACGGATGACGCAGCGACCAAGCTGATCTGGCTTGGGCTGCGTAACATCACGGCAAACTGGGGCTCGGCGGCTCATGACTGGAAGAGTGCGATGAACCAATTTGCGATTCTGTACGGAGATCGATTTATCAGGCCGACCTGGTAAAACCCGGCCTGCCTGACGGCAGGCCATTACCGGCCCGCACACAAAAAATCTGACACTCTCCTAAGCAGCCATCACCGCAGCAACGGATATTCACCCAATCAACCAACCAATCAAAACCCCACACTCGCCTGCACAAAAAACGTCCGAGGCGCCCCCACATACATCCCCGAATTGTTATCGCTCGAACGCGTGAAGTACTGCTTGTCAAAAACGTTCTTCACCCCCGCCCCCAGCTTCAAATTCGACACCTGCGGCCCAAAGTCATACCCCCCACGCACGTTCCAGGTCACATAACCCGGAATATCACCGTACTGCCCATCCGCCGTACCGTCAGTGATGTAGTTGCCGTTAAAGCTGCCATCAGCATTCACACCAGTACCCGGCGAGCGCTGCTTGGACTGGGCAAACCCGTCGATATTGTAAGTCCAGCGATTAACCTCATAGCGCAAACCAACCGTCGCCACCTGACGCGAGTAAAACGGCAGATCACGCCCCTTGAACCCCGGAATCTCACCTCCATACGTCGCACGGGTATAGGTAAAACCGGCATTCGCAGTCAGACCATCAAGACGCGGATCGAGGGCCACCATGTCGTAATGCACCGACGCTTCAAGCCCCTGGTGCTTGGTCGCGCCAAGATTGGTCCAGCCCACGTCATTGCTGATGTATTGCAGTTCGTCATCGAAGTCGATGTAGAACAGCGTCACCTCCCCGCCCCACACGTCATCGTTATAACGCGTACCGATCTCGTAAGTCTTGGCCTTCTCCGGCTCCAGACCATTCGCCGTCTGGTCACCCGAACCACCCTGCCCCAGTTGAAAATACTGCAGGCTGCCGAACGAGGTTTCGTAGTTGGCGAACAGTTTCCACGCGTCCAACAAGTGATACATCACGCTCAGCGCCGGCAACGGCTCATTGCTTTCAATGCTGCGATTTTTCTCCGGCACGCGTCTGCCGGCGGTGTCGAGCACGGCGCGGTCGTGCCAGTCGGTGCTGATGTGCTCGAAGCGAATGCCCGGCGTGATGGTCCAGTTGCCAACGTCGATTTTGTTGTCGATGTAAACCGAGTTGGCCTCGGTGCCGCCGGTGCGATCCTGGAACACATGGCCGTCAGACGTCGGCGTCACCACCGGCTGATTGTTGACCAATGCCAGACGGCTCGACTGTTCGTGCATCGCCTCTTTCAGGTAGCGATAACCGACGCTGACTTCCTGCGTGGTCGGGCCGACGTCAAACACACGCGACACCCGTGGCTCGATACCGAGCGTGTAGTAGGAGCGCGGATACGAGCTGAGGGTTTTCTGGTCGCGAGCCGCGATAGTGCTGCCACGAAAACTGTCGGTGTAATAGGTCAGCACTTCGGCCTGGGTGCGCTCGTCGATCTGGCGAATCCACTTGAAGGACACGTCTTTACGGCGGCCGGTGAAGTTGTCGTAATCACGCACCGAGTCATACGGCTTGTCGTCGTATTGCTTCTGCGTGAGGCCGCCGGGCATGTCGGCGCTGGCGTCGTAGTAGTGGAAGTTGAGGCTGAAATCGTCCTGATCGGTCGGCGCCCAATGGGTCTTGAGCAGCACGTCGTCGATGTCGTTGCCGTTGTTGCGCTCGCGGTAACCGTGGCCGTTGACGCCCGAATACAGCAACGCCACGCCCATGCCGTTGTCGGCGGTGCCGCCGAGGAATGCCGTGTCGATGTGCTTCCAGCCGCCGTATTGGGTGGTCTCCAGCGTGGTGCCGATTTCACCGGTGGTTTTTTCCGGGATCGCACGGGTGACGAAGTTGATCACACCGCCGACGTTCTGTGGCCCATAACGCACGGAACCGGCGCCGCGCACCACGTCGATGCTGTCGAGGTTGCCCGCAGAAATCGGCGCCATCGACAGTTGCGGCTGGCCGTACGGGGCGAACGCTGCCGGCACACCATCGATCAGCACGGTGGAGCGTGGCGACAGACGCGACGTCAGACCGCGCACACCGACGTTCAGCGCGATATCGCTGCCACCGGTCCCATTGGAGTCCTGCACTTGCACACCCGGCACCCGCTTGAGCACGTCACTGACGTTCATCGCGCCCTGCTCGACCATGGCTTCGCGGCGGATCACCGTGCGCGCGCCGGGATGGTTCTGCACCACGGCGGCGTCGGCAGCACCGAGCCAGTCGCCGACCACTTTGATGTCGGTTATTCCCAGTTCCAGCGGGCCGTTTAAGGCGGCAGTCGCGGCGGGCGACAGGGTCACAGAGCCGTCGTTAATCTGATAGTCCAGACCGCTGCCCTGCAGCAATTGGCGCAGCGCCTGCTCCGGCGCGATGTCGCCATCCACTGCCGGGGCTTGTTTACCGGCGACCAGATCGGGACTGAAAAACACTTGTAGCGAAGTTTGCTGGCCCAGTTCGCTCAGGGCCTGGCCCAGTGGCTGTGCGCGGATATGAATGGCGCCGGCAGCGAATGCCAGTGGCATGGCAGCGTTGACCGCCAGCGCGAGGGCCAGCGGCAACCAGTGGGATTTTTTGTTGTTGGCAGGGGTGGTTTTCACGTCGAACGTAGTCCTGTGGATCGCAAGAGTGTGCGACTGTTAATGCAAACCAGTTGCAGTTGAACAGGAAGACGATGAACTCGAAAAAAACCTGAATGTTATTTTGAAATTATTTCCTGACTGCCATCGGCGAGGGTGCGCACGGCCACCGGCAGGATGCCCGGCAAGGCTTTGAGCAAGGCGTCGGTGTTGTCGGAGTTGAACACGCTGGTCAGGCGCAGGCTGGCCACGGCCGGGTTGGCGACCGTCAGCGGCTTCTCGCGATACCGCGACACTTCGGCGGCGACTTCACTGAGGCTGGCGTTGTTGAACACCAGTTTGCCGCCGCGCCACGCCGTCAGTTCTGCCGGGTTGACCGCATAGGCCGCCGCAACTTTGCCCTGCGCATTGACGTAGGTGCCAAGGCCCGCGGTCAGGCTGATGAACTCGTTGTCCGGTGCCGCACGGCCCTGCACCTTGACCGTGCCCTGCTCCACCGCGATACGGGTTTGCGTTGAATCCCGGCGCACATCGAAGCGAGTGCCAGTGACGGTAACCTTGCCGTTGCCGGCCTCGACCACGAAAGGTCGGGCGCTGTCGTGCTCGACACTGAACATCGCCTCGCCTTCACTCAACTCGATCAGCCGTCGATCCTTTTCATAGCGCACCTGCAAACGGCTGCGGCTGTTCAGATCAATCACCGAGCCGTCCGGCAACGCCACATGTTTGCGCTCGCCCAACGCCGTGGCGAACTCGGCGCTGTAATCACCCGGATGATTCAAGCCGCTGAACAGACCAAGTCCAAGCGCCACCGCCAGCACACTGGCCGCCACTGCATACCGCAGCAGCGGACGGCGTTCGCGGCGCGCAGGTGCTGCCTCGACAAGGGCGTTGAGGCGTGGCGCCGGCAGCAAATCCGCTGCCGACCACAATCCCTGCAGCAACTGAAATTCGTCACGGTGCTGCGGATGTTCGTTCAGCCAGGCATCGAAGCGCTGCTGCTCGTCGGCGCTGACAGCCGGCTCCTGCAAACGCACAAACCAGCCAGCCGCGTCATCACGTACCGTTGTTTGCCCGCACGCGCAATCACGAGTATCCATCATGGAATGTCCTGTTTGGCTGGGGATGAAAAGCTACGGCCGCTCATGACTGCAACCCGTCGAGGCGATCACGCAGATGCCGCAGGGTGCGGATCATATACTTTTCGACCATGTTCTTGGACAGCCCCAGGCGTTCGGCGATTTCCGCCTGGGTCAGGCCCTCGATCTTCTGCCAGACGAAGATCTTGCGGCAGTTGACCGGCAACTCGGCGAGCGCCCGTTCGATGGAGTCGGCCAACTGGATCGCGTGCATGTAATGCTCCGGGTCGCCGGACGACGACACACTGAGATCGATCACCTGCGACTCCATGGCGCCGCGCCGATCCTCACGCCGATAACCATCCACCGCGATATTGCGCGCGGTCTGGTGCAAATACGCCCGTGGCTGCTGTACCTGCGCCGAATTGGACTCAAGCACCCGCACAAAGGTGTCGTGCGCCAGATCCTCGGCCTGCGCGCGATTGCGCAAGCGGCGAGTCCAGGTGCCGATCAACTCTTCGTAATGCTCGAAAAAGCCGGGTTTGCGGGGACGCATGGGGTACTGGCGGCGGATTGAGGAAAGGGACGCGAATAGTAATGCTTCCTATTAAGGAGAGGCAATGCATTCCTTGCCATACCAAAGATGTAGTCATTCAAAAAAGATGAAGCTTCTTTCAAATAAATGATCCAAAAGTTCTCCTAACTGATTGATTTTCTGTAAAGCGTGCGCAGAGGAAATGTGATGGCGACAGTCCATCTGTCGTGGACCGCACCTGATCCCAGGTTGAGCCCTACCCCATCCCAAACAACTGCGGCTTGACCGAGCAGGATGACTTGATTTGTGTCTGCGCATTACTTTCGCTACACCTTTGCCGACTACTTTTTGGCTTACTTGGCGTGGGCATGATCTCGAGAGGGCCACGGACGAACTCCGACGAGTCCATGGTTGGCCTGACACGTCGACGATGCCACGCCGTATCGTGCCCAAATCAGTCCATCAAGGACACTCTGCCCCTTCCTCCTCTTTGCCGGCCTACGTGTTCGAAGGTCCGCCTCAGGGTGCGATTCGAACACGCACTAATGACCAGCCAAGGTACATCGATACTCGATTGAGCGTTTGGACCCGGTACGACGGTGGAAAGGCTATGAAAATTAATTGAAGACGCATCAGCCTCGCCACACGATGCCGACCACAGTCTTCACCGACCTCGCGCAGATCGTCATGGATCTCGAGGTTTGTATTTTGAATTCTTCGGAGTAAAGCGGGTTGCTCATGGCACCTCCTAATTCGCCTCAGTTTAAGGCGAAGACGCGTCTACAAGACCCGGGCGATTCAACCATTAGGTTGCAAACGGAGTGTAGGTCGGGAAAAGACATGCGTTTTGAACTTTCGACTTTCACTTCTCGACAGTAACTCTTAGTCTGCAAACAGACTTTTTCGGAGTCGTTCAACGCTTTAGTTTTTCGAAGGGTTTGCACAAGTGTGAATCCGATGCGCAAACACCAAACTCACCTTGGCTAGACAGAACACCGTCTGTTTACGTTGATTCGAATACGTCAAATCGTTGTCCGGAGAAGTCACATCATGAAGAAAACAATCACCGCGGTTTTGCTATCTACCTTAATGGTTGGTAATGCCGTATCTGCCGAAACGAACACCAATATTACCGAGGCACCAGGCCGAGGCAAACTGCCACTGCTGTCGCCCTATCGGCATACACTTCCCGACCTGTACAATTTCGATAAGGCGCCAGTCGAGCAAACCTTGCCTGGCGTCACTCGGCAAGTGATTCACGGTTCTCAGAGCACTCTGGCGCGCTGGGTATTTGCAAAGGGTGCCATCGTGCCTCTTCACCATCAGCCCCACGAGCAGGTCACCTGGATAGTGTCGGGAGCAGTGGAAGTTTTTTCACAGGGCAAACGCTATACGGTCCGTGCTGGAGAGGTGATTATTTTCCCACCGAACGTGCCCCATGAATTTCACGCCCTGGAAGAAGGTACTGTGAATGTCGACTTTTTCACCCCGCCTCGGCAGGATTGGATTGATGGCAATGGCAGCTATAACAAGTTGAAGTAGCAATATCTCAAAGCCCCTGAAAGGGATATCTTGATGTATAGCTATTAATGTATCTGTAGGAAGAGTTTGCTCACGAAGAACTTAAGAGCGCAGCGTCAAGCCAATCATTGAGATTTTTCGCGAGCAAGCTCTCTCCTAAACAAGATTTGGCTTAAGCGTAAGCGAACAGCCAACACGCCTACCGGATTCGCAAATCAAGAGTGATGGTGTCCGCCTATTGTTTAGCGGACGCGACTGATCGCGCACGCGTGCTATACCGCGAGCGCCGAATCCTGGAACGGCCCCTTCGTCAGGGGCCGCATCCGGGTGTCGGAAACGACTCAGAGAGGTATTTTGCCCTGGATATGTAACGTTATCAGGTCAATGATGGTGCCTGAAGTGGGATAAGCTCAGTTTGAGACTTGCTCAAGGAAGATGAGTTGCAAAGGCTCCTGCAGCAAATCATCGGCCATTACCGCAAATTTCTTAAAGTAAGGAGTTGCAAAATGTGCGTCGAGAGCCTGCTGATTCTTGAACGCCTCACGCATGTAGAACGTGCCAGGTTCGTCGCGTAGCTCAAACAGCACATAGTCAAGGTTCCCAGGCTCAGTACGCGTGGGTTCAACCAACGCCAACAATCCTTGTTTTAACGCCTGATGTTTACCTGGTTTTGCTTTGAGCACGGCGATGGATACCAATGGTTTTTGCAGGGTGGTGGCTCCGCTCGGGTCAAGGGTCAGATGCGGGGTTGCACAACCCCCAATCATTAATGCAAATAACGCCAAGCCTAGCGGCTTGATTAAATGTTTCATTTAAATCCCTCCAATACGATCTTGCCCCGCGCTTGCCCGCTTTCGACCAAGGCATGAGCACTGCGCATGTTGGCTGCATTGATAGTACCGAAATGCGCACCCAAAGTAGTGTGCAAAATATCTTGGTCGATCAGTTGGGCAATGCGATTGAGTAGGTGGTGCTGGTTAATCATGTCCGGAGTTTCGAATAGCGGGCGAGTGAACATCAGTTCCCAATGTAACGATAGTGATTTGAGCTTGAGTGGCATCACGTCTAGCGTTTGTGGATCATCGATTACTCCCAGACAACCCTGCGGTCGCAATACCTCAATCAGTTGTGCAAGATGCTCCTCGGTGTGTGTGAGGCTCGCCACGTGACTGACCTCACCAATTCCCAGTGCCTGCAATTGAGCCATCATCGGTTGGCCGTGGTCGATCACATGATGAGCGCCCATACGCCTGGCCCATTCGACCGTCTCCGGGCGTGAGGCCGTGCCGACGACAGTCATGCAAGTTAGTCTGCGGGCTAACTGCACCAACATCGATCCCACACCACCACCGGCACCCACCACCAACAATACATCACCAGAACCGCCACCTTCGTTGACGCCCAAGCGATCAAATAGCAATTCCCAGGCGGTGATGGAGGTCAGCGGCAATGCGGCCGCATGGGCAGCGCTCAAGGATAGCGGCCGGTGACCGACGATACGCTCGTCT
Source organism: Pseudomonas baetica (assembly GCF_002813455.1). Taxonomy (NCBI): domain Bacteria; kingdom Pseudomonadati; phylum Pseudomonadota; class Gammaproteobacteria; order Pseudomonadales; family Pseudomonadaceae; genus Pseudomonas; species Pseudomonas baetica. The sequence continues at coordinate 6,317,521 of NZ_PHHE01000001.1, read as the reverse complement.
ACCACTTGCATTTCACTGTAGCTGCCTGCACGGATCAGCGAGCCAGCGTAGTAGACCAAGTCACCAGGTTTGAATAACGTAACATCCACTCCGACTTCAAGCACTGTGCCGGCCGCATCCCAACCGAGTATTTTCGGCTCCCTGGCAAAGGTGCCAGAGCGTACTTTGGTGTCAACGGGGTTAACCGAAACAGCCTCGACTCCAACCAGCAAATCCCTTGGGCCAGGCCTTGGCGCAGCAATGTTTACGTCTTGCAGCGCGCGCGGATCGTTGATGGGTAGACCGTGCTCGGTAAAGGTAATGGCTTTCATGGCAACTCATCTGTAATGGGGTTGCAGAGATTTTTACCTTTCCCTATACAAAGAAAAATCGACACAATGCAGCAACACTTTCACTACTGGAGCCTAAATGATCCGCATCGATGATCTTGGGCTATTCTGGCGCAGCGCCGCCCTGGGCAGTTTTACCGCTGCAGCAATTGAGGCCGATTTGCTGCCGGGGCAGGTTGCTGCGTCTATCAAACGGTTGGAGCGGGAGCTGGAGGTGCGCCTGTTTACCCGCACTACGCGCAGCCTCCGTTTGAGCGCTGAAGGTGAGCAATACTTGCCTACGGCTCGCTCTGTTCTCGATCATTTAAGCCAAGGCCGGGAGAATCTGCGCGGCGACAATGCGCCGCTGCGCGGTACCCTGCAAATCGCCGCCCCTTCAGACCTGGGACGCAATATCCTGTTGCCATGGCTCACGGAGTTTCGGCGCCTGCATCCTGAGCTGAAACTTCGTTTGTTGCTCTCTGATCAAATAAGTAATCTGTTTCGTGATCCAGTGGACGTGGCCGTCCGCTACGGCTTCAATGAGGACGCTAACTACATCGCCATCCCCCTGGTGCCATTGAATCGCCGGGTGCTTGTGGCATCGCCGGACTATCTGGCACGCAATGACACGCCGGTAGTGCCTGACGACCTTAAGCACCATACTTGCCTGCCTTACCTGCAAAACGGCCGAATTCACGATCGCTGGCAATTGGGGACACAAACGATACAGGTCGGCGGTCCGCTATTCAGTGATGATGCCGATGTGGTACGTCGATGGGCGCTGGAAGGCGAAGGCATCGCCTATAAATCGTGGCTGGATGTCAGTGTTGATGTGCAAGAGGGGCGGCTCGTAGTGCTGATGACTGATCACCCCGGCGATGTATACCCCCTTTGCTTTGCGTGCCCACATCGAGCGCAATTAACGCGCGCTGTGACGCGGTTTCATCAGTGGCTGAGCGAAAAGTTCGGAGCGATCCCCCCATTTAATAAACCGGTTTAAAACGTTGTTATGTGCTGCGTCTACCGCTACGAAACCTGATTAACGATCTGACGACATCCGGCATCTATTACATGACATTATTCATTCTGACGCGGCAGAAACCATGCCCCTGAGAAAAAGATCCACTGCTATTTGAACTGGAAGCGCTAGGAGACACTGCTGAGGCTCGTAATGTGGATATACCATTCACGCATCAAGTCAGATTTTTATGTGCCTTTGGGTTTCACGGTGCGCTAATCCTCCTGAGCGTTGCCGAACATGCGTCGCAGCACCTGCAGTTCACCACGCCGATAGTGCCGGGCTACTGCACCGACATGAGCTAATACCAACAACGCCATCACCCAGCCCAGTAAACTATGAAAGTCACTTCCCAGATCAATCATCCACTGGATTTTCTCCCCTTCAAAACCGCCCATCACCGGTAAACCAAACGCCGAAAATGCGCGACCGGAACCGTACTGACGTAATAAACCAACCAGGGGAATTATAAACATAAGCGTATACAATATCTTATGCCCTATAGACGCAGCGAAACTGATGCTTTTCGGACGGTAACGTTTTCTCTGTATGCTCCACCCCACACGCACGATAAGCAGCACAAAAAGAACGAGACCTATTGACTTATGGTAAGGCCAAAGCAGTTTGTCCAACGCAGTGTCGGATAATAAATAATGAGCGGCGGCCGAACAATAAATCCATGCAAACAGTAGCGCCATCAACCAATGCAACCTTCGGCTGATCGTATCGTATCGAGAGACATTGACATCAGCAAACTCTGATTTTATCACTTTCCAACCCTTAATTAGTTCAAAAAAACAAGTAGATGGTTTATTGCGGCAACCTGACTTTATAAAGCTGGTAAGGATAAACCGTACCTTCACTCCCATTATTCCAGTACGAATCCCTTTGGTATTGCGCAGCTGTTATATATAAATAACCATCATTCCCGACGCCTAAAGAGTCTGGCCATATCAAACGAGCGTCCTGCACAAGCGTATGTAGCAAACCATCGCCAGGTGTTTTGTATTTGACACTGTAATCCAGGGAGGACGTCATATAAATATTGTCTTGCGCATCAGCTATCAGACCGTGACTGACCGTCGTCGCACCTTGGTCTTCGACCTTCGAGGCCAACTCTATATCATCAAGCCGGGTATCGACCAAAGAGCGAGTTTCAATTCGATACAGATTTACTTTATTAATGGGTTTAAAATAAAGATAGCGATTGTCTTTGGTCAGAGCGATTCCATTCACATCAGACTTAAATAAAGTCCCGTCAGGACTCTGCATTGGCTGGCCTTCATAGCTGAGCACCACATTAGGGTCCGCCTTGGTTGCAAAGCTGTCACGTAATAGAGTACGAGAGGTGCCGGTGATCAAATCCAGTACAACAATGGCTTTCAGGCCCGGATCTGAAAGATACGCCACCCCCCTTTCGATATCGACATTCACATCATTTAAACTGGAAAACCGTTTATCAAGACTATCAAAGTAGTATTCTTTCTCTACTCTGTTGGTTGAAAGGTTTATTTTGACCAATTTAAAATAACCCTCAGCGCTATTTTTCGACTCTTGTTCAACAACCGGCCCGCTCACGGGCTTTGAATCAAGCACCCAAAGGTTATCGCGAGCATCTACATGCAGTGCCTGCGCGTTGACAAAGCGCTTTCGCTCATCGCCAACGTTAGTATTCCAAGCGGTATCTGGATAAGCCAACAACTTCCCACCAACCACTTCCGCAACAGCATAGTCGTTGCTCGCAATCCGATTCGGAAATGATACAAATATGCGATTATCTGACGACACGCCGAGCCCAACGGCTCGAAGCCGACCCAAGTCAGCTACCGCAATGAGTTCTTTACTGTGATGTGCATACGAATCAGACGACGCACTCGAAAAAGGGCTAAACAGTATCAACAAGTAGATAGCGACTGTTCTTTTCATTATATCCCCCGCAAACAATTCATACTTCAAAGGCCTATGAGTGCTGACCCAGGTGGCTCAGGCCAGCACCCATTAATACTGCATGAGCCACCGTTGATAAAATCAACGAGTAGAAAGACGAAAGACTGTCATAGGCCATTGAACGCGGGAAACGCCCTCATTAAAAAGACTCACACGATCCATTTGTGCCGCAGGTAGCCACAATGTTCCGTCCTGATCTAGAAACGGTGCATCTACCCAGTGCAGACGTGCGTCAGTGATCAACGTATCGACACGGCCATCAGGGCGACGCACACGTATCGAGTCGTTAGCCAAATCGGAAAAATACAAGTTGCCCTTCGCGTCCATGACAGTACCTCCCGTGGGTGGAATGTCAGCAAATGGCTCAACACGACTGGCAAGCTGCTGCGAGCTTAGCGTAGAGGTTGTCAGGTCAGTGATGCGAACTTTGAACCATGGCCCCTGCAATGCGCCGAAATACAGCCATTCGCCGTCCGGACTAATTTCCAATGGATCAGCGTTGACACGTAACGGACTGCCCCCAGGCGTCTTGACCGTTCTGCCACTGAGTACGATTTCCCTGTTACTTCCAGCAACGACCGAATGATGCCCGTCCAGCACGCGCTTAGCGTCACCATTGCGTAAATCGAGGACAATAATGCCCGCGTTGCCTGCATCGGTCAGAAATGCATAGTCGCCCTGAAACCGAACGTCATCCACGTAACTCCCCGGTCGTGCGACCTCAGCCGAGAAAAGATAAGTTCGCACTACGCGTTTCTCAGCCAGATTAATAGCCACCAGCTTTGCGCCGCCGGGCAATGGGTCGCCTCCAAAGTCAGGCGCGCCTGTGTCCACTACCCATAAAACATCCTTTTCGAGACGTAACGCATTTATGTTCACAAACGCATCGCGGGCGTCTTTTCCTGGCGCCCATGCATTCCACGCCAAGTTAGGATAAGCCTCACGCTGTCCACGGAGATTGACAACGGTAAGCTGCGAACCTCCATCCGCCCCTGTCCAGCGAGGCCCCGCAACGTATGTATAGTCGTCGAAGTGGGCGACGGCGTTCCAAATCTGTTTTTGACTTTGCAGAGCAACCTCAAGAATGGGTGCTTCATCCGATAGATTTTTACACCCACCAAGTAAAACGGCTATCGCCAATCCGCACGACAAGGAACGGACAGCATTCATGGCGTCACCTCCAGGCTCTCGAGCCTGCTCGATGAAGTCGGCGCAGACGATCCCCATGTTCCAGCGGAGACAGACCCACCCCGCAGATGCAAATTCCATATTTGTGCGAGGGCAGATTCAACGCTTTTGAGGTTATCGGAAAGCTTTTTAAATGGCATGGTTTGGCTTCGTAGGATAATGAGTGATAAATCCAGCGTAACGAATTTGCTACGTCTCAAACACTCGATTGGACTTGCCCCTACAAAACCGGACACCAACTCCCCGTTAAATTGATGCCACTGCCAAGCGCCTGAACTCCCTCGGTGAGCGATAGTTCAAGGCGCTGTGCGGATGCTGCTCGTTGTAGTGTTCGAAGGCAATCGCCAGGTTACGCAGCGCCGTTTCCCGATCCGGCTTGGGCATGTGCGCCACGTAGTCACGCTTGATCGTCTTCACGAAGCTCTCGGCCATGCCATTACTCTGCGGGCTACGCACTGGTGTGGTCACCGGCTGCAAGCCGATCTGCCGAGCAAACAGGCGCGTCTGTTCGGCGGTGTAGGCCGAACCGTTATCGCTGAGCCACTGCACCGGCGTTGCAGGCAGTTGATCACCGAAGCGCTTCTCCACACTTTCCAGCATCAAGTCGCGGATATCATCGCCGCTGTACCCGGTCGGGCTCGCGACCCAGCCGATGGCTTCGCGATCACAGCAGTCCAGGGCGAAGGTCACGCTCAGTTTAGCGCCGTCCTCACAACGGAACTCAAAGCCGTCCGAGCACCAACGCGTATCGCTGGTTTGCACCGCAATACGGCCTTCGTGCCGACGCGGCACGCCGGGTTGTTTGATCCGGCGCTCAAGCAGCAGGTTGTGATCACGCATCACCCGGTAAACCCGCTTCACGTTGATCGCAGGTAGCAGCTGGGTTTCACGGGCGCGACGCAGCAATCCCCAGACTCGACGGTAGCCATAGCTGGGCAGCTCGCTGACCTGTTGCTGGATTTCGGCCACCAACTCAGCGTCGTTCACAGGCCTGCTTCGCCGTGTCTTGGGCGATACCGATTGCTTGATTCGAACCGTTAATTGCGAGCGCGCCACACCGAGACATTCGCTGACCAGCTTCACTGGTCGTCCCCCGGCAACAAGGGTGAGTGCGCAATCCATTTTCGCGACCGGGCGATCTCCACGGCTTCTTTTAGGATTTCCGCTTCCATCGTTTTCTTGCCCAGCATCCGTTGCAGTTCACGGATCTGCTTGAGCGCATCGCTCAGCTCGGAGGCCGGCACCACGGCTTCGCCAGCACTGACCGCCGATAGACTGCCGTCCTGGTACAGCTTGCGCCACAGGAACAACTGGTTGGCATTGATGCCGTTGCGCCGAGCCACGACCGAAACGCTTTGTCCTGGTTCAAGGCTCTCTCGAACCATGGCCAGCTTTTGCTCTGGGCTCCAGCGGCGCCGCCGCTCCTGGCCCAAAAGCTCACCACTCTTATCGTTGCTATTAGTCATAAACATAACCGTTTGCCTATCCCTTATCGTAAGGGGGAAACGGTGTCCTGTCTTTCATGGGGCTCGTTCATCGATAGACCCGCAAACACTTTCTTCGAAATCATGAAAATCCTGTGCTTGTGGTCACTAGACTCAACCGAATGAAACTCTCATAAAGCTCAAACTCTTCTCAGTTTATCGATTTCAATGAAACTGTTAATGCCACCAGCGGGTTTTTGCGTCTAGCGGGACTGTTCAACATGAGCGCCAACTCAGGTCCCTTCATATCCGCTGCCCACCGCTCTTCTGAGAGACAAATAGATGAACGCAGCACCTCGACATGGCCGTTGGACTGTAGTGGTCAACTAATCCCGGACACGACGTTAAGTTTTTTCTCGGCCTGAGCTGGGGCCAGTCCGTTGTTGAATTGGTGCGGTCTAATCCAGTTGTACCGATGCATCAGGTAATGACTGATGTCGCGGTGCGCTTCTTGAGCTGTCATGTAGCCCACGGTCGGTATCCATTCAGTTTTCAAGCTGCGAAACACACGCTCCATCGGCGCGTTATCCCAGCAGTTTCCACGACGGCTCATGCTTTGGCGCATGCGGTAACGCCAGAGCCGTTGGCGAAACTGGCGACTGCCATATTGCGAGCCCTGATCCGAGTGAAACAGAAGCCCTTGAGGCCTGCCACGCTGTTCGTAAGCCATGTCCAACGCCTTGATGACCAGATCCGCATCCGGCTTGTTCGACAGCGCCCAGCCCACCACTCGGCGCGCGTAAAGATCCATAACGACAGCCAGGTAATGCCATTTCCCTTGAGCCCAGATGTAGGTGATGTCGCCACACCAGACCTGATTCGGCGCCGGCACATCAAACTCTCGATTCAATATGTTCGGAATGTCAGGCCGCTCAACCGTCGCTTGTTTGTAGGCATGTGATCCAGGTTGTTTACTGACCAACTCCAGTTCCCGCATCAGGCCTCGCACCTTGAACCGCCCAATTTGCTCGCCGTCTTCCTGCATCATCGACACGATGCTGCGGCTACCGGCGGCGCTTCGACTTTGCGTAAACAGTTCGTTAACCCGGCTGCGCAACCGAAGCCGCTCAACGTCTGGAGTTCGGCGCCTGAGACGATGGGCGTAGTAACACGAACGAGTGACGTCAAAGACTGCGCAAAGCCAATCAACCGGCTCTTGGGGGCTCAGTTGATCAATCAGCGCGTGCGCTCGTGCTCTTCCGACATCAAGAGCGCGGTAGCCTTTTTTAAAATGGATTTCTCCCGCTCAAGTCGAGCGATTCGAGCTTCCAATTCCTGGATTTTCTGTTGCTCTGGCGTCAGCGCTTTACTCTGCGGAGTAACGCCAGTGCGCTCCTGCTGAAGCTGATTAACCCAGCGGCGCAACGCGGACTCAACCACACCAAGCGAGCGGCTGGCTTCGATATGGCTATAGCCTTGATCGAGCACGAGGCCTGCGGCCTCGCGTTTGAATTCAGCGGAAAAAGAACGACGTTGTTTGGTCATCAGACACCTCTATCTGGCGAGCATTCTCGCCTAAATGGGTGTCCGGTTTCATTAGACCACTACACTTTAGACCCACTCTTGTCGGATGGCAATCTCTACACCCATACGAGTGTAGAGACTGCCATACCTGATTATCGTCAAGTTTGCTGCCGCGATAACATGTCTGCATATCGTCGGCTTTCCAGCATTCGTCCCGCCACGCTGCTCGGCCTTGAGGGTTTTGGCCATACTTGCTGACGTCTTGAGAGCCGTGTCATAGACACCGGCCAACGTGCGGCCCAGGGTCGACCGCTCGTCACTTTGGCGAATCCTGCCTCCAGCAGCACGAGCGGTAGGAAGGCCATTGAGGGAGTGAAATACAAGAAGGTGCTTTTGCAGAAGTCAAGACTGTGGGTAATGACCTGATCAGCTGCCAACCCATCGACTCAAGATATAAATTAACGCTCACCTGATACTGACAACGCTTTCGCTAATCAGTCTGGCTTTTTCCTGCAATAAGGGCAGCACCCGAACCACGCGGCAACGCGCAATACTCGTCGGTGCCGCACTGGTCATGCTACCTCTCGCCTTTGCCCCGTTCACTACGATATCCCTGAACGACTGTCGCACTGCAGCACCATTGTGCTCGCGCTAACGGGTATGATTATTCTATGGAATTGCGCACCCTTTATTGCATAGGTCAACAATGGCAAAAATCAGCGACACCGAAAAAGTGTCTACTGCTGGTCGCAAGAACCTCACAGCGGTGGACCGTCAACAGCAGATGGTCGACCGGGCCATCTCCTTGTTTGCCCAGAAAGGCTTTGCCCTGACCACAAGGGAACTGGCCAAGGGTTTGCAAGTGACTCAGCCCCTGCTTTACCGCTACTTCCCCAGCAAACAGCTGTTAATCGAACAGGTTTACCAGCAAGTGTTCATGAACCGCTGGGATCCTGATTTGGAGCTTCATCTCAAAGATCGCACATGCCCTTTGAGAAAGCGGTTGATTGAGTATTTCATCAGCTATACCCGCACGATACTGAACAATGAGTGGGTGCGAATCTTCCTGTATGCAGGCCTGCAGGACCCCGCTCTGAACCAGCGTTACCTTAAGCGCCTGCATGAGAATATCTTCCTGGTGATCATTGAAGAGCTGCGTCACCAGAGGCAACTCACCGACGCGCCGACCGAGCACGAGCTGGCCCTCGATATCGAAGTGCTGTGGGGCTTCCACAGCAGCTTCTTTTACTTGGGGGTACGTAAGTGGGTTTACCAGATGCCCGTCCCGGAAAATCTGACCGATCTGATCACCCATCGAGTCAATAGCTTCCTGGACGGCGCCCTGCATTGCCATCCGGCACCGACGCCTTAGGCTGCAATTGCCATCAGTGTGGTGCCTCCAGCACATTCGGACGGTACCCACCGCGTTTGCGTGAGTAGAGCCACAGGCTGGCAAAGGCGATGACCAGCACGCTCGGCAATAAGGCGACCACCAACAACGCGCTGGCGGTGTCGTATTGATCCATCAACGAACCGATTGCCGGCACGGCGACCATCACCGACAGCATGCCTGCGCCGCCCATCAAGTTGATCAAGAGCGCTCCGCCCTTGGGCAGCAACTCACTTGTGATCGCGAGCATAGTCGGCCAAAAGAAGGTCTTGCCAACGCCGAATGCCGTTACGCAGAAGAGCGCTACGGCGCCCGTCAAGCCTCCCTGTAGAGCACTTTGTCCGGACAAACCCAGGCCAAGCAAGCCTACCAGTGTCAGTACCGCACTTGAGGTCAGCACCGCAAAAGGCGAGTAGCGCGCGAAGATCCAGCCCGACGCGTAATGCCTGAGAATGAACATCAAGCCTGCGGTGTACACCAAGAGCAGGATGCTATTGCTGCCCAATTGGGGTAGCAGGTCGACCATGATTTTTGCGAACCATTGATCAGGGGCCAGCTCGGTGGCCGCTGTCAACCACATGAGCAACATCAGCACGATGAACAAAGGGCGCTTGAGCTGGGCGAACATGACGCCGCTGGATATCCTTGCGTCTACTCGTTCGGTGCTGGGGTACTGGAGTGCAATGACCAGCATCAGATAACCGAGGGTGGGCAAGGCTACCACCGCCAACTTGACTTGCCAGGACAGACCCAGTTGTCCCAGGCCCCAGGCAATCAAGCCACCCACGATCAGACCCATTGGCCACCAGGCATGCAGCCTAGTGAGCATGCGCCGTTTGTCACGCTTGAACAGCGTAGCAACCAGAGGATTGGTCACGCCCTCCACAATGCCCTGGGCAATACCGGTGAGCAGAAATCCAAGATACAGCACCGTGGTGCCCGTGGCTGCAAACACATCGTCAATGGGCTGGCCGCTGCTATTGGCCGGTGCCAACAGAATCAACGTAATCCCCAGCAGGTAACCCAACCCAGACACAATGTGCAGGCACTTCATGCCGACCCAATCAACAATCAAGGCGCAGGAAATAATACCCAATGTAAAGCCCCAAAACACTGATGAAATCGTTAAGCCGATCATCGCGTTGGACAAGAGATAGTCGGCACTGATCGATTGCAATACGTCCGCGCGGATGGAAAAAATCATTGAAGTCACCAGCAGCGACAAGCAACTGGCGAAGAACAGTTTATTGGCCTGAATCATGGTTTTGGCTCCTGTTCACTGGTGGTCTATTTCGGCAAACAGGTAGACCAGACAGAAGCCGTCCATGGGCATCACCGGGTTGGTCCAAATCATCCGTGTGTGCCGGGCGCGCTCAGCGAATATCTCGACCAAAATGTCCGAAGCGCCGTCGAGGGCCTTGGGATGGTCGTAAAAATCCTCAGCGACATTGAGCACGCCTTCAAGCCTGTAGATCTGGCGGATCCGGCTCAGCTCACCTACTGCATCCTTGAGTTGAGCTATTGCATTCAACGCTGCCAGGCGGCAGGCCGCATACCCTTGCTCCAAATCGAGATCGCGGCCCAAGCGTCCACGGTACTGAAGTTGACCATCGATCCAGGGGAACTGCCCTGACGTCATCAGCGTGTTGCCCACAATGCTCCAAGGTACATAGTTGCCCAGTGCTGGTGCGGGACGTGGCAAGTGCAAACCGGCTGCCTGCAGGCGTAACTCGGGAGTATTGAGAATATTCATTGTGAGGTCCTGTGTTGTTTTTATTGTCAGGCACACCGACGGCGCGCCTGGACGCTATACCGAGGAAAAATCTGTGGTTACTCAGCCAAGTGGGGTGAGCCAGGAGGCAAGCATTTGCGGGTTTTTATCCAACCAGCGGATAGCTGCCTGGTCAGCACTTCTGCCCTCGCGGTTGATGGCGTAATCAAGTTCGGCAACGATGGCATTGCTCAGGCGAATGTTGTCCAGTACCTGAATCTGCGCAGCGCTCAAATGCCCGAGGCGATCGGCTCGCGCCAACAATACTGCGCGGTCGACGCTGCCCAGCAACCCCTTGGGATCCTTGAGGTCGCGTATGAGATGACGGAAATGTAAAAACTGTGGATGCCAGAGCGGAACCACTCCCCAGCGCCCCGTCTGCACCAGACTTTCAAAAGCTTCCACACACTCTTCCTGAGTGCCGGTACGAAAGTGGTAGCCTGCCGACGTAAGGCCGTAATCGTCCATCATGCGCAGGGAAAAACGCGTGATCCCGGCACCCGGACCGATGCCTTGGATCAGGGGGTGCATGCGCGCTAACACCTGCGGCTTCAGCAGGTCCTCGACCGAACCTACCTCGGACTCCGGGATATAGTCAGGCACGCCCCAAAGCGCATACGGCTCGTAATGCAGCCCCAGTTCACGTGTCGCAACCTGCTCTTCGACACGTGCCTTGTACAGCCCATGACTGGAGGGAATCCAGGCCGAGGCAATCATGTCGATCGACCCTGCACGCAGTTGCTCGAAGTTGGCTTCGTGTAGTGCGTAAGAACGCTCTACGGCAAACCCCATGCGCTGCAACACTTGCACAATGACGGCCGCAGTGGCGCGATGAAAGGAAAGGTCGGTGACACCGAGTCGTACCATGGTCTGGTTCCCCTTGAAGATGTTGCCGCGGGCCAGCACAGGCGCCAACAGTGCCGTGCCACCCAAGGCGTGAATAAACTGTCTGCGATTGAAACCTGCCATCACAGGTCTTCCTCAGACGGACCGACAGCAAGGTGCGGCATGGCCTGACCCACGATGCGGCTACCCGGCACATAGTCGAAAATCATCTCGATGGTGATGCCGTTAGGATCCTCGAGAAACAGTTGGTGCTCAGCAATCTGAGGGATGACGCGCTCACGAAACGCGATCCCCATCGATTGCAACCGCGCCTGGACCTGCTCCAGCCCTTCGCAACGCAGCGACACGTGGTCGAGCGAACCCGAGCCATAGCCGCCCGGCTTGTCGCCGAGGTATCCCTTGAGTTCATCCGGATCGCCTTGAACGCTGGCAATGTGCAGTAACGGGTGGCCAGCGGCGTACATCCAGCATCCGGGAAAACGAAACCCCGGTCGCGGCCCTGGCGTCAGGCCGATGACGTGTTCGAAGAACTCGGCGGTTTCAGCCCACTGTTCGGTGCGGATGGTGAAATGGTCGAGCTGTAGCACTCCCATGGTTTCTCCTGGCATTAATTGATGCGGTGAGTTGAAGCGCCAGCGCATCCTTTTGGCTGCATTGACCGGCAATTAATTATCACTCGATAAATAAAACCGGACAACAAGTTATCAATTGATAATTTGTATCGGTCACATGAAACAGCCCCCATCCTTTGTCAACGAGGCGAGGGCTTTGCAGTCAGGCTCAACGCGTGGGGAGCGCGAAGTACCGTCATTGAACAAACTGACCCGATCCATCTGCGCTGCTGGCAACCAGAGCATTCCGTCACGATCAAGGAAGGTGCGTCTACCCAATGCAGGCGGGGATCGACGATCAGCGTATCAATACGCCCATCGGGTCGCCGGACCTGTATCGCGATATCCGTCCCGTAATTCTCAAGATCGGCCAACACCTTCGCCGATTTGCCCACCCGTATCGAGACATCGATGCGCGGAGGCTGAAATGATCAACATCAGCCAACTGACCAAGCGTTACGGGGATAACCCGGTATTGCGTGGCATCGAGTTCAAGGTTTCAGCCGGAGAAACCGATTGCTGCTCCGACCACGGCGGGTACCGGAAGCGAAGTCACGTCTTGGCCGACGATCCGGGATTCGGCCAGCCACAAAAAATACTCGCTGCATCTGGAATGCACCAGGCCAAAGGTAGCCGTTGTTGACCCGCAGTTGGCGCTGGCGGTTCCGGGCAGTGTCACGGTGTCTACGGGGCTGGACGCGCTGTCGCATGCATTGGAGTCAATCTGGAACATCAATGCCAATCCCGTTTCGGACACCTTCGCCATTTCAGCGATTGAGGCCAGCAACAGCTCCCTTGGGCAACCTGCCCAAGGGAGCGAATTTCTATCAGCCAACTGTCTGATAGAAATTTACTCTGGCCTCGTCAAGGTAGTCGAGAATTTTGGACGGCAAACGCTCAGTCGGCTTAGCCGGTCCGAAGGCTTTGTAGAGCGTCTCGAAATGGGCATGCAGATCCTCGACGCTTTCCCACTGCTCATTCAGGAAAAAGCGGTTTGCATTCTCTTCGTCCCGATGCCATTGGTAGACCACTGCCTTGTCGTGCTGCAGGGTGAGCTTTTGCGATACCGCTGCGACGTCTCGGTAAAACTCTTCGGTTTTGCCTTCTTTGATCGTGCCGCTGAAAACCATATAAAGCATGTCTTTACCCTCGTGAGTAGATGTTTGCATACGTTCTGCAAAACCAAATCTACCCATCAAACCCATACCTCAGTAGTCAGCAATCAACGAATTCAGAACTCGCTTTTCAAGAATCCAACACCCGGGCAACACAATTACAAGCAACTGATCACGCAGTCGAATTAAGGGTTTTTGCGGCCGTCCGCCAATGCTGTAGACATGTCATCAGCGAAGGGCGCTAAATGGCGGCTCAGCATCTCGTGCAATTGCCGTAATACCGGCGAGTATTGCTTGCGGTGCGGACAGACAAAATTTGACGGGCTCAATTCTCCAGGATGCTCTCCAGACGACCGCCAAGAACATCCTCGCGGACGTCAAGCCAGGACTTGTAGGCGATACCTTCGCCTGCTATCGCCCAAAGCCTTACGGTATCCGCACCGTCACTCAGCAATAGCCCCTTGATGGCAATCTTTTGCTGCCCAAACAGCCATAATTCGTTGCCTTGCCCCTGCAATCTTTCCTGCCCTTGAGCCAGCGCTTCCAATGCGGTAATTGCGCTGGGGAGGTACGTCATCCCCTCTCCAGTCAGGCGCAGGCTAAGGGTAGAGCGGGCGAACAAGCGGATACCGGGTTCGTGCTCCAGGCGTTTTATGGCGGCGTTGACTTGTCCCGGCAAAAGGGCAGCCTCACGTACCGTGTTGGAAAACTCCCAAGCTTTACGGTACACGCGAATAATCTTAAGTCGTCCAGCCGCATCATTTTCGCTATTCAAGTGAAAGTGCTAGCGAATTCACCGGCTTTTTAAGCCCCAATAAAGGCGTCAGTATGCCCACCGAAATCTCATTGTCAGCTTGGCATGCCTTGGCCTCGAAAAGACCCTGAGCTCACTCTTCAATATTGGCCCGCCGGAAGTAGGCCAAGGAGACCTATCTTGTCTTTTAAACAATCAATTTCGTGGGCATCCATGGCGTTGATAGTCGCGTTCAGCAGCCAGCCTGCACAGGCTGCTGCTATAACCGCTCTCCCAAAAGACCAGTCTCAGGGGAAGATTGAACAGGTCTTCGCATTTCGCGTCGCTCTGCCAACGGGCGTCAGCATCAGTGAAAAGGGACGCATTTTCGTCAACGTCCCTCGTTGGGGCGGCAATGTACCGTTCACTGTCGGCGAATTACGCGAAGGGAAGGCAGTGCCTTACCCCGATTTAGCGTTAAACCAGGCAGACCTGTCGGAGCGCGCAATAGCTTTGAGGCACCGAATACAGGTGGCGGCTGGACAGTGGGCAGAAATACAGCGTCTGGCGATCCGCCGAGAGAGCAATACCGTCAGAAGCAACGGCAAATGGCTTGATGCTTCCATCGGCGTTGCGAACTCTCATTATTTGACCTTCAACTCTCGGCTGACCGAGCAGCAGCTCTGCGAGGCAGTTAAGGATTCAGGCGAAAAAGGGCCCTCGGACGGGCTAGAGGCTGACAGCGAAGGTGCGATCTACGCTGGCGACTATCAAGACAACAGTATTCGCAAGCGCCTGCCTGATGGTAGTTGGCAGACGGTCGTTCATGACCCACGAATACTGTGGCCGGACACACTCTCTGTGGGAGCCGACGGTTACCTGTATTTCACTGCCAACCAGCTTCATCGCCAAGCGGGATTTCATGGCGGCAAAGATTTACGAGAAAAACCCTACAGATTGTTGCGAGTAAAAATCAACGCAACACCCGTGCAGACACGCTGAATGGGAGCCATAACATGGATATTCAAGCGTTGAACCTGTTTGTCAGATCCATGGAAATGGGAAACATCACCGCTGCTGGCGCGGAGCTGGGGCTGGTTCCCTCGGTAGCCAGTCAAAAACTCGCCAGGCTCGAGAAGTCTTTGGGCATGCGGTTGCTGCATCGCACGACAAGGCAGGTGTGCCTTACAGAGGACGGTGCGCTTTTCCTGCCTCATGCTTCTCGTATCATCGCCGCCGTGGACGAAGCTTATTTTACGACCGTAAAAAGCCAGGAGACGCCTAAACGCGTATTGCGTGTCTCCGCCCCCGGCTCGTTCGCCAGGGTCTGTTTGATGCCTGCGGTAACTCGCTTTCTACGAAGCTATCCGAATCTGAAAATAGATCTGGTGCTTTCAGATGAAGTGCAAAACTTAACGGAGATAGGTATCGACGTGGCCATCCGCATTGCCGCGTTGAAGGACTCAACACATGTGGCGCGCAAGCTTGGAAACGACACACGAATTCTTTGCGCGTCCCCGGCCTACCTCGAACAAAAAGGTGAACCGAAAGAGCCCGCAGATTTGAGTCGCCACGATTGCATCATATTGGGAGACGAGAATCGCTGGCACTTTGCCGATAACCCACGCAACCCACCTTCTCTTGTCAATAGCTGTTTTCGAGTTAACTGCGGGGAAACTGCGCGCATGGCTGCTGTAGAAGGACTGGGGATCGCCTCCATTTCGCTATGGAATGCTCGAGCGTCCTTGAATAAAGGGGAACTGGTCGAAGTCCTGTCATCTTTTGCTCTTGAACAAAACCGCACGATCAGCGCTATCTATCCCAGCTCCCGGCAGATCTCCTCCAAAGCACGAGCGCTTGTCGATTTCCTCAGCCAAGAATTTGCTGAAGGATTCTGAGCGGAGCATGACCACCGAGCAGCTTTACCTCTGAATTCACTGCCGCTCAAGGTACGTCATTTGAGTCCAAGCGCCCATGGTCGGATCTAGCCCCTCTCCAATTCAAACTCCATCGCTCTGACTTGCTAAAAGGAAACGGGATACCTTCCTAATGCCGAAAGTGAGTCAGCGAAACCGAGTTCAAACAGCTAGATGAGCGTTGGGCTCTCAGGAGTGGGAGATCTGCGTCCTGCGCCTTCTGACAAGCTGCGAGGCGCAAGCGACCGCCGCTGTGATCGGCGTCGCGTTAGCGCCCGGAATGGGCGTCTGCCCCTCGCTATCGCGCAAGCCTTGCCAGTAAATCTTCAGAACCGCTCCATGTGGAGCGTCTGTTAGCGGTCCGATCTTGACCTTAACACCGTCCATTGGCTTGGAACTGCAGTTAATCACCCCACACACCGCATCTGGAAAGGTAATTTCGCTCATCTGGAATCTCCTTGAAATAGCAAAGTCACAACTGTCATATCTGACAGTTACTCAAGACTCATTGGCTATAAAAAATCCGACATTCCAACCTTTCCGGATCCTGTGCCGAAGCCTCCAAACTTTCTCCGGCACAAATCCCGTGTGAAAGCGTGCTTGGTGGTGGATGCAGACTCCTGCGCACCCACCTCCCATCGGGTTTAGCCTTTTTCGTCGATGCCGGCTTGCAAAGGCTGGCTGTCGAGGTGGCCGCTCAAGGTCACCGGGCCGATGTTCAGATCGCCGTTTTCAAAGGAAACCTTCGGCGCGTTTTCTTCCTTCTTCTGTGGCAGCTCAACCCCGGCTTTCACACCGTAATCGAGGTTGCTCAGGTCAGTGCTGCCAACCTTCGAACCACCGAGATCAACCTTGCCTTCAGACGAGGAAATCCGTGCGCCGGTCAGTTGTGTGGCGCCGCCAACGTGCAGATTCACGCCTTGGCTGCCACTGATGCCGGAGGCGTGTTTCACGCCGTCCTTGTGCGCGTACTCGCCTTGCGCTTTCAGCGTCGGCTTGTAATCGGTGCCGGCGAGTTTTTCCTTGTCGCCGGGTGGATTTTTCTTGGCGGTCAGGCCCAGGTCGACATCGACTTTGGCGTGGGTCTGCGAGTCCTGACGGCTTTCGACGGTGAGAACACCGACCACCTTGCCGCTGACATTCTGCGCATCGATCCGCGCACCGGAGAGCTGTGCATCACCCGCGCTGTTCAGCACCACGGTGTCAGCCTTGATCTGGCTGTTCTGCTGCGTGGTTCCTTGCAGGTAATCCACGCCGACCTTGGCCCCGGCGTTGAAGCCGTGGTCGCTGCTGGCTTGCTCGTCCTCGGCGGTTGGGGTTTTGCTGCTCAGGTTGCCACCGGCATTCAGCGCCACGTTCCAGTTGTTGCGGCTGTCGGTGGACTGCGCCGACTCCTGCACATAACCGCCCTTCTGTGCATCAATGCTGACGTTTGGCGCGCTGGCCTGAGTGCCTTGCAGATGCACCGCATCGCCGTTCAGGGCAATCGTGCTTTGGCTATTGAGCTGGCCGCCGGTCAGGGTCTGTGAGTTCTCGTCAACCCGACCGATGTTGAAGTTGCCGCTCAGATTAGCGCCCTGATCGCGGCTCTTCTCGCTGCTGGTTTTGCTGCCGCCGCCCTTCAAGCCACCACCGAGATTGCTGCCGGTGGCGGTGTGAGTGTCAGTGGCTGCTTGCAGATCGAGTTTGCCGTCAGCCTTCAGATCGATGGCGCCCGCGCTGTCGATTTTCGTGCCTTGCTGGACCTGATTGCCGCCGCTGCTCAGTTGCACGCCGTTGCCGCTGATGCTCGCCACCTGTGCCTGAGTGTCAGTGGTCTGCTTGGCGCTGTGATCGAGCTGGAATCCGGCACCAAGGTCGACGTTAGTGCCATCGGTGCCCGGCAAGGTGCCGACGGTCAGCGAGCCATTGCCGCGCAGGCTGGATTCGCTGCTGCTCTGGCGGTCGGTGGCCTGATTCAGCGCCAGATCGCCGCCGGTCTTGATGCTCACGCCGCCCTGGCCGCCGTCGAAACGGCTGCCTTCAAACTGTGCGTCGCCTGCGGTTTTGATGTTAACGCCTTGGCTGCTGGCGTAACCGCCAACCACGGCCGTGGAGCTGTTTTTGCTGGATTGGCTGCTGCCACCGGCACCGCTGCCGGCGACGTTCACGTCTTCGCCGGTTTTGGTGTAGACGCGCACGTCGACCTTGGCATCTACCGCGTTATCAGTGCTGCTGTGGGTGTTGCTCGCGGCATCGGCGACCAGTTTGTCGGCGCTGATGTTTACCTTGCCGGCGCTGGCGTTGTACTGGGTGCCTTGGTCATGCACGGCGCCGGTGGCTTTCACATCGACGCTGCCGCCGTCAAAGCGGCTGACTACAGCGTTGCTGCTGTGGTCGGTTTTATCAGCGCTGCCGTGACCGATCGCCACGTCGATACCGACGTTCGGTTGACCGAGATTGCTCAACGCTTCCTTGTCCGGAACTTTGCCGTTCAGCACGTCTTTGACGGCACCCACGATTGGCCGGGCGATGTCTTTGTACTCGACATTGGCGCCAATGTCCGCCGACCAATTGCTTTCGTTGTGGGTGCTGCTTTCGGTGTTGCGGGCCGCGCGGTTGTCGACTTCGTTGGCCGCGATGTTCAAGCCATTACCGACCTTCACTTGAGCCCCTTCGGTGGCGAGCTTGTCGGCATTGATCGTCAAACCGCCGCTGCTCTGCACACTGCTGGTTTGCGCCGTGGTGTTGCTCGTGGTGTCCTGCGAAGTGTTGTGAGCGAAATCGATGCCACTGCCGGCGCGGTCGAGGCCGCCGGTGTAGTAGAAACCGCCGCCGGTGCTGCGCTTGTCGGTGGCGGTTTTGTGGCTGTCTTCTTCGGCCAGCAACGACACGTTTTTGCCGCTCAGGCGGGTATCGCCCGCAGTGGATCGGACCTCGCCGCCCTTGATCGTCAGATCGCCGCCAGCCTGCACCTGCACGCTGCCGCCGCTGAGGCTGGAGCCTTGTTGGGTGACGCCGTTATGGGTGACGGTCTGCTGCTTGTCCTGGTAATGAATCCCGGCGCGATATTGCTCCGGCGTTTGCTCTTTGGCGTAGGCATCGAAGCCACGGGTCTGCGTGCTCTCGCTGCGGTCGTGGGTGTTCTGCGCGGAATGCACGTTCACATCCCCCGCCGCGTCCGCCGTCAGCGCGCCGCCGGCCTTGACCGTGGAACCGGCCACTTCGATGTCCTTGGCGCTCTTGAGCTTGAGGTTGCTGTCGGACACCAGTTCGCTGCGCACTGTGGTGCTGTCCTTGGCGTTCTGGCGCGACTCGTCCTTGCTGATGCCGAAAAACTTGCTGTCCTTGTCGTGATTGTTGCTGTGCGAGGTGTCTTGCACGCCATCGACAACCAGCGAGCCCTTGTCGCTGATCACACTGGCGTCGGTACCGCCACGCACCTGGCTGCCGCTGATGCGCACGTCGTCAGCCTTGACGATCAGTTTGCCGACCGCATTGATTTTACTGCCCTGATGCCGGGTCTGGCCCTTGTCGGCATCGCCGGTCTTGCCGAAGAAACCACCGCCGACCAGATCGCCGGAATAACGGTTGTCACTGTTGCGATTGGTGCGGGTGGCGGTCGTGATTTCCACCTGTTTGCCGGCCAGCTGAAGGTCGCCCGAACTGTTCAGCTCGGCGCCTTCGGAGCGCAACAACGCGGCGGTTTGCAAGGCGATGTTGCCGGCCTTCAATTGGCTGGTGATGCTGCGTTGCTCTTCGCTGCTGCTGTTCCAGTCGGCTTTCCACAGGTGCTTGCGATGGTTGCCCTGATCGGTCTGGATGTGGCTTTCGGTGGCGGCCGAGAGGCGCAGATCGCCGCCGCTTTTCACCTCAAGATTCTTCGCTGCTTCGACTTTGGCGGCTTTGAGTTCGGTGTCTTTGCCGGAAGACAATTTCGCGTCGCGGCTGGCGACAATCTGACTGCCATGCTGTCGCGTTTCGCTGTCGGTCTGGGTACGGTCGTAGGTTTCCCAAGTAATGCCGATGGTGCTGTTGTTCCAGTTCTCGCGTTTTTCCTGGAGCTTGCGGCTCTCGACCGCGCTCAGCGTCAGGTTGCGTTTGGCATCCACCGTAACGTCGCGACCGCTGACATCAGTGGCCGCGAGCGTCAGGTCTTTACCGGCGTGCAAACCGACATCGCCCTGACTGCTGCGGATACCGGCGCGGGTCACGTCGAGGCTGTTGGCCACGGCTTCGCCGCTGACATTGAGGTCACCGGCCGAACGAATCTGCACGCCGTCGCGACCAGCGACTTGTACCGCGCCAACCCGCACACCGGCCCCTTCGGCAGTGCTGACAATATTGATGCGACCGGCCTGCATCGCGCCGAACAGACTGGCGTCGATGCGTTGATCGCCGGTGTTGCCCGCCGGGTCCACGGTTTTCACCTGGCCGCTGGCGTAATCCACCTGATTACGGCCGACCGTGAGGTTCAGTTGATCGCGGGCGGTGAGCGCACCCTGGCTGTCGATGCGCGGGGCGATCAGGTTAATCGAGCCCTCGCCGTTACGCAGGCCGCCGTTGTGGATCTGCAACTGCCCAGTGGCGTCGCGGGTGTTCAGGGCTTGCAGTTTGCCGTCGATCAATTCCGGGCGACCCACCAGCAGATTGGCGTTCGGCGTGTTGATGAAACTGCCGCCATTGACCGAAATGCCGTTGGGGTTGGCCAGCACGTAATCGGCGGCGCGACCGAAGATTTCCTGCGCGCCGTTGATCGCCGACGGATTGCGGCTGATCACCTCGTTGAGGATCACGCTCGCGGCCTGGCCTTGCAGTTGCGGGTTGGCCGCCAGTTGCCCGGCGAGCTGCGATTGCCCGGCCTGCAAGGCATTGTTCAGCACCAGGCCCTGACGGTCGACGTTGTAGTCGAGAAACTGGTTGTGCGACAGGCCCGAGCCATTGGGCGCGACGATGTTGACGATGGGCACCCCGCCCTGGGTCTGCAATTGCGCGGTGCCGCCGGGGCCCGGAGCAACGACGACACCCCCGGCGAGGGCGCTCGGCAGGTGCACGGCGAAGAACAGACTGGCAATCGCCCAACGCAATTTGCCCCGAGGGGAGAGATGAAATGCAAAGGTAGGTGCTGGCATAAAAACGTCTCCAAGTGGGTACGGCATCACGTTGCGCGATTTAGTCTTGGCCATGGCTGTCGCGCTCAGATCCGACGGCTGTTGGTTTACTGCGGTGTTCATATTTGCAAGCCGACCCGCATCAGCCAGGTTTGCGGTTCGTGCTGCAGACCGTTGGGGATGTTGAGGGCGCGTTGGTAATCGACGTCTACTTGCAGGTTCTTCCAGCCCAGATTCAACCCGAGACTGGCGCCGCTGAGGCGTTTGCCCTGAGCGCCGTGATCAGCCTTGATCCAGCCATGGTCGAGGCCGACACGCGGGGTAATCTGCACCGGCCATTCACTGCGCAGCGGCAGGCGCAACGTATTGCGCCAGATCGCACCACTGGCGCCGGATGCGCTGCTGATGCGGTAACCGCGCACCGCCGAATCGTCGGTGCCAAGCAGTTGTTCGATGGCCGGCAGCGGATCGGGGCTGTACTGCAAATTGAGCTGGCTCTGCCACTGCCAGGCTTGTGCGCCGAGCTGACCGTTGCGCCATTGACTGAGGCCGGCGCGGTACTTGTGGAACTGCGCCTTGGGCAGGTTTTTGATTGGGTGCTGCGAATCGTCATCAGCGCCGAACCAGCGCAGGCCTTGGGCGTAATTGACGTCCAGGTTCCATACCGCGCGGTCAAGCCAGAACAGATTGAGCCCGGCTTCGGCCACCGTCAGCGTCGGGCTCTGAATCCCCAGCCGGACGTTTTCCAGATAGCTGTCGACGTCCTTGTGCGCCAGTTGCAGGTTGGCGCTGAGCTGACGGCTCTGGTCGCGCCACAACACGCGGTCGGCGCGCAGGCTCACTTGATCGGTGATGCCGGTGCTGTGAAAAGTGGTGCTGGGCAATTTAAATGGCGCGCGATATTCGGCGTGGCTGGCGAACACGCTGTAGGTCCAGTAGCCGTAGGGAATCGCGTAGTACAGGCTGGCATTACGGCTGTAGCGATCACCCTGATTCAACGTGTCGCTGGCGCTGAGGCTCAACAGGTCGTTGAGTTCCAGCGGGCTGTCCAGGCTCAGGCTGAGCGTGTCGCGATCGCGCCCGGTGCTGGCGCTGCCGAGGTTGTCCATGCCCAGGCCCAAGGCCCAGCGCGATTGCCCGGAGGTGCGCGAGCGCAGGATGATCCGCGTGGCGCCGGGCTGGCTGCCGGGGGCGATGTCGGCGGTAAGATCGACCGAGCGCAGGCGATTCAACTGGTCCAGGCCTTGCTCCAGATCACGCAGGTTCAACGGCCCGCCGAGCATTCCCGGAAAAGCGCCGCCGAGCGAGACCGGCAGACTTTGATCAGCCAGTTCGATGGACTCGATGTAGCCTTCATCGACCATGATATCCAGCGACTGCCCCGCCGCTGGCGCGCTGCTCAGGTACGGGCGGCTGGCGATGTAGCCCTTCTCGACGTAGATCGCGGTGATGGTCGCCAGCAGGTGATTGATCTGGCCCACGCCCATGCACGGCGCCAGCAACGGTTTTATCCGTGCGTTGAGTTTGTTGCTGTCGATCAGCGTGACGCCGCCGATGCGCGTACCGCTCAACGGCCAGCAGCGCTCGTCGGGCGTGACCGTCTGGGGAACCGCCGGGGTGACCGGCGCGGAGCCGAACGCGCCGCGCTCCAGTTGACGCTTTCTTTGTTCCAGTTGCAGTTGTTGCAGATCGCGCTGTTGCTGTTGCTGCTGGCGCAGCACTTCCTGGCCCGGCGCGACAGGTTCGGCAGCTTCAAGCGAGGAGGCACACACACTCAACACAAAGGCCGACAACAGCGGGCAACGCGTGACACGACGACGGAAAACAACGCGAAACGGATACGGCACGCAACATCCTTGCAATCACAAAATGGCGTAATGCCACTTCATCAATGTTCGTGATAGTCGGAGCCCTCCTACACAAAAGCAAGACGCTTCCTACAGCGCTTACACTTCTTAAACAATTGATTTGTTTACCCTGATTGTCAGCAGCAACGCCACGCCACTGCACGCTATCAGGGTTTCCCCGAGGGCCTGAGATGCGCCTGCGAGCATCAGCCCTGCACCGATCAGCAGGTAATAAAGCAGCCCCAACAGCGCGCCGGCAGTGCCCAGACGATCTGCATAATCAACCAGTGCCGAGCCGAGAATATTCGGTATCGCCAAGCCGAAGGCCAGCACCACAAGCAACATTGGCCATACGAACGCGCCGCTGTTGTGTAGCAGCCACACGCCGAGGCCACCGAGCAAACCGAGCGCTGCAGCGAGGCGAATCAGTTGCAGCGCACTGCAGCCACGGCGCAACAAACGCTTGTTCAGCCATGCGCCAAACCCTGAGCCCAGCGCGAGGATTACCCCGCTGTAACCGAAAGCTGACTCGCTCAAGCCGAGCCTTTTAAACATGAACGGGCCAAGGCTGTAATAGCTGAACAACGCAATGTTGAATGACGCGATCCACAGTGCCGAGCGCCAGATGCCGACATCGCGCATCATGCGCCCCAGGGTTTCGAACAAACTCACGGTAGTAGGCTGTTGCACACGGGTTTCCGGCAAGGCACGCCAGCTCCACAGCCACAGCGCCAAACCAATCAGCAGCAAGGCGCCGAGCACACCGCGGTAACCAAACCCCTGAGTCAGCGCCGCGCCACTGAACAGTCCAAACGCGGGGCTCGCCGCCAGTGCCATGCCCACCAGCGAAAACACCTGCGCCAGTTCCGTACCCTGAAAGCGATCGCGCAACAGCGTTTGGGTTACCACTGAACCCACCGCGGCGCCGAAAGCACCCAAGGCCTGAGCCATTAGCAGGTGCTGAAAGCTGCGGGCACTCAAGCCAATCACGCAGGCCATTGCGTAGATCGCCAGACCGCTGAGCATCGCAGGACGCCGACCGATCCGGTCACACACCCGGCCCCACGTCACCACGCCGAAAGCAAATGCCAGGAAATATACCGACATGGTTTGCGCCGCCTGCGGGCCGACGTCGAATGCCCGGCCTATATCGCCGAGCGCCGGGCTGTACAAGGTCTGGGCGATCTGCGCAAACATCAGCAGCGCAATCGCCAGTATCAATAGAGGTCTGTTGTTCATTTTGCGTTTACTCCCCAAACCAAAAACTGCCGAGGAGTTTAAGAAGCAGCGACTGGCGTATTATCCAGATCGCGCCAATTTATCATTGAAATCGGACAACCCATGGCCTGGCTCGATGCCCACTCAATGTTTGACCCTGACAGCTATCCGGCGCCAGTGATCGGCATCGCCTCAACCTTGGGTGATCACGACTCAGGCCTGCATCGCCATCAGCGTGGACAATTGCTGTACACGCGCAAAGGCTGCACCCGCATCACCCTGGCGCAACAGTTGTGCCTGCTGCCGCCGTCGCGGGCAGCGTGGATTCCGCCCGGCGTTGTACATCGCGCAGTGATGCAACACAGCGTGGATTACCGCTCGATTTATCTGACCGCCGAACTGTGCAGCACGCTGCCGCAACAGGTCTGCGTGATTGAAGTCAGCCCACTGCTGCGCGCCGTGCTGGAACCGATGGCATTGGCCGACTTTGACAGCAATTGGCAGCAGGGCAGATTCGGACATCTATTGGGCCTGTGCCTGTGCGAAATGGCGGAGGCGGCGCAGCAACCGATGCTCTTGTCGCTGCCATGGGACAAGCGCCTCGCCCCCTTGATGGCGACACCTGAGCGACTGCCGCCGGAACTGCAAGTACTGGAACAACAGATCGGCGCCAGCGCCCGCACCATCGGCCGGATCTTCCAGCGTGAAACCGGTATGAGCTATCAGCAATGGCGCCAGCAGTGGCGCCTGATGCGCGCCATGGAATTGCTCGCCACTGGGCGCAGCCTCAGTTTTTGCGCCTTCGAACTGGGCTTTGCCAGCGACAGCGCGTTCATTGCGTTCTTCAAAGCCATGACCGGCACCACGCCCGGCCATTGGCTCCAATAGGTAGCTGACGACCGGCGATGGTGACCCTGATGCGTAAGGTGCAACCACCGGCCGCGCCAAGTGCCGATGCCCATTAAAACGTTATCCCAGTAGGAGCTGCCGAAGGCTGCTACAGGGGGTGGTGATCAGGCCTGCGGGATTTTACGGAAGCCCACCGCCAGACGGTTCCAGCTGTTGATGGTGCTGATCGCAACGCTCAGATCGACCATTTCCTTGGGCGAGAACTGCGCGGCGACGACTTCGTAATCTTCGTCTGGGGCATGAGTCAGGCTCAGTTGGGTCAGCGATTCGGTCCACAGCAGCGCCGCACGTTCGCGGTCGCTGAAGAACGGCGCTTCACGCCAAGCGGTCACTGCGAACAGGCGACGTGGAGTTTCGCCGCCCTTGATCGCATCAGCGGTGTGCATGTCGATGCAAAAGGCGCAGCCGTTGATCTGCGAGGCGCGCAGCTTGACCAACTCGATCAGGGTCTTTTCCAGCGGCAGTTTGGAGACGGCGGTTTCCAGGGCCATCATCGCTTTCAGGGCGTCTGGGGAAGCGGTGTAGAAATCGATACGTGGTTTCATGTTGGTTACCGGGGCGAGTGAATGTGTGACCACGTTAGTCCCGGCGCATGCTTCGGCAAATAGCCAATATTGCCGAAGAACAGGAGGCCACTCACCTGACCGCTCGTCACCCTGCCGGCACCAAGCGAGAACGGCGTCAGACCAATATCAGGTAAATCCCCTTTTTGGAGACGTACCATGATGACGCGCAAACTCACCTCGTTATTCCTCGCCGGCCTGCTCGCTACCGCATCGGCTTCCAGCTTCGCGGCCAACGACGGCGCGGACGCCACCGGCACCAAATCCGGTGCCACCAGCGGTTCGACCATGCCACCGGACAACACGCCGGGCGCGCCTTCTGGGGGTAACAGCTCCGACGGCGCAGGTTCGGGCACCGGCACCAATGGCGGCGCCAGCGGTTCGGGCTCGGGCGCGGGTGGTGGCACCGGGTCAGCCGGCGGCGGTACTGGCGGTGCCGGCGGTGGCACGGGCGGCTGAACGAACAAGAGCCATCCCGGATAAACGCATTGCCCTCCCCGGCATTAATGCGAAATCCTGTGGGAGGGGGCTTGCTCCCGAATGCGGTGGGTCAGGCAACGATGATTTGACTGATCTACCGCATTCGGGAGCAAGCCCCCTCCCACAAGGATGGGTGGTTATCGGTCGGAACGCATGAGCTCCGCTACAGCGTCCTCCAGCGACAACACCGCTGCCCGATTGCGCCCGGCATTTTTCGCCTGATACAACGCCGCGTCGGCGCGCTGGATAAACACTTCCGGATCATCATTGCCTGTGGGAATAAATGAGTAGCAACCCAGGCTGACGGTGAGGTAACCGGTAGGTGAACCACTGTGGGTAATGTGTTTGTCGATCACACTGCGGCGGATCTGCCCGGCAATCGCCAGCGCGCCGTTGATATCAGTATCGGGTAACAGCACCGCGAACTCTTCACCGCCGTATCGCACGGCCAGATCCGACTTGCGCTGGCAGCAGCTCCTCAGCACCTGGGCAACCTGGGTCAGGCAATGATCGCCGGCGACATGTCCATAGGCATCGTTGTAACGCTTGAAGAAATCGATATCGAGCATGATCAGGCTGACCGGGCTGACCTGGCGCGCCCCCCGGGAAAACTCGATCTCCAGCGAGCGCTCGAACAAGCGCCGGTTGGCCAGTCCGGTGAGGCTGTCGTGGGTGGCGATCTGCTCCAGCGCCCGTTGTGCCTTGCGCAGATTCTTTTCGATGCGCTCGCCGTCACGCACCTGATGAATGAACACCCAGCCGAACAATCCGACGCCCAGAATCACCAGCGCCACAATCACGCTGGACTGAAATGCCCGCTCGTACCACCCCTTGAGAATCGTGTCCCGCGAGGTCCCGGCAGACACCGCCAGCGGATATGACACCAACTGCCGGTAACCGTACAAACGGGTGACGCCGTCGACCACCGAATTGATCATCGCCGTGCCAGCCGCCGCACTCGGCAGCAATTTCCGATAGATCTCGCCTTGGGCCAGTGACGTACCAATCAGCGATTGATCGAAAGGTCGGTGGGCAAGCAAAGTGCCGTCGGTCAGCCCGAGAAACATGATCCCATTGTCGTCGAGGCTGAAGCTTTCGAAGAACTGGTCGAAGTACGCCATCTTGATCCCGGCCAGCAAGACACCCTGAAAATTGCCGGCGCGGTCATTGACGCGCTTGGAGATCGGGATGATCCATTCACCGTCCTCGCGATTGCGAATCGCCGGGCCGATGTGCGCCACGCTCGAGACGTTCTGCTGATGGAACTTGAAGTACTCGCGATCAGCCACGCTGATGCCAAGGGGCTGATCCGGGAATGAGGTAATCACCCACTGCCCCTGCTTATCGAACAGGAACATGCCGTGCAACTGGCCAAGTTGCTGCACCCGGCGGGCAAAAGTTCTTTGCAGACGCGGCCTCTGCGCCGCCCCGTAACCGTCGTCCTGAATCCAGTCGACCAGGCTGGTCATCACCAGATCCGCCGCGAGAAATGTGTCCTCTGCCTGTTGCGCCATCGCCCGGGTCAGGTTGCTCGACGCCATCTGCGCCACCGCCAGATCCTGACGCCGCGACTGTTCCAGTTGCAGGTACAGCAAACCGAACAGACACAGGCTCACCGCAACGATAAACAATGCCGCTGCTTTACGCAGAGGCAGGCGTTTAAGCGTGCCGGGAGCCTGTTGCGGATCGTGAATTGGGATAGGCAAAAGCGTGTCCTGGGCAGGTACGACAAGGGCTCGATGCCCGAAACCCTTATATTTTGTGAGCGTAGCCCACCGGGATGCCGGGGGCAAACGCCCCGCTCCCGCCCCGTTGTATCGGCGCGCGGTGGATTTGGATGATCGCCGTTCGAAGATTTATTTTCGCTGTCTGGTTTCGGCGTGTTGCCAGAGCATGAGGTGTATACGGATTTGCCGGCATTGGCACCGACGGAGTCGGGGTGGATGCGAGGGATTTACTTGAAATCCCCCTTTTGTACTACCGGGGTTTGTTGATTTCTCGAAGCAAATCAGCGACGGGGATAATCATGGTGTTTGAGTAGTAGGGTTTGTAGCCGTAAGCAGTGATGACGACTTTGCAGGGGATATGTTTTTTGTTGGAAAGGAGCTGGTTCATTTCTGCGACCGACAAATCTCTTTCCGAACTACGGTTATCAGAGGTTTCAACGACAAACGCATGGGTAAGGTACGAAAATTTCGTATTGTTACCTTGATCTTTTTCAGACCTGATCAAGCCGACTGCAGAAAACCGTATAGCTTTGCCGACCGAGAAGTCCTGGTCATCTGCCAAGGCACACTTGAGCATGCCTGAAGCCATGCCTTCTCTTTCCCCGCGATCAAAAAGATTGAGTACATCGACATCCGATTGATATCGGATTACATATAAAAGAGACTTTTCTCTTTCAACAGACACGAAGTTCAAGTTTGCTGCCGGCTTTACATGGTCTTTTGCACATCCTGAACAATAGACGAAAAGAAGACAAAGAAGGAACTTATACATTACGAAAATTCCTTCATGATCGCGTCAAGCAGCAGGTCGCTTGCTGACTTGCTTCCTGCGATACGAGCAGTGAAAAGTCCTAATGCGTTGGCATGATTGGTGTCTACATTCGCGTTTACGGAAGGCCCGCAAGGGATTAGCCACTTTTCTCCAAAATCAGCGACCCCGTCTGATGGATCCCTTTTGGAGGGCATCGCCTTGATATTGATCCAGTCGGCAGCGACCGGCTCAGGGCGGTCGAAATAAATATCCGAGCCAAGCCAGACAAAAGCTCCCTCACCGACGGGGTCAAGTGTAATCAGTATTTGAACCCGATAACCCCATGCCGACATGCTCTTTGTCAGATGCGCCCCGTTCCATCCGCCGAGGCTATGTCCAACGATATAAACAGGGCAACTCTTGTACGGAATCAGACTGAGAACATGCCTCTGAATATCCTGTTTCCCTCTAACTTCGTTATAGCCTAACCACTCCGATTTATATTTACCCTCATTTTTTAATGTTCGTGTGCGCTCATCGAAGTCCTTTCGTGCCTCCAGAATATTTTCATAAGGACCTGAAAAATAATACCGCTCCTTATCTCCAGCGCCCCCAATGAAGACAACTATTGCCTTCGTACTCTCCACCGGCACAGCCTTCACACTGACATCTTTCTTATCCGTCAGCGCATGCTCCTTGTGCAGTTTATAGTTATTGCCCTTCTCGCACGTCACCGTTTCACCAGCCACACCTCACTCCTCCAGAAACAGCTTGATGGTTTCAGGAAGGTGCGAGCTGACGGTGTGAGTGAACCCGCTGGCGTCAGACACACCATGCTCCATACGGCCGTCCGCGCGCTGTATAGCATAAGGATGATTTGACATCGGCTCACCGGTCACGTCGTTGACCAGTTGCAGCTTGTCAGTGAAATGCACCGGCATCGGCAGCAAGCCACTAAAAGGAGCAACGACCACGGTGTCTCCAATGATGACCGTGCCGGAACCACCGATAACCACATTACCGTGGCCACCGGTGCTGTCGAGGGTCGCGGCGTTCAAGCCGTTGATCAACACGGTCGAGGCAACACCGCCGGTAATCGGGCTGCCGCACGCTGATTTATCAGTCATTCGCGCAGCCGCCAGACCGTCGAAATTCACATTCGGCGAGCCATTGGCGATCGGATTGGTGCCATGTCCCGGAAGTGGGCAGGCGGTGGGATCGGTGACGCGGGCGGCGGGTTTTCCGCTCATGATCAGCTCCTTGCAGTGTTGCGTGGTCATCCTTTTGGGGGAGCTAGCATGCGTGAATTTGTCAGGTGCTTCAAATCTTCAAGAAAAAAAAGGCGCCCATTCAGGCGCCTCTCTTTGAACAATTGCCGAACACATCACCGCGACGGCGGAACCCGGATATCCCCTGCCCGGCACTGAGTTTTCACACCCTTGCCACATGCGCCAGGCTGCAAGTCTTTCCCCATGCACACTCGCACCTCCGACAGCTCAGGGCCGCTGCAAATCACCGCGATGCCATCCGCCGGAATGCCCGGATTGGCCTTACGGAACAGATCGGAAATTTCCTGCGCCTCGAAGTAATACGACGTACTGAACGGTTGCAGCTCCTGCGGAATTTTCACCGCGCCAACGGCTTTATCCGCTGCATCCAGATACCCCATCGCACCGAGGCCGCTGCACGTACCGTGCTTGGACCATTCGTGGTCGAGCAGTTTTTTCGTTGGAAACAGGGTCATGCCTTTGCTGCTTTCTGCTGCCGACAGCGTGGTCAGTGGCGGGCAGGATGCCGGCCAGCCACCCTTGGCGTATTGCGGCCACAAACCGTGCAGGACAAAGCCGTATCCCTTGCCGGAACACTGCACGTCGTCCTTGTGCGTCAGGCAAAACGTCGGCGACCAGGACAACGACAGCAGGTAGTAATCGAACACCCCCGCCACCGATTCCGCCTGCACTTTGCCGGACTGGGACTGGCGCGCCGAACTCAGGCCGATGCTACCGGCCGTCAGCGCAATCACCGCCAAAATTGTAAACAGCTTTTTCATGTACCCGCTCCTTGGGACGCCTGCGTCCGTGGTTTTCGTTCCTGACCAGACTTGGTCAGGGCTGATTTGGACACGCCAGTGTTGCAAGCACATGACGCAAGGCAAGGCCGTACCCCGTTGAAAGGTCTACGATTAATAAGCAGACATCAAACACAGGGATCCGAAATGAGTAAAGCAGACGAATTCGCCGCGAAGCTCAAGCAAACCCGGCACAACCACGCGGCCGACATCACCTGCGCGGAACTGGAGATCGATTGCTGGCCGGCGCAGGTCTACGACCTGTACCACCGCATCGAGGCGTGGCTGCAACCGGTGACCGAAGTCGGCCTGAAGATTCGGCGCAATCCTACGCATATTTGCGAAACGTCACCGGATGGCGAATCCCACGATTACGCCATCGACCAACTGGTGATCGAGGCGAATGACCAAAGCCTGACATTTGATCCCATTGCACGCTTTACCGAAGACGGTGCGGGGCGCGTGCAAATCACCCTGCCGGACAGAAACACTTATCTGTTGCGCACCGTCGATGAACACCACGAAAGCCACTGGTGGCTG
This sequence comes from Pseudomonas baetica, assembly GCF_002813455.1. Lineage (NCBI taxonomy): Bacteria > Pseudomonadati > Pseudomonadota > Gammaproteobacteria > Pseudomonadales > Pseudomonadaceae > Pseudomonas > Pseudomonas baetica. Next base: position 6,286,534 of record NZ_PHHE01000001.1, on the reverse strand, counting down.
CAAACCGTGGAAACCGGGCAGGAGCTGGATGCGATTGCGTTGACGGAGAACAATCTTTTGCAGGTGGTGCAGGAAGGATTGGGCCTATAAGTGCACTTCGACGATAGGGATCAGCGCCGAGAACGTGGTTAACTTCTCGCTCCGATCTCTTTGAAGCCCGACAGACATGAAAAAAATCAGAATCTTGCTCGGTACCTTTCTGGCCCTGCCCCTGACCTTGAGCGCGCAGGCAGCGGAACAACCGTCACACCTGGACACCATCCAGCAACAAGGCCAACTGCGCGTCTGCACCACTGGCGACTACAAGCCCTACACCTTCAAACGCGACGACGGCGACTTCGAAGGCATCGACATCAGCATGGCCCGCTCGCTGGCCGACAGCCTCGGGGTCAAGGTCGAGTGGGTGCCAACCACCTGGAAAACCCTGATGCCGGACATGCAGGCCGGCAAGTGTGACATCGGCATGGGCGGCATTTCGGTGACGCTGGAGCGGCAGAAAAAGGCTTACTTCAGCAACACCCTCGACGTCGATGGCAAGATCCCGCTGGTGCGTTGCGCCGATCAATCCAAGTATCAAACTATCGAACAGATCAACCAGCCCAACGTGCGTCTGGTGGAACCCGCCGGCGGCACCAACGAAGCCTTCGTCCACGCCTTCCTGCCAAAGGCACAACTGGCCCTGCACGATAACGTGACGATCTTCCAGCAACTGCTCGACAACAAGGCCGACGTGATGATCACCGACACCTCGGAAGCGCTGTATCAGCAAAAATTGAAACCGGGGTTGTGCGCGGTCAATCCGCAACAGTTCATGCAGTACGGGGAAAAGGCCTACCTGCTGCCGCGTGATGACATCAGCTGGAAACTGTACGTTGATCAATGGCTGCATTTGAATAAGGTCACCGGTAGATATCAGAAAGTGCTTGGCGAATGGATTGCCGTGCCACCTGCGCAGTAATCATTCATGCGCTAACTTGAGCCTTTTTTATCGACAGCGTCGGTTCACAATCACCTCCCCGCCAGACAAGGACATCACCATGCAATTGCTCCCCCTGACCGACGCCAGCCCCGCTCTCCAGGCCCATGTCCGCTCCCTTCGTAATCAGGAGGAGGTGCGCAAATTCATGTACACCTCCCATGAAATCAGCGAACAGGAACATGCGAACTGGCTGGCTTCTTTGCAGGGCAATCCACGCCAGCAAGTGTTTGTGGTGGTGAAGGATGAGCAGGCAGTTGGGGTTGTGTCGTTGAATGCGATTAACGATCTGCACAAAACGGCTGATTGGGCGTTTTATCTGGACGTTGGCTTGCAGGGCAAAGGCTTGGGCAGCGTAGTCGAGTTCTGGATGCTCGATTACGCATTTGATGTGGCGGGGTTGGAAAAGTTGAACTGCGAAGTGCTGGCGATGAACTCGGCGGTGGTGAAGATGCACCAGAAGTTCGGGTTTGAGATTGAAGGGGTGAGGCGGCAGAACGTAGTGAAGGATGGCGTTCGGATTGACGTCGTTCTGTTGGGCATCACCAAAGCTGAATGGCAGAACAAACGCCAGGCGCTGGCCCCCGTTATCGAGCGGCTCAGTGCGAGCTGAAAGAGATCATCACTTCAGCCACGCACCCGCGGGAATCTGCGCCAGTGATTTGAAAGCAGGCTTGGCGAACCAGTAACCCTGCATCAGATAAATGCCGCAATCGGCGAGAAAGTCTCTTTCCTGGGCATCCTCTATGCCCTCGGCGATCACCTCCACACCCAACTCTCTACACATATTCACGACGTTACGCACGATGGTCTGGCGTACACGGTCAAGGTGAACATCCCGGACCAACGCCATATCCAGCTTGATCAGATCCGGCTGAAAATCCGCCAACAGATTAAGACCGGAATAGCCTGCGCCAAAGTCATCGATCGCCGTCTTGAAACCAAACTCGCGGTACTCACGCAAGATGTTCGTCAGATGGCTGTTCTTCTCAACGTGCTCGCCCTCAACAGCCTCGAAGATCAAGCGATCCAGCGGGAACCCATGAGCGCGCGCCGCTTCAAGCGTGCTGCGAATGCACAATTCCGGGCGGTAAACGGCATTCGGCAAAAAGTTGATAGACAGGTACTCGGTCATACCCAACTGAGCAGCGGTGGAAATCGCCCGCACACGACACAGTTGATCGAATCGATAACGGTTTTGATCGTCCACCTGCTCCAGGACTGACAGGGCGGTCTCACCATTCGCGCCGCGAACCAAGGCTTCATGGGCAAAAGTCGTCTGATCGCGCAGATCCACAATGGGCTGGAACGCGAAGGCGAAATCCAGATCCGGCGCGCCTTTGTTTTTACAACCCTGGCAGCCTCCGGGCGAGGCGGATGATTTTGGAACGTCGGTCATTAGACCCCCTGATAACGGGTAGTAACCGTCCATGGTGATAGATAAACAGCGGTTCGGCTTATTTGCTGACCCGCCATAACTCTAGCCCAATGGCGCCTGAATATTTTGAAGGCGCCGTGGGCTCATGGTTCACAAAATCAGGTACGGAAATGCGCGGTCATTCGCTGCAAGTCCTGCCCCAGTGACGCCAACTCAATCGTCGCTGCCGCACTCTCTTCGCTGGCAACCGCCGACTGGTCGGCCACATCACGCACGCTGACGATGCTGCGATTGATTTCGTCGGCCACCGCACTTTGCTGCTCGGCCGCGGCCGAGATCTGCAAGCTCATTTCCTGGATCGTGCCGATGGACTGATTGATCTCGGTAATCGCCAGCTCGGCCTTCTGCGCCAACACCACCGTATCGAGGGTGCGCTCGCGGCTGGAAGCCATCAGCGTCGAGGCCGCTTGCGTGCCCTGTTGCAGGGTGATGATCAGCGCTTCGATTTCCTTGGTCGAGTCCTGCGTGCGCTGGGCCAACGAACGCACTTCATCTGCCACCACGGCAAAACCACGGCCCTGCTCCCCCGCCCGCGCCGCTTCGATAGCGGCGTTCAACGCGAGCAGATTGGTCTGCTCCGCGACGGCTTTGATCACATCGATCACTTTGCCGATCTGCTCACTGTCCTGCGACAGCACGTTCATCGCACCGCCCAACTCCTCAATGGCCACAGCGAGCTCGCTGATCTGCACCGTTGCCTGCTTCACCACCGTACTGCCGTGGCGCGCCTGCTGATCGGCCAAGGTCGCGGCAGCGGAGGCATCGGTGGTGTTACGCGCAACTTCCTGCACCGTCGACGCCATTTCATGCATCGCCGTGGCGACTTGATCCACTTCGCTTTTTTGCTGACGTACACCCGCGCTGGTCTGCTCGCTCATGGCCGAGAGTTTTTCCGCAGCGGTGGAAATATGTGTCACGCCATTGCCGATGCCCTGCACCAGCGTGTTCAGGTTCTGCGCCATGTCCTGCATCGCATTTTGCAGATCGCCCAACTCATCTTTACGGTTTGATTTGGCTTGTACCGTCAGATCGCCTTTGGCAATACGCCGAGCCAGATCAACCGTCAGCGCCAGCGGCGAAGTGATCTGCCGGGAGATCACCACCGAAGCAAACAGCCCGATCACCAACGCCAGCACGGTCAACACCGCGATCTGGATAAAAGCTGAATGCTGATCTTCACGCGCCAGGCGCTGCTGGGTGTCCATCAGGCCGTTCATGATGCTGTCCATCGCCTTGCTTTGCTGATCGACCTGCTCGCGCATGTTCTGCTTCTGCTCAAACAGCCCGGCCACTTCCACCAAGACTTCGCGATAACGACGCATCCCGGCGTGCGCTTCTTCCAGTTGACTCGACAGGGTCGCCGGCAGGCTGGAACGCGCTTTGGTGATATCGCTCAGGAACGTGTCGATGGTGTCCATCAGCACTTTTTTGTTCACGTCGTTGGGCACCGCAATATAACGACGCAACATCAGGCGAAACAGGGTCATGCCATTGCGCAAATCGGCCACCGTGCGCAGCTCCCGAACGCGCTCACCATCGGCGGACGCCAGTGCACTGGTCGTGGTGCCTTCAAGCATGCCGGCAAAGGTCTGCGCGTACTTGTCCGACAGCGCACCCAACGGTTTCAGGGCATCGGTGGTCGACTGATCGGCAGCGATCAGCCGCTTTACCTTCTGATCATAGGCAACAATCGTGGCTTGCAACGCCTTCAAGGCTTGCTGGTTTTCAGCGTGGGTCAACGTTTCCAGCGCCTTGCTCACCAGACCCTGCAGCACATTCAGTTGAGCGTTATAGGAATCAGCGAACGCAGCGTCAGCGGCGGCTTCGTACTGTTTCTCGGACAGACGCATATCCTGCGTAGCGTCATTCAGCGTGCCGATCAGACGCGTTGTACTCAAGCGATCAACAAGCACGCGGTTGCTGCTATAGCCAATGAAAGCAACCGCCAAAACCGCCAGCAGAAGAATGCCGAAACCGGTGCCCAGCTTGCGGGAAACCTTGATGTCACCCAGAAAATTCGATGCAACTGCCATATTCAGCCTCAAACGCCCTGACGCGAAACGCCAGGCACAAAAAATAGATCTTCGGCAACCGCAGTCACCGTCCAGACATTCGGGGGTCGTCATCCAAGGCGTGTTACGGGACGCTCTAGCTGTCCCGGAAATGCAAAATGCGATGCTGCTGATGCGTCGAAGAAAAACCCGACGCGAGCATCGGCAGACAAACCATCACGTCGCAAACAGAGCATCTGCACGCACGATTTATCGATTCAGCAAAGGTGTCTGGAGGGATGCTATAAATTTTGCGAAAACTTGTACAACTTTTTATTTTTGTACAATCGTTGAACTTTTAGAGCGGCGTGATGACGCATTGCCATCACCACCTGCGGCACATCGCTACTGGCGCAAAACGCAGCTGAAAATGCTGATCCAAACGCCTGGCCCTCTGCGGCAACGGCGTGCCGCACGCCACAGAGGGACGCGGGTTTTACGGCGTGATTTCGACCTTATCCAACGCCTGATTCACCGCCAACTCGCCCAACATCACCACCTGCGCAATGCCTAGCGCGGTTTTGCGGTGCGAAGGATCGAGCATCGCGGCAAAGTTGTTGAGCATCTCGGAAGCCGAACTCAGGGTTTCGCTGGCGTTGGCCAGCAGGGATTCGGAGTCGTACTTCGGGTTGGCGAGGTACATGCGTTCGGGCTCGTTGGTGCTGGCCATGATCTGGCTAGCGGGAAGGAGATAGTGATCGAGCGCGCGCTCGGCGGCTTCGTTGAGTTTTTTGGAATGGGGGGATTCGTAGGGGGATGCGGGGTCGGTTTCTGGTGGGTTGGGTGTTGGTTTGAACATGGTGTAACTCCTGACGGATTAACGAAAAAGAGCCATCACTCTCGCTACCAAACGAAGGGTGGAGGCCATACGCAGGTTGGTAGACCGGTCGTCAGGAACCCCGGCGCATCCGAAGACGCCCCGCGCATGACCACCATAAAACGAAGACGAGAAACGCCCTCGCAAGACAGTAGTCTTGTGCTTCTGACGGAGACGGGCTACCAAACCCGATCACTGTTTTTCAGTGACCCAGGAACGATAGAACCCGCGAGCTAGAGGCACAAGCCGGCGGATTCTGTCTTAGATGTAGGGGGTGGCGCAAGGAGTTGTAGGTCAGCGACTACACCGATATGAGCAATCTAAACATGCGTGTTTTTCTATGTTTAAAAAGGTCAGTGCGCGCAGTGATCGAACCCAAAACTTGCGCCAATTGCCAATTGCCAATTGCCAAGAGCCCTGTGCACTTGTTTTCAAGTGCTGTGCATCGCATCAATGATGGATTGGACCCTCTAAATCTGAAGGCCTTACAAATAAAGGCCATCAGGGAATCTGTTTTTTCCGCGTACCTCTTTCGTACCACCGCGCGCCCACTTCCAGCCTACCCAAGCACATCTTGTCGTCAGTAACTGTCGCTCCAATCCAGAGTGCACCGAAACGACTCGCTCGCCGCCCAAACTGGGTATCTTACCTCCATCAGATACAGTCGTAGCTTCATGCCATCAGGAAGCTAGACATGGAAATTGTGACCATCGCGTACGTCGTTCTTCATCGCCTAGCTTCCGCCCAGGGCAGAGGGTTTGGCCGCCATAAATCGATAGAGATCACGAAAGAAGTGGTAGACGATTCCCCCGAAACCTTACGGAAGCTTGCCGTTTCTATTGCCGAGAAAAACGGACCCCGCTGGATTGCCCCCGCCCGCTACCCCCTTATTCCCGAACTCTGTTCCAGCGATTGTTGACTGTCGAGCTTATGGGCGAGTAGTTCAGTACCCAGTTCAATAGCACGCTCCAAGAGCAGCAACAAACTGTCGACCGTCAAATGATCTAGCCACTCCCGGCTCCAAAGCAGAGTCTCACCCTGAGGTGTCCGATCCAACAGAAACACAGTGTCGCTGCAGAACTTTGTCAGCAAGGGGACATTAGGCATCACATGGCCCGGTAGCAGCAGATAGATGGCCAAATGATCGTCGTCTTCCGCCAACGTCAATACCAGCTCATCGTTGACAGCAAACGTTGTTATGGTTTGCCCGGCATCCGGAGTGGGTAGTCCAAGGTGAGTAAAGAGTGCGGTGACGAGCGAGTGATACATAGCCAAGCCTTGCTCAAAGGAGAACGACACTCTATTTGGCCGCCAGGCTGTTGCTTACTAGCTGTCGTCGTATTTTTTTAGCACATGGGCGCTAATGCATGGCCTACCGCTGAACAAGAGGGACCCGCTCTCCTCTCATTCGGGTTGGTCTGAATCCTAAAAAAGAGAGGCTATCTCTGACAAATTGCTTCTGGGTAAAGGCGTAAGTTGAAGGTCTTTCTCCCCATTGCCAACTGGGTGATTACATGAAGGCAGCACCCCACAGTCCCAACATCAGCCAGCTCCCCCCGTCTCAATCCAGGCCGCAACAGCCGACGGTCATCACTCTGGGTAACAACAGACTGCGCCTTCTTGATACCGGAAATCGTGAGTTTGAACGAGGGATCCGCCGCGACATAACTCACCGCCAGAGTAAAGAACTGAAGGCTGTCATTCAGGCAGTACGTAATTATCAGGCCCAGAAAACACCTTCGCTGCCCGCATTGGCGAAAATCGATAACGCGTTGCAGTTTTGGCTCAAGTCAGGAAGGAACCGATCCCGTCAGCAGGATCCGGTACTTCAACGACTGGTGAATGACATCGCCTCTCGACGTCAAGCGTTCAGCCAAGGAGGGCAGGCCCCATCCTTTCAACGGGCATGGGTCTGTAATGAGCAGGGGCGAATTAATCAACCCATTGAGAGTAATCATCATATTCGTCAATGGATAGGGGAACTCACTCACTTACGGCAACAGGGGGCTCATGATCTGTTCAAACGAGAACTGCAGAGTGGACTCGACCTGATGTTCGGCGTAAGTGAAACGATGACAGCCTGCCGTCTAGAGCGTGCTCCCACCCAAGAGGAAGTCGCCGGTAGTCATGAGTGGAAGGCATTCTGTGGCGCACTGCGCCTGCAATTACCAACTCTTGGGGCGCTGCAGCCACAAGCCACAGCCGAAGAGAACGGTCGTGACATTCTGATAGCCCACAGCCACCTCCTGGAGATGGGCCACCTCAAGGAAGTGCTAGCTCTGAGTCTGGCCCAGAAGGTGAAGCAGCAGGGTGAGATTGGGCTACTAAGGACCGAATTACTGACAGCGCTGGTGGATGGACTGGACGCCCCCTATCAGGCCTTGGCTGAAGAGAAAAAATTACTCTGGCAAGGAGAAAGCAAGCAAAAGATGAGCTATGAGCTCGGTGTACGAGCTGAGCTCAAGCGTCCTCTTGATGTTGCCAGTCACGAGATCAAGCCCGGACAGCCTGTCAGTCAGAAGGAGTTCATCGATATAGGGCTAATCAACGCCAGCGTGTTGGTTGAAGCATTTGCCAAAATCGAGATCGGTAAATGGGAAGCTCGCAGCCAGAGCCCTATTGGCGAGTTTTCCACAAAAGCGACCCTGGTCCAGGAGAACATGGCCGGAGCCAAGGCCGAAGCGATGATCGGTAAAGTCGAAGGGTCACTAGCGTTCAACTCCGCCCCCCGGATCCTCAACGAAACTGAGGGTGAGCGCTATAAGCCTGGCCCTCACGATGTGAGCCTGCTGCGCATCGGTGCCAGCGCCGAGCTGGTCAGCAAGCTTGGGCTGTCAGTCGAGGGCAGTTGGACTGTCGGCAACCTGCTTAATGCCAAACTCGAAGGCGCTGCCGAGGTTGGCGTCAACGCCAAACTGGGGGCAGAAGCCGCACTGATGATGACCCCAGCGGGACCGATGGCCCGCGTGACAGCTAACGCCTCGGCTTTCGCCGGCCTGAAAGCAGAAGGGAGCGCTCAGCTCAACTTGTTCAAGAGCCAATACGCCAATGCATACAGCCTATCGGCCAAGGTTCGCGCTGCCGCTAATCTGGGCGTTGGTGCCACAGCAGGTGCAACAGCAGCTATAGGCTCGGCAGGCGTCAAACTACATACGACCCTCGGTGTGACCCTGGGTGTTGGCACCGAGGTGGGCTGGGAGGGCAGCGTCAATGCGATGGCCACCAAGGCCTATGCATTGGAATTAGCTGCACGTGCCATGAGCAGATTTGACCAAAGCAAGGGGCAATATCTTGACAACCGAGCGATGGCGATCGGCATAGAGAGCCGCCTCTATGAACTGGCCCAACGGATGGATAGCAGGATTGCGACCCTTGCCAGCGAGCTGGATGAGCTGCAGTTGGCTGTCAGTGACAACCGGCTTCGCCTCCAGGAGAGTCCAATCGATCCGCATACGACGGCTGGTCGTAGTGCCATGGCTCAAGCTATTGATGATGCTTTCGGCCAGGAGCGGGTCGATGAGAATGGGCTCATTACTTTTCCTGAGCGAGCAAGCGAGCGTAATGACAAACTCGAACTCACTGCCCGCCTGCTACAAAATCACGCCATAAAAGTCTGACTGTTGACACTGACAGCAACATGACTGACGTGATGTTCTATGGAATACCCAGGCGATCACGCCAGATTCATTGCGAACGGGAATACGTATTCACGATGCAAGCTTTCCGTTCTTTCTCAAGCCCTTTGATCACACCATTTGGGCCTAGCGCTGACAATTGCTGATTGCCACCACCGACCGAAACTGGCTTTACTACGAGGTGCTTTGAAGCATTAGCGATATCGGCACACTCGCCAAACAGGCCATCAGCCTTTGCCCTCCAAGCACTATGAAAAGCCGCATCAGCCTTTTCATTCTTTGATTGCAGGATCTAGTCCCGTAACGAGGAATTGGTTACACAGAAATTGAAAAGGTGATCTCCCATCTCTTCTAGGGTGCGTGCATTCCAGGTTCGGCCGGCCTCTCGAAATAGCTTCAAGGCGATATCACGCGGGCACTGAAACACGGGGATCACAGGACTGATTGTCACTTTCTTACCTTGACGGTCGGGAAGGTGAAATAGGCGCTCCTCTACGTCCTCGGCCCCGGCATTTTGACGGCCAGGGCTTGAGGGTGCATCTGAGCGTTTTACTACTTCTCGTCGACGATCAGATCAACGTGCTTTCCCTGTGCCCTGTGAGCGTGGTAACCCGTGATAGCCGTGCTGATAGCGAAGGCAATCACAGCGCCAATCAGCACGTCACCCACGGGTTGAACCTTCGCGAATATCGCCCAAAATACCAGCGCGCTCATTGTCGCAATCCCCTGGTTGATGGTCAGCTTAATCACCACAGCTACTCTGGTTGCTTCGTGTTCGTATTTCACGAGTTATGGGTCCTCAATAATCAGCCCAGGGATAAACATCACCCTGGGCGTCGCGAAGTAGCTCATATACACGTTTGTAATCCACTTCCTCATCAGCCCCGACGAAGTAGAAGCCGTTTTCGCACTTGACCCAGGTGTCGCCCACGACCCACAACACGGATTCAGGTATGGCAAGCACCATCTGCATCACAGGGACAAGCATCAAAGGGTGATTGCCATACGGCGCAGGGATAGCCATTCTCGCTTTCCCCTGAAGTGCGTGACCGCGCGGTTCGGCTGGTGTTTGATACCGGGAGTCAGCACGGCTCCCGATGGCAGGCGATCGTATCGATTGCGGCGAAGATCGGCTGACCGGCGAGATGAGGTGCTTCGGCCCATCGGAAGCTTCCCGCCTGCGGAGGCCGAAGCAAACCACTGCACCGCTCTGGAAACTCCAGCCATAACCCCCGTCACGAAGAGCAATCAGCCCCCGGCAAAACCGGCGCGTTCATCACCCGTTGGTGAACAGAATCTGCTGCACGAGGGTCGTATACTTGCCAATATCGATCACCGTCTGCCGGTTTCTGACCGTATCATAGGTATGATATTCATCCATCAAGGACAGGCAACGTCGGGCCACGCGCATATCCCTGAGAAGCGCCAGGGTCGGGTAGAGTTCCATGTGATCGATCACGTCCCAATTGATGGCGGGTTTCAATGATTCCGTCCAAGCATCATAGGTGTTCGCGGTGACGGATCCGCCAATCTTGGTCAGGGACGTATTCTTGTACTTGCTGGTATTCGATTCCGATTCCTCATGGCCTTCGCTATGGGTGTAGTCCGAGCCACCACCAAAGCCCTTGATGGCCAACTTGAAGCCGACCGAGAAGTCCTTTTCCTCCGACCGGGATTCCGTGTATTCCGATACCTCGGCGGTTTCCTCGCTGACCAGCATGCCGCCCAGGGTGAAGGCCCGAGCCACATAGTAGCCGCGGCTGTTCAAGGTTTCGATCAAGTTGACATAGGCGTCGATTTCGTAGCTTGGCGAGATGGCCTTGGCGATGGCGCTTTCGAAATCGGAAACCAGGACGAGGTTCGCGCGCTCTTGGGAGAGGGCGACCTTATTCACCATGTACTTGCCAAGCAGGTACTGTTTTACTTTTTTCGATGTCGTCGTATGGGATTGGGCATAGGAGAAGTCGGTCTGGCCTCCGCCGATGGGGGTCGTCACCGATACCGAGCTTTTGTCGGAAGTGGTCTGGGCCAAGGTGTTCCCCACCTCGGAAAAGGTGGAGATGACGCGGTTCTCGCTCATGTAGGTGGGCTTGGCCGACGCGGGGAGCTGGTTGGCGTTCCATGAGGCGATACAGGGCTTGAAGGTCCGATAAAACCCCTTGTCTTCCGCCGCCGTGATGCCCCGATAGATTTCAATCTCGTTGAAGAGGGCCAGCTTTTGGCTGGTGGTGAGATGATTGTAACGGTCCACCGTGTTGTCCGGATCCTCCAGGCCCGTCGACGCCACGCCAATCATGAGCGTGCCGGAGCCATCGGCGCCGACCAAGGCCGACAAGCGCACGTCGTCTTCGTCGTCCCGATCGACCGGGGCGCCGCGGAGAAGAAAATCATCGGCGGAGGTCATAAGCCCTTTGCCGGTCAGAACCTCGCGGGTTGCCGTTAATGAGGCGTCCAGATCCAGGGCCACGTTGCGACGTTGACCATCGGTGCGTTCGACTAAAACAAGTGTAGTTGCCATATGTCTTATTCCTTTTTTATGTGTATCTTTAAAGTGGATAATCCAATTACCCTAGAGGTGGTGAGTATCGTGGTGGGCGGTGGGGCGCGTTCATCTCATTTGACATGAGGTGAGGTGATCGCTTTCAATCCACGGCCCAAGGACCGGGCGCGTTCAGGACATTAATGACCTTGTCAGCGGATTCCTTGTCCTTGAAGACGAAGAAGTAAAAGACAACCGCGCCAATGACTTTCTGGTTGGGGTCATCTTGTTGGAGAAGCTCCATCAAGCCGAAAGTTTGGTCTGATTGGGGGCCGCGCGAGGGGGCGCCCGTCTCGATGGTATCGCCCGGTACGTAGATATTCCCGGTCGGGTCTCCTGGAGTGAATCGCTCGTTCGCCGCCACGCTCTTGAGATTTAGGCTCGCGCCCTGAAGAGCCATCGATCGGGGAGCGGTGGGCGCGGGCGCTTCCATGTTACTGGTATAGGTTTTGCCATTTTCTTTATAACTGGTAAGACGCCATGTTTTCACCGTAATTTTTTGGTAATATACAACTTCCTGCGTTGGTATGTTTAGTGATGCCGTACTTTCAATTTGGATAGAATTCTTAGAGTCTTGATAGCGTCTCAGGGTACTGAAGGATTTTTGATTGGGGTTGTCCCCATATGTAACGTAGAGGGAACTGCAGATAGTGTCCTTTTCGCTGCTCACCGAATAACCAAAGCCAGCCGCGCCCCAGGAACTGATTTCGAAGTTCACCACGGAGCCTTTCTCGCAGATGACAACCCGATCGTAGAAGGCGTTGCTCTGCTCGTTGGTCGGTTGAACATCCCTCAGCATGATGGGATCGAATTTTCCCTGGTTGGCGGTTATGGCCTTGCTGTCACTCTTATTCAGAGTGATCCGAACCCCGGCGTTCCGGTTGTAGAGCCAATCCGTCTGGGTGCCAAAAAGGTCGGTCTTGCCTCCGGCCACCAAGCCCATTTGCACGATGGTGTTGGTGTTTGTCGTGGGATCGGGAAAGGCAATGCTTGAAATGGGCTTGCGGGCCTCCACGGAGCGATCGTTCAGGATGGTTTTTTGTTCAGTGAACTCATTGTAATATATGAAGTTGTAATCATCCGCCGCCGCCCCGATCTTGTTTCGAAGCACGGAAAGGGAGTCTGCGGGGAGGGCATCAACAATACGTTTGTGACCGCTCAAATAGACGGAGTACTGTGACATGGGATATTGCTTCCTGGTTTCATGATTGTACCGCCGCAAATCATGCGGCGGCATTTTTGTTTACGGCAGTGCGGGGAGCGTCAATTTACAACCTTGCAAGGGGGGGTTGCCGTAATGTACTTCGCGCAAGCCTGAGGCACCTTGCCACGAAGGTTAGCCTTCGCAACGTTCTTTGCTTGTGTACACGCGTTGTGATCTGTACCGGGAGCCTGTCCAGTATCAGTGACTCCTCGGTAACTGGAGGGACAATCGCCTGTAGCTTGCGACGACACGATAGCCGTCCCAATACTATAGCCACGTGCTCTGCTTACATCGGCCTCTTCCGCGTGACTGGTAGCGATTGATCCGAACATAACTATTGCTGCGACCAGTACTTTAGTGTTCAACATATACGTTCCCTCGTATTTTAATTAATCTATAGGTATTGCTTTTCTATATCAGCAATATTTATTTCTTCGCTCTTGTTGCCCTCCTTATAAAATTTACCAATTTTTGTTTTCCAAACATTTTTATCATCACATCCATACCAACGGCACAAATCTCAACTTCAACCCCATTGAGCGCAGGCCATAAACCACTCTTTTTTTTCACAAAAACTCAAGTTAAACAGCACCTTTTAAATACTATTTAGGGATGGTCTGAAGTAGTCACGCTTTTCTGGCTGACTTCAGCCTCCGCTGATTTTGAAAACGGCGAATCGACCAAAACGATCAGATCATCCGCGTATTTCTGCGCTTTTAGCCGCCGCGAGCACCTCGCAACGGTCATTTCCCACATTACAGGCGCACCTCTCCTGTACTCGTCAGTAAATGTCGGCGTGCCATCCACAGATTCGACAGCGCGAATAGCGTCACCAGTTGCGCGGTGTTTTTGGCCAGGCCACGGAAGCGCGTTTTCACAAAACCGAACTGGCGCTTGACCACCCGAAACGGGTGCTCGACTTTGGCGCGCACCTGGGCCTTGGCCTTCTCGATCTTGCGCTTGGCTTTGTATAGAGCGCTACGCTTACCCAGCTTTTTGTAAGTACTGCGGCGTGCCGCGATCTGCCAGATCACCTCGCGCCCATCATGCTCGGTACGTTTCTCGACGCCGGTATAACCGGCATCGGCGCAGACCACGTTCTCCGCACCGTGCAGCAATTTGTCCACCTGAGTGACATCCGCCACGTTGGCGGCTGTGCCCACCACGCGGTGCACCAGACCTGACTCGTCATCCACACCGATGTGCGCTTTCATGCCGAAATAGTACTGGTTGCCCTTCTTGGTTTGGTGCATTTCTGGATCGCGTTTACCGTCCTTGTTCTTGGTCGAGCTGGGCGCATTGATCAGCGTGGCATCGACAATGGTGCCTTGGCGCAACGACAACCCTCGGTCACCCAGATAGCCATTGATCACGGCCAGGATGCCGGCAGCCAGCTCGTGTTTCTCCAGCAGTCGGCGGAAGTTGAGGATGGTGGTTTCGTCGGGAATACGCTCCAGATTCAGCCCGGCGAACTGCCGCAGGATGGTGGTCTCGTACAGCGCTTCCTCCATCGCTGGATCGCTGTAACCGAACCAGTTCTGCATCAAATGTACACGCAGCATCGTCATCAACGGATAAGCCGGACGACCGCCTTCACCCTTCGGGTAGAACGGCTCGATCAGTTTGATCAAGCCGTTCCACGGCACCACCTGATCCATGTCGATCAAGAACAACTCTTTGCGGGTCTGCTTACGCTTGCCTGCGTACTCGGCGTCAGCGAAGGTCATCTGTTTCATCGGAAAGCTCGGCGGGTGGAGTCCCGGTATTTTGCCAAAATCAGGAAGTCTTCTTCAGAGTTTCCTTAGCAGCACTGCTGGAAACAGAATACTCTTGTTTCACGAGACATTTATTGATCTAGCTCATGCAATGATAAGCGGCTCCTTTCAAGTTAAATTAGGCGCGCCTACGTCATTATCTTGCTGAAACATCAAGTAACAATACAACATTGTTTAGAACAACAATCCGCCCAACGCTGCTGGCTCCCAATTCATGATTACCAGCTCGCCACTGACTTCAGCCTTCCCCTGCCGCTGGTTAGTGGTGGTGTAACGGATGTCTAAGGTTTCGAAGTGGGAGCCTTCAAACACGCGCCGGATGTCCGGGTGATCGTTGATGCTGACCATCACCCTGCCTTTACAGCGGCGCATGAAGTCGGCCATTCGTTCGTAGTTCTCGAATGGAAAGTCCACGCCGTACCCGGCGGTCTGCCAGTAAGGCGGATCCATGTAGTGGAAGGTATGGGCGCGGTCGGTAAGCGTATGGGGAATACGCCTTGCGTAGATCAGCCAGGCATCCATTGATGCGGCAGTAGATGCTCGATCTCACTGGCTTTCTGCGTCGGCAATCGCGTCAGTACATCCTTGAGATACGCGTACGGATCATGCCCGTTCATGCGTGCCGACTGGATCAAACTCATGATCGCTGCCGCTCGTTTGCCACTGCGCAGAGACCCTGCGAACAACCAATTGGAGCGCCCAAGCGCCCATGGCCTGATCGTGTTCTCCACCGGGTTGTTGTCGATGGGCACGGCACCATCATCCAGGTAGCGCGTCAGCGCTACCCAGCGTTTCAAGCTGTAATCCAGAGCCTTGGTCGTGGCCGAGCCCTCGGGCACGAGGTCGCGCTGAGCCAGCATCCACTCATGTAATTTCTGTGCAATGGGCACCGCTATTTCTTGGCGTAATCGCCATCGTTCTTCATCACTTATGTCTTTGGCCTGCCGTTCAACTTCGTACAGCCCGCCGATTGAGTGCAGCGCTTGCTCGGCCAACTGGCTTTTGTTCGTCACATGCAGGTCGAAGAACTTACGGCGGGCATGCGCCATGCAGCCGATTTCGGTGATGCCCAGCTCGAAGCTGGCCTTGTAACCCGCGAAGTCATCACAGACCAGCTTGCCGTTCCACGTGCCAAGGAAGTTCCGTGCATGTTCGCCAGCACGGCTGGGGCTGAAGTCGTAGACAACGGCCTTCAGTGCCGAGAACGGCGTGGTGCAATAAGCCCAGACATAAGCTCGGTGCGTTTTCTTCTCGCCGGGCGCCAGCATCTGCACCGGCGTTTCATCGGCATGCACGACTCGCTGAGCCAGCACCGCTTCGCGCAGTGCATCCACCAGCGGTTGTAGCTGTACGCCAGTTTGGCCCACCCACTGAGCCAGCGTTGAACGCGGGATCGCCAGGCCTGCACGGCCAAAGATCTTTTCTTGCCGGTACAGCGGCAGATGATCAGCGAATTTGGCCACCATCACATGCGCCAGCAGGCCTGCGGTCGGGATGCCCTTGTCGATCACCTGGGCCGGCACCGGTGCTTGGATCAGTGTTTCGCACTGGCGGCAGGCCCACTTTCCACGTACATGCTGCTCAACGGTAAACACGCCCGGCGTGTAATCCAGCTTCTCGCTGACGTCTTCGCCGATGCGCTGAAGCTGACACCCGCAGACACACTGGGTGTTCTCTGGCTCGTGACGAATGACGGTACGTGGGAACTGCGGCGGCAGCGGCGCGCGCTTGGGTTTTTGGCGGGTTTCGTCCGACGTTGGGGCGGGACGAAGCGCGTTCAGTTCTGCCTCGATAGCCTCAAGGTCAGTGGTGAGCAGGTCATCGAGCAAGTTGCCTTGCGCCAGGCTGATCTGTTCGCTGCGCTTGGCGAACTTGTGCCGCTTGAGGATGGCAATCTCGTGAGAGAGCTGCTCGATGATCGTCTCGTCACGATGGATTTTTCGGCCCATGGTGTCGACCTTCGACAGCAACTGCGCAGCGAGTGCGCGCAGTTGTTCGGGTGTCATTTGGTCGAGATTGGGAGAGGAAGTCATGCCGTGGATTTTACCAAAGCGATCCACCTGCCACAGCTGAAAAGCAAGGCTAAATCATTGTGATTGCGCCGTTAGCGCCAACTCGCTGCCATGGCAAACCGAGCACCAGCGCTTGAAGTTGTTCAGCGTCGAGCCCGACTTCCAAACCGCGATGAGTGCCAGGCCAGTGAAACTTGCCTTGGTTCAAACGCCGTGCGGCAAGCCAGATGCCCACGCCATCGTGCACCAGCACCTTCATCCGGTTGGCCCGGCGGTTGGCGAACAGATAAGCGCAGTGCGGCTTCGCCGCACCGAACACGGCGACCACGCGGGCCAACGCAGTTTCGGTGCCGGCGCGCATGTCCATGGGCTCAGTGGCGAGCCAGATGGCGTCGATGCGTATCATTGCGAGAGGCTGCGGATAAAACGTGCGCAGCCGTCCGGGTCGGTGATGGGCCATTTGACCGTGATGGCTTTGTCGCCCAGCGGCAGTGCGATCACCACCGCTTCATCAGCGTGCCGTTTAGGCATTGGTTGCAGCGGTACAAACGCGGGAAGTGGCGCGACAGGTTTATCACGGTAAATCGGCAGCCACTTGCGAATCACGTTGGCATTGATGCCGTGGCTGATGGCGACGCTGGAAACTGAGGCACCGGGTTTCAGGCATTCCTGCACAACCTGGGCCTTGAAGGGTTTGGGATAGGAGCTTCGTTGGCGCATGGAAATCCTGGCGATAAGGGTGATCGCGTCCGCTTAAAAATAGGCGGACACCATCGCCCTTAATTCCGGATTTCTGAAGGTGTGTTCGCTGGCCGCTTACCGAGATAATCGATTACGGCCTCTTGGAACGCCTCTGGCAACGCCACAACTGACTCCCCGTGAAATCCAACGAGATCTTTGATGTCCGTATTTGGCCTACAAAAAGGCCATCTTCTTCACTGTATTCAATTCGGGCGGTGTAGCCGCTGTAATACATTGTGTTCACGAGATGACTCCTGTTTGCTCATTGAAAATCACGTACGCCACAGGCAAATGAAAACGAGCCTGTTTGGCACGGCTATCAGAATATCGAGTGACTCTGGCCGAAGTTGTAGGCAAAATCCGCGAGTTGCGTACGTAAGCACGACTTAGGTGCTTTTCGCAGGCAAGCGCCTTGCTAGCCTTCAATTCGACGGAATATTCTCCAGACGTCGCTGCATATTCAGCGATCGGGCTTGGAAACCCGTCGAGTCACGCAACAGCGCCCCCTCACGTGCGGCAGCGTATTTTTACGACTGCACACTTGTGTTATGGCGGCTGTGCGTGGGACGCCTTTAGGGCGTGCCGGTCTCCTTGACTCCCGGTTTCCAACCTGCGTACAGCTGCCACCCATTCGCTTGGAAACGAAAGTGGTAGCTCCCTATGTCAAGGAGTTAGACCATGCACACAATCGCGTCAATAAACGTCCCGCCTCACCGCCAATGCGGCACCTCGCTCTTCCTTCAACGCCTCTCCACTTGCGGAGGTGGTCAATGATCGAAGAAGTCGAAGAAAAAACCATCGGCTACACCCCCTTCATCTACTGCGGCGACAATCCGCTGTTCCACGTCAGCGCTGGCGTTCCGGTTAAAGATGCGCTGTCTCTAGCCTCGGATCTGCTTTGCCTGGCTAAATCGCTCACCGAAGACGCGGCTTTCGCGAAAGACACTGATCGGTACGCCTGGGCTGCGCACTTTCTGACGGCAATGGGCAAGGCTGTGATCGATGATGTGGTGAAAGCCGTCTCGCCTCGCCCTAAACCAACGATTGTGAAAGCCACAACGTAGCGGCTATCTCATTTGCGATTTTGGGTACTTGAATGGTGGTTGGGCGCGCTGCTTATTGGCGCCCTTCCCCCAAAGACATGAAAAAACCCGACGCTGGGCCGGGTTTCCTTTGGTGTTTTCATATAAATCCAAACAATCGCCGACGTAGGGGTCTTTCGTACCGGCCTCATAGGTCACGGCTTGTGGATAAGCGCCTGCGATATACGGCTTATGTATCCGCGATCCGCCTCGGACATCGCCCTATACCACGTAAGAAGATTCCACTCTTCTTGGGTTAACTCGGAGATTTCGCACATGGGTTGTTCCGTGCGTATGTTCTCGTTTTCATCTTGATCCAAATGCCCACTACTCCATTAAGTGCATTGCAGGGGCAACGTTACTCATGACCGTGGAAAATCAAAACGAAATCCGTCGTAACGAATGTTCTAAATGTCGACGAGTTATTTCTTGGCACCGGAAAGGTGGGTGACTTCGGCCATCGCACCCACGATGCGATGCACAGCTTTTTGGTCATAGTCAGACAAGCTTCGGAACTGTTGGAGGAGTTGATCCTCCGTAGCATTCAAGCTGTTGGCAGATGCCGGTAAACGCCCACCGGTCAAGACGTAGAGCACGTCCACGCCTGCTTTGGCCACGGCTGTGAGGTAGGCGGAATCAGGGTTACGTTCGCCCTTCTCATAGCTGCCCTGGGTATTGCGAGTGATGCCGCCCTGCTGTGCAAAGGCATCCTGGTTGAGCCCCAAGCGCGTCCTTTCTTCGCGCAAACGCTCACCCACTCCAACGTCCAAGTCTTCCGGAGATGCACAACTTTTCAAGCTTTCATCCTTTACAGGCCCAACTATTTGGGCATAATGAAGTCAAACCAACACGAATGCACACGAATGGACACTATGCCCGCCCCACTCACAACCGAGCAAGCCCGAGCGGAACTTGATCGGAAAGGCATCAGCCTTGCCGAGTTTTGCCGTCGCAACGACCTGAACAGCAATTTGGTCAGCGACTTGCTTAACGGCCGCAAAAAAGGACTTCGCGGCAAAGCACACAACGCCGCGGTGTTGCTGGGTATCAAGCTCGGCACGATCAGCGCCGGAGACTGAGCTACACCATCGTTCATTAACGCAAGGATGCCGCCATTGAGCACTTACAAACTCGTTTGCCCCCATTGCCATTCTCGGATGCGAATACGCACCAGTGAAGGCACTCATATTTTTCTGCGTATCGCTTATCTGCAATGCCTCAATGAAGCTTGCGGCTGGTCCGTTCGGGCTGAGTTTGAGATGACGCATGAGATGAGCCCCAGCGGCATGGCAAACCCTGCCGTGCAACTCCCCCTGGCCTGTGTGGCGTTGCGTCGAGCAGCCATGCAGCCCGATGACAATCAGATGTCGTTGATTCCGCTTCAAGGAATGGAGGCCGCACAATGAACACTATCCATTTTGCCTCCGACTACCGAACCTGCATGCAGGACGCGGCTCACGCTTACCTGTTGCGGCATCGCGCGGAATACTTGGCTGACTCAGATCGTTTATTCAGTAGCGCTGAGCGCCATTTGATCGTTGGCCTGGAAGTGCCCGCCAGCCTTGCAGCGAAGCTGGTGCATTTGGCCTGGACTGACATGCAATGCGCCAAGCATCCAGTTAGCACAGTCGGCGTCGGCAACACGCTCTAAGCACCCACCCCTTTTAAACAACCGGCATTCCCGCTTTGCGGGATGACGGATGCGCTTTGCCTAAAATTCGAGGTTTTCATGGAAGATAACGTCAGCATCAATAGCAAACTGACTCGCGTTGAAACAGAACTCCTGCTCGACGCCATACGCTCGCAGTACTCGGAGCAGTTCCAGACGCACTGGTACGAAGAGCGTTTCAGCTCGATCCCCATTGATCAGCGCCACGATGCGTTGCTTGCGGCAATCCCAATGATGTCGGGTCTGCGGCATTTGATTGTGGCGCTCTCCCACGGGCTCGGGAGGAAGTTTCACCGGTGAGCGCGTTTGCCAGCAACTTGCATGCTGACGTGCTGCTGCGTCTCAAGGATGACTATGGGCTCCAGCGCCGCTTGAGCACCGATTATCTGCGAGGCGGCAAATGCCCCGCGTGCGGAAAAAAGGAACTCTACACGCGCTATTCAGAGCCTTGGCTGCTCATCTGCGGACGAGAAAGCAAGTGCGCGCAACGGTGGCACCTCAAGGATATCTACGAAGACCTGTTCGATGATTGGAGCAAGCGTGCGCCCTCCTCTGAGCAATTCCCGTTGGCAACCGCTCGGGCTTACCTTGAGTTTGCCCGAGGCTTTCGGTTTGAACTGATTCAGGGCTGGTTCTCTCAGGAAACGTATTTCTCTGAGGCGTTGAACGCCGGCAGTGCCACGGTGCGGTTCACGTTGGAAAAGGGAGGTTACTGGGAGCGCCTGATCGATCGGCCGCATCGCTTCGGCAAGATGAAAGCGCGCTTCAAGTCCGGCGACAGTCCGCGTGGTGCCTGGTGGTGCCCGCCCTCTATCGAGCTGCTGGAGGTCAAAGAGCTGTGGATTGTCGAGGGCATTTTCGACGCGATCGCTCTGGTGCATAACGGCATTGCGGCAGTGTCCGCGATGTCGTCCAACGCTTTCCCCGAGAATTCATTAAAAGAACTCGCACGCCAGCGCGGCGGCAAGCTGCCCAAGCTGGTTTGGGCACTGGACAATGAACCCGGCGCGCACAAATACACCAAGCGCTGGGTGCGCCAGGCACGCGCCCTGGGTTACGAATGTGAAGCGGCGCAGATCCCGCAGACGGACAGCCGCAAGGTCGACTGGAACGATCTGCATCAGCGCTGGGCTTTCATCGATGACGAAAATCAGCGTACCGAGCAGCTCAAAAAAGACGTGGCCATCGCCCGCTATTACGGCTCCTTGCTGATCGCGGAAAGCGCCTCAGAGAAAGGCGCATTGATGTACGACTGGCGCGAGCGCCATGAATTTCACTTCGGCTTCGACAGCCGTTTGTACTGGTTCAAGATGGACTTGGAGAAGTTCAGCCGGGCGATGCATACGCTGGAAAACTCCGACCTTCATGAAGATCAGCTTCTCAGCGAAGGCCAGCGCCGGCAAAAAGCCCTGCGGCAATGTGGTGGTGTCGTAGAGATCGCCAACTGTTACCCGCAGGCCCTGTATTTTCAACGCAACGAAGTCACCGACGAATCCTGGTACTACTTTCGCGTCGACTTCCCTCACGACAGTGGCAGCGTCAAAAACACTTTCACCGGCGGCCAGGTTGCCGCCGCCAGTGAGTTCAAAAAACGGCTGCTGGGGATGGCAGCCGGCGCGGTGTTCACCGGTAGCAGCAAGCAGCTCGACAAGATCATGAAGGATCAACTGTTCGGCTTGAAGACCGTCGAGACAATCGACTTCGTCGGCTACAGCAAACTCCACAGTTGCTATGTGTTTGGTGACCTCGCGGTGCGTGGCGGCATCGTCAGCCTGGTGAACAAGGAAGACTTTTTCGAGTTCGGCAAGCTTCGGCTCAAGACCCTGCAGAAGTCGATCACCATGCACATTCAGCGCGACGCGAAGCAGTACCGCACCGACTGGTTGCCGATGCTGTGGCTGTGCTTCGGCGCCAAGGGAATTGTCGCCCTCGCCTTCTGGTTTGGCTCGCTGTTCGCCGAGCAGATCCGTGCGAAGTGCAAGTCGTTTCCCTTCCTTGAGGTCACCGGTGAGGCCGGCGCTGGCAAGACCACGTTGCTGACTTTTTTGTGGAAACTGCTCGGCCGCGAACATGAGGGTTTTGATCCGTCGAAATCGACCCGGGCCGGGCGTCAGCGAGCGATGGGCCAAGTCTCCAACATGCCGGTGGTGCTGATCGAGGGCGACCGGAATGAACCAGACAAAACGCACGCCAAAGGCTTCGACTGGGACGAGCTGAAGGACTTTTACGGCGGCGGCACGCTCGGCACCAAGGGCATGAAAACCAGCGGGAACGAGACTTATGAGCCGCCGTTTCGCGGTGCGATTGCGATCAGTCAGAACGCCGATGTCAGCGCTTCCGAAGCGATCCTCACGCGGATCATCAAATCGCATTTTGCGCGGCCGTCGGTAACGACTGAGAGTCGCGCGGCCGCTGACAATTTGAATCTGATTCCAGTTGAACAGTTGAGCCACTTTTTGCTGCTGGCCGTGCGCGCTGAGGCGCAGGTAATGACGCGGTTCTCCGAGCGCGTGCTTGTTCACGAACAGCAGTTACGCGAACTCAAAGACATTCGCGTCGAACGGATTATCAAGAACCACAGCCAGTTGATGGCTCTGGTGGATTGCCTGCTTCTGGTGTGCCCGCTCGATGAAAAGCAGGTTGCCACGACACACCAGGCGCTGATGAGCATGGCGCTGGAGCGACAAGCCGCGATCAGCGCTGACCACCCGCTAGTTGCCGAGTTTTGGGAGGTATTCGAATACCTCGAAAGTCTCGGCGAAGGCCCGCAGGTCAATCACAGCATCGACCCGAAACTCATTGCGATCAATCTCAACGAGTTCGCCGAACTGGCCAGCGTGCATCGGCAGAACCTGGGCGACCTCAAGACATTGCGCGGACTGTTGGTGAATAGCCGCAGCCGTAAGTGGCTGGAAACCAACAAGCCGATTTACAGCGCGGTGCGTGCTGCGCAAGCCGCCAGCCATGCGATGCCCAAAAAGACCACGACGGTGCGCTGCTGGATTTTTCAGCGCGCCTAACCCCCTGCAATCAAAGGATCACCCGGTGCTACAGCGCTGGGATGTGCTCAATGGAGAAACACAATGCAGACAACGGATTTATGGCTTTCGCCCGCCTCGAGGGTGAAGCGACATTTCAGCTTA
The DNA here is from genome assembly GCF_002813455.1 of Pseudomonas baetica. NCBI lineage: Bacteria > Pseudomonadati > Pseudomonadota > Gammaproteobacteria > Pseudomonadales > Pseudomonadaceae > Pseudomonas > Pseudomonas baetica. The sequence continues at coordinate 6,263,452 of NZ_PHHE01000001.1, read as the reverse complement.
CACACCTGCTCTTTCGACGTTGATGGAAGGGGGTTATGAAAAGGAGAAAAGCGTTCCCCTGGAGTCTGGATTTGAACGGTGTTTGTGATCAGTGCGGAAAGTCACGGGCGCATGGTGACCATCAGCGGTGCAGCAAGGCGCGACAGTTGGCGGCGGCACAGCGTGGAATTGAGGAGGCTCGGACGGGAAAGCCCTCGGCTCGGATACGGAGCGCTGGGTTGTATTGGTTGTTGCGTCAGGACTGAGTCAAACGCAGCTACGGGCCTTGGCATTTTGGAACGCCGAGGAATTTTCGATCAGCACAGGAGGTGCATATGGCGCATGGGGTAGAAGCCCGTGGCAATTCGGTACGGGTTTATTTTCGCTTTAACGGCAAGCGGCACAGGGAGCTTCTGCCGGGTGGAAATACTGCGGCCAACCGGGAGCAAGCAGCGCGCCTGGTCAATATCATTGAATACGAGATTCAGGCGGGTACCTTCGACTACAGCCGGCACTTTCCCAACTCGGCCAGCCTCGTTGAAAACACCTTCGGCCACTACCTGGATCTGTGGTTGAAGATCAAAAGCAACAGCGTTGCTGCGACGTCTTATCGAGGTTATGCCAACAAGGCTGAGGTGCATGTCAGGCCGAGGTGGGGCAAGGTTCAGGTCGACAAGATCGATCATCTGGATTTGCAGGAATGGGTACAAGACACGCTGTCGAAGCGGCTGAAGAACAAGACCATTCGGGACATCATTTGCAATGTGCGGCAGGTGTTTCGGCTTTACCGGACTCGCAAGAAGGTTGCGCATGATCCGACTGAGGGTTTGTTTGTGCGCTTGCCAGATCCTGAGGCGCCGGATCCGTTTACTAGGGCGGAGATCAAACAGATCCTTGAGACGCCGACACATCGGACGCAAGAGCTGCTGATGATTCAGTTCATGATTTGGGCGGGGCCTCGGGTATCGGAAACGATTGCGCTGGCTTGGGAGGATGTTGATTTGCAGAATGGAACAGTGACGTTTCGTCGGTCAAAGGTGCGAGGGGCTTACCGCGTGACGAAAACCCGGCGCTCAACTCGAAAAGTGAGACTTCTTGCACCCGCGTGGGATGCGCTACGCAAGATCGATGCAATGAATCCGGCGAAGAAGACGCAGACCGTAGACATCGTTGAGCGGGACAACAAGACGGTGCGGCAACACACGCTGCACTTTGTTTTTCTGAACAGCAAAAGTGGGCTACCGCATGTTAGTGACTTTGTTGTGCGGGATAGGTTTTTCAAAGCTCATTTGAATACAGCTGGGGTTCGTTATCGGGGGCCTGGGCAGTGCCGGCATACTTATGCCAGTCAGTTGCTGACCACGGGCGTGGCGTCGATTGACTGGATTGCCGAGCAGATGGGGCATACCAACGGGAACATGATCCGCCAGCATTATGGGACGTGGATTAATGAGGATGGGCCGGATGTGGTGGGGATGTTACAACTGGCCTTGAAACTGTCACCGGCTAAAGCTCCACACTGAATTCAATCAGACCCACGCTTTCGGCAAAACGTCCCACGACGGTCAAGCTGGCCCAAGTGCGCAGTGACTCACGTCGCGAGCGCACCGGCACCCTCCGTGCGCCGCTGCCGCCCAGGCGAATCGATAGGCCCCAGTCGGACCAGCCGTTGTCCTGGCCACCAGGCATTCGCGCACCGCGTGTTGTTCGACCAGGGCGCGCAACAAATCTTCGTGAATACCTTCGCCGATCACTGTTCGTGCTCCTGACGCCTCGCCGTGGCCGCTGCCTCGAAGGTCTTATACAAACCTTCGATACTGGCCGCGTTCAGCACCTTGACCGTCTCCAGGCCCAGCACGAAACCTTCGGCATGATCACTGGCGCGAAACAGTTCGTCAGCCGTGTGTGCCAGTTCAATTTGGTGCAGCAGTTTCAGGGTTTGCACCTCCACTGCGTTCGGCAGTTTCAGTGCCGCCAATGCATCAGTCATGCGTACTCCCACGTCCAGAGATCAACCAGATATCGAGGGATATAGTAGACCAGCCCTTGGGGGGACCGGCTTCCACGACCACAAAAAAAGGCCCCCACACCTGGACCAGGTGTGGGGGCCGATTGAACCTAGGCTGGAATTATGGGAATTCCAGAATCCTCGAAAATGTGCGTTTCACTGGTTGTCACAATTAGCGACTCAAGTCCTTGCACCCCGATGGGTGCTTTCCTGATATCAGAGGCGATTTTTGCTATAAGAACTACAATTTTCTTGCGTAATTCATTGTGAGCATATTATGGATCCGAAGAAGCTGTTTCACGACACTCGATTTAACGGTGTATGCGTTTATTGTGGTGCATTTCCTGAGACACGAGATCACGTACCCTCAAAGGTTTTACTAGATGAACCGTTCCCTTTGGCGCTACCGGTAGTTCCGTGCTGCAAAACTTGCAACAATAGCTTTTCATTCGATGAATTATATCTTGCATGCTTTATCGAGTGCGTAATTCACGGGACGACCGACCCTGAAAAGATGTCACGCACGAAAATAAAAAGAATATTAGAGGAAAGGCCTCAACTGAGGGATAGCATTGAAAGAAGTAAAAGTCAAAATGGTGAAAATTTAATCTGGATCCCCGATGACACCAAAGTCAAAAATATCATAATGAAGCTTGCTCGAGGCCATGCAGCTTATGAACTCAGTGAACCTCAGATGAGTGCCCCTGAATACATCCGAATAGCGCCCTATGGAACGTTGTCAGAAGAGGAACATGCGGACTTTGAAAACTCGCCCAGCCTGAGTTTATGGCCTGAAATCGGCAGTAGAGCCTTTGTGAACTCCCTGATCGCGAACAACAACATCAATCTAGTGAACGGATGGAGTGTCATTCAGGACTCAACATATAGATATATGGTGTCGTATGAGGATGGCATCAGCATAAAAATCGTGATGAGAGAATATCTATTCTGCGAAATAATCTTCAGCTAAGATTGAATTGAGAATTATGAAAAACTCAGACTAACGAAATTCAAACCGTCCTCAACGACTTACTTTAATTCAGTCGATACACTCTCTATCACCCTAGGGCAGGCAACTGCTGCTGCCATTAGCGCTTCAAGAGTAAACCGACGATAAAACTTTATGAAACCTAAATAAAATGTGTAAGCGACGAAAGCCATACTCAAAACTGCCACAGCAAAAACAAGAACACTGGCACCACTGTATATCAAATGCCAAACCGCGACCCAAAATAAAATCACGAAATAAAACGTCAACGTGCGCATCAGACCAAACAAAGCAACATAGTTCTGCATCTTTGGAACGTGATTCACTGAATATTCAAGAGCAAAATGATAAATAAACAAAAAATAATTTTTATCTCTAACAGGTTCCTTCGGTGGAGACTCTAGACCAGCAAAGCTAGATAGAATCAGTACAACCTTACTTTTTATAATTTCTTTCATCATGGAATCAAGCTCTTTATTTATCAGACCCTTAACCCCCAAGACATAATTAACAAAAAAATCGACCACACTTATCGGCAGTAAAAACAACGCCACAATCGCTCTAACTGAATTTTTCTTAACGCTATCATCACCTGATGTAAAATAACTATCTTGATAGATCCCTAGAAGTGTTTTTGATGGGAATCCATACATCCAATTAAGATGTTTCTCCACCGTCATCGCAGACAAAAAATTTATGAAGTGCCCACTTATGTAAGCAAGTAAAATCAGCGGAGTGTAGAGCTCGACCCCTTTCAGATCTGACACATTTACAAACTTAAACAAGGAACTATCTTTTATTGCGGCATGAGAGGATATGCTGATAAGCAAATAAACAAACAGTGAGCCTGGTACGAAATATCCAAGAAAATCATAAAAAGAGAACGGATTCTGTTTAATTTCCATATCTATTCCGCATTCACAGTTGGAGGATGCCGATTTAGAAGCGTAATACGAGCGTAGCACTGAATCACGCAAAAATTCGTGATCCTCGAGATTCATTCAACTGACGCAGAAGCATCCCCTAACACTCATGCGTTGCCAGCAGTTTTCGGCTCAGAGCCAGGGGATAATCTCTATAAACGCCGGAGCCGCATAATCGCATCTGTCAGGGCCGCCGCATTTGCGTCTAAGGCTTCCATCGCCGTAATAGCGTTAACGGCAATACCCTCTGCTCCGTTTTATGAAAGCCATTTGGTGACCTCCTCTATCGCAGCCGCCAAGGCATGCTGGTTATGCAGAAGCAATGTCAGAGCATCTGCCGCGGCAATGTTGGAATCTGAATCAGATGGCATAAAAGTCGTCCTTGGAGTTCAGTTCGCAAAAGCCTAGCTCATCGTATCGCTGGCAAGGTCAGTCACCCATTCGGCAGCCTCAATTTGCGTACCAAAATAGCGCCCCAGTCCCATCTCAGTCCCATATGGCCTTTTTTCAGACGCCAAAAACCACAACCCCCCGACTTTCTCTAGGAAAATCAGGGGTTTGTGTTTACTGAATATGGCGGTGAAGGAGAGATTCGAACTCTCGATACAGTTTCCTGTATACACACTTTCCAGGCGTGCTCCTTAAGCCACTCGGACACTTCACCGTATCTCTTCAAACATGTTCTGTCTGTCGAGGCGCGCTAATGTAGTCGAAAGCTTTTCCGATGGCAAACTTTTTTTCAGAATTTTCATGCGCTTAAGAGAAAAAACCGTTTTCGCCGTCATCAGGCCATGGCAAACCGGCCAATCTTCGGTGGACTCGCCCCTTCTATATAGAAGGAGAAGCGTCAGCGGTGTGGTGCGCGGTGCCGGGTGAGCGGGTAAAGGGTGACCGGCGGGTCAGTCACGGTGCTTTACCTGGCCTGCCGCGGTGGGTAACGTCTGCCCATCTTTCTTACAAGGAATAGCGTCATGAGTGAGTTGATTGCCTACCACCTCGAAGACGGTATCGCGACCCTGACCTTGAACAATGGCAAGGTCAATGCCATTTCCCCGGACGTGATTGCGGCGTTTAACGCGGCGCTGGATCAGGCTGTGACTGATCGTGCCATCGTGATTATTACCGGTCAGCCTGGGATTCTGTCCGGTGGCTACGACCTCAAAGTCATGACGGCCGGCCCGAAAGAAGCCGTGTCACTGGTCACCGCCGGTTCGACGCTGGCTCGTCGCCTGCTCTCTCACCCATTCCCGGTGATCGTCGCGTGCCCGGGCCATGCTGTGGCCAAAGGTGCTTTTATTCTGTTGTCCGCCGATTACCGCATCGGTGTCGATGGCCCGTTCAGCATTGGTCTGAACGAAGTGCAGATCGGCATGACCATGCACCACGCCGGTATCGAGCTGGCCCGTGATCGTCTGCGTCGTTCGGCGTTCCACCGTTCGGTGATCAACGGTGAGATGTTCGACCCGAAAAGCGCTGTGGATGCCGGTTTCCTCGACAAGGTTGTTACTGCCGAGGAACTGCAAGGCGCCGCGCTGGCCGCTGCGCGTCAGTTGAAGAAAATCAACATGACTGCGCACAAGAACACCAAGCTGAAAGTACGCAAGGCGCTGCTGGAAACCCTCGATAACGCGATCATCCAGGATCAGGAACATCTCGGTTAACGCTCACATCCATGCGCCAAAGAAAAGCCCGACGGTCGTGTCGGGCTTTTTCTTGCACGCACTGTTTACAAATCTTCAACAGCTCTAGGACGCGTTTGCCGACCATTTCGGAAACATGCGCTTAAACATCGGCTATCTCCGGACTCTATAGTGGCAATTGCCGAAAACAGTGCACATCCGTACACTGCGCCACCTTTTGTCCCGGTGGGGCCTGAAAATGCTGTTCGTGTTTCGTATGTTATTGATGGGCCTGCACTTTATTCTGGCCGGTGTGCTTGGGGTGATCCTTGGGCTGTGCCGTCCGTTTAATCCGGACAACAGCCGTTTGTGTGCCCGTCTCTATGCATTGCCGGCGATGTGCATTTTGCGTCTGCGCGTGAAATCCGAGGTCAGCGGCTTGATGAACAAGCCCGACAGTTGCGTGATCATTGCCAACCATCAATCCAACTATGACCTGTTCGTATTCGGCAATGTCGTGCCACGCCGCACCGTGTGCATCGGCAAGAAAAGCCTGAAATGGGTACCGTTGTTCGGGCAACTGTTCTGGCTGGCCGGCAACGTCTTGATCGATCGTGGCAATGCGCAAAAAGCACGGCAGTCGATGCTCACCACCACCCATACGCTGCAGAACGAAGACACGTCGATCTGGGTGTTCCCGGAAGGCACGCGCAACCTCGGCGAGGAACTGCTGCCGTTCAAGAAAGGCGCCTTCCAGATGGCGATCGCCGCGGGTGTGCCGATTGTTCCGGTGTGTGTCAGCAGTTACGTCAAACATATGCGCCTGAACCGCTGGCGCAGCGGGAAAATCCTCATACGCTCGCTACCGGCAATTCCTACTGTCGGACTGACCATGGATGACATGCCCATGCTCATCAGCCAATGCCGCGAGCAGATGCGCGAGTGCATCGAATCGATGGATCGGCAACTGCAAGCCGCATGACAAAACAAAGCCCGCCCCGTGCGGGCTTTGTTTTGCCGGTTGAACTGTGCAGATTTCACTGACTCTGAAACAGCGACACGGCTAAGCTTGAGCCTTGTATTCCCTGTCATCTGCCAATAAGAAGTGAACCACCACCATGGGTCGAGTTGTTGCTGCTGCGGTTTACAGCGCCGGTAAGAAAGTCACTAATATTTCCCTTGATGAGGGCGCAGCCTGGGCCGCGAAAACCGGGCACTTTGTGTGGATCGGTCTTGAAGAACCTGACGCACAGGAACTCGCCAACCTGCAACGTCAGTTCAACCTGCACGAACTGGCCATCGAAGATGCGCTGGAAAAACACAGCCGCCCGAAGCTGGAAACCTTTGGCGACGCTTTGTTTATCGTCACCTACTCGCCCATCCGTGAACATGGCATTTTGCAGTTCATCGAAACCCATATCTTCGCTGGCAAGGGCTACATCATCACGGCCCGCAATGGTCATTCGGCGTCCTACGCCCATGTCCGCCAACGCTGTGAGGCGCGTCCGCTGCTGCTGGAGCACGGGGAAGATTTCGTCCTCTATGCGTTGCTCGATTTCGTCATCGAGAACTATCAGCCTGTGGGCGAGGCAATCCATGCCGAGATCGATGAACTGGAGCGCAATGTGCTGTGCAGTGCGTTGAATGAACACGACATCCAGAAGCTGCATGGTCTGCGCCGTGATGTGGTGCGCCTGCGCCGGTACGCGGCGCCGATGGTGGAAATCAGCGAGGAACTGCAAAAGCTGAGCTTCCCGTTTATCGACAAGAACATGCGCCCGTACTTTCGCGATGTGCAGATTCATGTGACGCGGCAGATGGAGGATCTGACCACGCTGGCCGACATTGCCAGCCAGACCATTGAAATTGGCGTGCTGCTGGAAGCGTCACGGCAGAGTGTGGTGCAACGCAAGTTTGCCGCGTGGGCGGCGATTCTGGCGTTTCCGACGGCGGTGGCCGGGATTTACGGGATGAATTTCCAGAACATGCCGGAGTTGAGCTGGCATTACGGCTATTTCGCCGTACTGGGGTTCATTACGGTGGGGTGTGTCAGTTTGTGGGCGAGTTTCAAGCGGTCGGGATGGCTGTAACAATCGCCAGCAGGCTGGTGCCCACAGGGGTCTGTGTATCAACGCAGATCCCTTGTGTGCACCAGCCTGCTGGCGATGTTTTCAGCTCTGAACAGTATCTGGCTTGTGCGCGACAAACCGCATCATCCACTCCGCAACGGTAGCGCCATGGTGCTCTTGCTCCAGGCTGGCCACGCCTTTGCTGTAGATCTGCGTACCCAACGCTTCCTGGCGCAGATCCAGCAGCGCACGCGAATAGTCGTGAATGAATTCCGGGTGCCCCTGGAAGCACAGCACCTGATCGTTGATGTGATATGCCGCAAACGGGCAGAAGTCACTGGAGGCAATCACCGTAGCGTTTTCCGGTAGCGCGGTGACCTGATCCTGGTGGCTGATCAACAGCGTCAGCTCTTCGCGCACCGGGCTCATCCACGGCGCTTTGGCCGCCAGTTTGTAGTTGTGTGTGCCGACGCCCCAACCCTGCGTCGCACGTTCGCTTTTGCCACCCAACAGCAGCGCCAGCAGTTGATGGCCGAAACACACGCCAAGCAGTTTGTCGCCACGCTCGTAGCGGCTCAGCAGGTAGTGCTTGAGGGTCTGAATCCACGGATCGGTACCGAATGAATCGGCCTTGCTGCCGGTGACCAGATACGCATCGAAGGTCTGCTCGTCACTCGGGTATTCGCCCTGCATCACGTTATACACGGTGAACTCGGCAGCAATAGGCTGCTGCGAGAACAGGCGCTGAAACATCTGCCCGTAACCCTGATATTGATCGACCAGTTCCGGACGCAGGATGTCGGTTTCCAGAATGCAGATGCGTAGCGACATAAAAAATACCTGACACGTGATGGGAATAATGAACACCCCAGAGCCTGCCCTGAAACACCCTGGCAAGGCAAGCCCCGGAATGGATTCCCAGCCTTTAGAACAGCTCTCCTTTCGCCGCTTTTTCAAGCAACAGCACAGGTGGCGCGAAACGTTCGCCATATTGCTCAGCCAGATACTGCGCGCGCGCAACAAAATCCTTCACGCCGTACTGGTTGATGAACTGCAGTGCACCACCGGTCCACGCCGCAAAACCGATGCCGAAGATCGAGCCGACGTTGGCATCCGCCGTCGAGGTCAGCACGCCCTCCTCCACGCAGCGCACGGTTTCGATGGCTTGCACGAACAGCAAGCGATCACGCACGTCTTTCGGCGAAATCTGCCCGTCGGCCTTCTCGAAACGAGTCTTCAGTTGGGGCCACAAATGCTTCTGCCCGCCAACCGGGTATTCATAGAAGCCGCCGCCTGCGGCCTTGCCCGGACGCTTGTATTCGTTGAGCAACAAGTCAATCACCGCGAACGCCGGGTGCGCAATCAGCGGTTTCCCTTCAGCTTGTAGGTCCATGGCAGTTTGTTTGCGGATATGGCTCATCAGGCTGAGGGAAACTTCGTCGGAGATCGCCAGAGGCCCGATCGGCATCCCGGCCTTGCGCGCCTCGGTTTCGATCATTGGCGCACTGACGCCTTCGCCGAGCATGGCGATGCCTTCGTTGGTGAAGGTGCCGAACACCCGTGAAGTGAAGAAACCACGGCTGTCGTTGACTACGATTGGCGTTTTCTTGATCTGCAGGACGAAATCGAAACCGCGCGCGAGGGTTTCATCGCTGGTCTGCGCACCTTTGATGATTTCCACCAGCGGCATTTTCTCCACCGGGCTGAAGAAATGCAGGCCGATGAATTTGCTTTGGTCGGGTACGGCGGTCGCCAGCCCGGTAATCGGCAAGGTCGAGGTGTTGGAGGCAATGACAGCGTCAGCACCAACGACTTTCTGCGCAGCCGCAGACACTTTGCCTTTCAGTTCGCGATCTTCAAACACCGCTTCGATGATCAATTCGCAACCGGCCAGATCGGCATCGTTTTCACTGGGCTGGATTCGCGCAAGCACGGCTTCACGCTGTGAAGTATCCATTTGGCCACGGGCGACTTTCTTGTCCAGCAGCGTCGCTGAATGAGCCTTGCCCTTCTGCGCCGCGGCAAGGTTGATGTCCTTGAGCACCACTTCGATACCGGCCGAGGCGCTGACAAAAGCAATTCCGGCCCCCATCATGCCGGCTCCAAGCACGCCGACCTTGCGCGTGACATACGGCGCTAGACCTTGCGGCCGTGAACCTCCGGCGTTGATCTCGTTGAGTTGAAACCAGAACGTACCGATCAGGTTTTTCGAGATCTGGCCGGTGGTCAACTCCGTGAAGTAGCGGGTTTCGATCAGGTGCGCGGTGTCGAAATCCACCTGAGCACCTTCCACCGCTGCGCACAGAATCTTCTCTGGCGCAGGCAACGTTCCTTGGGTTTTAGTGCGCAGGATCGACGGTGCAATCGCCAGCATTTGCGCGACTTTCGGGTTCGACGGCGTGCCGCCCGGAATCTGGTAGCCCTTCACGTCCCATCGCTGAACCGCCGTCGTATTGGCAACGATCCACGCACGCGCCTTGGCCAACAGATCATCGCGATCCGTCGCCAGCTCATCGATCAAACCCGCCTGTAAAGCCTGTTGCGGACGGACTTTTTTGCCTTCGAGCAAATACGGCAGCGCCTTCTCGATGCCTAGCATGCGCACCATGCGCACCACACCGCCGCCGCCCGGCAGCAGGCCGAGGGTCACTTCCGGCAGACCGAGTTGCACGGACGAATCGTCCAACGCTATCCGGTGATGACAGGCGAGACAGATTTCCCAGCCACCGCCCAACGCCGCGCCGTTAATGGCGGCAACTACCGGTTTGCCGAGGGTTTCCAGGGTTCGCAGCTGCCCTTTGAGCGTCAGCACCATGTCATAGAAAGCCTTGGCTTCAGGCTTTCCGACTTTGATCAATTCATTGAGGTCGCCGCCGGCAAAGAAAGTCTTCTTCGCCGAGGTAATGATGACTCCGGCAATACTGTCTTTTTCCGTGACCAGGCGGGCGACGCAGGCCGCCATGGCCTCGCGGTACACGGCATTCATGGTGTTGGCGCTCTGGCCCGGCATATCAATGGTCAGGACGACAACGCCGTCCTGGCCTTTTTCGTAACGAATGGCTTCATTCATAACAAGGTTCCTTGAATTCGGGGCTCAGAGACGTTCGATGATGGTGGCAATGCCCATGCCGCCGCCGACGCACAGCGTCGCCAGGCCATAGCGCAGGCGCCGGGTTTCCAGTTCGTCGAGCAAGGTACCGAGGATCGCGCAACCGGTGGCACCCAGCGGGTGGCCCATGGCGATGGAGCCGCCGTTGACGTTGACCTTGTCTGGGTCGACCGCCATGTCCTTGATGAACTTCAGCACCACCGAGGCAAACGCTTCGTTGACCTCGAACAGGTCGATGTCTTCCACGCGCAGCCCGGCTTTCGCCAGCGCCTTGCGAGTGGCTGGGGCCGGGCCGGTGAGCATGATGGTTGGATCGGTGCTGGTGACCGCCGTGGCGACGATGCGCGCCCGAGGCTGAAGGCCCAGCGCCCGGCCCTTGGCTTCGGAGCCGATCAACATCAGCGCCGCGCCGTCAACGATCCCGGAGCTGTTGCCCGGCGTGTGTACGTGGTTGATGCGCTCGACATGGCTGTACACCCGCAGCGCCGTCGCGTCGAAGCCCATCTGGCCGATCATTTCGAAACTCGGCTTGAGTTTGCCCAGGCCTTCCAGGGTCGATTCGGCGCGAATGAACTCATCGTGGTCGAGCAGGATGATGCCGTTCTGATCCTGTACCGGCACCAACGACTTGTTGAACGAGCCATCGGCCCGCGCCCTCGCGGCTTTCTGTTGCGAGTGCAGTGCGTAGGCATCGACGTCCTGCCGGCTGAAGCCTTCGAGGGTGGCAATCAGATCGGCGCCGACACCCTGCGGCGTGAAGTGGCTGTGCAGATTGGTCTGCGGGTCCAGCGCCCAGGCACCGCCATCGCTGCCCATCGGCACCCGCGACATCGATTCGACACCGCCGACCACTACCAGGTCTTCGAAGCCCGAACGCACTTTCATTGCACCAAGATTCACCGCCTCCAGCCCGGAAGCGCAGAAGCGGTTGATCTGCACGCCCGCCACGCTGACATCCCAATCGGCCACTTGCACCGCGGTCTTGGCGATGTCCGAGCCTTGATCGCCAATCGGCGTGACGCAACCGAGCACGACGTCATCGACTTGACTGGTGTCCAGCGCCGTACGGTTGCGCAGCGCGGTGAGCAATCCGGCCACCAGATTCACGGGTTTGACGCTATGCAGGGCGCCATCGGCCTTGCCTTTGCCGCGGGGCGTGCGTAATGCGTCGAAAATCAAAGCTTGGGTCATGACGTCCTCGAACCGGTGCGCGGAGTGAATTTCGTGTTGTCACTGTTGCCCCCCAGGGACATGGATTCAATGACCACAGCGCTCAATGACATTGACGTGCACGCTCAGACGGACGGTCATCTGCCCTCGGGTGAACCGGTTCAGGTCGGCGAGTTGTCTAGCAAGCGGGCGGCAACGAAGCTGGCAATACGCCTCATGCCTTTTTGATCGCGTGTAGCAGCAAGTAAATATGAAATGGATCTAAGCCAAGCGTGACGCGGGCCCTAAGGTAAGACATGTACGTCGTCGCTGTCGGGTTTTGCCGAGGCAGGCGTCATTCAACAGGAAGTGCAGCGCTTGCCGTCATGGATATGCAGGCAAGCATCAGGAATAACAATAAAGGCGGTCAAGCCATGTTCAAACAACCGAAAGTTCGTCAAGCAGGACTCATTCTTTTCGCCACGACGCTGTTGTTGATTTTGCCGAACCTGACCAAGGTCATCGGCTGAATCGAGCGGCAGGTGCTGTTGATTGCCTCTAAAAATATGACTGGCCCGCTACCCGGGCCAGCGTGGTTGTGCCAACCTTTCGCACTTCCACGACATGGACGGCGATCATTTGAAAGCGCTCATTGTGTTTGGGGCCCTGCTGCTGAGCATGCCCTTGTCTGCCGCCCAGTTGAATCTTGAACTGGGCGAGAACAGCCGCACCTGGCAGACCGAGCAGCTGCTCAAGCATCCTCAGGTGCAATTTCTCACGGTTAAAAACGATGTGTCCTACAAGAAGGACATGACCTATCGCGCCGTGCCCGTGGCGGCATTGCTGACCGGCATCAAACCTGAAGATCACCTGCAAGCGGTGGCGCTGGATGGATTTGCCGCCGAGTTGGCTGCTGCGCCCCTGCTCAATACAAAAGGTGCGCGGGCCTGGCTGGCGATTGAAGATCCGGCGCAGCCGTGGCCGCCGTTATCGAAGGGCAAGCACAGTGCAGGGCCGTTTTATCTGGTGTGGACGGATCCGCAGGCCGGCAATATCAGCCCGGAGCAATGGCCTTTCGAAGTGGCCAGTATCAAGCGCATGGCGCCAGTGGCCGAGCGCTTCCCTGCCCTGTTGCCGGATCCCGCGCTGAAGGCCGATGACCCGGTGAATCAGGGGTTTGCGCTGTTTCAGAAAAACTGCCTGGCTTGCCACCGCTTGAACGGCGCCGGGGATGCGCAGTTCGGGCCGGATCTGAATATTCCGTATAACCCGACCGAGTATTTCGGTGCGGATTTCCTCAAGCGCTACATTCGTGACCCGCAGAGTTTGCGCCAATGGCCGCAGGCGAAGATGCCGGGGTTTTCGACGCAGGTGTTGCCGGATGGAGATTTACAGATGTTGATCGGGTATTTGCAGCATATGGCTGGGCGCAAGGTTAAGCCCTGATCACCTGTTCAGCATCCCCCCTGCAGGAGCTGTCGAGTGAAACGAGGCTGCGATCTTTTGATCTTTAACATCAAGATCAAAAGATCGCAGCGTGCCGCAGCGCCTACAGAGGGCGGTGTTTATTGCTGTTGCACGGAGATGACGGGCGTGGGTGAGACAAACACCTTCGCATGCATCTGCTCGCACCCCCCGCCCCGACGCATGCCGCGTACCGGGCAGGCATCCAGGTAATCCAGACCCACTGCCAGTTTCAGATGTCGCTCCGGCCGCGCCAGTTGGTTGGTCACGTCGAAGCTGTACCAGGCGTCATCCAGCCAGGCTTCCGCCCAGGCATGGCTGGCCAGGTGTTCGCAATCTTCGCTGTACAAATACCCCGACACATAACGCGAAGGAATCCCCAAACTGCGCGCGCACGCCAGAAACGCATGGGCGTGGTCCTGGCAAACACCCGCACGTCCGGCGAAAGCTTCGGCAGCGCTGGTGTCGACCTCGGTGGAACCCGGCGTGTAAGTCATATGCTGATTGAGGCCGTGCATCAAATCGATCAGCGCGGTGCGGTCGCGGCGTTGTTTGCAGGATTTCGCCGCGAATGCCCGCAGCGCCTCGTCTGCCTCGGTCAGCCGGGTGAAGCGCAAGAATGGCAGCGCTGACTGGCTCTCATGCTCAGCTTCGCGCAATTCGTCGATATCGACCTGACCACGCGCACCGATGATGATCGCTTCGTGCGGCTCGTCCATGGTCAGCACGTGCAGGATGTTGCCGAACGGATCGAGTTGCGCGCGCGCCGGGCGCGGCAGATCGAGCTGCCAGCTCAACACGTGCTGGCGCTCGCTGTCGTGGGGTGTCAGTCGCAGGTACTGGATGCTCGCCCGCACCTGATCTTCGTAGTGATAGGTGGTCTCGTGGCTAATGGAAAGTCTCATGCAGCCTCCAGGTAGGAACTGTGAATGGCGTTGCCCAACTGGCGCACCAGCGGGATGAACTCGGTGAGCCAGGCGTGCAGGCCTTCCTCGAGGATTTCGTTGATGCCGGTGTAGCGCAGGCGCGCGTCCATTTCTGCCGCGAGGCGCTGTGCAGGACGACCGTTGGCTCCCGGCAACTGCGCGAGGATCTGGTCGATCTCCTCGGTGCAGGCGCGCAAGGAACGCGGCACATCCGCACGCAACAGCAGCAATTCGGCGACATGCCGGGCACCCGGCGCATCCCGGTAGATTTCGGTGTAGGCCTCGAACGACGACAAGGCCCGCAATAACGCACTCCATTGGTAGTACGCGTGAGCCGTGCCGTCGCTGACGGCTTCGGCCTGATCGCCAGCCATTTCGTAACGGGCATCGAGCAGGCGCAAGGTGTTGTCCGCGCGCTCGATAAACGTGCCCAGCCGAATGAAGCGAACGCATCGTTACGCATGATCGTGCCGTAGGACGCGCCGCGAAACAGGTGCGAACGCTCCTTGATCCACTCGCAGAAACGGCTCATGCCATAGCGGCTCAGGCCCTGTTCGGCGATGCCGCGGATTTCCAGCCAGGTCGCGTTGATGTTTTCCCACATGTCGGCGGTGATGCGACCGCGCACGGCGTGGGCGCTGGCTCGTGCAGCACCCAGGCAGGAATAGATGCTCGCCGGGTTGGCTGCGTCGAGGGCAAAGAAATGCAACAGGCGTTCGGCATGCAGCGCGCCGTGACGCTCGAGGTAATCATCCAGGGTGCCGGTAATCAGCAGCGGCATGGCCAGTTCGTGCAGACCGTCGCCGCGACCGTCCTGCGGCATCAGCGACAGCGAATAACTGATGTCGAGCATCCGAGCGAGGTTTTCCGCTCGCTCGAGATAACGCGACATCCAATACAGATCCGAGGCAGTTCTACTTAACATGGCAAGCTTCCTTCAATCCTCGACCACCCAGGTGTCCTTGGTTCCGCCGCCTTGGGAGGAATTCACCACCAGGGAGCCTTCACGCAAAGCGACACGGGTCAAACCGCCCGGCACAACCCGGGTTTCACGACCGGACAAGACAAACGGACGCAGGTCGATATGGCGCGGCGCAATGCCGTTTTCGACAAACGTCGGACAGGTCGACAGCGACAGCGTTGGTTGCGCGATGTACGCGTGAGGCTTGGCTTTGATGCGCTCGCGGAAGGCATCGATTTCCGCGGTGGTCGCCGCCGGCCCCACCAGCATTCCGTAACCGCCGGAGCCCTGGGTTTCCTTGACCACCAGATCCGGAAGATTGGCCAATACATGGGAAAGTTCAGACGGATTGCGACACTGCCAGGTCGGCACGTTCTTGAGGATCGGTTCTTCGTCGAGATAGAAGCGGATCATGTCGGTGACAAACGGATAAACCGATTTGTCATCCGCCACCCCCGTGCCGATGGCATTGGCCAGCACCACGTTGCCGGAGCGATAGGACGACAGCAGGCCCGGTACGCCGAGCATCGAATCCGGATTGAACGCCAGCGGGTCGAGGAACGCGTCGTCGAGTCGGCGGTAGATCACGTCCACTGCTTTCGGGCCGTCGGTGGTGCGCATGAAGACTTTGTCGTCGCGCACGAACAGATCGGCGCCCTCCACCAGTTCAACGCCCATCTCCCGCGCCAGAAAGGCGTGTTCGAAGAACGCACTGTTGAAGCGCCCCGGCGTCAGCACCACGACACTTGGGTCGTCGATGGGGCTAGAGCTTTTCAGCGTGTCGAGCAGCAGGTTCGGGTAATGGTCGATCGGCGCGATACGCTGCGCGGAGAACAACTCCGGGAACAGGCGCATCATCATCTTGCGGTCTTCGAGCATGTAGCTCACGCCGCTCGGTGTGCGCAAGTTGTCTTCGAGCACGTAATAGGTGCCGTCGCTGTCGCGCACCAGATCGACGCCGGAGATGTGCGAATAGATATCGCGGTGCAGATCCAACCCTTGCATCGCCAACTGGTATTGCTCGTTGGCCAGCACCTGCTCGGCGGGAATGATCCCGGCCTTGATGATGCGCTGCTCGTGGTAAAGGTCGGCGAGGAACATGTTCAACGCCTTGACCCGCTGGATGCAGCCGCGCTCGACGATCCGCCATTCGCTGGCGGGGATGCTGCGCGGGATGGTGTCGAAAGGAATCAGGCGCTCTGTGCCCTGCTCGTCCCCATAAAGCGTGAACGTGATGCCGGCGCGATGGAACAGCAGATCAGCCTCACGGCGGCGCTGGGCCAGCAGCTCGTCAGGCGTGTCAGCCAACCACCGGGCAAACTCCCGGTAATGCGGGCGGACCTGGCCGCCGGCATCGTACATTTCATCAAAATAGGTGCGGATCATGCCGTACTCCTTGTCACCCGGACATACAGGCCTTCGCAAGGCCCGTGCCATCGGCATAAACGCTTTGATTTCAATCGGTTGGATATTCAAGCCGTGGCCGCCGCACCATTGCTGTGCGCCAAATGCCCCAACCTGATTGCCCCCGCCTCATTGCGACGCAGTGCAGGCGTCTATCACCAGCATAGTCAGAGTTGATTTCACTGCTGGTGGCTGGCTGCGCATAATCGGCGCATCCGCTGAAAAAACTTCCCCGGTGAAGCCTTCAGCTCAACTGATCCGGACTGCCTGAGCAGCCCTCAAAGCCTTAACCCTGACCGGTTTCCTCTCCTTATCGGTCTTCCCTTTTAGCCACCCTCTCCGGTGGCTTTTTTTTGCCTGATCGAAACTTTGTGAAATAAAAACGAAAAGATCGCAGCCTGCGGCAGCTCCTACAGGTGATCGTGTAGGAGCTGCCGCAGGCTGCGATCTTTTGATCTTTGAATAAACAGCGGCCAACCCGAGGGTCAGCCGTTGCCCAACTCTAAATGTGCATGAGATCAATTCAAACGATGGCGGTTGCGCACCTCCTGCTTGACGCCCCAGCCTTCGATGATGCCGCCCAACGGCTCGACCACGGCGGAAAAGCCCTGTTCGAAATCGCCGATATCGTCATAGGTCGCGTACATCACTTTGCTCAATTCCAGAGACCACGCACCATCGTCGCGCGCGCTGACCTGGGCATTGATGGATTCACCACGAAATTTGCCTGCCGCCCTGCGCGCCCGCTCCTCGTCCGGGAAAATGGCGTAGAACTCGATGGGATGGAACCGGGAAAAATCGAAACCGCCTTCTTTCATGCGGCGCAGAACAGTGCTGCTGATGTCTTCTTGATAGGCTGTGCTCATGAATCGTCCCCCTCGGATAGATGGATAGACTTTCCGTATTCCCGCCCCGGGCCTTTGGCCAAAGTACTACGGCAACGTCGTTGCACGCGGGAAACAAGCATGTAGCTGACAAGACCAGACCTTAGCGATCCGTTCGCTGATCTCGCTTGCAGAGTAGCCCCAAGTTAGAGCTGCTGCCAAGGCCTGGTGCTTCAAGTGACAGGAAGAATTTCAGATGGGGGTAATACTGCGGATTTCGATGCTGTTCTGGGTTTTCAGGCTTTTCGCCCCGGCGTCGGGAGTGCGCCCTTCCAGATCGTTCAGATCCAGTGCGGCGGCGACGGGCAGAAGCTTCGCCTTGATCAGTTGAGCGGCCTCATCGTCGCTAGGGCATTCCGCGCGCTCGAACACCTCATCGACAATTTCACCATGATCGTCCACGAAAGTGACTTTCCACTTTTGCATCGGTGCCTCCTCGATCAAACCCGCAAATGGGCTTACACCTAAATCGACTGGTGGGCCGAAAGTTGGTTCAAAAGGATTACAGCGCACGAAGATGAAAAAAACGACATCTACCGTGCGGCGCAAACAAATGTGGGAGCGGGCTTGCTCGCGAATGCGATTTGTCATCCAACAAATTTGTTGGCTGACAGTCCGCTTTCGCGAGCAAGCCCGCTCCCACAGGGGTTTGCAGTGTTCTTTTAGTCGTTGCTTGGCTTGTTGATCGCCTGCAGCACGTACTGCGGCAAGGCGAACGCACCGATGTGGATTTCCGGGTTGTAGTACTTGGTGACGATACCGCTGCCGATAAACCGCTGTTGCAGGGTTTCGCGGCTCAGCTTGCGGTACGCCGGGTTGGTCGAGCCCCAGGCGAAGGTCATCGAACCGCCGATGTAGGTCGGCACGGCGGCCTGATAGAAATGCCAGTCCGGGAACAGGCTGCGCAGGCGACCGGCGGTGGTTTTGACTTCGTCGATCTGCATGAACGGTGTGCCGTTCTGGGTCACGAGAATGCCGCCTTCGTTGAGGCAACGGTGGCAGGCCTGGTAGAAGTTCTCCGAAAACAGCACTTCGCCCGGACCGATCGGGTCGGTGGAGTCAGAGATGATCACGTCGAATTTTTCGGTAGTAGTTGCGACGAAACGCATGCCGTCGTCGATCACCAGGTTCAGACGTGGATCGTCGTAGGCGCCTTTGGAGTGGTTCGGCAGGAATTCCTTGCACATGTCGACCACAGTGCCGTCGATCTCGACCATGGTGATGTGCTCGACACTGCCGTGCTTGGCGACTTCACGCAGCATGCCGCCGTCACCGCCGCCGATGATCAGCACGCGCTTGGCTGAGCCATGGGCGAGGATCGGCACGTGGGTGAGCATTTCGTGGTAGATGAATTCGTCGGCTTCGGTGGTCTGGATCACGCCGTCCAGCGCCATCACCCGGCCCATGCGCGGGTTCTGGAAAATCACCAGGTGCTGGTGTTCGGTGCGCACTTCGTGCAGCAGTTTTTCCATGCGAAAACGCTGGCCGTAGCCTTCGTAGAGGGTTTCCAGGTACTCGCTGGTTTTGGTGACGGTCATGGTCAAGTGCTCCGATGAATGCGCGGGCGCCGATCGTGGGGACGATTGCCCGGGAAAGGCGCGCATTCTACGTTGCCGAAGATGACAGGTCGAACCTCGCGTCATCGAGCGTACGCATAACCCTGTGGGAGCTGGCTTGCCAGCGATGGGGTCAACTCGGTTTGTCAGAGACACCGCGGTGATCCTATCGCTGGCAAGCCAGCTCCCACAGGTTATGTGTTGTTCGTGAGAGCGGATCAGATCCGCACGTTACCCCGCGGCCCGGCGATCGCCCAGATGATCAGGCCCAGCACCGGCAGCAGGATGATCAACAGCACCCAGACAATTTTCATTCCGGTGGAGGTGCCGCTTTTCAGCACATTGATGATGGCCCAGATGTCGAGGGCAAGAATGATCAGGCCAATCAGACCGTTGAACGTGGAACCCATGGTGTCGCTCCAGAATAGTGGCATGCACTTTTAGGATAGACGGTCGCGCGCAGGGTTCCCTTTTATTGCATTCAGACGTGAACGGCGACCTTCAAGGCTTCCAGCGCTGGCGCGGCGGCGATGCCAACTTGCGCGCAAAGCTCCAACACTCGTGGCACGTCGTTACCGTAGACCAACACCATTTGCAGTTCATCGTCGAGCAACTGGCTAAAGTTCATCAGCGTGTAACCGCCGTTTTCCTTGCTCAAGCTGCTCATCTGAACCTGAATACGGTTGAGTGCCGTCAGCGCTTCGGTCTTGGCCAATTGCTTGGGCTTGAGGTTGAAATCAACGCCGGGGCCGAACGAGGCAACGATCTGCGCGAACAGGTCAACGTAGGTGTCAGCCTGAAACAGTACGGTTTCTGGCAGGCTGCCGACCACCACCCACTCTCCCAGCGGGATCGGGAAGGTGTCGTCGTAGTTGATGTCTGGATTGGCTGTCAGAAAAGCATCGGCGTCGGCATAGGCCTGCGCGGCTTCGTCAGCGACCTTCAGGATCTCGTCCTCGCCCATGCAGCCGGAGCTGATTTTGCTGATGAGTTCGACGAGTGCGGCTTTCATGAGGGCGAGTCCTGTGTGGGGATTTTGAGGGCGCGGAGGATAGCGCACAAAGCAAAAGATCGCAGCCTGTGGCAGCGCCTACAGGTTCAGCCTTCACCCGCAAAACAAGGGGCGAACGCGATCAGTGCAGGAGCGGCCGCAGGCTGCGATCTTTTGATCTGATCAGCCCAGCAGTTTTTCCAGCTGCGCCGTGGTATCAACCGCACCCATGGTCCGCGCGGCGTCCAGCGCCGTCACGCCATTGGCATCCTTGGCTTTCGGATCCGCACCCTTGCTGATCAGGTAATCAACGATTGCAACGCGGTTGAACATCGCTGCCATCATCAGCGCCGTGCGGCCATCAAACGATGAACCTTCGATCTCGGCTCCCGCCTCCACCAGCGCCTTGACCACTGGCAAATCACCTTTGAACGCAGCACCGGCAATCGGGCTCTGGCCATTGCCATTGCGCATTTCCGGATCAGCGTTGTGTTTCAGCAACACTTGCACCGCATCCAGATGACCGTAGTAACTGGCTAACATCAGCAGGGTATCGCCTTTGCTGTTCTTCAAGTTCACTGGCAGACCGGCCGTGACCAAGCGATCAAGCATCTCGGCATCACCGTCGCGCGCCTTGTTGAAAACCTGCTCGGTGAATTCGGCAGCTTCCTCAGGGGTCATCTGGCGGCTTTGGTCGGACATGGGGGCAACTCCACTTTCGGTCAATCGGAAAGCCGATAGTTTCCCGAGCGAGAGGAACGCTGTCACCCCCTTTTTCTCAAAACTGTCCATAGCCAGAATCAATAACGGTATTTGCCCTGATGAATTTCCGCCAACACTTGATCCGTCACTTGCACGTAAGTCTGAGTGCCGGGCAACCACGCAAAGATCGGATCATCGCCAGTCTGGGCGGGGTCGAAACCTTCATTTTTCAGGCGCGTTTTCTGGTACTTGAAGGTACCGGTGGTTTCCATTTTCACCTTGACCCGCAGGAACAACGGCACGGCGTAGGCTGGCATGCGTTGCCGGGCGAAGGTCAATAACTCGGCGAAATCCAGCGTAGCAAGGGATTCTGCCGGCGTGATCGCAGCCATGCCCGCGCGCCCGTTGGTGTTGCGAATCTCGACCCCATAAGCCACCGCCTCGCAGATGTGCGGATGCTGTAACAACAGGTTTTCAACTTCCGTGGTGGAAACGTTTTCGCCATTCCAGCGGTAGGTGTCACCGAGGCGATCAACAAACTGTGCATGACCGAAGCCAATATTGCGCAGCAGATCGCCGGTGTTGAAGAACCGGTCGCCCTTGGTAAACACATCGTGCAGCACAACCTTGGCAGTTTTCTGCGGATCGGTGTAGCCATCCAGCGGCGCCTTCTCGTCGATGCGCGCCAGCAGCAGGCCCTGCTCGCCCTTGCCAACCTTGCGCATGAAACCGTCATCACCGCGGATCGGCTGGCCACTGTCATGGTCGTAAGCGACCAGTTCCCAGGCCATCAGGGAAAAACCGATGGTGTTGTCGAAGTTGAGAATATTGGTGAAGCCGATATTGCCGTCGCTCGCCGCATAGAGCTCGCAGATGTGATCCACCGCAAAGCGTGTCTTGAACTCGGCCCACGCGCCGGGGCGCAGGCCGTTGCCGATCATCTTGCGTACGTCGTGACGGCTGTCGTCGGCACAGGCCGGTTGATCGACCAGATAGCGGCACAGCTCGCCGACATAACCAATGGTGGTCGCGCGATAGCGACGCACGTCGCTCCAGAACTGACTGGCGCTGAACTTGCGGCGGATCGCAAAACCCGAGGCACCGTTGATCGCCGAGCCCCAGCACACGCAAAGACCTGTGGCGTGGTACAGCGGCAAGGTGCAGTAGACGACGTCATCGGGGCGCATGTTCAGGGCGATCATGCCGAAGCTGGCGGAGCTGCGCATCCAGCGGCCGTGCTTGAATACGCCGGCCTTGGGCAAGCCGGTGGTACCGGAGGTGTAGATATAGAAACAGGGATCGTCGAAAAATACTTGCTGGCTGCTCGGCGGATTATCGCTGCAAGCATCGGCACTGGCGCTGATCAGATTGACGTAGCCTTCGGGTGCAATGCCCGGATGGCTGTAGGTGTCCTGATCCGCGACAAACCAGGTGCGTTGCGCTGCAACCGACACCTGGTCGCGCACCGCTGCAAACGCTGGCAACAACTCTTCACCGACCACAATCGCCACCGGTGCCACCAGATTCACACTGTGGATCAACGTGTCGCGGGTCTGCGAAGTATTGAGCAGTGCGCTGACCGCACCGACCTTGGCCAGCGCCAGAATCGTCACCAGCAATTCCGGGCGGTTCTCGATGAACACCGCCACCACGTCGCCCTTGCCGATGCCCTGCCCGTTCAGATAGTGGGCGATGCGGTTGGCCCACTGGTTGACCTGCGCATAGGTCAGCAAGACATCGCCCTGCAATAACGCCGGGCCGTCGGGATTACGCAAAGTCGCTTGTTCGAACGTCCAGCCAAGGCCACAGCTTTGGGTCGGATCCGTGACGTTGGCCACCTTCATGCCTTTGACCACCCTCGGGATGGCTTTGGCGATCATCGGCAGTTTGCGGAGCATCATGCCCCAGGTAATCGTGTCGCTTGGCGCGTGACTCATGGAAGCTCCCCGTTCGACCTTGGCGTGCTGGCCGATGTTTTTATTGTCGGGCTAATGCGACCGGTGCTTTATGAGCGAGGGTCGAGACCGAAAATACGTTAGCGCTTCTCGGGCTGTACATGCGGTTTTTGCAATGTTTTGTATCCACAGGCTCAACGGCGTCGGCGATGATCCTGGCTTTACCAATTGGTTCCGTAGAATCGACAAGGATCCCGCAAAATGCAGGATGCACGATGGCCATTCATGCAGATTGCACGACCACTTTAAACTTATCTTTTTTTAACTTATTGATTTATAAAGATTTTTAAATTTTAGACTGCTGGCACAATCACTGCAACCTCCTCTGCATGCTTGCCATTCAAGTGCATACGGAGCTGAAAAACATGAGCCTGATCCAAGAAAAATTTACCTCCCTGTTCTCCAACTTCGACGTCACCACTGCGCCGCGTCCCGATGGCGGGATTCTGCTGACCCTGCGTAGCGCCGACGGCAAAGTGTTCAAACGTGCACTCACGTATCAGCAACTGCATGCCGGCGACCAACTGTCGTGGGCGATCAGTGCCATTCGCCGTGACTTGGCTGAACAAGCCAGTGAGCTGCCGCAAATTGCAATGCTGCAGAGCCAGCAGCGCTTTGCTCTGCCGACGTATCATTCGCTGTAATTTTTAAATCGCTTTAAACAAAACAGGCCGTGGAGCATGCGCTTCACGGCCTGTTTATATTTTGCGGCTAACACAAAACACTGTGGGAGCGGGCTCGCTCGCGAAAGCGGTGTGCCAGGCATGCTGCATTCGTCTGATACACCGCTTTCGCGAGCAAGCCCGCTCCCACATTGGTTGTGCGTTGTGCTTAAAACGCTTCCGGTTCTATGCCGGTGAAACTGTCGACCGTCACATGCCCCGCTAATTCGCCGCCCTCACGGGCCAGACCGCAGGTTTGCAACCCGGCAGCCTGCGCAGCATCGAGTTCTTGCACGATGTCCGACAGGAACAGGATTTCCCCCGGCTCAACGCCAATCGCCTGCTGAATGTTGGTGTAAGACTGTGCCTCACGCTTGGGCCCCGACGTGGTGTCGAAATAACCGCTGAACAGCGGCGTCAGGTCTCCCGCCTCGGAACAACCGAAAATCAATTTCTGCGCCTGAATCGATCCCGATGAATACACAAACAGTTGATAACCCGCCGGCTGCCAGCGTTTAAGCGCTTCAACGGCATCCGGGTAAACATGCCCCTTCAACTGCCCGGCCTGATAGCCCTGTTCCCAGACCATGCCTTGCAATGCCTTGAGCGGCGTGGCTTTGCGGTCTTCGGCAATCCAGTTCAAGAGGATTTCAACGACACGCTCAACGTCAGCCTGTGGCTCGTTGCTGTCACGGCGCACGGCGTCGAGTTGCTCGGCGACATCGGCCCGTTCGGCGTTCTGCCGCACGAAGTCCGGCAGATGTTTGGCCGCATACGGGAACAGCACGTCGAAAACGAAACTCACCGCGCTGGTGGTGCCTTCGATGTCGGTGAGGATGACTTTGATCGACATCGGCTCAGTCCTCCAGACGCGGGAAGCGGCCGGCGATGTCTTCGCCGGTGAAATTCGCGACCCAGCCGTCAGGGTTGTTGAACAGACGGATCGCCACGAAGTGCGGATGCTCGCCCATGTCGAACCAGTGTTTGGTGCCGGCTGGCACTGAGATCAGGTCATTCTTTTCGCACAGTACGGCGTAGACGTAATCGTCGATGTGCAAGGTAAACAGCCCACGGCCGGCGACGAAAAATCTGACTTCGTCTTCACCGTGGCGGTGTTCTTCAAGGAACTTGGCGCGCAGCTCGGCTTTTTGCGGGTGATCGCTGTTGAGGCTGATCACGTCGACGGTGATGTAACCGCGTTCGGTCATCAGCTTGTCGATCTGCTCCTGGTAAGCGCTGATCACTTCTTCCTGGGTGGCGCCGGGCTGGATCTTCGCGGCGGCTTGCCAGCGGTCGAAACGCACGCCCTGCTCGGCCAGGGTCGAAGCGATGTCTTCGAAATGGGTCAGCACCTTGTTCGGAATGTCGGGGCTGGAAACGTGATAGACGGACAGGCTGCTCATTGGGGCAATTCCTCGGTATCGGCCTTGCCGTCCGGCTCTTGCAGACCGGTCGGGCACAGCATTTCATCAGGCAAATGGGCTGGTTCTGGTGAAGTCAGCCTTGGCGGTTCATGACGCTGCGGGTTTTCAACTCGCATTCAAACAGGAATTCAAAGGCCTCGATCTGGCGCAGCGCGTCGTTCATTTGCGCGCCCCAGGTGTAGAGGCCGTGGCCGCGAATCAGATAACCGACGCAATCAGGATGGGCGTCGAGCCAAGGCTGCACCTTGGCGGCGAGGCGCGCAATGTCCTGATCGTTGTCGAAAATCGGCACGCGCACCCGCGATTCATGGGTCGAGATGCCGCTGAAGGCTTTTTGCAGCTCGTAGTCTTCGAACTCGATAAAGTCTTCCGGGGTAAGCCGTGACAGCACCGTGGCATTCACCGAATGGGTGTGCAGTACGGCGCCGATCTCCGCGCGCCAGCTATAGAGCTGAGTGTGCAGCAGGGTTTCGGCGGAGGGTTTTTTGCCCGGTTCCAGGCTATTGCCGCAAAGGTCTGTGGCCAGCACATCGTCCAGACCCAACTGGCCTTTGTGCTTGCCGGATACAGTCAGCAGCGCTTCGCTCGGCGACAGACGCGTCGAATAGTTGCTGCTGGTGGCCGGCGACCAGCCGCGACCATAAAGAAAACGCCCGGCGTCGACGATTTGCTGGGCGAGTTGTTCACGCGTAAGGCTCATGGCCTGTCCTCTTGCATACGTGTGGCAATGATAACGGCAGCAGCGAGCGCCGCGAGACTGGCAATACTAAAGGTCAATGTCGCACCGAGGGCATTCCAGCTGTAGCCGGAATACAACGCGCCCAGCGCACCGCCGGTGCCGGCCAGTGCCGCATACAACGCCTGGCCCTGACCTTGCTGGCGCGGGCCAAAGCTACGTTGCACGAACGCGATGGCCGCGGCGTGAAAACTGCCAAAGGTCGCCGCGTGCAGAATCTGCGCGAACAGCAGCATCCAGAGAAACTCGGCGAACGAACCTAGCAGCAACCAGCGCAACGCCGCCAGCAGAAAACTCGCCATCAACACCCGGCGCACCGAGAAGCGCGCCAGAATCCGGCTCATGGCCATGAACATCAGCACTTCGGCGACCACACCGACCGCCCAGAGCATGCCGATCACGCCGCGACTGTAGCCGAGGCGCTCCAGGTGCAAGGTCAAAAACGTGTAATAAGGCCCGTGACTCATCTGCATCAGCGCAACGCAGCCGTAAAACGCCAGCACGCCGGGACTGCGCAACTGCTTGAGAAAGCCCTCCCCGCTCGGTCGATTGCCCTGCGCCGGCTGCGCGTTCGGCACCCACAAGCTGCTGAGGACAATGCCGGCCATGATCAGCACCAGCGCCGCCGGATAGATGTCCAGGCTCAGCCATTCGAACAGCCGACCCAACGCGACCACGGTGATGATGAAACCGATCGAGCCCCACAGGCGGATCTGGCTGTAACGGGAGGTCTGGCCCTGTAAATGCGCCAGCGTGATGACTTCAAACTGCGGCAACACCGCGTGCCAGAAGAACGCGTGCAACGCCATGACCATCGCCAGCCAGGCGTAGGTCTTGCTGACGAAAATCAGCGAGAACGTCAGCAGCGTACACACCGCGCCGAAGCGCACGATGGCCAGGCGTTTGCCGGTGTAATCGCCGAGCCAGCCCCAGATGTTTGGCGCCACGCAGCGCATCAGCATCGGGATCGCCACCAGCTCGCCGATACGTGCGGCGCTGAAGCCAAGGTGATCGAAATACAGCGCCAGAAACGGCGCCGTCGAGCCGAGCAAGGCGAAATAGAACAAATAGAAACTGGACAGTCGCCAGTAAGGGAGCGCCGCCACGCCGGTTACGCCGTGACGGCTTTGAGGCCCGCCATCAAAGCTGACCCAGCACCGGCGTGCTCACGCGCACATCGGCGTTCTGGCCACGGTGACGCAGCAGATGATCCATCAGCACGATGGCCATCATCGCTTCGGCAATCGGCGTGGCGCGGATACCAACGCACGGATCGTGGCGGCCCTTGGTGATGACGTCGACTGGGTTGCCATCAACATCAATCGAGCGGCCCGGGGTGGTGATGCTCGACGTTGGCTTGAGCGCCAGATGCGCAACGATCGGCTGGCCGGACGAGATGCCACCGAGGATGCCGCCGGCGTTGTTGCTGAGGAAGCCTTCCGGGGTCAGCTCATCGCGATGCTCGGTGCCGCGCTGGGCAACGCAGGCGAAACCGGCGCCGATTTCCACGCCTTTCACCGCGTTGATGCTCATTAACGCGTGGGCCAGTTCAGCGTCGAGGCGATCGAAAATCGGCTCGCCCAGACCCGGCATCACCCCTTCGGCGACGACGGTGATCTTCGCGCCGACCGAGTCCTGATCGCGGCGCAACTGGTCCATGTAGGCTTCCAGCTCCGGCACTTTGTCTGGATCAGGGCTGAAGAACGCGTTGTCTTCTACCGAATCCCAGGTCTTGAACGGGATTTCGATCGGGCCGAGCTGGCTCATGTAGCCGCGAATGACGATGCCTTGGCTCGCCAGATATTTCTTGGCAATCGCACCGGCCGCCACACGCATCGCCGTTTCGCGAGCGGAGCTACGGCCGCCGCCACGGTAGTCGCGCTCGCCGTATTTGTGGTGATAGGTGTAGTCGGCGTGGGCCGGGCGGAACAGATCCTTGATTGCCGAGTAGTCCTTGGACTTCTGGTCGGTGTTGCGGATCAGCAGGCCGATGGAGCAGCCGGTGGTGCGCCCTTCGAACACGCCGGAAAGGATTTCGACTTCGTCGGCTTCCTGACGCTGGGTGGTGTGGCGGCTGGTGCCCGGCTTGCGGCGATCGAGGTCGCGCTGCAGGTCTTCAATGGAAATCTCCAGGCCCGGCGGGCAGCCGTCGACAATGGCGACCAACGCCGGACCATGGCTTTCGCCAGCGGTGGTGACAGTGAACAACTTGCCGTAGGTATTGCCGGACATTCAGGACGCTCCGTGAAATCAAACCCAAATTCGTGATGCGCGCCAGTATACGCAGGCTAACCGAGTAGTTCATCCTCGAACCTTAGTGGTGCTGGCGAGTCCAACCGGCACCTTGGCGAATGATGGCGTGATGATGCTGCGAGTTCTGATCTTGAGTCTTACCCTCTTTACTGGCTTTGCCCAGGCGACTGTCCTACAGCGCCCGATGTCTTTGGACACTGGCAGCGGCGAACTTTTCGGCTCGCTGCTGCTGCCAAAGTCCGACAGCCCGGTGCCGATTGTCCTGATCCTTTCAGGCTCAGGCCCTACGGATCGTGACGGAAACAACCCCGACGGTGGGCGCAACGACAGCCTGAAACGGCTGGCATGGATGCTGGCCAAACACAACATCGCCAGCGTGCGTTACGACAAGCGTGGCGTGGCGGCGAGCCTGGCGGCCACGCCGGACGAGCGCAATTTGTCGATAGAAGCCTATGTTGCCGACGCCCAGGCCTGGGCGCGCAAGCTCAAGGCCGATCCGCGTTTCGGCCAACTGATCCTGCTCGGCCACAGCGAAGGCGCACTGATTGCCACTCTGGCCGCGCCGGGTGCCGATGCTGCTGCGGTGATTTCCCTTTCCGGCAGCGCCCGACCGGTCGATCAAGTGATCCGCGAGCAACTGGCCCGCAGCCTGCCGCCGCCCTTGATGCTGCGCAGCAACGAACTGCTCGACAGCCTCAAGGCCGGTCATACCGACGACAATGTTCCGCAGCCGTTGCAAGTGATTTTCCGCCCGAGCGTGCAGCCGTATCTGATTTCGCTGTTCCGCCAGGACCCGGCAAAAGCCTTCGCGCAACTGAAGATGCCGGCGCTGATTGTCCAAGGCAGCAACGACATCCAGGTCGGCACCGAAGACGCGAAGCTGCTCAAGGCTGCCAAACCGGACGCCGAACTGGCGGTGATCGAAGGCATGAACCATGTGTTGCGCATCGTGCATAACGATATGAAGCGGCAATTGGCCTCCTACAAGGACCCGAATTTGCCGCTGGCAGCGGAACTGGGTTCGAAGCTCATCGAATTTATTGACGGACTTCGCACCCGTTAACGGGTGTTTGCCCTCCAGTCCTGAAGAAAGCGGCCGATAAGCCTTTGTCGCCAGCGCACTGGCTGGCGGCAAGCAGGGCTTGGACAGGATCTCGCCGTTATGACTGATACCCAGACTTCACCCGACACCACCGCTGAAAAAGACGCACCGCCAGCGGTCGAGCTGCCGTGGGCGGATGTCCACGTCGAGCACCACAAGATGCTCCGCCTGGCCCCGCTGCAGACCGATCGCAACACGGGCGGCCGGCCATTGCGCTTTGTCGAATTCGGTTACGCCGAGCGCCACAGCAAAGAAAAAAGCCTGATGCGTATGGCGATCAAACTGCCGAGCCAGCGTGTACGCAAAGAGCAGAATCACCTCGATGTGTGGGTCGATCACACCACCAAGCGCGTCAGCTTTGGTCCGGACAGCGGCTTGCAGATCGAACCGTTGAACCGTGGCATCGGCCGTTTCATGGCCGCGCAAGGGATCAATTGGGCGAAGAAACGCTGGCCGGCCTACACCGTCGACGGTATGGACTTGAACAACAAGGACGCGCTGAACGAAGACACGCGTCTGCGCCGTGATCACTTTTTGCGCGTGCATGGTTTCGACGTGGTCTACGCCGATGCCCAGCATTTGAAGGGCAGCATCAAGGACGCTCAGGTCGGTGACTTGCTCGGCGACTGGAACAGCGAAAAGCTGCAGATCGTCGAGATTCTTGAAGCGGCGCAGATGCTTCAGCAGGCCGAGCAGAACCTGGCCGAGCAGGAAGTGAAGCTGAAGAAGCAGGAAGAGAAAGTCAGCAAGTTCAAGCGTGAAGACGCGGGTTTGCGTTTCACCATTACGTGTCTGGTGGCGTTTGCGGTGTTTCAGGCGGGGTTGTTGATCTGGATTGCCACGCACCGGTAAAGATTCAGGACCGTGGCGTCTCCATTCGCGAGCAGGCTCGCTCCCACAGGATTTGTGTCGTACACCAGACCTGCTTGATCGTTCCCACGCTCCGCGTGGGAATGCAGCCCGGGACGCTCCGCGTCCCAACAGCGGACGCTGAGCGTCCATTGAGGCGTTCCCACGCAGAGCGTGGGAACGATCAGTCTCGATTAGACGCGAGAAGCGAACAAGGCCTGATGATCGCGGCACTGCTCCGCCGTCAACATGAACACGCCATGTCCGCCACGCTCGAACTCGAGCCAGGCGAAGTCGACTTCCGGGTACAACGCGCCAACGTGCACCTGGCTGTTGCCCACCTCGACAATCAGCAAACCCTTCTCGGTCAGGTGATCCGCCGCTTCAGCGAGCATCCGCCGAACCAGATTCAAGCCATCATCACCGCAGGCCAGGCCCAGCTCAGGTTCGTGTTGATATTCGTCCGGCATGTCGGCGAAATCTTCCGCGTCGACGTAGGGCGGGTTCGACACGATCAGGTCGAAACGCTGTCCCGGCAAACCATCGAAACCATCGCCCTGCACGGTGTACACACGTTCATCGACACCATGACGCTCGATATTCTGGTTGGCCACTTCCAGCGCTTCGAACGACAGGTCCGCCAGTACGACTTCGGCGTTCTGAAATTCGTAGGCGCAGGCAATGCCGATGCAACCGGAGCCGGTGCACAGATCGAGAATCCGCGCAGGTTCGTCGCCGATCCACGGTGCAAAGCGGTTTTCGATCAGCTCGCCAATCGGCGAACGCGGAATCAACACGCGCTCATCGACGATAAACGACATGCCGCAAAACCACGCTTCACCCAACAGATAAGCGGTGGGGATGCGCTCTTCGATACGGCGCTTGAGCATACGCTGCAGATTAACCAACTCGTCGTCTTCCAGCGCGCAATCAAGATAACTGTCGGCGATTTCCCACGGCAGATGCAACGCACCCAGTACCAGTTGCCGGGCTTCGTCCCAGGCATTGTCGGTGCCATGGCCGAAAAACAGATCCTCCCCATGGAAGCGGCTGACGGCCCAACGGATGTGGTCGCGCAGGGTACGAAGTCGGGAAGTGATCACGGGGCAGAACTCCAGAAAAAACGACTGGCGATTCTACCAGCCAAAACGCGCTACGACGACGAAGGAAAAACACCGGAGCGACGGTAGGAGCTTTCTGTTTTTTGCATCAGCTATTGAACAGAACGTGTAACTTGACAAGGCTGCAGCCCAGTAACGACGGTGCCTACGATGGTAGCGATTCACAGAAGCGCTCAGCCAGAGGACAATGTCGCAAAAGCCCCACCCCAAGGAGCCCCAGAATGTCCGTTCCAAAGACGATGTTTCAACTCAGCGGTCGCGGTTACGCAGCGGCCACGTTGAGCCATGCCACCGTGGTCATCATCGATGCCCAGAAAGAATACCTCAGCGGCCCGCTGGCCCTGAGCGGCATGGACGCGGCTGTCGCGAACATCAAGCAAGTGGTTGCCGCAGCCCGTGCAGCCGGTCGGCCGATCGTGCACGTGCGTCATCTCGGCACCGTCGGTGGCCTGTTCGACCCGCAAGGCGAACGCGGCGAATTCATCCCCGGCCTCGAACCGCAGGGCGACGAAACCATTATCGGCAAATTGTTGCCGAGTGCGTTCCATGGCACTGAACTGCTGGATCGTCTGCAAAACCTTGGCTCGCTGGATCTGATCGTCTGCGGTTTCATGAGCCACTCCAGCGTCAGCACCACGGTGCGCGCGGCGAAGAACCTGGGTTTCCGTTGCACACTGGTTGAAGATGCCTGCGCCACCCGCGACCTGCCGTTCAAGGGGCGCGTGCTGAGCGCCGAGCGGGTTCAGGAAGCCGAAATGGCGATCATGGCCGATAACTTTGCCACCCTCGCACTGACTCAAGATCTGATCTGATCGCAGCCTGATGAGCGGCTCACATCGCCGCTCATCCACAAAATCCTCTCATTTGCCGCAAATGCCATAGCCTCAGGAACAACCCGGTCAACTCCCGGTCGAAGGGCCGATACCCATTGAGGAAGGTCGGAATGAAGTTATCCGATGGATTTGACGCTCGCCGCTTGCGGCCCAAAGGCCAAAGCAACTGGCGATTTCGCTTCGGCGCTGCGATCGCCGCCATTCTGGCGACGTTCGGCGTGCTGCTGGCGATGGCCGGTGCCGCCAGCCTGCTGGGGCGCCCGCCGGCGCTCGGTGATTTGAATGCCACGCCGCTGGGCTCGGCGATCATTCTGGCGGTCGGTTTGCTGTTTCTGTATTTCGGCGTGGCCTTGTGGCGGCGTTGCCGGCGCCGCGCGCGGCAATCGCGGGAACTGAACATGTCCCCGCACCTGATGAAAAAACACGACTGACGCGATGGCCTGGCTTTTTGCCGGGCCGTTTTGTTTCGACTTGGGTAAACTGGCCGGCCTTCGCGGAGGCTGACATGCAAGACGACGATTTTTCCCTGTTCAAAAGTGCGATCCAAGGCGTCAAGCCGATCAAGCACGACCGCGCCGACACCGGCAAACCCAAAGCCGACCGCGCACAGATTGCAAAGCTGCGCCAGTCCGCCACCGTGCGCACAGACGCCACCACTGTTGATGGCCTGTCCGATCAGTTTGTGATCGACGTCGGCCCGGAAGACGAGTTGATGTGGGCCCGCGACGGGGTGCAGGAAAGCCAGATGCGCAAACTCAAGGTCGGCCAGATTCCGTTCGAAGGCAGCCTCGACCTGCACGGCATGAACGTGGAAAAGGCTCGCGAAACCCTCTGGGCATTCCTCGCCGAAGCGACCAAATTCGAAATCCGCTGCGTGCGCGTCACCCACGGCAAGGCTGTGCGGCTGGACGGCAAGCGACCAATGATCAAAAGCCACGTCAACACCTGGTTACGTCAGCACGCGCAGGTGCTGGGTTTTTGCTCGTGCCAGGCGAAACACGGCGGCGCCGGCGCGGTTTACGTGATGCTAAAACGCACCATGATGGAAGGTCGCGACGAATAATCCCGTTGCTCGAGGCTCTTTTGTCTGAGTCGATGGAGGGGTCAATTGCCAAAGTTGAAGCAGCTTTGGCTTCTGGTATCAAACTTGAGCCCGCATCAGCTGTAGACCCATACAGCAAGCTGTAGTGGTCAACTAATCCCGGACACGACGTTAAGTTTTTTCTC
Organism: Pseudomonas baetica; assembly: GCF_002813455.1. Classification (NCBI taxonomy): domain Bacteria; kingdom Pseudomonadati; phylum Pseudomonadota; class Gammaproteobacteria; order Pseudomonadales; family Pseudomonadaceae; genus Pseudomonas; species Pseudomonas baetica. The sequence goes on along the minus strand of NZ_PHHE01000001.1, from coordinate 6,230,558 downwards.
GGCCTGAGCTGGGGCCAGTCCGTTGTTGAATTGGTGCGGTCTAATCCAGTTGTACCGATGCATCAGGTAATGACTGATGTCGCGGTGCGCTTCTTGAGCTGTCATGTAGCCCACGGTCGGTATCCATTCAGTTTTCAAGCTGCGAAACACACGCTCCATCGGCGCGTTATCCCAGCAGTTTCCACGACGGCTCATGCTTTGGCGCATGCGGTAACGCCAGAGCCGTTGGCGAAACTGGCGACTGCCATATTGCGAGCCCTGATCCGAGTGAAACAGAAGCCCTTGAGGCCTGCCACGCTGTTCGTAAGCCATGTCCAACGCCTTGATGACCAGATCCGCATCCGGCTTGTTCGACAGCGCCCAGCCCACCACTCGGCGCGCGTAAAGATCCATAACGACAGCCAGGTAATGCCATTTCCCTTGAGCCCAGATGTAGGTGATGTCGCCACACCAGACCTGATTCGGCGCCGGCACATCAAACTCTCGATTCAATATGTTCGGAATGTCAGGCCGCTCAACCGTCGCTTGTTTGTAGGCATGTGATCCAGGTTGTTTACTGACCAACTCCAGTTCCCGCATCAGGCCTCGCACCTTGAACCGCCCAATTTGCTCGCCGTCTTCCTGCATCATCGACACGATGCTGCGGCTACCGGCGGCGCTTCGACTTTGCGTAAACAGTTCGTTAACCCGGCTGCGCAACCGAAGCCGCTCAACGTCTGGAGTTCGGCGCCTGAGACGATGGGCGTAGTAACACGAACGAGTGACGTCAAAGACTGCGCAAAGCCAATCAACCGGCTCTTGGGGGCTCAGTTGATCAATCAGCGCGTGCGCTCGTGCTCTTCCGACATCAAGAGCGCGGTAGCCTTTTTTAAAATGGATTTCTCCCGCTCAAGTCGAGCGATTCGAGCTTCCAATTCCTGGATTTTCTGTTGCTCTGGCGTCAGCGCTTTACTCTGCGGAGTAACGCCAGTGCGCTCCTGCTGAAGCTGATTAACCCAGCGGCGCAACGCGGACTCAACCACACCAAGCGAGCGGCTGGCTTCGATATGGCTATAGCCTTGATCGAGCACGAGGCCTGCGGCCTCGCGTTTGAATTCAGCGGAAAAAGAACGACGTTGTTTGGTCATCAGACACCTCTATCTGGCGAGCATTCTCGCCTAAATGGGTGTCCGGTTTCATTAGACCACTACACCCAGGTTTCGCCCTGTGTTTCTCGTCGACCCCACGCTGGATGACGAAACCCTGCTGGTCGAGGCCTGCGAATCGCTTTCGTACGCCCATGCCATGGCCGGCAATATCGCCAACTCGGTGGGCGGCCCGGAGCGCAAGCCGCTGCTGGCGCTGCAACAGGTGATCATGTTGAACGAGCTGTTGGCCAATCGACTGTTGGATAAGCTGCGTTTGCCTGAGTAGTCGCACGCTCCGCTGATATGCATTTGAGCGGGGTAATAGAGAGCCCGGGCACGTTTGCTGTCCGGGCTCTCACGATCTTGTGCTGTTCAATGCCCCCAGATCAGCGCTTCGGTCCAGCCCAGTTCAGCGAAATCCCCGGCACGTAATTGCGCCTCGCCCACGCAGAAAAACTCGTCCAGCTGCGGTGGTTTTACCCGGGTGTCGCTGAGCATCGCGTGCACCTGCCCGCGATGATGAAGCTGGTGCTCGAACAGATGCGAGAGTAGCCGCAGACGGCTGTCGTGTTGCGGTGTCTCGCGGGCGATGGTCACGACTCGACCGAGATCGGCATCGTGCATGTGTTCGCAATAGGCAATCAACCGCCGGTCAACGCGGGCCTGCTCTTCGCGCAACGGCGCACCCTCGGTGAACGGCTCATCGGCGTGGAAAAACACATAGCAGTCAGGGTGCGGCTCGTCACCGCGCAACTCGCGCTCGAGCGCATCCACGTAGAACCAGTCGCAGGTGAGGATGTGGTTGAGGGTCCGTCGGAGGCTCGGAAAAAAGCTCACGCGCGGCGCTGCCAGTTCGGCGCCGTCGAGTTGCGTCCAGGCCTTGGCCAGTCGGTGATTGGCCCATGCGTTCTGATACGCCATGGTCAACAGGTGGCGGGATAGCGGTTGAATCATGTTCGCGCCCTCTTCGCTCAGTCTTGGGCAAAACGCTGTAACTGCATCTCCTGCAAGCGGCTGAGGGTGCGGCGGAACGGGAATTCCAGATAACCCTCGGTGTACAACGCGTCCATCGGTACTTGCGCCTCGATATACAGTGGCACCTTGCGGTCGTAGCACTCGTCGACCAGGGCTATGAAACGCCGCACACCGTCATCGTGGACCGACAACTGCGGCAGTTCCCGATCACCGGCCACCACCCGTTCGGCGCCGTCCTCGGTGCCACGGGCAATGCGTCCTTCGCGTTTCCTGGCGCTGAGGTTGGGCACCTCGCTCATCAGAATAGCCCGGTAGGTGTCGCACAGCGCGATGAAATCCATGGCGGCAAACGGTTGCTCACACAGATCAGCGTAACGACACCACAGCACCGACGCACTGGCCTACACCACCTTCAACAGCCGATGGCCCACCGGCACCGGCTGCGCACTGGCCGGCTGCCCCGCCGTCAGCGCCGCGAACACTTCACCGAGCGCGCAGGCCTGTTCGGCACTGGCGACAAAGTAGCGCTGCAGAGCCGTGCCCGGATGCAGACGGTGATCTTCGGCCCCGTTCACCGCCACCACCTGCATATGGGCCTTGATCGCGGCAATCGCCGGCACAAAGCGGTCGCGGTTGAAGCCGTCGGCGTAAAGATCGTCCGGCGGCAGGTTGGAGGTGCAGACCACCACCACGCCTTCGTCGAACATCACCTGAAACAAGCGCCCGAGAATGATTGCATCGCCAATGTCGTTGACGAACAACTCATCGAAGCACAACACCCGCACCTCGGCCGCCAGCTCTTTGGCCAGCGCACGCAACGGATCGGCGATCCCGGTCAACTGGAACGAACGCTGATGCACCCAGCCCATGAAATGGTGAAAGTGCTGACGCCGTGCCGGCACCCGCAGGCTCTGATAGAACTGATCCATCAGCCAGGTCTTGCCGCGCCCGACCGGGCCCCACAGGTACACGCCGGTGACTGAACGGGCACCGGCGTGCAAGGCTTCGTGGCATTTTTGCAGCGCCCAGACGGCGTGTTCCTGAGCCTCATCCTGGATGAAACCGTTGTGCTCGATGGCGTGCTGCCAGGCGCTTAGGGGGGAGTCGAAAGTCATGCGCGGGAGTATGCACGATGCCCCCCGGCCAACACAAAACCTCGCCTGGAATGCAGATCTCCTGTGAGAGCGGGCTTGCTCGCGAAGGCGGTGTGTCGTTCAACCATGATGTTGGCTGACCTGACGCCTTCGCGAGCAAGCCCGCTCCCACAGGGTTTATTCGGTGCTTTTGAGGTCGACTTTATGCCGGGCGGCGTAAAGGCAAAGCATTTCCATGGCGAGGGTCGCAACACAAAACCCCGCCTGGAATGCAGATCTCCTGTGGGAGCGGGCTTGCTCGCGAAGGCAGTGTGTCATTCAACCATGATGTTGGCTGACCTGACGCCTTCGCGAGCAAGCCCGCTCCCACAGGGTTTATTCGGTGCTTTTGAGGTCGACTTTGTGCCGGGCGGCGTAAAGGCAGAGCATTTCCATGGCGAGAGTCGCAACACAAAACCCCGCCTGGAATGCAGATCTCCTGTGGGAGCGGGCTTGCTCGCGAAGGCGGTGTGTCGTTCAACCATGATGTTGGCTGACCTGACGCCTTCGCGAGCAAGCCCGCTCCCACAGGGTTTATTCGGTGCTTTTGAGGTCGACTTTATGCCGGGCGGCGTAAAGGCAAAGCATTTCCATGGCGAGGGTCGCAACACAAAACCCCGCCTGGAATGCAGATCTCCTGTGGGAGCGGGCTTGCTCGCGAAGGCAGTGTGTCATTCAACCATGATGTTGGCTGACCTGACGCCTTCGCGAGCAAGCCCGCTCCCACAGGGTTTATTCGGTGCTTTTGAGGTCGACTTTGTGCCGGGCGGCGTAAAGGCAGAGCATTTCCATGGCGAGAGTCGCAACACAAAACCCCGCCTGGAATGCAGATCTCCTGTGGGAGCGGGCTTGCTCGCGAAGGCAGTGTGTCATTCAACCATGATGTTGGCTGACCTGACGCCTTCGCGAGCAAGCCCGCTCCCACAGGGTTTATTCGGTGCTTTTGAGGTCGACTTTGTGCCGGGCGGCGTAGAGGCAGAGGATTTCCATGGCGAGGGTCGCAACACAAAACCCCGCCTGGAATGCAGGTCTCCTGTGGGAGAGGGCTTGCTCGCGAAGGCGGTGTGTCATTCAACCATGATGTTGGCTGACCTGACGCCTTCGCGAGCAAGCCCGCTCTCACAGGGCTTATTCGGTGCTTTAGAGGTCGACTTTGTGCCGGGCGCGTAAAGGCAGAGCATTTCCATGGCGAGGATCGCAACACAAAACCCCGCCTGGAATGCGGATCTCCTGTGGGAGCGGGCTTGCTCGCGAAGGCGGTGTGTCATTCAACCATGATGTTGGCTGACCTGACGCCTTCGCGAGCAAGCCCGCTCCCACAGGGTTTATTCGGTGCTTTAGAGGTCGACTTTGTGCCGGGCGCGTAAAGGCAGAGCATTTCCATGGCGAGGATCGCAACACAAAACCCCGCCTGGAATGCGGATCTCCTGTGGGAGCGGGCTTGCTCGCGAAGGCGGTGTGTCATTCAACCATGATGTTGGCTGACCTGACGCCTTCGCGAGCAAGCCCGCTCCCACGAGGTTTATTCGGTGCTTTTGAGCTCGACTTTGTGCCGGGCGGCGTAAAGGCAGAGCATTTCCATGGCGAGGGTCGCAACACAAAACCCCGCCTGGAATGCAGATCTCCTGTGGGAGCGGGCTTGCTCGCGAAGGCGGTGTGTCATTCAACCATGATGTTGGCTGACCTGACGCCTTCGCGAGCAAGCCCGCTCCCACAGGGTTTATTCGGTGCTTTTGAGGTCGACTTTGTGCCGGGCGGCGTAAAGGCAGAGGATTTCCATGGCGAGGGTCGCAACACAAAACCCCGCCTGGAATGCAGGTCTCCTGTGCGAGCGGGCTTGCTCGCGAAGGCAGTGTGTCATTCAACCATGATGTTGGCTGACCTGACGCCTTCGCGAGCAAGCCCGCTCCCACAGGGTTGATTCGGTGCTTTTGAGGTCGACTTTGTGCCGGGCGGCGTAAAGGCAAAGCATTTCCATGGCGAGGGTCGCTGCGGCCAGGGAGGTGACTTCGGCGTGATCGTAGGCCGGCGCCACTTCCACCACGTCCATGCCCACCAGATTGATGCCGCGCAAGCCACTGAGAATCTCCAGCGCCTGCGCCGTGCTCAAGCCACCGCACACCGGGGTTCCGGTGCCAGGAGCGAAAGCCGGGTCGAGGCAGTCGATGTCGAACGTCAGGTACACCGGGTTGTCGCCGACCCGTGCGCGAATCGCTTCGATAATCGCCTCGCAGCCGCGCCGATGGACCTGCCGCGCGTCGAGCACTTCAAAGCCCTGATGATCGTCATTGGTGGTGCGTAAACCGATCTGTACCGAACGCGCCGGATCGACCAGCCCTTCGCGCGCCGCATGCCAGAACATGGTGCCATGATCGACCCGTTTACCCTCCTCGTCCGGCCAGGTATCGCTGTGCGCATCGAAGTGGATCAGCGACAGCGTGCCGTGTTTGCGCGCATGGGCCTTGAGCAGCGGATAGCTGATGAAGTGATCGCCACCGAAAGTCAGCATGGCGCTGCCGGAACTCAGGATGTGCTCGGCGTGGGCCTCGATGCTTTCCGGGATGGTGTGGGGCGAGCCGTAATCGAAATCGCAATCGCCGTAATCGATCACCGCCAGATGATCGAACGGATCAAACGCCCATGGCCAGTGGCGTTCCCAGGCAATCGCGCAAGACGCTGCGCGAATCCCCCGCGGCCCGAAGCGTGCGCCGGGGCGGTTGCTGGTGGCGGTGTCGAACGGCACGCCGCTGACTGCTACGTCGACACCGCGCAAGTCGCGGCTGTAGCGCCGGCGCATGAAACTGGTGATCCCGGCGTAGGTGCTTTCGGCTGCGGTGCCGTACAGGCTGTCACGGGTCATGGCCTGGTCGTTGAGCATGGGCTGATCCATCGGTGCGCTCCCTTGATGTTATTGATGGCTACGGAAAGTGGTCCACAGACGCGTGCGCTGGCGCATGTCCTTGAGGCTCATGCTGCGATCGGCGTAAAGCCGCTCGCGCACCGCGGTCGGCGGGAAAATGTCGGGATCGCTGCGCACCGCTTCATCCACCAGCGGTGTCGCGGCCTGGTTGGCGGTGGCGAAAAACAGCGTGTTGGTCAGTTCGGCCACCGAGTCTGGGCGCAGCATGAACTCGATAAACGCCCGCGCCGCTTCGGGATGCGGTGCATCTTTGGGGATCGCGAGGTTGTCCTGCCAGATCAGCGTGCCTTCCTTGGGAATGCGATAGGCGACTTCATACGGTTTGCTGGCCTTGCGCGCCTGATCGGCGGCCATGCTCGCATCACCGTTGTAGGTCAACGCCAGACACACGTTGCCGCTGGCCAGATCATTGATCTGCCGACCCGTGGCGACATACAGCACCGACGGCTGCAGTTTGTGCAACAACGCCTCGGCGGCGGCCAGATCCTGCTTGTCGCTGCTGTAGGGATCTTTACCGAGGTAGTGCAGCGCCAGACCGATGACTTCCTGCGGCGAATCGAGAATGGCGATGCCGCAATCCTTGAGCTGGCTGGCGTATTCAGGCTTGAACAACAAATCGAGGCTGTTCAGCGGCACGTCCGGCAAGCGCTGCTTGACCGCCTCGACGTTCATGCCCAGACCGAGCGTGCCCCACGTATATGGCACACCGTAGCGATTGCCCGGATCGACAGCGGCGAGTTTCGCCAGCAGGTCCGGGTCGAGATTGGCGTAGCCCTTGAGCCCGTCATGGGGAATTTCTTGCAGCGCGCCCGCCGCCAGGCCTCGGGCCAACACGCTGGAAGACGGCACAACCACGTCGTAACCGCTGCCGCCGGTGAGCAGCTTGGTTTCCAGCACCTCGGAGGTATCGAAGGTGTCGTAGCGCACGTGGATGCCGGTTTCCTGTTCGAACCGCTGCAGGGTTTGCGGCGGCACGTAATCAGCCCAGCTATAGAGATTGAGGGTTTTGTCCTCGGCCTGAGCATTGATAACCACGGACAGCAGAAGCGCGGGGAAACACAGCTTGAACACGGGAGCCATGACGAACACCTGACCGGAGGAAGTGGTGGCAAGATGCGCGCTCGGATACATTGGCAAAATACCAAGTTTATTAACCTGACTTTATCGCGGAGTAATGTGATGCTCGGGCAGCTTCACGATGTCGATCTGCAACTGCTGCGCCTGTTCGTGCGGGTGGTCGAGTGCGGCGGTTTCAGCGCTGCGCAAGGCGAACTTGGCCTGAGCCAATCAAGCATCAGCCAGCAAATGGCCAAACTGGAAACACGTCTGGGCTATCGCCTGTGCAGCCGTGGCAAGGGCGGTTTCAGCGTGACGCCCAAGGGTGAGCAATTGTTGATCGCTATTCGCACGCTGTTCGAATCGATTGAAACCTTCCGCCATCAATCCAACGGTGTCGTCGGGCGTTTGATGGGTGAGGTGCGTCTGGGGATTTCCGAGGCGGTTGACCAATCGGTGCTGCAACGGATAGCCGAGGCGATCCGCCGCTTCCGTGAGCGTGACGAGTCCGTGCGTATCGAGTTGATCAGCGCCATGCCCGGCGAGATGGAACGTTTGCTGTTGCAACAGCGACTGGATCTGGCGATCGGTTATTTCTCGCAGGTGCAGAGCGCGTTCGACTACCGCCAGTTGTTCAGTGAAACCCAGCATTTGTACTGCGCGCCGGGCCATCCGTTGTTTACCGATGACGCGCCCAGTGATGCGGCGCTAGAAGTCTGTGACCGGGTCGATCATCCGTATCGGTTTCTGCGTTTTGATGAGCCGTTTCAGGGCAAGCACTGCTCGGCGCGTTCGGAGCAGGTCGAGGGCACGCTGGCGTTTATTTTGTCAGGCAAACATGTCGGTTATCTGCCGGAACACTATGCGCGTGGCTGGCAGGAGAAAGGGTTGTTACGGCCCGTGCGCGAAGGTAAGTTGAGTTTTGAAGTGGCGTTTCACCTGGCCCGGCACCGGGCGCAGGTACCCGGGGATGCACAGAAGGCATTTGAAGAGGATTTACTGGCTGCGTTTGCTTGAAGATCAAAAGATCGTCCGAACGCGGCCCGAGCCTTCGCCAGCGCCTACAGATGGATAAACCTTCTCCGCCCAGTAAAACCTGACCTTTCAGGCAGTTTTATTGCGTTGCCCTCGCCGCCCTCTTGCGGCATTCTGCGCCTCCATTTTCTGACCCGGCCCCGCCTCACGGCACGCAAATCACCATGACCGCCTCTGAAAAAGCCCCGCGCAACAACGACCTGATCTACGGCCTCAACGACCGTCCGCACCTGACCGCCACCGTGTTTGCCGCGCTGCAACACGTGTTGGCAAGCTTCGTCGGCATCATCACCCCGACCCTGATCATGGGCGGCGCTCTTGGTCTGCAAAGCGAAATTCCGTACCTGATCAGCATGGCGCTGTTTGTGTCCGGCCTCGGCACGTTCGTGCAGGCCAAGCGCTTCGGCCCGGTGGGTTCAGGGTTGTTGTGCCTGCAAGGTACGAGTTTTTCCTTTATCAGCGTGATTCTCAGCGCCGGTTTCATGGTCAAGGCACGCGGTGGCGGCACCGACGAAATCCTTTCGACGATCTTCGGCGTGTGTTTCTTCGCCGCGTTCATTGAAGTGGTGCTCAGCCAGTTCATCGGCAAACTGCGCATGCTGATCACCCCGGTGGTCACCGGCACGATCATCACGCTGATGGGCCTGTCGCTGATCAAAGTGGCGATGACCGACATTGCCGGCGGTTTCGGCGCGGCGGATCTGGGCGCGGCCAGCCATATTTTCCTCGCCGCGTTGGTGATCGGCACCATCGTTGTGCTGAACCGCGTCGACGTGCCGTTTCTGCGTCTGGGCGCGATCGTCATCGGCCTGACCCTCGGCTATGTCGTCGCATGGCTGATGGGCACGGTGGATTTCGCTTCAATGCCAGAGGTGCCGCTGTTCAGTGTGCCGGTGCCGTTCAAATACGGCTTCAACTTCGACTGGGTGGCGTTCGTGCCGGTGGCGGTGATTTTCCTCGTGTCGCCACTGGAAGCCGCCGGTGACCTGACTGCCAACTCGATGATCTCCCGACAACCGGTCAAAGGCCCGCTGTATATCCGCCGGATCAAATCCGGACTGCTCGCTGACGGCCTCAACTCGGCGATGGCGGCGGTGTTCAACAGCATGCCGATGGTGACCTTCGCGCAGAACAACGGCGTGATTCAGCTCACCGGCGTGGCCAGCCGCTACGTGGCGTTCTTCATCGCCGGTCTGCTGGTGATATTGGGTTTGTTCCCGATGATTGGCGCAGTCTTGCAACTGATGCCGAAACCGGTGCTCGGTGGCGCCGAACTGGTGATGTTCGGCACCGTGGCCGTGGCCGGGATCAAGATCCTCGCCGAAGCCGGTCTGCATCGGCGCAACATGCTGATCGTGGCGATATCGCTCGGCATGGGCCTGGGCATCGCCGCGGTGCCGGAAGTGCTGCGTGAACTGCCGCAAACGCTGCGTAACATCTTCGAATCGCCGATCACCGTCGGCGCGTTGTGCGCTATCGTGCTGAACATCTTCCTGCCGGAAGAATTCATTGAGCTGGAAGAGGACGACTTCGACCCGGAAGCCTCTATCCTTCAGGTCATGGAAAACCCCGATGTGCCGGCCAAAGCTGAACCTGCCTCGCCGGCAGCGGTCGCACAGTTGAACCGCTAACCGCTGCGCCTGCGAAAAAGGGCTGAGCCGGCAACGGTTCAGCCCTTTTTTTTGAGAGTGTGTCCCGTCCTGAATAAGGTTTACACCTTCTGACCCATTCTCAGGAGGGAGTAATGAATACGGGAGAAAGGCGCAGTCAGCGTGATTACACGCTGACCTTTAAATTGTCGGTCGTCGATCAAGTCGAAAAAGGTGAGTTGAGTTATAAAGAGGCTCAAGAGCGTTATGGCATTCAGGGTAAAACGACCGTACTGAACTGGTTACGCAGGCATGGTCGGCAGGACTGGAGTCAAGGCGCGTCCATTCGCTCCAAGAGACCCCGTTCCATGGATAAGCCCGATAAACCGCTGACACCCGAACAGCGAATCAAAGAGCTTGAAGAAAAGCTTGCCCAAGCCAACCAGAAAGCTCAGTTTTTCGAAGCCGTCGTTGATGTTTTGAAGAACGACTTCGGTGTTTCTGTCGTAAAAAAGCGATCCGGCAAGTCCTCTCCCAAGAGCAGATCCAAGGCCTGAGCATTAGTCGGGCTTGCCAATTCATGGGGATTTCCCGTCAGGCTTATTACAAGCGCAACCGGGCGTGTGATGCCCGGGCCCGTCATGCTCAGGAAGTGATGGGATTCGTGAGGGAAAAGCGACTCAGGCAACCGCGCCTTGGCACCCGAAAACTTCACAATCTAATGCGCACTGAGCCAGAAATGTCCGTAAAGGTTGGTCGAGACCGTTTATTCAATATCTTGCGAGATCGGCGCGAACTGGTTCCTCGCAGGCGGGCCTATCACAAAACAACAGACAGTCATCATCGCTTTCGCCGGCATCCAAACCTGCTCAAAGATGGGCCGATTCAGGTAGTCGCCAAGGCACCAGAGCAAGTATGGGTTGCGGACATCACCTACTTACCAACGCAAACGGGTGTGGCTTATCTGAGTTTGATCACCGATGCGTACTCTCGAAAAATCGTGGGTCACCATGTCCATGAAAGCTTGCACACCGAATCGGTGATCCAGGCGTTCAACAAAGCCCTGAAGCAGCGGACAACGGAACAACACTTGGTGCACCACTCGGACAGAGGCGTTCAATACTGCTCCGAGCTTTATCAGCGGCTGCATGCCAAGTACGGCATCACCTGCTCAATGACCGATGGCTACGACTGCTACCAAAATGCATTGGCTGAGCGTGTGAATGGAATTTTGAAAAACGAGTTAATGCTGCATCGGCCCAAAGATTTTGCAGATGCCATCCGGATGGTGGACGAGTCGGTGCAGATCTATAACAACGAGCGGCCTCATCTGTCGCTGAAATACAAAACGCCCGATGCGGTGCATCGGGCGTTTTGAGGTTGAAACAGGTGTAAACCTATTTCAGGACTAGACAGAGAGTGTTTATGCGCCGTTTGCACGCCGTCGTTCTGTCACTGCTTATGTTGTCCCTCAGTGCCTGTGCGCTGTTTCCCAATCGTGATCCGGTGAATATCAATGTGGTCGGCATCGAGCCGTTGACCAGCCAGGATCTGGAAGTGCGTTTCGCCATCAAACTGCGCGTGCAGAACCCCAACGAAACCGCCATCGACTACAACGGCATTGCATTGGATCTTGAGGTCAATGGTCGTCCGCTGGCCTCGGGCGTCAGCGATCAGAGCGGCACCATCGGGCGTTTCTCCGAAAGCGTGGTCAGCGTGCCGGTGAGCGTTTCCGCGTTCTCGGTATTGCGCCAGACCCTTGGCCTGAGCCAGACGCAAACCCTCGACAACCTGCCTTACGTGCTGCGTGGCAAACTCGCCGGCGGGCTGTTCGGCACCCTGCGGTTCACCGACAGCGGCAAACTCAGCCTGCCCAAGGCCAGCGCCGCGACCTGGTAAAAATGCGTTAGCTTCGCACGTCTACCAAAGACACTCATGGAGGACGCTGGTTTATGGACGAGACACCGACGTTGCACACCGAACGGCTGATTCTGCGCCCCTTGGAACTGGCGGATGCCGAGGCGGTACAGCAACGCTTTGCGCACTGGGAAGTGGTGCGTTATCTGAACGCCGCCGTGCCATGGCCGTACCCGGAAGATGGCGCCCTTACCTATCTGCGAGACATTGCGCTCCCGGCCGTCGCGGCCGGCAAGGAGTGGCATTGGTCGATTCGTCTGCAATCGGCACCTGAGCAGTTGATCGGTAATATCAGCCTGATGGATCAACCGGACAACCACCGGGGCTTCTGGCTGGCGCCCGAGTGGCAAGGTCAGGGCCTGATGACCGAGGCCAGTACGGCCGTTACCGATTACTGGTTCAAAACCCTCGACCGCCCACTGATGCGGGTGCCGAAAGCGGCGCCGAATATCGGCTCGCGCAAACTCTCCGAGCGCGCGGGGATGCGCCTGATTCGCACCGATGAAGCCGATTTCGTCAGCGGCCGACTGCCTCGGGAAATCTGGGAAATCAGCCGCGAAGAATGGCTGCAAAAACCTTAATCTCTGGCACAACACAATTCCAATGTGGGAGCGAGCCTGCTCGCGAATGCGGTAGCACATTCAACATTGATATTGGCGGACCCAACGCTTCGCGAGCAGGCTCGCTCCCACAGGTTATGGGTGGAAACGCACTCCCGGTCTGGCGCGTTCGTCGACGCTGAGTTCGAACACATCCGGGCGCGCATAGTGGCCGACCACGTCGTAATCGTAGCGAGCGCGGATCAATTCGTCGGTATCGATTTCAGCCGTGAGCAACCCCGCCTCCCCGCGCAACGGCCCCGCCAGCACATCGCCCATCGGCCCGACGATTACACTGCCTCCGGCAATCAACGGCCGATCCGCCGGCCAGTTGGCCACTTCCACCCCCAACTCCTTCGGCGACGCCTGCACCTGACAGGCGCTGACCACAAAACAACGGCCCTCATGGGCAATGTGGCGCATGCTGACCTGCCACATTTCACGCTCATCCACGGTCGGCGCACACCAGACTTCAATACCCTTGGCGTACATCGCCGTGCGCAACAGCGGCATCATGTTTTCCCAGCACACCACCGCGCCCAGCTTGCCGACCTGCGTGTCGAGCACCGGCAACGTCGAGCCATCGCCCATGCCCCAGATCAACCGTTCGGTGCCGGTGGGCATCAGTTTGCGGTGCTTGGCGAGCAGACCGGCCTGTGGGTCGAAGTAAAGCGCCGTGCAATACAAGGTGCTGCCGCCGCGCTCGATCACGCCGATCACCAGATTGGCGCCGGTGCGTGCCGACAGCCCGGCCAGCGCGTCGGTTTCCGCGCCCGGCACGTCAATGGCATTGGCGAAATACCGCGCAAACGCTTCGCGACCTTGCGGCAAGCGGTAACCCAGCTGCGTGCCAAACCCCTCACCTTTCGGATAACCGCCGAGCAGCGCTTCCGGCATCACCACCAGCGCCGCGCCGGACTCGATGATTGCCGCTTCCCAGCTCAGAATCTGTTCCAGGGTTTCGCCTTTACCGCCGGGCAACGCACCGATTTGCAGGGCGGCAACAATTGATTTGGGCATCGCGTTCACTCCATCCGATTCAAGTGTTGCCGATTCTCCGGCGCCACGGGATCATGAATAAAGCCCCGCTCACTACTGAATGATATGAGCCAAATGAATATCGCCACGGTCGACCTCAACTTGCTGAAAGTCTTCGAAGCCCTGCATGAGGAATCCAGCGCCAGCCGCGCCGCGTTGCGCCTGGGCGTGACGCAATCGGCGGTCAGTGCGGCATTGCGCCGTTTGCGTGAGGTGTATGGCGATCAGTTATTCGTGCGTACCGGACGCGGTCTGGCCCCGACGCTCAAGGCCAATCAACTGAAACCGGTGATCAGCGAGGCGCTGAACAAGTGCCGGCAAAGCCTGGCGATGGTCGATCCGGCCGCCAATCAGTACGACGGCCGTTCAGTCACTGTTGGCCTGTCAGATGATTTCGAAATCGCCTACGGTCGCCGTCTGATTGAGGAAATCGCCCGCTGCGCGCCGAAGCTGCGGCTGATCTTGCGCCAGACTCACAGCCAGATCGTCGCCCGTGCGTTGATGGAGCGCAGCATCGACCTGGCGATCACCGCCGGCGGGTTTGCCGAACGCATGCTCAGTCGTCAGGTATTGGGTGAAGGCGGTTATGCGTGCCTGGTCGATCCGGCGAGCCTGGCGCCCGGCCAGCAACAGATGGATCTGGAGGAGTTCGTCGCCCGCGAGCACCTTCTGGTGTCGTCCGGCGGTTTTATCGGCATTACCGATGAGGGGCTGGCGGCGGTCGGGTTGAGCCGTCGGGTTTGCGCCTCGACCACGCACTTTGCCGCATTGCCCTGGCTGCTCAAGGGCAGTCAGGCGGTCGCGACGATTCCAGCGCATGCCGCCGAGTGCATTGCCGCGCTCAGCGGACTGACGCTGCTACCCTGCCCGCTGGCCTTGCCGCGCTACCCGATCGAACTGGGCTGGCGCACCAATACACAGATCGATCCGGTGGTGGTCAAGGTACGCGAGGCCATCGCCGCTTGCTTGAGCACGAACTGAAACGCTGTTACTTGCTGGCCGCCATCAAGCGATTGACTTCACTGCGCACCATGTTGGCGAACTCCGGTGGCGACATGCCGTCGAGTTCCGCGCGGACCCACTCGGCCCACTTGCCCTTGCGCTTGGCGCGCTCGCCGAACAAACGCGCGGCTTCGCCTTTGGCCTTGCCCAGATTGTTCTGCCAGAGTTCGAACAGACGGGATTTCTCGTCTTCCAGAGCGGCGCGCTCGGCGAGGGATTTGTCGGCCAGATTGAAACTCATGGGGAATTATCCTGCTGCGTAAAATGGCGACATCTTACACGCTCGACGGAAATCTCCCGCGCAGGTTTTTATTTCTGACCTAAATTCAGTGCAACTTTTTACAAAGCGCCACACTCCATTGATCACTGTCCATTCAACTGCAAGGAGTCACCCAATGGCCCGGAAATCCGCCGTGCAAGCCGCCGAAGACCAAATCAAGGATCAAGCCTTCAGCGAACTTCAGGCCCTGATCGAAGAGTCCGACAAACTGCTCAAGAGCAGCGCCTCACTGGTCGGCGAGGAAGCGGAAACCCTGCGCGGGCAAATCGCCCTGAAGCTGCAACAGGCGCTGGATTCGGTTTCCAGCGTGCGCGACCGCACCAAACCCGCTGTCGAGGCCACCGAAAGCTACATCGGCGGCCATCCTTGGCAGACCGTGGCGATCTCGGCCGGCTTCGGTCTGGTGGTCGGCTTGTTGCTGGGTCGTCGTTAAGCACATCGGCTTAAAGCACCGCACCGAAACAACGGCGGCGAGGGAGCAAGCGCTCTCGCCGCCCGCTTTCAGCTGCCTTGGTTCACGAAGCAGCCAATTCGCGCAATTGCGCCAGCGTTTGTTCATCCAGCACAATCCCCCCAGCCAGCGATCTGGCCCGCTGCAAATGCCGTCGATCGCCCGGCAAACGCTTCAGGCCCACGCCGTGCATCTGCCGCACCAGTTCCTGGCTGCGCTCAGCGAAACTCTGCCCGGCGGCCTTGCCCGGATCGATGACAATCAATAACTGCCCGGTCCACGGTGTTTTCGCTCCGGGATGATTGTTCCAGTCAAATTCAAAGGAAAAATTGCCGCCGGTCAGCGCAGCGGCGAGCAGTTCGACCATCATCGACAGGGCCGACCCCTTGTGCCCGCCAAATGGCAGCAGTGCCCCGCCTTCAAGAATCGCCTTGGGGTCCTGAGTCGGCTGGCCGAGGCTGTCCACGCCCATTCCGGCGGGCAAGCGCTCACCCTTGCGCGCGGCGATCTGCACGTCGCCATGGGCGATCGCGCTGGTGGCCAGGTCGAAGACTATCGGTGCGCCGCCGGCCCGGGGCGCGGCAAAGGCAATCGGGTTGGTGCCGAACAACGGTCGATCAGCGCCGTGCGGCACCACGCAGGTCATGCTATTGACCACGCTCAGCGCCACCAGCCCCTCTTCGGCAAACGGCTCGACATCCGGCCAGAGCGCCGCAAAGTGGTGGGAGTTACGAATCGCCAGCACGGCGATGCCGGCGCTGCGCGCCTTTTCAATCAACAACGGTCGAGCCGCCGCCAGCGCCGGTTGAGCAAAACCGTTGCCGGCATCGACGCGGACAAACCCCGATGCCACGTCTTCAACCTGCGGCACAGCGCAGCCGTTGACCCAGCCGCTGTTCAGGGTCGAGACGTACCCGGGAATCCGGAACACCCCGTGACTGTGGGCTCCGTCGCGCTCGGCGTTGGCGCAATTGGCCGCCAGCGAACGGGCGACCTCGGCAGACGTGCCATGCTTGAGAAAAATCGTTTCGAGCAGATGGGTCAGCGCTTCAAGTGACAAGGTGGACGAAACAGCAGCAGGAACAGGATCGTGTGGCGCAGACATCTGAAGCTCCAGAATGATTATTGGAGGGAACAACAGCGTACGGACAACCGCCCACCGATTAACCATGGCCTGCCGGTCGTCTGTCAACCCTGGAGTCGGGCATTGGCACGTTGCCACGCTTGGCCGTCGTCAGTGCGATAACTATGTACCACCTGCCACCCCATGCGTGCGGTCAGTCTTGAGCCTCAACCCACCCGCGCCTGCGCAGGCGCCACGCTCGAGACTCCACCATGGCTACCGCCTCTCCCCTGTTATTTGCTGAAACGCTGAATTCACCCGGTTTGTGGAAGGCGCTGGGAAAAACCCACGACCTGACGGAAAAGGATTTCCGCTGGCTTGCGCACGTTGCGCTTGCCACTCACACACTGCGTAGCGCGCAGACCCCTTCGATGCTGGCCGAAAGCATTGTGCTCAACGCCGCAGGCCTGGATCCGGTACCGCTGGCCGGTGCTTTTACACTGAGTGCGACACCTGACGAAAAGGCGCACATCCTTTACACGCCCTACGATGGCATCCGCAAATTCGACAGCCGCGCCAGCCTCAAAAGCGCACTGCAAACGCAGATCAAAGCAGCGAGCGAAGACGACAACCTGCTGGCTTTCATGGCGATGTCGCAACGGCGCAGCCTGCTCGAAGCAGGCGGTATCAGCGTGTCGTTCAAGACCATCGAGGGGGATGTCTTCGAGTCGCAAAAGGCAGTGATTGTGCAAGCGCGCCAGACCGAGGCGCAGGCGATGCTCAACGAGTTGAACAAGCTGCCTTCGCTGACCGACTTGCTTGATCAAGTACTCGATGATTTGCTCAAGCCACCCTCGGGCAAGCACTCGCATCGCCCCACACAGGTCAGTTTTTATACGCCGGCCAGCGAGAACAACGAGACCACTCAGGCTGCCTCACGGAACTGGCACAACTCCATGAGCCTGAGCGATGCCGTCCTGATGTTCTACCGCCACCCACACTGGCCCGCGGAGCACAAACGTGAATTTTCCAATCCCGGACAAGCGCTGGACAACGAGGATCAAACCGAATGGGAGAATGCAGTCAGTCATGCGGCGAGCATGCTGCAGCCCTTACTGTTCAAACAAATGGAGACCTACTGGAACACGGCGTCAGCCGATGGCGCCACGCGGCGCAGATTTTTCAGTCAGGCACTGGCCAGTCAGGCGCGCACAGAGCTGTTACTCAAGCGTGAGGCCAATATCATTACGGCCGAGCAATTCAACAACCTGCATTTTATCGTTCAGCAGATTGCCGGTGGCCGCCGGCCAACCCTCGAAACCGTGCATGTCTGGGAACACGCCGCCAATTTCATTGAGCCCGCCGGCTCCTTGATGATCGACGACACCCACGCATTTTTGTACACCCCCTCTTCCGGCTTGCAGGTGCTGGCGGACTATCAGGATTTACAGCGCACCGTACTGGCGAAATTCGCCAGCGCCGGGCACGAAGACGAGATGTACGCCCTGTTGAGCCTTGAAGAACGCGCGCGCTTCCTGGGTTTCGACAAGCCTAATGTTTCAGGTGAACCGATCGCCGGTGAGATCTTTACGGTGTTGTTCGAGGCGATCATTACCAAGCAACGGCAAAACATCGAATACGCCTTGCAAGTGTTCCGTCATAGCGACGGTGTCGTGCAGGTGCATGCCCTGTTTGACAAGGCGCTGGATATCCGCGCGATGATCCATGAGCGTTTACTGGAGCTGGAAGCCAATGGCCGCTGGAGCACGCGGCCGGTATTGAGCGGCAATCAGCAGCCCTCCAGCGTACAGGCCGATAGCGCAGTAGCGGCGATCAAGACCTATGAATCAGTCCAGGCCGTACTCAACGAAACGTTCAGTGCCCAGCCTGTTGCGACCGAGGCCGAACAGCGCACCTACCTGGAAAGCATTCAGGCCAATTGGGTCAATGCCTTGTCGGTGGGACTTCGCGGTGAAGCGCGGTTCAGACGTGTGCAGGGCAGTCTGTCAGCGACCGATCTGGCCATGGTCGTGAGCGTATTCGCCAGCGAAGACCACAGCCGTAACGAGCGCAAGGTCATCAACGGCTTTCGCCCCGATGTTTTCTCCCTCACCCTTGAGGCGCCTGGAGAAACCCGACTATTGCCGCTGGCCAGTTGTTTTTTGCTGACCGAACGCGGCGGTCTTGATGATCGGCATTCCGGACGGGTGATTCTCTGGACACCGGCCATGGGCCTGGAGCCGTTCGCCAACCTTGGTCTGGCACGCCAGGCACTCAAAGCCAGGCTTGAAGACTCTACCCGGCGTGGTTTGTTACTGGAGAACCTGGCACCGGCGCAGTGGCGGTTCCACCTCAATTACACGCTTGGCCCGTTTCGTTTGATTGAAGGCAACCCGCTGCGCAATCGCGTAGCGTCTGCGATCGAGCAGTTTCTGGCCCGCTGCAACAAGCTGCGCAGCCGCATCAAGGATTAAACCCGCCAGGCATCCGCACTGAAAAAACTCAGTGCAACAGCCGACGCCACCAATCTGGTTCAGGCGATCAGTGTCTGCCAGGCCGTCAATCAACAGCAGACGTTACCGGCCTGGCTGGGCATGGCCCCCGTCAAGGAACAGCAGCGACACCTCGAACTGCTGCAGCAATGGCACAACAGCGCCAGCGACGACAAGGACTACCTCGACAACGTTGCCGACCTGACCTCCCACGTCAAACAACGCCTGAAGACGCTTCTCGACGAACGATTCCCCAACAGCAAACTGGATCCGCAAGATATCCAGATCACACCCAACCTGGCACTGGCCGGCCCGGCGCGCAGCCTCACCGGGTTCGCCCTCAACCACGTTAATGTCGCTCAAGGAACCGGCTTCAAAATCACCTCGAAAACATCGAAGGTGATACCGACAGCCCTGGACCAGCAAGCCGTCAAGCAGTTGCTGCTCTCGCTGGACGTATCGTCTACCTACGCTGCGAAAGTGTCCAAGACCCTGACCGACGACACGGCGCGCAAACAACGCTTCATCCGCCAGTTGCCCTGGCAATTGCTGCAGCATGCCCACAGCCTGAAACTGCAAGGCGCACTGTCCGATAACGCCTTCGAACACATCAGCCAGGTGTTCGATATGCCAGATGGCAGCGCACGGGCGACCGTCACTGGCGCGCATGCCGTGATATCACCGCTGTCGCTGATCAAAACCGTTGGCGCCACGGCGGTAAAAGCGCTGGGCCTGTATGTCGTGAGTCCGGGCAGCGGCCAAAAAGGTCCGACGGTGCTCTACGCGCCCTACTTCGACACCGTGTTTCAAGAGTTCGAAACGCCGGCCAGCCTGATCAGCGCCCTCAATACGCCGGGGCCCTTGCAGTCGCTGCTGCTCCGCCGACTGCCCGGCGCACAGCAAGCGGTATTTCGTAGCCTGTTGCAATCGAGCGTCGGTGAAACCAGCGAAATGACCCTCGACCCTCAGCCGATCAGCGGCCATTTGCTGGAACAGCTGTTCAGTGACAACACCAACCTGCTCAAACAGTTTCTCGGTTGCCAGACCCTGACCGACGCACAGGCGGATTGGGAAACGGTGAAACACCTGTTCAGCGATGGTTTCAAACGCGTTACCGGCCTGCATCCCGGAAAGCTCGCCTATTTACCGTTTCTCTGGCAAGCCTACAAAGACTTCGAGGATTCTGCAGAAAACCTGCAGGCGCACCATTGGCGACGGGCCTTGCGCTCGTTTATCGACGGCGCCGTACAAATGGTCACCGCCGGCCGTCTGTCCCTGGAAGACTCACCCGTGTCGGATTCCGCGGACGAGCCTCAGACAGCCGCCCCGAATGAGAACCCCCCTGCCGCCGCCGAACCGACCTTTGCGCCTGCGTGGAAAGACATCCAGCCGACCTCTTCGTTGCGCACCAGCTTGCAGCGGTATGAAGCAACAACGATCGCTCTCAAGGATCTGGTCCACGATGCTGCAAAGGCCACGTACCTGGACAGCGCCAGCCAGACCACGTATGCCGCCATCGATGGCAAAGCCTTGCGCATCAAAAACGATGGCGCCACCTGGCGCCTGTTCGATGGCAAAAACTATGGCCACGCGCTGCGTAAAAAAGACACTTCACTGGTACTGGACCGCAGCGCACGGACCATCCGTTTCGGCAAGGCGCTGTCGAAACTCAATCGCCGTGAAGCACCCGACTTCACCACCAGCCTGCTGCTGAACATCGAAGCGCAGGGCATGAAAGAGATTCGCCGCAAACACCCGCTCAAAGCCTGGATGCTGGTGCAGGCGGTCGATCTGGCGCGGTATTACGCCTTCAACAGCCTGCATAATCTGACGCAGCTCAAGAACAAAGTGGCCAACACCCGGCTTGAAGCCTTCCTCAAATCGTTTTTCGGTGTGAAGACGATTGACGCCGATCTGCTCGGCAAAATCCACGAAACCATCGTACCGATCTGCAACGCGCTGGTGGACCCGACGGAAGATCTGATGAACACCGATCGCTTTGTCGTCGGCTCGAACAAGTACCCGCATAGCGACATGACCGCCTTCGTGCTCGACGATGATGCCGAGAAAAAAGTGCATTTCACCGAGCGTTTTTTCGATCAGCGCCTGGATTGGTACAAAACCGGAATGACCGAACCGTTCAACGTGGAAGGTCACGCTCAGGCCGCATTACTGATTCATGAGTTTGCGCACCAGGTGTCGAAGGCCGAGGACATCGTCATGGTCGAAGCCCGGCGGCCCTTCGCCGATCTGATTTCGACCCAGACCACAATTGGCAAACTGCTCAAGCAGGCGCAGGAGGATCATCAGCACCACGTGTTGTCCCTGACCACGCCGCGTGAGCAGTTGTTCAGATTGTGGAGCAGCGAAGATCACGCGTGGGTAGGTCTGGACCAGATCGACGGGTTGTCCGAAGCAGCCGCGTGCAAAGGCATTCTCAAGGCAACCAACAGTACGACCCTGACCGAGGCGCGTAACGCCTTTCTCGATCAGAACGCGTCGGATGCGCGCGTCAATACGATCCTGCTCAATGCCGATTCCGTGGCCATGCTGATCTGCATGATGGGCCGCAAGCTCGACCTGTAAGCAAACCGCCGGCAAAAAAATGCGCAGTAGCGATACTGCGCATTTTTTGCTTGGACGAATCAGTCTTTCTGATCGCGTAACACGTTGCCCGACGCGCCGTCGATGCGGAACTCGTAAACAGCGCCGTCGGCTTTGCGCCCCTCACCTTTCCAGTAGCCGTCGTTGTCGGCTTCGATTTCGTATACCTCGACATAGCCGGCCTTGGTTTTAACGATCTCGATGGCTTTCTCGATGGTGACCCAACCGGCACCCGGCCGGTCCGCCAGTGCCGCGCCAGCACTCAACAGGCTCGCAGTGGCAATCATCGCGGCGAATGTTCTTTTGATCATTTTTTCACTCCATTTGTGGATAGTAGTCGCATGACGTCCTGCTTTTTGGGCGCCTGCGGGAAAAATAAGTTCCACTTTGATGGGCAAATGCCATGACGGCAGTTCTCGGCGACTCTCCCCAAAGGTTAGAATGCGCGAAATCAGGACGACTTCATGACCCAAGACACCCTTTCGGACGCTGAATACGATGCGATCACTGATGCCGCTGCGCACTGGTGCATGCGTCTGCACGCCGTCGATTGCTCTGCTCAGGAACGTCTGGAGTTCGAACAATGGCGTGACGCCCATCCGCTGCACGCCTTCGAGTACGAGGCGATGCTGGAAATCTGGGACGTCGCCGAACATTTGCCGCGTCCCGTATCCGCCACCGCCCCAAGCCCCTCGATCAGCCAAGCGTCCCGCCCTTGGCGTCAGTACGCGCTCGCGGCAACAGTCTGTGCCTTGGCGTTACCGCTGGCGGCCTACACAGGCTGGAACCTCGGCTGGCTGCCCAACAGCTATCAGCATTTCGAAGCCGCCGATTCTGTCCGGCAGGTCACGCTCGAGGACGGCAGTCAGATTGAGCTGAACCTCAATACCGAACTGACCTTCAGCAATTACAAGGACGAGCGCCGCGTGTCCCTGAAAAAGGGTGAGGCGTTCTTCACTGTCAGCCATGACCTGAGCCACCCCTTCGTGGTCCGCGCCGGCGAAGGGCGGATTCGCGTGACCGGTACCCGCTTCAACGTCTGGATGTACGAGGACCAGGTGCGGGTCAACCTCGTCGAAGGTTCTGTGCTGGTGACCAGCAACGCGGCGTTACCAGGTGATGGTCTGCGCCTGGGGCCGTCGATGCAGGCCCGCTACAAGCACGGCGATTACATGCCGCAAATCAGCCAGACCTACCCCAATGACGCCGCCCTGGCCTGGCGCAACGGCAAGCTGATACTGGACAACCTGGCGTTGAATGAAGCGCTGCCGCTGATCAACCGCTATCTGAACAAACCGTTGATGCTGGCCGATAGCAGCACCGGTACGATCCGCGTGGGTGGTGTCTACAACATCAAAGAGTTGAACAACCTCGGCGGGTCTCTGCCCAAGGTGATACCGGTCTACCTGACACGCAACAAAGACGGCAACCCGGTGATCAACGCCATCGCGCAACAACCGCCAAAAAACTGAAGGCCGCGCCTCTTGCGAGGGGCGGCCTTCACGTCTGTTCCTGACAAATGCCTGCGTTTATTGCGCCGCCACTTCCCCATCGCGCTTCAATGTCTGATGCACAGTCTGCACCTGATACTGCGGGTCAGCCTTGATCTGCTGTTCGGTAAACGGCAGCACGCTCCATTGTTTCTTCGAGAAGGCCGCGGTCTGATCCGCCGCGTATTTCGACGCCGGATCACTGGACAGCGAGAACGCCAACAAACCCTGCGCGTGTGGCCCTTGGTCGTCGAATGTCACCACTTGCAGGT
Source organism: Pseudomonas baetica (assembly GCF_002813455.1). Taxonomy (NCBI): domain Bacteria; kingdom Pseudomonadati; phylum Pseudomonadota; class Gammaproteobacteria; order Pseudomonadales; family Pseudomonadaceae; genus Pseudomonas; species Pseudomonas baetica. The sequence goes on along the minus strand of NZ_PHHE01000001.1, from coordinate 6,207,515 downwards.
AACTGGTGCCGCTGACCACTTCAAGTTTGCCGTCTTGGCGCGGCACACTCTGGATCGCGTTGTAGATCCCCAAAGGCCCCGGACCGCCATGAATCGGCGTCTGCTGACCGCCACTGCTGACGACCTGGATATCGCCCCAGCGGGTTTCAGGTTTCAGGCCCATTTTCCCGGTGGTTTCCAGCGAGACCAGCATCGCCGCGCGCAGGGCCTTGGCCACTGGCGGTTGCTCGATCGCCAGACCACGCGGCGTGTTTTGGGCGTCTTTGGGATCAAACGCCACGCGCCAGATATCAGGCGATTGCTGCAAGGTCTGCATGATGTTCTGGAAATGCACCAGCCCCAGTCCGGAATCCAGATTGGCCCGGCCATCCCACTGCTTCAGGCTGGCACACAGCGGTTTCAAGGCGGCGGCCTCGGCGCCCTGTTCCGCGCCACAGAACTTCAACAGATCCGGCAGCACCTGGCTCGCCAGATACACCTGATCGTCCATGACCATCTGCTGCAAGTCTTTTACCGTCAGCGTGCCCTTTTCGCTCAGCGTGCTCAGCCGATCCAGCGCAAAACGCGAACGCAAGCCCAGTGGCTGGCCGTCCTGACTGATCAGCGGGGAGAACCCGGTCAACGGTTGCGCCGGGTTGGCCAGCCACGCGGAGTCGTTGGAGTGTTGAACGAAGTCCTTGCGCAGCAACTGCGGCAACTGGCTCGATGCGTAAATGCCCTTCTGCGCCGCTTGCGGGTCGATGTCCCAGGCACAATCGCTGTTGGAGCCGTCCAGAACGATCATCTGCAGCCCGGCACGCGGATCGCTGCACTTGGCCAGCTTCGCAGCGTTGACGTTCGGTACCACCGACAGGTTCATGTACAGGGTTTGCCCCTTGGCATCCACGGCCAGGGTGTTGACCCAAGGGATGCCCTGAATCTTGTGAACCGAATCCTGCAAATCCTTGAGCGTTGTCGCCTGATTCATCGCGTACCACTGCTTGAGCACTCGATCGTTATCAAGGTTGGCGTCGCGCAGGCTATAGGCGAATTGATTGTTCCAGTCGAGCTTGCCCGGCCACTGCACGATCGGGCCGAACTGCGAGCTGTAGATATCACGCGCGACCGGCACCACTTGGCCATCGGCTTGTTTCACCTGCACCGTTACGGTCTGCTTGTGCATCGGCAGTGACTTGCCATCGAGCAGATAACGCGTTGGATCCTTCGGATCGAGTTGCAGGCGATACAGCGTGAAATGCTTGGACGAGTCGACGGTGTGGGTCCAGGCCAGGTGCTGATTGAAACCGATGTTGATCATTGGCAAACCCGGCAACGCCGCCCCCATCACATCGAGTTTGCCAGGGATGGTCAGGTGCATCTGATAGAAGCGCATGCCGCCGACCCAAGGGAAATGCGGGTTGGCCAGCAGCATCCCACGGCCATTGAAGGAGCGTTCGCTACCCACCGCCACAGCGTTGCTGCCGCGATCCAGGGCAAACCGTTGCTGACGACTCTCTGCCAGTTGATAGGCGCGTGACTCGCCTGTCAGCTGAGCACTGGCTTGCGGCGGCGTGGCGCCGGCCAGCGCTTCGGCAAACTGGCCGACCCCGCCTTCCACCAGCAGACGGCGGGTCAGTTTCACCAGGTCCTGGGCGGTGATATCCCGTACCCATTCGCCCTCGCACTGCGCAGGCAGGCCCTGCTGACGACGCTCGGCCAGTTGCTGGTTGTAACCGGCGGCGTAGCCTTGCACCAGATTGCGCACCTCGACCGGTTGCGCCTGCCAGAACGTCTGGACCGCCTCTGGGGTATTGAGCCAGTTGAAGAACACATCACTGACGCGGTTCTGCCGTTCTTCGACGGTAAACTGGTCCGGGCCGAAAAAGCGCGAACGCTGACCATTGACGGTAACGATCTCGTTGGCCAGCAGGCACAGGTTGTCCTGCGCGTAGGCATAGCCGATACCAAAGCCCAGACCACGCTCGTCCTGCGCGCGAATGTGCGGTACGCCGAAGGTCGTGCGGCGAATGTCGGCACCGGTTTGCGCCGCAGGGCTCAATGCGTGCGCCGACAGACTCAGCCCGAGAAACATGCCGGCAAGGGTCAATGCGGTTAACTGCCTGGAAATAATCACGCTCGCTCCTGATGCAAATGCCGAAGTGCGGAGCACACCTGCTCCGCTATGACGCCCACGCGTCCACGCGCGATGAGCCTTCCCTGTAAACGAAGCCAATGAAAAAAAATTAAGCCTGCGCGTTGCGCTTTGGCAGGGGTGTCACAGAGAAAGGACAAATCGGCGACAAATTTTCTACATTTTTTCTTTCATGATTTGTCGAGCTGAAACGTCTTGTTTAGAGAGCACGAAAAAACTTTCCTGATCAGGCTCTGAAAGGAGTAACCGCATGTACAACTCGCAACTACCAACGGACGGTAGCCCGGCGCCAAAAGGAGCTTCCAGGAGCCCTCACGCGAGCGATTTCCAAGCGCGTGTCGAACGACACGGCAATGAGCGCATTCGCCTGCTGCTCAAGAGTTTCGGCCTGCGTACCAGCCTGATTCGGCTTAAAGTCATCGACGCCTTGCTGGTCGCGGCACAGAGTGAGCGCCGCCTCGGCGTACGCGGTGTGCATAGCCAATTGCTGGATCTGGACATTCCGCTGTCCTTCCTCAGCGTGCGTGAAGTGCTTAAGCGCCTGTGCGCCGAAGGCGTGATCACCTTCAACGCCGACAAGAGCTACAGCCTGCATCCGCAGGCTGCTGCGGTCCTCAACAGCGATTGAGGCGCGCGACGATCGCCGTCAAGGTTTGACCTTGCGGCGCATCACACCGTTGATCACCACCACGATCACCGCCACCCCGATGGCGATGTACTGGAACATCTTTTCAGTAATCATCCCGGCGTTCTGCAGCCAGGACAGGCCGAGCATGATCGCCAGTACGGAGACGGCGATCAGAATCGAGTATTTCAAACGTTGCGACTGAGTCATTAAAGGTTCCTGAAGCGTTGAAATGTATCCGCTGTGTATCGGTTTGCATGCCATGCGCTTACCGTTTTAGGGGGATGCGCTGGCATTTGGCGGGTCTCATGTTACAGCCGCTGAAGAGTTTTGGCTTCATGGCGGCGTAACCATGAGGAATTTTCAAATGCTGCGTCGAATCACCTGGCTGATTCCCTTGCTGGCCGTGCTCACCTTGAGTGGCTGCATTATTTTCCCCCACGGCGGCTGGCATGGCGACCACCACCGCTACTGCGCGGCCGGACCCGGCTACTACCATCGATAGCGCAACCCTACCCGGCCGCCAGACCACCTGAAGTTGTTAGCCAGGTGACTCACACGACATCGTCCAGCCGAAAATGCCCGTCATGCGACGGGCATTTTTTTGCCCGCTCACCGGTGACGGCTCTGACCTTTCAATTCACGTAAAGTCTTACAAATATCCTGCAAGTATTTGAAATTTAAAGTCTCAGCAAAGCGTTAGATTTCCCCCAACGACTCAACCTAGTCTCTGCGAACTTCTTCTCGACCGATAAAACAGGGACGTTTATGCAGAGAACTTTAATCCCCATTGGCCCGGTGCAAGTCTTGGGCTTCTGCCTGGCTATCACCTTATTTGAACTGCTGACCTATATGGCCAGTGACATGATCATGCCGGCGATGCTGACGGTCACTCAAGACTTCGCCGCTGATCAGCGCCATGTGCCCAACGCGTTCAACCTCTACTTGCTCGGCGGTGTTTGCCTGCAATGGCTGATCGGGCCTTTGTCCGACCGATTTGGTCGACGTCGCCTGTTGTTGATCGGCAGTGCAATGTTTGGCGTGGCCATTACTGCGGCCTATGCCAGCCAGAGCATTGAAGTTTTCAATGTCTTGCGTCTGATCCAGGGCATGGGCCTGGGGTTTGTCGTTGCGGTCAGCTACCCGGCGTTGCAGGAAGTCTTTTGCGAAGCCGATGCCGTACGGCTCATGGCCCTGTTGGGCAATGTCGCGTTGCTGTCACCCCTGCTCGCGCCGTTGCTCGGCGGCCTGTTGCTTGAATGGTTGAGTTGGCGCCAGCTATTTCTCGGCCTTGGGCTGACGGCGGCGCTAGCCTGGCTCGGGCTCTATCTGTACATGCCGGAAACCATCGGCGCCGTACGTTTGGACGGTGGACAGCAAGCACCTGTGCCCTTGTGCATGAGACGGATGGTCGAACGCTATCTGGCCCTGCTACGCAATAGAAGTTTGCTGTGCGCCAGCCTCGCTCTGGGCTTGATGAGTCTGCCGCTGATTGCCTGGATCGGTCTTACGCCGCTGTTGCTGATCCAGAGGCACGGCTTTTCGCCTGTGCAGTATGGCTTGTGGCAGATACCGGTATTTTCTGCCGTGATTATCGGCAACCTGATTCTTGATCGATTGCTGCCGCGGTACCCACTGCCACGCCTGATTCGCCTGGCGCTCTGGCCGTACTGCCTGGGACTTCTGGCCTTGCTCGGCTCGGCGCTCGCGGCCAGCTCCGTCACCCTGCTGGTTGCCGCCCTGGCGCTGTATGCAGTGGGTCTTGGCATGAGCAATGCCGCGCTGTATCGCCTGGCACTGTTTGCCAGTGACGACAGCAAAGGCCTGGTCTCGGCCCTGATCGGCATGCTGTCGATTGCCGTCATGGGCACCGGCGGCTCGCTGATTGCCGCCCTCGGTGGCGGCGAAAACCTGCAGGCGTTCGCACTCTGGGCAGCCATGGGCGGTTTGCTGTGTCTGCCATTTCTGCGGCGCGTTCTGCACAACAACGCTCGCGCGCCCACCCCTGTCACACCTCGATAATGGACTATTGATGATGCATGAATTCCCCCTTGGCGATGCCCTTTGCGCATTGCCCAAACCCTACTGCGCCGACTCCATGCCGCCGGGTCTTTTTGACCGGGCCATGGCGGAAATCTGCCAATACCACCGCCAACACACGCCGGGCTACCAGCACTGGTTGAAGGCCAACGGCTTCGACAGTGAAGCACTGCACAATGTCGAAGACTGGTCCGGCCTGCCGCCGATTTTTGCCAACTTCTTCAAGCAACAACTGTTGCTCAGCCCGACGGGAGAAAACGCCCTGGAGCTGACCTCCTCCGGCACCAGCAGCCAGAAAAGCCGCATGCGTTATGACGAGCGCAGCATTGCGGGCGCCCAACTCATGGTCGAACGAGTTTTCGACCACTACGGCTGGAATACCCCGGACACCCCGTGCAACTACCTGTTATTGAGCTACGAGCCACACGGCCGCATCACCCTGGGCACTTCCTACACTGACCAGTTTCTCTGCCGTTTCGCCCCTGCCAATCGTATCGTTTATGCCCTGCGCGATACCGGCGGCGGCCATCAGTTCGACGTCTTCGGCGTGATCGCCGCCCTGCAAGCATTCGCCGAGGAGGGCCTGCCCGTGCGGATCTTCGGTTTCCCGGCTTTTCTCTGGCAGACCCTTGAGCAAATGCAGGCCACTGCCGTCGACGATGTGCAATTGCCGGAGCATTCGCTGGCGTTCTTCGGCGGCGGCTGGAAAACCCGCGCGGCCGAAGAAGTCCCCAAGGCTCAGCTGTATGCACGCATCCAGAAGCAGTTGGGCATTGCCACCTCCCGTTGCCGCGATGGTTATGGCGCGGTCGAACATGCCGTGCCGTACGTTGAGTGTGCCCACCATCATTTCCACGTACCGGTGTATTCGAAGGTTTACGTGCGTAACGTGGCAGACTTCAGCGTCTTGCCCTATGGCCAGCGCGGCCTGCTGAGCTTCGTCTCGCCGTACATTTCCTCCAGTCCCGCCCACGCCGTGGTCATGAGTGACCTGGCCACCCTGCACCCCGGTTCAAGCTGTGCCTGCGGTTTGACCAGCGACTGGTTCGAACTGCATGGCCGCGCCGGCACCAGCGCCAGCCGCAGTTGTGCGATGGCGGCTGCCGACCTGCTGGGGGGCCATTGATATGTACTTGATCAACGGACAACTGCACGCCGACTACACCCTCGACAACGCCCTGGCCCAACTTCAGCAAGGGTTGGCGCAGTACCTCGAAACACCGTTGCACAGCACAACCGTTGTCAATGCGGCGGCGGTCTTCGCCGAACAACTGCGCAGTGCCACCCCACCGGTGACACTGGATGATGAGCTGCGCCTGGCCCTGATCGATTTCTGTCAGACCGCGGCACTGCACAGCAAGGTTGAACGTGAGCTGGGTGAGCAAGCCGATTCGCTGCGCCGCTTTGACTATCGACAACCCCGTTATGAAGCCTGGCGCCCACTGGGACTGGTGGTGCACATCACGCCGGCAAACTCGCCACTGCTCGGGTTCTGTGCGGTGCTGGAAAGCCTGCTGGCCGGCAACCTCAACTGGCTGCGCCCCAGCAGCAGTGATCAAGGCCTGAGTGCGCGCCTGCTGCAGGCCTTGGCGCAGTGCGACTGCAGCGGCCAGCTCGGCCACTACGTCGCGGTATTGCCCGTGGCAACCACGCAGATCGGCCAACTGTGCAAACAGGCCAATGGCGTCGCGGCCTGGGGCGGCGAAGCGGCGTTGCAAGCCATTCGCCAACAGATCCCGGCCGGCTGTCGCTGGATCGACTAGGGGCACCGCATCAGTTTCGTATACCTGAGCCCTGACGCGGCCACGGAACAGGCCCTGGACGCCATCGCCGATGAAGTCTGTCGCCTCGATCAGCAAGCCTGCTCCAGCCCGCAATGGGTGTTGGTGGACAGTGACGATCGCGCCGTTCTGCGTGACATCGGCGCCAGACTGGCCCTGGCCTTCGAGCGCCGCGCCGGACACTGGCCGGCGCTGCAACCGAGCCTGCAGGAAGCCGCCGAGATCACCAGCCATACCGCCATGGTGCGGCTGGGTGAAAGTTTTTCCGGCCTGACTGCCGAGGTCTGGAGCGCGCCGGGCTGGCGCGTGATCTGGACACACGAGCAACAACTGGCGCCCTCCCCGCTGTTTCGCACGGTGCTGCTCAAACCGCTGCCACGCGCGCTCATCACCCGTCATTTGCTGAGTTGGCGCAACGTGCTACAGAGTTGCGCGCTGCTGTGCCCGGCGCAGCAAGTGATCGAACTGACGCAGACATTGCTTGCCGCCGGTGTGACGCGCATCGCCCCGATCAATGCGATTCATGACGGCTATGACGGCGAACCCCATGACGGCGTCTACGCCCTGCAACGCCTGAGCCGGCGGGTCTCGGTGAGCCTGCCGGCCATGCAGCTGCCGGTGCACGCCACCCTCGACCGGCAGCCGGCGCCACCTGCCGTGGCCGGCCTGCCGATCATGGACAAACAGGCTTTTGTCAGCCAGTCGATTTCAGACGCTGCTCAGTTGTACTTTCGCTCCGGCGGCAGCAGCGGCACGCCAGCGTTATCCGGTTTCAGCTATCGCGACTTCCAGCGCCAAATGCGCGCGACCGCCGACGGCTTGTTCGCCGCCGGTCTTGATCCGCATCGCGACAAAGTGATGAACCTGTTCTTTAGCGGCGGGCTGTACGGCGGCTTTTTCAGTTTTGCCAAGGTCCTCGAACAGTTAGGCGCCCGGCACCTGCCGATGGGTGCGCCTGCCGATGATGACTACAGTGAGATCGCCCAACTGATCGTCGAACAGCACGTGACCGTGCTGATCGGCATGCCGAGCACCCTGCAGCGCCTGTTCCTCAACGAACAGCAACGCTTGCGCGACTATGGCGCCATCGAAAAAGTCTTCCTGGGCGGTGAGCACCTCAGCCAGCAGTGTCTCGAGCTGTTGCACAGTTGTGGCGTGCGCAGTATCCGCTCGGCGGTTTACGGCAGCGTCGATGCCGGCCCGCTCGGCCATGCCTGCGCCGCGAGCGGCGACGGCGTCTTTCACTTGCTGAGCGATATCCAGCATCTGCAAATCGTCACCCTCGATGACGATACCCCGGTCGTGGCCGGCGAGGTCGGCAGATTATTGTTCACCTCGACCGCGCGCGAAGGTCAACGGGTCCAGCGTTATGAGGTCGGCGACAGCGGGCGATGGCTGCCCGGCCCCTGTGCCTGCGGCTTGACCTCACCGCGTTTCGAGCTGCTGCAAAGACACGGCAGGCTGGTGCGTATCGGCACTGATTTCATCTGCCTGAGCACGCTGGCCGAGCACCTGCAGAGCGCATTTCAACTGGTTGTGGATCACACCGCCAATGGCATCGAACGCCTGCTGTTGCGCTGCCCGTGCGAGCCGCAAGACATCCATGAACGCCTGCAAGGCTATTCGACGCTGGCCACTCTGCTGCGCACCGGACTGCTGACCGTGGACGTTGAAAAATGCGCGCCAGAGCAGTTTTTCAGGAACCGCCACAGCGGCAAGACGCCCCTGTTAATCGATGCGCGCCGTTGATGCGCCGCTTGCGCCTGAATGCGCGCCTATTTGAAGAGATCGGCATGAACACACTACCTCAATTAAATGCATTGCTCGGTTTTGCCCGACAGCACTCGCCCTACTACCGCAAACATTTCCAGCAGGTTGCACAAGCGATATCGCACCCCGGCGACCTGCCGCTGACCGATGCGCAGGACTATTGGCATGCCAGCCACGACCTTGATCAATGGCCGGTATTGACGGGGTCGGTACAGAAAGCGCTGGTGCTCAAAACAGGAGGCACCACCAGCGCCGGCAAACTATCAGTGTTCACCCCCCAGGAATGGCAAACGCTGGTACGCGACTTCGGCCATCATCTCACCGTGCAACTGAACCCTGGCGACCGAATCGCCAACCTGTTTTTCGTCGGCGACCTGTATGCCAGCTTCATCTTCATTCACGATGCCTTGGCCCATGTCCAGAGCGGCGTCACCGAGTTCCCTTTCACCGGCAATGTCGATCCGGCTGTGCTGGCCGACTCGATCGTGCAGTATCGGATCAATGTGCTCGCCGGTGTACCGGCCCATCTGCTGACATTCGCCGGCTGGTTGCGCAGTCAGGGCCGCACACTGAACGCGGTCACTACCCTGCTCTACGGCGGCGAAAGCCTGTTTACCGGGCAATTGCAGGTATTGCGCGATGTGTTTCCCAATGCGCGGGTCGCTTCTATTGGCTACGCCAGCGTCGATGCCGGCTTGATTGGCGTCAGCGACCGCGACTGCGCGTTGGGCGAACACCGTATGCTGGCTCACCATAGCCTGGTGGAGATCGTTGATGAACACAGCGGCGAAGTGATTGAGGAATGTGGCCGAATCGGGCGCCTGGTGGTTACCAATTTCAGCCGCCGACTCATGCCGTTGATCCGTTATCCCGTTGGCGATCTGGCCTGCTGGAGAGAGCCGCCTGCGACGCCCATGCGCAAGTTCGCCCTGATGGGGCGCAGCATGAACAGTCAGCGCGTGCGGGTCAGCACCCTGACTCTGCTGATCGACGAAATCGGCGCGATCGTACAGCGCATCACTGCCGGCGAAGACTGGCAACTGATCATCGACCATGTGCAGGACCAGGATGTTGTCGGCATTAAATGGGTGTCCGCCGTGCTAACGCCTGATACGTCCAACACCAGCGCACAACTGCGTGCCGCATTGATTGAACACTACCCTGTGATGGAACAACTGATCGCCGAGCGCCTGCTTGATGTACAGGTCACCTGCTGCACCGGCGAGGCGTTGGCCCGCCACCCCCGGTCCGGCAAGCGCCAGCGAACCGTCGATCTTCGCGTCTACGACAGTCCGCCTGCGGAGCAGCCCTTATGGAAACAGTGACGCTACGCAGTTATCGCCCCGGTGATGCGGCAGCGGTCAGTCGCCTGTTTCGGGAAATCTATGGCGACCATTACGTTCAGCCCCATGTTTACATGCCTTTGATGATCAGCCAGAACCATGTAGAAGGCCGCTGGCATTCACTGGTAGCGGTGACCGGTAAAAAGATCCTCGGCCATGCAACGTTATGCAGGAATGAGGACTCGTATACAGCAGAACTGGCGTTAAGCCTGGTGCATCCGAGCACACGGGGGCAGAACGTAGCCACCCAGCTCGGCCAGCGATTGCTGATACATGCACAGGCATTGGGTTGCCGTGGTGTAACGATTAAACAGGTCACTCAACATCCGTACACGCAACGGATGGCTGAACGCCTGGGTTTTGTCAGCACCGGTTTGTTGCTCGACTATGTTCCGTCACCGTTTGACCGGGCGCAGAAGGAGTCGATCGTTGTCGGTTTCATTGCCATCGACGATTACCGGCGCCCGCTCCCTGCACTGGTATGGCCGGAAAGCTGTCGCGACTTCATGCTGAACTTGTGCAGGGCGTTCGGCACTCAGGAAAAGCAGAAGCCGTGGGTGGGACCACCGGTGCATTTCGAGCAGTCTTCAGGGCGCTATGACGTGGTTCTGAAAACCGCCGACAGCCACCTGCTCAGACAACTGCGCCAATTGCCCCGACACTGGATGATTTCCATCAAACTCAGGCTTGCGCAGGACTTCACCAGCGCGATGCGCAGCTTGTCGACGATGGGCTTCATGTTTACCGGCGTGGCCCCGGATGATCGGGGCCAAGGATGGCTGGCGCTGTTTCACCGTGGTTATCGACCGGGCAAGCTGGCCTTGCATTGCCCGCACATGCAGCGCTTGCATGATCAGGCGCAACAGCCATTCAGGTCTGACTTGAGCGAACCGCCAGCTGCCGGCAATTAAACACTCGACGCCGGATCGACCAGGCCCGCGGCATTGCGCTGCGGGCCATTTATAGCCTCAAGCCTTGGCCTTGATGCCCTCGTCCGCCGGCTTCGCAGCGTTGCCTTCGCCGTAGGTCTTCAGATTCTGCAGGACGTAAATCGCTTTTTTATATTCAGGGATCAGGCTCTTGCCGTAAGCATTGCCGTTGAGGCCGTTGTTCTGGATGGCATCGAGCTGGGTCGCGAAATACTCCAGCGCGTTGAATTTGGCATCAACGTCTTTGGTCACGCCGAAACGATCGAACTTGTCACCGGCATTCATCAACGTAAAGGAAGTGATCTCGGAGATCAGTCCACGGGTGCGCAGAAAAGCGCTCAGATTGCCCAATTGCTTGACTGAAACGTTTGCCGGATCAAAGCCCTTGATGTTTTTGCGCAGGCCCTGCTTGTCCATTTCGGCAGTATTCAACGCATTTGGATCGTTGCCGACCATGGTGAGCATCTGCTGCACCTTGACACTTTGTGCCACCTGCTTCTTCGCGCCAGTGTTGCGCACCATGACGCCAGCCTTGCTTTCCCAACCGCCGACAATGCCGATCGTCATGAGAAAACTCCCTGTGCAATAAACATGAGATGTCCTTGTTGAACCAAATGAATGCCGGGGAGTATCTACCGGCTGAGTGATGGCACCAACCCTTGGTTACAATTATTGTACATCTCGATACAAATCAGCAATCGCCCGGAAATACTGACTCGCCGCCGCCCCGCTGAAACTCCTCGACGGTTTTTTTGATCGGCAAATCGCTCGACGCCCCATGCGTGTATCAACCTCGATACTCGCCTTTGGTCACTGACGTCGATTCTTGGACGCAAGTACCTAAAGCTTCCACATTTGCCGACGATACGCTGGTGTAACCCTGCCGTTTACCTCGACACCCACAATAAGATCGCCGCTCAAGGACCAGTCACCATGCCCGCATTCCGTTCCATACAGGCTCGCTACACGTTGTTTCTGGTTCTGTTCATCCTGCTGCTGTCGGTACTGACCGTGGTCGGCATCAGTCAATTGGTCGCGCCCAAATTGCGCCATACCGAAGAACAGGTGGTGCTCAACCGCATCGCCGAGGTCGCCGAACAGATCCAGGGCGAGTTGAACAAGGTCCAGGCGCAACAACGCAGCATCACCCAAACCATCCCGCTGCTCGACAGCGCCGCCATCGACAGGGTGTTGGTCAACACCTTCATCGCCTACCTGCAAAACATGATCGGCGAAGTCACCCAGGCGACCGGCGCCATGGCCTCGAGCCTGGACAACCTGCAACGCACCTCGGCGCACACCAGTCAGATCCTGTTGCGCCACGCTTCGGAAACCGACCAGACCGTCACCGCCATCACTGAAATGAGTTCGACCGCCGAAAGCGTCGCGCAGAACGCCGCCGAAACCGCAGCGTTCACCCAACGCGCCAACGAAAACGCCGATCGTTCGCGGGTGGTGGTGGGTGAAGCGACCAACAGCGTGGTCGCGCTGATCGACGAAGTGGCCAGCGCCACCCATAAAGTTGAAAACATGCAACAGGACGCCCAGCGCATTACCGAAATCCTCGGCGTCATCGGCGCGATTGCCGGCCAGACCAACCTGCTGGCCCTCAACGCGGCCATTGAAGCGGCCCGCGCCGGTGAACAGGGTCGCGGCTTCGCCGTGGTCGCCGACGAAGTTCGCGCCCTCGCCGCACGCACCCAGGCCAGCACGTCGGAAATCAACGAAATGCTCAGCCGCCTGACCCAAGGCGTGAGCTCCTCGGTCAGCGCCATGGAAAACACCCAGGCCAGTTGCCAGTCGGCAGCCGACGCCACCGCGCGAGTCAACTCGGGTCTGGACGAAATGGCCGGTTCGGTCAGCCACATCAACAGCCTCAGCACACAGATCGCCACCGCCGCCGAGCAGCAAAGTGCGGTGACCGAAGAGATCAACCGCAGCATGGTGCAGATCCGCCACATGGTCGACGAACTGGTGCAAAGCGGCCAGGCCAGCGAACTCAACACGCAACAACTGCTGGAAGCCAACAGCCGGGTGAGCGCGATCATGGGGCGGTTCAAGGTCAGCTGATTCATGAACTCCCACAATGGCTTTCTGCAAAACAGATAACCCTTGTGGGAGCGAGCCTGCTCGCGAATGCGGTATTTCAGACGCCCAATGCATCGACTGACAGAACGCTTTCGCGAGCAGGCTCGCTCCCACAGGGTTCGGCGATCAGCCTGACAGATTTGTCACTTCGCACTCATCGGGCTGTCAGCCGTGATCTACGATAATCCTGCCAGTCTGTCTTGTAGCAACTGGAAACACTCCGTTGATGCCGGGCAAGCAAAACCGGTCAAAATACGTTCTTTTTTGACCGCCAACCGAGCCGAGAACCCGTCATGCGAACCCACCTGCGCCTGCTCGCCCTGAGCACCCTTTTCATCTCCTCCCTGGCTCAGGCCGCCGACTTGATCCCCATCGAAGTCCACCGCGACGCCAACTGCGGCTGCTGCAAAAAATGGATCAGCCACCTCCAAGCCAACGGCTTCAAAGTCCAGGACCACGTCGAAGCCGACATGAGCAGCTTCAAGCAGCAACATGGCGTGCCGCCGCGTCTTGCCTCGTGCCACACCGCAATCATCAACGGCAAATTCGTCGAAGGCCATGTACCGGCTGAACAAGTGCTGGCGTTGAGCAAACGCGATGACCTGCTGGGCGTCGCCGCGCCGGGCATGCCGATGGGCTCACCGGGCATGGAAATGGACGGCATGAGCGATGCGTATCAGGTGATCGGCCTGAAAAAGGACGGTACTGACGTGGTAGTGGCGGATTATCCGGCCCATTGATGGGCGCCGCTTACATCGGCTTGTTCTTTGCCGCCTTCGGCGCGGCGACGCTGTTGCCGTTGCAATCCGAGGCGCTGCTGGTTGGCTTGATCGTCAGCGACCGTTACTGGCTCTGGGGTTTATTGGCGGTCGCCACCCTGGGCAATGTACTCGGCTCGCTGGTCAACTGGTGGCTGGGCCGTGGGCTTGAACGATTTCAGAATCGGCGCTGGTTCCCGGTCAGCGCCAGACACATGGCCACGGCGCGCAAGCACTATGAACGCTACGGTCATTGGTCACTGCTGCTCAGTTGGCTGCCGATCATTGGCGATCCACTGACGCTGATCGCCGGGGTGATGCGCGAGCCACTCGGGCGTTTTCTGTTGATCGTGACGGTTGCCAAAGGCGCGCGCTATGCCGTGCTGGCCCTGCTGACGCTGGGCTGGTCCGGTTGAACGTTCCGGCACTGGCATTGCCTGTGTTTAACGTCGCGCTAATCCGGCCGCTTCAGCATCGGCCAATCTCGAACGGAGTTTGACCTCATGTCTGTCACGTTTTCCCGCTGGCTGCCGGGCCTGTTCCTGACCGCCGCCCTGCCCCTGTTCGCGCAGGCTGCCACACCCGGCGAAGCCACCTCCGCCGAAGGCCCGGCTTACGGTCCGCAGTTGGAGGGCTTCGAATACCCTTACACGCTTAAACACTTTGCCTTCCAGTCCCAGGGCAAATCCTTGCAGATGGGGTATATGGATGTCGCCGCCCACGGCAAGGCCAACGGTCGCACTGTGGTGTTGATGCACGGCAAGAATTTCTGCGCCGCCACCTGGGACAGTTCGATCAAGGCGTTGAGCGAGGCCGGTTACCGGGTCGTCGCACCGGATCAGATCGGTTTCTGCACCTCAAGCAAACCCGACAGTTACCAATACTCCTTCCAGCAACTGGCGACCAACACGCAGCAACTGCTCAAAGCGCTGGGCATCCAGAAAGCCACGCTGCTGGGTCATTCCACCGGCGGTATGCTCGCCACCCGCTATGCGCTGCTGTTCCCGGAACAGGTTGATCAACTGGCGCTGGTCAATCCGATCGGTCTGGAAGACTGGAAAGCCCTCGGCGTACCGTACCGCAGCGTCGATCAGTGGTATCAGCGCGAACTGAAAGTCACCGCTCAGGGCATCCGCGAGTACGAGCGCACGACCTACTACGATGGTCGCTGGAAACCGGAATTCGACCGTTGGGTCGACATGCTTGCCGGTTTGAGCAAAGGCCCGGGCAAGACCCAGGTGGCCTGGAACTCGGCACTCATCTACGACATGATTTTCACCCAGCCGGTGTACTACGAGTTCAAGGACCTGAAGATGCCGACCCTGCTGCTGATCGGCACGTCCGACACCACCGCCATCGGCAAGGATCTGGCACCACCGCAGGTGAAAGCAAAAATCGGCCACTACGAGGTGCTGGGCAAACAGGTGGCCAAATTGATCCCGCAGTCCACGCTGGTGGAGTTCCCCGGCATGGGCCACGCGCCGCAGATGGAAGAACCGGCGCAGTTCCACAAAGAGCTGCTGGGCTGGCTGAGCAAAACCAATCCCGTTCGTTGATGAGGTAACGCTGATGGCGGTGCAGATTGCAGTGATCGATGACTGGCAAGGCGTGGCTCGCGACGTGGTTGACTGGGCGGTTCTTGATAGCCTCGGAGAAGTGACGTTCGAACATGATTACCCGGCGGACAACGCCACGCTGGCCGAACGTCTGGGCCAGTACCAGGTGATCTGCGTGATGCGCGAACGCACGCGTTTCGATGAAGACCTGCTCAAGCGGTTACCCAATCTCAAGTTGCTGGTCACCGGCGGCATGCGCAACGCGGCATTGGATATGCAGGCAGCAGCGGCGCTGGGGATCAAGGTCTGCGGCACCGACAGCTACAAACACGCGGCGCCGGAACTGACCTGGGCGCTGATCATGGCTGCCACACGCAAGCTGCTCAACGAAGCCAGCTCGCTGCGCGCCGGCAATTGGCAGCAAGGGTTGGGCGGCGATCTGCACGGCAAGACCCTGGGCATTCTCGGTCTGGGCAGTATCGGCCAACGGGTGGCGCAGTTCGGTCAGGTGTTCGGCATGCGGGTGATTGCCTGGAGCGAAAACCTCAGCGCTGAACGCGCAGCACTGGCGGGCGCGACCCGCGTCAGCAAACAGCAACTGTTTGAACAAGCGGATGTGCTGTCGGTGCATCTGGTGCTGAGCGAGCGCAGTCGCGGCCTGGTCGATGCTCAGGCATTGGGCTGGATGAAACCGACGGCGCTGCTGGTCAACACCGCACGCGGACCGATTGTCGATGAGCCCGCGCTGATCAAGGCCTTGCAGAAACAACGCATCGCCGGCGCGGCGCTGGACGTGTTCGACCAGGAACCGCTGCCGGCACTGCACCCGTTTCGCACACTGGACAATGTGCTGGCGACGCCACACGTCGGGTATGTCAGCCGGCAAAACTATGAACAGTTCTTTTCGCAGATGATCGAGGATATTCAGGCTTGGGCGGCTGGGGAGGCGGTTCGCCTGTTGAATTGAGACCTTCATGAATACGGTGGTGTAGCGACCATTGCATTCGCGAGCAGGCTCGCTCCCACAGGGGATCTTCAGTGGGCAGAAAATCTGTTCCCGGCGCAGATCCAATGTGGGAGCGAGCCTGCTCGCGAAGGGGCACTCACTGTCCCCCCATCAACAAACTGTCCGCACCACAACAGTGCATCCGCCTTTCTCGCTAGCACAAAATCGTGACCACCCAGTCACCGTTTTGGCCCTCCCTCGCAAAAAAACCTGTACTTCGTCGGTGCAATTCCCTCTGCAAGCCGCGGATTTCTTTGCCTCGCAACCGATTGTCGAACAATTTACCCATTTGCTCTGGCCCGCTCTAGGATCTGGCCTAGACTGACTTTCGCGGGTCAAAACCGGCCGGTCACACCACAGCAAAATAATCGAAACTTTTGCTAAAGGCGGCGGGTCATCTGAAAGGCAGGGGGAACGCGGCTGGTTCATTCCTTGCAATGGCCTCTTCACCCATTCTGCTTGCGCGTGTTGGGTAGCGTTTGCTCACCGATGCGTGGCGCGTTTGCGCCCGGCCACAGGACGTGGTCATGGACAGGGTTTGTTCAAGACAAGAATCAGATCAACAAGACGGGAGATTCATATGATCAGTGCGGCATTGGATATTCAGGGAGAACGTGTTCAGCAGTCAGTAGGCGAAGCGAGCACCGTCAGCGTTCCCGGCAGCCGATCGATCAACGTCCCCGGCACCAAGACGCTGACGCCGGTAGCGAGTCAGAATCCCAACAAGAAAAAAGTGTTGTTCGTCACTTCGGAGATCGCCGACCTGGTCAAGACCGGCGGTCTGGGTGACGTTTCCGCCGCCCTGCCCCGTGCCATGGCGCATCTGCACGATGTGCGCGTGTTGATCCCCGGCTACCCGCAAGTGATGCACAGCGAGAACCCGATTCATATCATCGGCGAGCTCGGCGGCCATGCCGCGCTGCCGCCGTGCAAGATCGGGCGCATGGACATGCCGGACGGTCTGGTGATCTACGTGTTGATCTGCCCTGAACTGTACGAGCGCGAAGGCTCGCCCTACGGAGCCAATAACGGTCGCGACTGGCCGGACAACCATATTCGTTTCGCCCGATTGGGTCTGGCCGCTGCCGATATCGCTGCCAACCTCGCACAAATCCACTGGTGCCCGGACCTGGTGCACGCCCATGACTGGCCCGCTGGCCTGGCGCCCGCTTATATGCACTGGCGCGGGCAGCGCACACCGACGCTGTTCACCATTCACAACCTCGCCTATCAAGGCGTGACCAGCCTCGGCTCGTGCCCGGAACTGGGCATTCCCAACCATGCCCTGCAACAGGAAGGCATGGAGTTCTACGGCAAGATGTCGTTCCTCAAGGCCGGCATGGCCTATTCGAGCCACATCACCACCGTCAGCGCCACCTACGCCCAGGAAATCACCACCCCGGATTTCGGCTGCGGTCTCGACGGCTTTCTCGCCGCCAAGACCCAGCAAGGCTTGCTCAGCGGCATTCCCAACGGCATTGACGAAAGCTGGGATGCCTCGACCGATCCGCATCTGTTTGCGCCGTTTGCCATTGGCGACTGGGAAGGCAAAGCCATCAACGCTGCGCATGTGCGTGAGCTGTTTGGCCTGAAGGACTCCGAGGGCCCGCTGTTCGCCGTGGTCTCGCGTCTGGTCTATCAGAAAGGCCTGGACCTGACCGAAGCGGTCTCCGAGTACATCGTGCAGAACGGCGGGCAGATCGCGATCATCGGTCGCGGCGAGCCGGAAGAAGAGCAAGCCATGCGCGAACTGGCCCTGCGCTTTCCCGGCCAGATCGGTGTACGCATCGGCTTCAACGAAACCGACGCCCGACGGATGTTTGCCGGCAGCGATTTCCTGCTGATGCCTTCGCGTTACGAACCCTGCGGCCTGAGCCAGATGTATGCGCAACGTTTTGGTTCGTTGCCGGTGGCGCGCAACACCGGTGGCCTGGCTGACACCATTGAAAACGGCGTTACCGGTTTTCTCTTCGACGAGTCGACTGCCGACAGCTACCGCGAAGCCCTGAGCCGCGCATTCAAGGTGTTCGCCTACCCCGACCTGCTCAACGCCATGCGTTGCCGGGCCATGGCGGCGCCGTTCAACTGGTGCAAAGCGGTCGAACCTTACGCTGAACTCTACGAACAACTGGTCGCCAAGGCGCTGGGTAAAGCTCACCACAAATAATCAGGGAGATTCTTCACGATGCCGTTACGGACCCAAGAGAACTGGCCCCACGGCGCGATCATGCTGGACGCCGAACACACCCAATTTGCGCTGTGGGCACCCGACGCGGTTTACGCAAGCGTCGAGATGGAAAACGGCAAGTCCCTGCCGATGCTGCCTCAGGCTGATGGCTGGTTTGTCATCAAGACCCGCTGCCCGGCGGGCACCCGCTACCGTTACAAGATTGATGGCGAGCAGGAGGTGCCGGACCCGGCCTCCCGCGCACAAGACGGTGATCTGAACCGCGCCAGCATCGTGGTCGATCCACTGGCCTATCAGTGGCGGCACACGGCCTGGCAGGGTCGGCCGTGGAACGAAGCGGTGATCTACGAGCTGCACGTCGGTGCACTCGGCGGTTTCGCCGAGGTTGAACAACATCTACCGCGGCTGGCGGCACTGGGCATCACCGCCATCGAACTCATGCCGCTGGCGCAATTCCCCGGCGAGCGCAATTGGGGTTACGACGGTGTGCTGCCTTACGCCCCGCAAGCCTCCTACGGCACCCCGGAACAACTCAAACATCTGATCGACAGCGCCCACGGCCACGGTCTGGCGGTGATTCTCGACGTCGTCTACAACCACTTCGGCCCGGACGGCAATTACCTCGACCGCTACGCCAAAGGGTTCTTTCGCGAGGACAAGCACACGCCGTGGGGCGCCGGGATCGATTTCCGCCGTGCCGAGGTTCGTGAGTTTTTCATCGAAAACGCACTGATGTGGCTGCTCGAATACCGCTTCGACGGTTTGCGTCTGGACGCCGTGCACGCCATCGAAGACCCGCAGTTTCTACGGGAAATGGCACAACGCATCCGTCAGCAGATCAATTCGCAGCGCCACGTCTGGCTGACCGTCGAGAACGAGCTGAACCAGTCGAGTCTGCTTGAAGAGGATTACGACGCGCAGTGGCTTGATGACGGCCATAACGCCCTGCATGTGTTGCTGACGGGTGAAACCGACGCTTATTACGCCGATTACGCCATGCAGCCCACCGAGCAACTGGTCCGCTGCCTGAGCCAGGGCTTTGTGTTTCAGGGCCACATCACCCGCCACGGTGAACCTCGGGGCGAGCCGAGTGAGCATCTGCCTTCGACCGCGTTCGTGTTGTTCTTGCAGAACCACGACCAGATCGGCAACCGCGCCTTTGGCGAGCGTCTGCATCAATTGGCCGATCCGCGTGCTGTGCAATCGGCAACGGTGTTGCTGCTGTTGTCGCCGATGATTCCATTGATGTTCATGGGCGATGAGTTCGCAGCCGAGCAGCCGTTCCTGTTTTTCACCAGTCACCATGGCGAACTGGCCGACCTGGTGCGCGAAGGTCGGCGCAACGAATTCGCCGGGTTCAGTGCCTTCACCGACCCGCACAAGCGCGAGCAGATTCCTGACCCGAATGCCGAGCAGACATTCCATGCCTCACAGCCACGTCTGATCGGCAATGGTTCCACGCATCAGCAGGAAACCCTCGCGCTGTACCGGCAACTTCTGCAATTGCGCCATCAACACATCATCCCCCACCTGTCTGGCACTCAGGCCTTGGGGGCGCAAATGCTCGGCCATGGCGCCGTCAGTGCGCGGTGGCGACTGGGCAATGGCAGTGAGCTGCGAATCGACCTGAACCTCAGCGATACGGCGGTGGTCAACCCTCCACGAACCGGCGCCGTGTGGCTGTTTCAAAAGCCGCCTGCCGTCGAGGGGGCGGACGAGGGCCTGCTGCCCCCGTATTGCGCGCTTGTCAGCCTCACGGCCGCCCCCCCTTTGCAACCTCTGACTGGAGAGCGCCTATGAGCGATGCGCAACTGGAAATTCTTGCAAGCCGCGCCGGCCTCGCCGTCGACTGGATCGACGCCAATGGCCGCGCACAAAAAGTTGCGCCAGCGGTACTGCGCAATGTCCTGATCGGCCTCGGCCACCCGGCCAGCACCGCGCAGGAAATCGATGCCAGCCTGCTGCAACTGCAACAAGACCGTCACCTGCCGCCCCTGCTGACCAGCGATGTCGGCGTCGGTGTCGATCTGGCACGTTATTTCGCCCCTGAAACCCCATGCGAAATCCATCTCGAAGACGGCTCGCGGATGAACCTCAAGCTGGATTCGGAAGCGGTATTGCCCGGCCTGATCCCGGTCGGCTATCAGCAGGTACACATCGACGATCAATATTTCACCCTCGCGGTGGCGCCCGAACGCTGCTACAGCGTCGGCGATGCGGTGGGTAATCCGATCCCCCGCGCCTGGGGGCTGAGTGTGCAGTTGTATGGTCTGCGCCGCCCCGGCGACGGCGGCTTCGGTGACACTCAGGCGCTGGAAGAACTGGCCCGGGTGGCCGGTGAGCGCGGCGCCGATGCGCTGGCGATCAGCCCGCTGCACGCGATGTTCAGCGCCGACACCGGCCGTTACAGCCCTTATTCGCCGTCCAGCCGCTTGTTCCTCAATTCACTGTATGCCGCGCCGGGGGCGATTCTGGGCGAGCGCGCCTTGCGTGACGCGATCGATGCCGCCGGGCTGGCTGAGCAGTTCGCGCAACTGGAAAACCTGAAACTGGTCGACTGGCCAACCGCCGCACAGGCCAAGCAGAAACTGCTGCACGCCTTGTACGAAGGGTTTGTGGCCGGTGATCACCCGTTGCACCCGGACTTCGCCAGTTTCCGTCACGCCGGCGGCGAAGCTCTGGAAAATCACTGTCGCTTCGAAGCCATTCAGGAAATGCGCGCCGCCCGCGGTGAAAGCCTCGACTGGCGTGAATGGCCGGAGCATTGGCATGACCCGCGCGGCGCCGCCCTCGGAGCGTTTGCCGAAGAGTACGCCGAGCGCATCGGTTATTTCGCCTTCTGCCAATGGCTGATTCATCGTTGTCTTGAGCGTGCGCAAACCACCGCGCGCAGCGCCGGCATGGGCATCGGGTTGATCGCTGACCTTGCCGTGGGCGCTGATGGCGCCGGCAGCCAGGCCTGGAGCTTTCAAGACGAACTGCTCGCCTCGCTCACCGTTGGCGCACCACCGGATATCCTCAATCGCGCAGGCCAGGGCTGGGGGATTTCTGCGTTCTCCCCGGAAGGTCTGATCCGCAATGGCTTTCGCGCCTTCATCGAGATGCTGCGCGCCAATTTCGCCCACGCTGGCGGCTTGCGCATTGACCATGTGATGGGCCTGCAACGCCTGTGGGTGATTCCCAATAGCTCAGCGCCGGCCGACGGCGCTTACCTGTATTACCCGGTGGACGATCTGCTGCGCCTGCTGACCCTCGAATCCCATCGTCACCAGGCCATCGTCCTCGGCGAAGACCTCGGCACCGTGCCCGATGGCCTGCAGGCCAAACTGATCGCCCGCTCGATGCTCGGCATGCGCGTGCTGCTGTTCGAGCAGGACAACACCCGCTTCAAACCGATTCTCGACTGGCCGGACAACGCGCTGGCCACCACCAGCACCCACGATCTGCCGACGCTCAACGGCTGGTGGCATGGTCGCGATATCGACTGGAATGCCCGTTTGGGGTTTGTCGACGCCAACGGTGAAATCGAATGGCGCCGCCACCGTCAGCGCGAACGCGAAGGCTTGCGCGGGGCGTTGAGTCAGGATCCGCAGAACTTCCGTGAGGAGTCCAACGAGGCCGATCAGGTCGTGGATGCCAGCGTGCGTTTCCTCGGCCATACCCGCGCGCCGCTGGTGTTGCTGCCACTGGAAGATGCGCTGGGCATCGACGAGCAGGCGAACCTGCCGGGCACCATCGATACCCATCCGAACTGGTCGCGGCGCCTGCCCGGCAGCAGCGAAGCGTTGCTTGACGGGGTTGATGCGGCGCGACGTCTTGAATTGCTCGCCTGTGCGCGGCTGCAGGCTGCCGAGCGTGACCAATGAACTCATCGCTCACTCAGCCATTGCGCGCCACCCTGCGTCTGCAATTTCATAAAGGTTTCACCCTCGAACAAGCGGTGCCGCTGGTGCCGTATTTCGCCCGCCTGGGCATCAGCCACATTTACGCCTCGCCATTGCTCGCCGCGCGCGCCGGTTCGATGCACGGCTACGACGTGGTCGACCCGACGCAGGTCAACCCGGAACTCGGCGGCGAACCTGCATTGCGCAAGCTGGTCAGCACCCTGCGCGAACACCGCATGGGGCTGATCCTCGACATCGTGTCCAACCACATGGCGGTCGGTGGCAATGACAACCCGTGGTGGCTGGATCTGCTCGAATGGGGACGCCTGAGCCCTTATGGCGAGTTCTTCGACATTCAGTGGCACTCGCCGGACCCGTTGATGGAAGGCCAGTTGCTCCTGCCATTTCTCGGCGGCGACTACGGCGTGGCCTTGCAGGAAGGCACATTGACGCTGCAGTTCAACGCGCAGAACGGCAGCTTTTACGTCGAACACTACGACCATCACTTCCCGATCTGCCCGAACGATTATGGCGAGTTGCTCAACGCGGTCGACGCGCTGAAGCCGCTGGCCGCTCGGTTCAGTGCGCTCAGCTACCAGACCGACGCGCATTCGCTGGCCCGGCCGTTGAAGCAAGAACTGCAGCAACTGGCCGGCGAACCACCGATTCGCCAGGCCATCGAGGACAGTCTGGCGGCGCGCTACAATTCCACCACTGAACACGGCTTCCACGCGCTGCATCAGTTGCTCGAACGCCAGAGCTATCGCCTCGCCAGTTGGCGCACGGCGGCGGACGATATCAACTGGCGGCGCTTTTTCGACATCAATGAACTCGGTGGTTTGCGCGTAGAACGTCCGGCAGTATTCGAAGCGACCCACGGCAAAATCTTCCAGTTGATCGCCGAAGGGCTGGTCGATGGTTTGCGTATCGACCATATCGACGGCCTCGCCGATCCGCGCGGTTACTGCCGAAAACTGAGGCGCCGCGTCGATCTGCTTGCCCCCGGGCGGCACTTGCCGATCTACATCGAGAAAATCCTCGGTGCCGGCGAAACGCCGCGCCGCGACTGGGCGGTGGACGGCACCACCGGTTACGAGTTCATGAATCAGTTGTCGTTGCTGCAACATGACCCGGACGGCGAATACGTGCTCGGTGACCTGTGGCAACGGCGCAGCGAACGCCCCGCCGCGTTTATCGAAGAGGCTCAGTTGGCGCGTCAGCAGATCCTCAACGGCTCGCTGGCCAGCGACTGCGAAAGCGTCGCCCAGGCTTTATTGCAAGTGGCCCGCGATGACCTGATGACCCGTGACCTGACCCTCGGTGCGATCCGCCGGGTGTTGCAGGCGCTGATCGTGCACTTCCCGGTGTATCGCACCTACATCAGTGCGATGGGCCGCTCGGCGCAGGACGAGGTATTTTTCCAGCAGGCCATGGACGGTGCGCGGCAGACCCTCGGCGAAGGCGATTGGCCAGTGCTTGACTGCGTCGCTGCATGGCTAGGCGGCACGCCATGGCGGCAAAAACCGCGCGGGCGTTCGCGCAAGATCCTCAAGCATGCCTGTGTACGCTTCCAGCAACTGACTTCACCGGCCGCCGCCAAAGCCGTGGAAGACACCGCGCTGTATCGCTCGGCGGTGCTGCTGTCGCGCAATGACGTCGGTTACAACACCGAACAGTTCAGCGCGCCGGTCAGCGACTTTCACGCCCTCAATCAACAACGCCTGGAAACGTTCCCGGACAACCTGCTGGCCACCGCCACCCACGATCACAAACGCGGCGAAGACACCCGCGCGCGTCTGGCCGTGCTCAGCGAACGCAGCCATTGGTACGCCGAGCAGATCGAGCTATGGCGCGCCCTCGCCCGCCCGGTCCGTAGCGATGATCAAATGCCGTCGAGCGGTGATGAGCTGATTCTCTATCAAGCCCTGATCGGCAGTTGGCCGCTGGATTTGCACGATGGCGATCAGGCAGGTTTCGCTGACTACGCCAAGCGCATCTGGCAATGGCAGCAGAAGGCGTTGCGCGAAGCCAAGCTGCAGAGCAGCTGGAGCGCACCCAATGACGCCTATGAACAGGCGGCGCAGGCCTTCACCGAAAAGCTGCTCACCGGTGAAGAAGGCGAACTGCTGCGCGCGGCCCTGAACAAGACGGTCGACAGCATCGCAGCGGCAGGCGCCCTCAACGGTTTGGCGCAAACCTTGCTGCGCATGACGGTGCCGGGGGTGCCGGATCTGTATCAAGGCAACGAGTTCTGGGACTTCAGCCTGGTCGATCCGGACAACCGCCGACCGGTGGATTACGCCGCTCGCGAGCAGGCTCTGGCGGATCCGTCGGCCATCGGCGATTGGCTCGCGCACTGGCGTGACGGGCGCATCAAGCAAGCCTTGATCGCCGAGGTGCTGAACCTGCGCGTCGAGCATGCCGAGTTGTTCCGGCGTGGCACGTATCAGGCCCTCGAGGTGCTGGGCGCACAGGCACACAACGTGCTCGCGTTCGCCCGTGAACACCAGGGCCGGCAAGCCATCGTGATCGTGCCGATCCGCTGCGCGACGTTGCTGGAAAACAGTGCTGTACCTCAGGTCGATGCGCTGCGCTGGGGCGATACACGGGTGGTTTTACCGTTCGCCGCCTCCGAAACAAACCTGAAGGGACTTTTTCAAAGCCGCGCAGTCACAAAAAACAGGGAGCTGAATATCAGCGACGCGCTGGGGGATGTCCCGGTCAATCTCTTTATCCAACACTTAACGTAAGCATGGGTTCAGTTCAGGAGTATTGCGATGAGCACCGACGATAAACGCATTCGCGAATTCGCCTATCAAATCTGGGAATCGGAAGGTAAACCCGAAGGCGAGGAATCACGCCACTGGGAGATGGCGCGCAAACTGGCCGAGGCCGAAGCACTGGCACCGAAGCAATCACCGAAGGCTGCCGGCAGTAAAACCGCTGGCAAGAGCGCCGAGGTGAAAGCGCCGGCAGCCAAGCCAAAAGCGCCGGCCAAAGCCAAGCCCGCCAGCGCCGCAAAAGTCGTCCCGCCGGGCGAAAAAGCCGCCGAGAAAAAGCCGCGCGCACCGCGTAAGCCCCCGGCGAACTGACGCTCTACCCGATTATTGAACTGAATGACTGTGTGGCGGGTTTACCCGCCACCGAGGGGGCGTTCGCCCTCAAGAAACATGCAATTCCCCTGTGGGAGCGAGCCTGCTCGCGAAGGCGTCGGTCCATCCGACATATCTATTAGCTGGGCCACCGCTTTCGCGAGCAGGCTCGCTCCCACAGGGTTTTGTATCAGCCCAGAATTCATCCGTTTTGCAGGAGCAATCATGACCCGTCCAAGTAAAGCCGAGCCCGTCACGCACGCCGAGCCCTCGCGAATTCGTGAAGGTCTGCCCTTCCCGCTGGGTGCGACCTGGGATGGTTTGGGGGTGAACTTTGCCCTGTTCTCCGCCAACGCCACCAAAGTCGAACTGTGCATTTTCGACGATGCCGGTGAAGTCGAGCTCGAACGCATCGAACTGCCGGAATACACCGACGAGATCTACCACGGCTATTTGCCCGACGCCCATCCGGGGCTGATCTACGGCTACCGCGTCTACGGTGCCTATGACCCGGCCAACGGCCACCGCTTCAACCACAACAAGCTGCTCATCGACCCGTACGCCAAACAACTGGTTGGCGAATTGAAATGGTCGGAAGCGCTGTTCGGCTACACCATCGGCCACCCCGACGCCGACCTCAGCTTCGACGAACGCGACAGCGCGCCCTTCGTGCCCAAGTGCAAAGTCATCGACCCGGCGCACACCTGGGGTAATGATCAGCGCGTCAGCGTGCCGTGGGACAAGACCATTATTTATGAGACCCACGTTCGCGGCATCAGCATGCGCCACCCTTCGGTACCGGAAAACGTGCGCGGCACGTTCGCCGGGCTGATGAACGACGATGTGCTCAAGCACATTCGCAATGTCGGGGTTTCGACCGTCGAGCTGTTGCCGATCCACGCCTTCGTCAACGACCAGCATCTGCTGCACAAGGGCATGACCAACTATTGGGGCTATAACAGCATCGCGTTTTTCGCCCCGGACCCGCGTTATCTCGCCAGCGGCAAGATTGCCGAGTTCAAGGAGATGGTCGCGCACCTGCACGAAGCCAATCTGGAAGTGATCCTCGACGTGGTCTACAACCACACCGCCGAGGGCAACGAGCAAGGCCCGACCCTGTCGATGCGCGGTATCGACAATGCCTCGTACTATCGCCTGATGCCGGATGACAAGCGCTTCTACATCAACGATTCCGGCACCGGCAACACCCTGGATCTGAGTCACCCGTGCGTGCTGCAAATGGTCACCGACTCGTTGCGCTACTGGGCCAGCGAGATGCACGTCGATGGCTTCCGCTTCGATCTGGCGACCATTCTGGGTCGCTATCACGACGGTTTCGATGAGCGTCACAGCTTCCTTGTTGCCTGCCGTCAGGACCCGGTGCTGCGTCAGGTGAAAATGATCGCCGAGCCATGG
Source organism: Pseudomonas baetica (assembly GCF_002813455.1). NCBI lineage: Bacteria > Pseudomonadati > Pseudomonadota > Gammaproteobacteria > Pseudomonadales > Pseudomonadaceae > Pseudomonas > Pseudomonas baetica. The sequence continues at coordinate 6,180,908 of NZ_PHHE01000001.1, read as the reverse complement.
GACTGCGGCCCCGGCGGCTATCAGGTGGGCAACTTCCCGCCGGGTTGGGTCGAGTGGAACGACAAGTTCCGCGACACCGTGCGCGCGTTCTGGAAAGGTGACGACGGCCAGGTTGCCGACTTCGCCAGCCGCATGACCGCCTCCGGTGAGATGTTCAATCAGCGTGGACGGCGGCCGTATTCGTCGGTGAACTTCATCACCGCCCACGACGGTTTCACCCTCAACGATCTGGTGTCGTACAACGACAAGCACAACGAGGCCAACGACGAAAACAACCAGGACGGCAGCAACAACAACCTGTCGTGGAACCACGGCGTCGAAGGCCCGACGGACGATCCGGAAATCAACGCCCTGCGCCATCGGCAGATGCGCAACTTCTTCGCCACTCTGCTGCTGGCCCAAGGCACGCCGATGATCGTCGCCGGTGATGAGTTCGCCCGCACCCAGGACGGCAACAACAACGCCTATTGCCAGGACAGCGAGATCGGTTGGGTCAACTGGGATCTGAGCGAGGACGGCAAGGCCCTGCTCAAATTCGTCAAACGCCTGATCAAGCTGCGTCTGGCCTATCCGATCCTGCGCCGTGGGCGGTTCCTGGTCGGCGAGTACAACGAGGACATCGGCGTCAAGGACGTGACCTGGCTGGCGCCGGATGCCAGCGAGATGACCACCGAGCATTGGCATGACGCGCACAACCGCTGCCTGGGCATGCTGCTTGATGGCCGCGCGCAGGAAACCGGGATTCGCCGCAAGGGTGGCGACGCGACCCTGCTGCTGGTGGTCAACGCCCATCACGACATCGTCAACTTCACCTTGCCAGAAGTGCCTGAAGGCAGTTTCTGGACGTGCATGATCGACACCAATCAACCGTCGATTCGTGGTCAGGAACGCTTCGATTTCGGCCACGAATATTCCGTCACCGGACGCTCGCTGCTGCTGTTCGAACTGCAACGTGAAGAAGAAGACTGATATGGACTTGCAAAACTATCTCGCCCGCCGTCCGCCGGATTATCGCGACACCGCCGCCCTTGGCGGTTGTCTGCGGGCGCTGGTCGAGGCCGGTCTGGACCGATTGCCACTGCCGGGCAGTGGTCATACGCTGGAGCGATTTCAGCGTTTGGCCTGGGTCGGCGGGCATGATCTGGGCCTGTGCAAACTCTACGAGGGCCACACCGACGCGCTGGCCATCATCGAGCAACTCGGTGGCTCGCCAACGCCGGGCAGCACCTGGGGCATGTGGGCGGCAGAACCGCCACAAGCGCGGGTGCACGTGCGTCCCGCCGGGCACATGGTCACGCTTGATGGACGCAAGGCCTGGTGTTCCGGCGCCTCTGTGCTCAGCCATGCCTTGCTCACGGCGTGGGATGCCGATGATCAGCAGCAATTGGTCGCCGTCGCCCTCGATCAACCGGGCGTGACCGTTACCGATCAAGGCTGGCAAGCGGTGGGCATGGGCGCCACTGGCAGCGTTGAAGTGCTGTTCGACGGCGCCGAGGCGCAGGCCATCGGCAACCCCGGTGATTACCTGCAACGTCCGGGCTTCTGGCAAGGCGGGATCGGCATTGCCGCCTGCTGGTACGGCGCCGCGCGGCAGCTCGCCGAACCGTTGCGCCAGCACTGTGCGCAACGTGACGAGCCGCACGCCCTCGCCCATCTCGGCGCGGTCGACACGGCCTTGCAGGCGGCCGCCGATGTCCTGCGTTTCAGCGCCTTGCACATCGATGCTAATCCCGAGGCTAACGCCGAACTCCTCGCCCGCCGCGCCCGCGCCGTGGTGGAGCAATCCGCCGAGCAAGTGATCCGCGAAGTCGTGCGGGCTTTGGGGGCCGGGCCTTATTGCCAGGATCGGCACTTCGCCCGTCTGATCGCCGATCTGCCGGTGTTCCTGCGGCAAAGCCACGCCGAACGCGATCTCGCCGCGCTCGGCCAACTGGTTGCCGCTCAAACCGTGGAGGCCTGGACGTTATGAACGCTGTCAAAAAAGACAATCCGATCGTCGGCCAAGGCACGTCACTGCACCAATGGCAGGGCTCACGGCATCTGGCTGAGCTGGACAGCATCAATGTGCTTGAGCTGGTGCCGCCAGGCGCGCGGGCGGTGATTGTCGCCCCGCACCCGGACGATGAAGTGCTCGGCTGCGGCGGCTTGCTGCAACTGCTCGCCGCCGCCGGCCGCCCGTTGCAACTGATCTCGGTGACCGACGGCAGCGCCAGCCACCCCGGTTCCGCTCGCTGGCCGGTGGAACGCCTGAGCGTGATCCGCCCACAGGAATCCGCCGAAGCGCTGCGTCGTCTGGGTGTACCGATGCATCGGCTGAAGTGGCTGCGCGGCGGTTTCACTGACACGCAAGTGGCGGCTCAAGAAGCCGAACTGAGCGACTTCATCGAGCGCCATCTGCGTCCCGACGATGTGCTGTTCACCACTTGGAGCGACGACGGCCATTGCGATCACGAAGCCGTCGGCCGCGCCAGTGCCGAAGCGGCGCGCAGAGTCGGTGCAACCTGCCATGAACTGCCGGTATGGACGTGGCACTGGGCAACACCTGAAGACGCCTTTGTGCCGTGGCAACGAGCGCGCAAGGTGTTGCTGTCGCCGGAACACGTTGCGCGCAAACGCCATGCGGTTCACGCCTTCGCCAGCCAACTGGACGGCGACCCTGATGCCGGACTCGGCCCGGTGCTGGCGCCATACGTACTGGATCGCCTGCTGCAACCGTTCGAAGTGGTGTTTCTATGAGTGTCGAGGATCGTTACTTCGACGGCCTGTTCGCCGGCAACGACGACCCCTGGGCGTTTCGTCAGCGCTGGTACGAACAGCGCAAACGCGCGATCACCCTCGCCGCGCTGCCGCGCCCGCACTATCGGGCGATTTTCGAACCGGGCTGCGCCAATGGCGAGTTGAGTGCCGAATTGGCCGGTCGCTGTGACCGGCTGTTGTGCTGCGACACAGCGAGCGCTGCGGTGAGCCTGGCGCGCACCCGATTGAGTCCGTTTGACCATGCGCAAGTGCGGCAAAGTCGCCTGCCTGGCGATTGGCCGGAAGAAAAATTCGACCTGATTGTATTTAGCGAAATCGGCTACTACCTCGACACCCAGGATCTGACAGAAGTGATCCGCCGCATCAGTGATTCCCTGACCGCCGACGGGCAACTCCTGGCCTGCCACTGGCGTCCGCCCATCGAGGGCTGCCCGCTGAATGCGCGCCAGGTTCACGACCTGATACACGAACAATTGCACCTGCCGCGGCTGGTGCTGCATCAGGAAGCGGACTTCATTCTGGAGGTCTGGAGTCGCGAACCGCGCTCAGTGGCAGCGCTGGAGGGCTTACGATGATCGGCATCCTGATTCCGGCGCACAACGAAGAAGACCTGCTCGACGAATGCCTCAACGCTGCCCTGCGCGCCAGCAAACACGGGCTGCTCGCCGGTGAGCGGGTCGAAGTGCTGGTGGTGCTCGACAGTTGCACCGATCGTTCGGCGCAGATTGTCAGCGGCTACCCGGTGCAGAGCCTGCACATCAATGCGCGCAATGTCGGCCTGGCGCGTGCAGCAGGCGCGCAAGTGCTGCTGGGGCGCGGCGCACGCTGGATTTCCTGCTCGGACGCCGACAGCCGTGTGGCTGACGATTGGCTGGTGGCGCAGCTGGGGCTGGGCGCCGACGCGGTGTGTGGCACGGTCACCGTCGAGCACTGGCACGAATCATTCGATAAAGCCGCGCAAATCCGCTATCACCGCCACTACCGGGCGTGTGACGGCCATCGGCATATCCACGGCGCCAACCTGGGGGTCAGCGCCGACGCTTATCGCTGGGCCGGAGGCTTCAAACCGCTGGCCTGCGATGAAGACGTGCACCTGGTCCGGCAACTGGAGTTGTCCGGCGCCAATATCGCCTGGAGCCACCGTCCGCAGGTGCACACCAGTGCCCGGCTCGACAGCCGTGCACGCGGAGGATTCGGCGACTATTTGCGAAACCTGGCACAGATCGAGTAAAAAAAACCGGATCAGATTGATCTGCGACGCGACGAACTGCATTTGTTGAGCAATACTCTGCTGCGCGGCAATCCAGGGTTCGGAGCGTCGCATGGCAATCAACCAGCCTTCACGGGTCGGCCGCGCCGGATGTCTGAAGGCTGCGCGCGCGACTGAGGGCGAGACACAACAAGGACGTAGCACCCATGAAACCGTTATCCCTCAGCGAAAGCAGCTTGCCGGCGCAGATATGGAACAGCGCCCCCCAACTCGACAACATTCCCGTCATCAACACCCGCAGTCTGGTACCCGACGGTGCCCGCGTCGTGGTCATCGCCCCGCATCCGGGTGACGAAGTGGTCATCAGCGGTGGCCTGCTGCAGTTACTCGCCAGCCTCGGCCATCCGTTGCAATTACTCTCCATCACCGACGGCAGCGCCAGCCATCCCGGTTCACGGCAATGGTCGGAAAAACGTCTGAGCGTCTTCCGCCCGCAGGAAAGCGTCGAAGCCCTGCGTCGCCTCGGCTTGCCGATGCACAGCCTGAAATGGGTACGCGGCGGCTTCACCGATAATGCACTGTTTGACCGCGAGCCGGAGCTGACCGCCTTCATCGCCCGCTACCTGCGCCCCGGCGACGTGGTGTTCAGCACCTGGCGCGAGGATGGCAGCGACGACCATGAAGTGGTCGGGCGCGCCGCGTTCAAAGCCGTGCAACAGGTCGGTGCGACCTACCATGACGTGCCGTTCTGGGCCTGGCACTGGCCGGAGCGCGACCAGCAGCTGATCCCGTGGCAACGCGCCCGCAAGCTGCGTCTGGACAACTGGACCGTGGCCCGCAAAAGCCACGCGATCCACGCCTACGCCAGCCAGCTCAATGGCGAACCGGCGATCGGCATCGCGCCGATGCTGCCGCGGGTGCTGCTGGAGCGGATGCGTTTGCCGTATGAGATCGTCTTCGTCTGACGCAGCGCGGAACACAGGTGTAATTGCCCATGGGGCTCCTGCACGTTTTTCTATAACCGTGATGTCACGGCATTGACCCATGCCGTGCAGGCGCGGCTTGTACCATTCGTCGGAAAACCACCCGCACCTGTCAGATCTGACAGGTGCGCAATCAGCAATTTAGCGCTCTGATAACCCCTGCCCGTCCTTACCTCGCAGGAGTCGCAGCCATGACCACACCCCAGACACCCGACAACACGGTGTTGGCGCTCTACCCACCCCGCGCTCCTGAAGCGACTACGCCGATAATTGGCGCACATTATGGTGTACCTAAACACGTATATGACCTCAAACCCATGGGCCTGACCATTGTCGTCGATCCTCTGCTGGATGGTACCGTCAATGCTGGCGATGTGATCCGCCTGATCCTGAACAACGCCAGTATCGAAGCGACAAAAACCATCCAGCCTGGCGAGGAAAACGCCGAACATACGCTGTACCTGCCCAAAGGCCTGTTGCTACCCGATCGCGACAATACGCTCGTTTACAGCATCGCCCGCGGCAGCCAGAACATTGGCAGATCGACGCCGGAATTGACCTTGCGGTACAACGCCATCCGCCCCGGCAACGAGGATCTCACACCGGGTGACGGCGCCCATTCCGAACTGCGACTGATCCTCCCGCAGGACGTGATCGACGACGGCATTGATGCCGAGCGCGCCAAACAAGGCGTGCAGGTGTGCTTTGCCTACCCCTACTGCCGCGCCTACGACGTGATCCGGTTGAACTGCAACGGCCAGGACGTCGTGCGAACCGTCACTGCCGCTGAAGCCCCGGCTACCCCTTCCGACGAGCCGACAACGATTTGCGTGATGGTCGGGGAAGATGTATTCCAGCGGGCGGGGGACAACACGAAGTTCGTCTTTTCCTACACCGTTCTCGATCAACTCCTCAACGGACCGGACACTGACTCGCCGTACTCTGGCAGGGTCGAGATCGATGTGCACCTGAAGGAAACCCGACTGGTCGCCCCCGATCTGGCCGAAGACCCGGACGATTGGAGCGATGACCCGAAAACCATCAGTCTGGCCAAACTCGGCAGCAAGGATCTCACCGTCCTGGTACACGCCTTCGCCCCGACGTGGCAGCCCAACGACAAAATCCGCGTGACCTACACCGCCACCAAACCTGGCGCTCCCGTGGTGTCGCACACCGTCGAGGCCGATGTCGGGCGCATTCCGTTCACCTACAAACTGATGGTGCCCAATGCCAAAGTGATTGCCGGCAGCGTGGTGCGGGCGAAATATGAACTGGTGCGCGGCGGCACCGCTATGGCGACCTCCAAGACCACCACCGCCGATGTCATCGGCAACACCATTGTGTTGTTGCCCCCGTTTCTGGTGGCGCCGGCCGTTGACCCGATCGATGTGCTGGCCTATCCAAACGGGGTGACGGTGCGCATTGAGTATTTTGGCGCCATGGAAGGAGACCGTGCACGACTGGTCGAAGTCAATCCGCCGGCGGGCTCAGCACAGTTTCCGTTGGTGGAGTTCAACACCAACAATTGGGTGAACACAGTGTTGAGCCCGGCGTTTCTTGCGGCACGGCATGGAAAAGTTATCGAGCTGCGCTGGAATTTGAATCGCAACGGTGGGCAGGCTGGTAAATCAGAGTCGATCAAGGTGAGCGTGCTGAAGATTGCGGATGGAGATGCGCGGTTATCAGAGCCTAAAATTCAAGAAAGCAACAGCACATACAAACTTGACCTAAATAATTTTGAGGGAGATGCAACTTTTAATCTTCCTCCATGGAGCTTTGCCGAGAAGGGTCAATTAATACCAGCAACACTCTCCACCGACACTAGCACCCCATTAAATATCATAAACAATGCCACTCTCACACCCCAGGAAGTTATTGCAGGCCTAAAAAAACCAATATTACGCGAATGGCTCAACAACGTCCCGAACGACGCCTCAATCTATCTTGAAGCAAAAGTATCCCCTGGAAACATTGCGAATTTAAATCCAGTAATTTTTCTTAAAAAAATATACACGATCACGAACGAGGAGCTACCCAACCTTCCCATTATTGAAAACTGGGAAGGAAGTTCTCTCTTAAGTTTCTCCCCTAACGAACCCGTTAAATTCCCCAGCGGATAAACCTTTACCCTTCTAAGCGGAACTGCACGTATTTTTAGGCCAGACGACCCACGTTACCCAACCGATCTCGGACAAAGGATGTTACTTTTAGGTTATGGCATATCATTATTTGAACTACCGCGCGAGGCTCAAAAAATCAGCTTTACGATCAATACAAGTCACTACCTTGGAACTGTGACATTCAAAACAAAAAACAACGCCATTATTGGCAGCACCTCCATACCTATTACAGGAAACTATAATTCCACCACCATCTCATTCATATCGCCAGCCGCACTTACATTTTCATCGTTCGAGATTAATAGTCCAGGCGCCTTCTATGCAGACAATTTTTCAATATCATAGCTGCGAAAAGCGGACGTATTTATTTAATCGTCAGTGAAGCCCTCGCTTGGGCATAACCTGGACAAATTTAATTATCTGCCCCATTAAACATCAATGTTTAACAGACAAATCCAGACACTCTCGCAGGCTACAAAACCTTGCGCCTTTGCCTACAGCTACGCCAGAATCCGCCGGCTTGTGCGCCTTGGGGGCGGGTTCTATTGTGGGTCGGTCGCTGACTGTTCAGTGATCGGGTTTAGCAGCTCGGGTTTTCTCTAGACGCACAAGGTCCGTAGCCGTGAGCAGGCATGCTTTCGCTCATGTTATGGCGGCTTTGCGTGGGGCACTTCGGTGCGCCGGGTTCTAGAGTCCTGGTCTGCTAACCCGCGTACAGCCGCCACCTCTTTCGTTAGCAGCGAACGGTGGTAGCTTCACTACTCTAGAGGCTTTACCCATGATCAAACCAACACCGAACCCACCCGAAATCGACCCCGCCTCCCCCTACGAATCCCTCGACTCAAAAAAACTCCACGAAGCCGCCGACCGCGCCCTCGACCATTACCTCTGCCCGCCCGGTTCCACACCGCCGCCGCGTAAAACCCGCGGGATGTATGCCGCGACTGCGGATACCAAAAACGAGGAATTGCTGCTCGATGCCTTCGAAACACTCGCATCGGCCAAGACCATCGCCCACGACTTCGCACGCCTGTTGCCCGCACCGCAGCGCCGGACGGTGTTGGGGATTGCGCAACTGATCATGCTGGGGGAACTGGCGGTGAACCGGGTGCTGAATAATCTGGAGTTGCCGGGCTAACGCTTAAGGGGACAGATTATTACCCCACTGTAGGAGCTGCCGCAGGCTGCGATCTTTAGATGTTGATCTTTAAAACAAGATCAAAAGATCGCAGCCTTCGGCTGCTCCTACCGGGGGCGCTGAGTTTTCGCGGTAAGCCCACGTCAACAGGGTTTGGTATTCAAGCAGGCGCCAGCCCGGTACAACGTCCAAGTCCCGCCGAAGGCCGCAATCCTTTGCCATCCCTCCGCCACCGTAATGCACACCCGCAGAACATTCTTGCACCTCCGACCGAGTTAACCACTCGTCCGAAAATGGCGCCTACCTGTCAACTTTGACAGTAGCCCGCTTCTCCCGCCTGATGTTTGATTAGCCCACTTCCCGAGCGCATTCGGGCTTTTCGCATCCAGGAGCAAGTGATGGATATCCAGTCCGCCGTACTCAATCAATTGTTCGTGCTCTTCCCGGTGATTATTCAGGGCTGGATCACCCCGGTGAGACCGGCAGGCATCGCCCACGGCGGCATTCCCCAAGTGCTTTACGACGGCCAGTCCCAAGGCCTGGGGTGCCTGATCGACCCCTGGACTGAGTTACAACTGCAATCCTGGACCATGGCGGTCGATGATCGCGTGGATCTGTACATCAACGACGACCCCACACCCGTGGCCGGCGTGACCATCAAGCCGGGCGAAGAAGCGCTGCGTCAGCGTCTGTACATACCACACGGCTACCTTAGGCAGGGTGTCAACCGCCTGCATTACAAGGTCTTCCGCGTCGGCGGCAACACCAGTGAAGACTCCCGTGACCTGCTGGTGCTCTATCACCTGCGTACGCCGGACAACCTGGATCTTGTCATCCCCCCAGACGTGATCAAGGAAGGCGTCAGTGCCGAACGCGCAGCGCAAGGCGTGGAGTTCAGGTTCTTCTATAACAACCGGCGCCCCTATGACCGCATCCGACTGCTGATAGGCGATACCCAGGTCGATTTCGATGTCCCCGATGGCAACGCACCGATCACCTACAAACTGTTCACCGACACGTTTCTCGCAGCGGGCAACAACCCGAGTGCGGTGATCGAATACATTGTCACCGACCAGTTGGGCAACCCCAGCAAATCCCCGGAGAAGCGGCTGGACATTCATCTGGACCGGCTGAAACTTGAAAAGCCGTCCATCAAAGAGGCGACGAACGATGTTCTTGACCCGCTAGCGGCCAGGAACACCTTGACCGCGGTGATTCAGGCCTTCACCGACATGGTCGGCACGGACGTGAAAGTGACCTGGACTGGTACGCCCGGAGAAGGGAGCCATAGCACCGCGTGGATCCCGGTAACCACCCAAGGGACTCTGGATATCTCGCTGCTGAATACAGTGGTGGCGTTTAACCTCGGGCAGAAGGTCACCGTGAGCTACAAGGTCAAGCGCGGCGTGACGGAGAACGACTCGGACGAGTTTTTCATGACGGTGCTGCCGATTCGGGATGGGGATACCAACTTGCCGACCCCTGCCATTGATGGTGCTGTGGGCAACGAGCTGAATGTCACAACCCTGGCGGACACTGCCAGAACACGGATACGCAAATGGCCGTTTATCGCACTTAGGCAGAAACTGTGGCTGCGTTACACCGGTACCAAGGCCGACGGCAATATCTTTACCCACCAGACCTACAACGGCGACCCGATTCCTGCTGATGGTCTTAATGGTATGCAACCCAGAACTCCCGTAGCGGAGTTGGCCAAGTTGATGCATGGGTCGAAGCTTGAGCTCGAGTTTAAGGTGAGTATTGGTGGCAGCGCCAATGAAAACGAGGCGGTGACCTTCCCCGTACGAACTTATACCGTCAAGGCGGTAGCGGATGTGACTCCCACCATTACCTCGGTCAAGGGTTCTGCGAGCGGTGTCGAAATTCCCAACGGAGGATTCACGGTAGAAACTGCTGTCACCCTCTCAGGAGGCGCCGCCAAAGGTCAGAAAGTCGAGGTGTTCGACGGCGCGACATCCAAAGGCCCAGCGACGGCCAATGCCACGACAGGTATCTGGGCGTTGCTGGTGTCCGGTCTGACTGTCGCCGCACACAGCTTCAAGGCCAAGGCTTTGTACGGCACGGGTGGCGAGTCGGCGGTCAGAACATTGACCGTGACTGAGGAGACCGTTCCTACGCTGACCTCCGTAAGGGGCTCGCCGAGCGGCAGTGAGATTCCGCAAAACGGCACCACATTTGAAACCGCCGTGACGCTGTCCGGTGCCGCCGCCAAAGGCCAAAAAGTCGAGATCTTCGACGGCACCGGCTCCAAGGGCATCGCCGATGTCAATGGCAGTGGAGTCTGGACCCGTCCCGTCACAGGTCTGGCCGTGACCAGCCACAGCTTTACCGCCAAGGCGTTATACGGCACCGGTGCAGAATCTAAGCCTCCGCGGGCGCTAACCGTGACCAACATGTATATGGAGGATTGGGAAAAGGTAGGCAGTAAAAATTTACCATTCAACTCTCCAGTAATCTTTCCAAGCATGTTGACAGTAACAGTTCAAAAAATTTCAGGGCCAAGAGACTGTTGGATTGGTTATCCAAACTTTCAAGACCCTAGGTTCGGGGAACTCACATTGTGGACCGGAACCGGAAACACCGTTAGGGTAGAAGTGCCACATGCCGCAAAAAAAATTAGCTTTATAACTCAAGTGGTACCCCTACGTCAGGAGGCCAACGATTTAGTTTCCTATTTCGATGAAAACAACAACCGACTAGCAACTATGAATTTTAATAAAAACACGGGGGATATTATATATGAAATTGTTTTTGAATCACCAACCCCCTGCAAGTACTTTGTCATTAGTATCGGAGAGAGAAATGTAATGTACCTTGGACGCCCAATTGATCAAATCAAATTTATTTTTTAGGGGGACAAGTAGGATAAGGGGATGCATTTATTTAATCGGTAGGAGCTGCCGGGGGCGTGTTTTCGCGGCAAGCCCACGTCATCAGGGTTCAGTATTCAAACAGGCGCCAGCCCGGTACAACATCCAGTGCCGCCGCAGACCGCAATCCTTTGCCGTCACCCCCCCACCGCAAAACATTCTGCACCTCCGACCGAGTTAACCACTCGTCCGGAAATGGCTCCTACCTGTCAACTTTGACAGTAGCCCGCTTGCCCCGCCTGATGTTTGATTAGCCCACTTCCCGAGCGCATTCGGGCTTTTCGCATCCAGGAGCAAGTGATGGATATCCAGTCCGCCGTACTCAATCAATTGTTCGTGCTCTTCCCGGTGATTATTCAGGGCTGGATCACCCCGGTGAGGCCGGCAGGCATCGCCCATGGTGGCATTCCCCAAGTGCTTTACGACGGCCAGTCCCAAGGCCTGCCGTGCCTGATCGACCCCTGGCCAGAGTTACAACTGCAATCCTGGACCATGGCGGTCGATGATCGCGTGGATCTGTACATCAACGACGACCTGCCCCCCGTGGCCGGCGTGACCATCAAGCCGGGCGAAGAAGCGCTGCGTCAGCGTCTGTACATACCACACGGGTACCTTAGGCAGGGTGTCAACCGCCTGCATTACAAGGTCTTCCGCGTCGGCGGTAACACCAGTGAAGACTCCCGTGACCTGCTGGTGCTCTATCACCTGCGTACGCCGGACAACCTGGACCTTGTTATCCCCCCAGACGTGATCAAGGACGGCGTCAGCGCCGAGCGCGCAGCGCAAGGCGTGGTGTTCGGGTTCACCTATAACAACCGGCGCCCATATGACCGCATCCGACTGCGGATAGGCGATACCGAGGTCACTTTCGATGTCGCCGATGGCAACGCACCGATCACCCACACGCTGTTCACCGACGCGTTTCGCGCAGCGGGCGACAATTCGAGTGCGGTGGTCGACTTCATTGTCACCGACCAGTTGGGCAACCCCAGCAAATCCCCGGAGAAGCGGCTGGACATTCATCTGGATCGGATGAAACTTGAAAAGCCGATTTTGCGCGAAGATCAGAATGACAATGGCGACGACCCGTCTGTCGTCGACCTCGACTTGCTCAAGGGTCGGCCACTGTTGGTGGTCATCGTCCCCGACGCGACGATTTACCGCGAAGGCGACGACGTCGTAGCAACTTACCGCTCTACCCAGCCCGACGCCGAGCTGAAAATACCCGGCAAGATCACCGCCAGTTTCGGCGTGCTGCAACCGTGCATTCTGCAAGTGCCGAACGCTCAGGTTATTTCAGGCAGCCAATTAAATGTGACGTTTGAGCTAACGCGCGGTGACCAGATCATCGGCACCTCGCAACCCGCCATCGCCAGTGTTATCGGCGGCAGCGTCCCGGACGAAAAACCGGTCATCACGCTGTTGACCGGTCTGCCCAGCGGCAAGGAGATCCCCAACGGCGGCACCACGGAGGAAACGGCAGGCACACTGACCGGTACAGCGAGCAAGGGATTGCAGATCGAGGTGCTCGATAACCAGACTGAATCCAAAGGAAAGGCCACTGCCGATGGGGCCGGCAAGTGGAGCCATCAAGTAGCTGGGCTGCAGGAAGGTGCGCACAGTTTGACGGCCAAGGCGTTGTATGGCTCGGGGCAAGTCTCTGTGGCACGGACGTTTATGGTAGAGGCGGCGCAAGCGGATGTGCGGCCGGCAATTGTTTCGGTGTTTGGCCAGGACGGTGAAATCAATAACGGCGCGGTGATTGAAGACACTTCTGTAGTGCTCAGTGGCACGGCGAAGGCCAATCAAAAACTTCAGATCTTTGAGAATGAGCAACCCAAAGACGAGGTGAATGTCGACCATAATGGTGATTGGGTACAGCCGCTAGCGAACTTGAGTAAAGGTACGTACATACTCAAGGCTCGTGCACTGTATGGTACGGGGCTGGACTCGAATATTCGGTTCTTTACCGTAAAGAGCCCTGGGTCTGATTTGGAGTTTGACGAGCAACCGGCTTCAATCAGTGCCTTCCGGCACATCTTCTCCGACCATCCAGCTTTTGAGCCCGTTAACCCTTCCGCCGGTTCCTTTCTGGATCGCCCAGCCAAAAACGGCAAACCGCCCTATCAATATAAATCCGACAATACAAACGTTGCTTCTGTGAACAAGGACGGGAGAGTTTACGCTTATAAAAACGGTGAAACGGAGATCAGCGTGACAGACAGTACTGGAACAACTAGGAAGTTCAAACTTACAACATCCGGGACTTTCTACGAGTGGAAATACATAGGAAAACTAGATCACAAAACCGCCAAGTCAGAAGCAAGTAATACTGATGGAACTCTACCATCACTAGTTGAGTTACAGAGCCTATGCCAAGTATATGAATCGGGACCAAACAGCGCTGCTCGAACATGGTCATCAACCACACATCCAGATTATGACAACGCCTGCCACGCCATTAACCTCACAAACAACTTTGTTTCTCTTGAATATACAAACAACGTATTTAGCGCGTACGCTTTAATCAAATAATCAATAACAACCGGCAACAACCGGGACAGATTTAATTATCTGCCCCCCCTTAAACAGCGATGTTTAACAGACAAATCCAGACACTCTCGCAGGCTACAAAACCTTGCGCCTTTGCCTACAGCTACGCCAGAATCCGCCGGCTTGTGCGCCTTGGGGTCGGGTTCTATTGTGGGTCGGTCGCTGACGAATCAGCGATCGGGTTTAGCGACTCGAACTCAAGTCAAAGGTGCATCAGCGTTCCTGGCCTCGTTGCGGATTTGTATGTCTGCAATGTCTCTATGGTGGCTGTATGCGGGAGACCTTTGCGGTCTACCGGGTACCTTTGACCGGTTCGCTAACCCGCGTACAGCCGCCACCTTTCCCGTTTAGCGACAGGAATTGGCGGCTCCACCTCAAAGGAGCTTCACCATGATCAAACCAACACCCAACCCACCCGAAATCGACCCCACCTCCCCCTACGAATCCCTCGACTCAAAAAAACTCCACGAAGCCGCCGACCGCGCCCTCGACCATTACCTCTGCCCGCCCGGCTCCACGCCGCCGCCGCGTAAAACCCGCGGGATGTATGCCGCGACCGCGGACACCAAAAACGAGGAATTGCTGCTCGATGCCTTCGAAACACTCGCATCGGCCAAGACCATCGCCCACGACTTCGCCCGCCTGTTGCCCGCACCGCAGCGCCGGACGGTGTTGGGGATTGCGCAACTGATCATGCTGGGGGAACTGGCGGTGAACCGGGTGCTGAATAACCTGGAGTTGCCGCAGTAGCATCGGCTGATCGTTCCCGCGCTCTGCGTGGGAACGATCGATCAACGGTCGACGCCTGGTTTCACTCGACAGCGGCTACAGGCCCGAACACCGAAGGAACTGCTCGCCTGCGCGTCAGTCGCATGAAAAGGAAGGTCAGGATTCAGAGGAGTGAACGTGTCCAGCGATCCCAAACGTCATGTCGTCGACGATTCAGCCATCCATCGCTTGCGCGTGTTGACGGTCAATACCCACAAAGGCTTCACCGCCCTCAATCGGCGTTTCATCCTGCCAGAGCTGCGCGAAGCGGTGCGCAGTACCTCGGCCGATCTGGTGTTCTTGCAGGAAGTGGTCGGTGAACACGAGCGGCATTCCAATCGCTACAACGAATGGCCACAGACGTCGCAGTACGAGTTTCTCGCCGACAGCATGTGGAGCGATTTCGCCTATGGGCGTAACGCGGTCTACCCCGATGGCCACCATGGCAACGCGCTGCTGTCGAAATACCCGATCCGCGAATACCGCAACCTCGACGTGTCGATCACCGGCCCCGAGCGCCGGGGTCTGTTGCACTGCGTGCTGGATGTTCCCGGTCACACCGAAGTCCATGCGATCTGCGTGCATTTGAGTCTGCTGGAAAGCCATCGGCAATTGCAGTTGCAACTGCTCTGCCAATTGCTCGAATCCCTGCCCGATGACGCCCCGGTGATCATCGCCGGCGACTTCAACGACTGGCAACTTCAGGGCAACGCTGCCCTCGCCCGTCGCGACTATCTGCACGAAGCGTTCGAACGTCATCACGGGCGCCCGGCCAAGACCTATCCGGCGCGGTTTCCGTTGCTGCGGCTCGACCGTATCTACCTGCGCAACGCCTGCAGCCATGACCCGCAGATTCTTGGCAACAGACCGTGGACCCACCTTTCCGATCACCTGCCGCTGGCGGTTGAGGTGCATCTGTAAGCACAGCCGCAATATTGACAGCAACGACCCGCGTACCGCGCTCGGCGATAGTGGCGTGCGCGTCAACGGGCAAGCCTTCCGTCGGTAATAGCACACCTCTGGCGCGGGGCTTTCCCAGCGATATTCCATGCAAACAAACACTTAGTTATGTGCAGAAAAACAAACGCTTGCACGTCCCGATTTGTCACTACCGCTCATCGTCCAATTTCTTGACGCGCAGCCTTGACTCTTCTTATCTCTACCTTACTACCCCCGGAAACACTGTCCGGGGCGAGCCTTCGGCCACTCGCGAAATCGAGCGGTCACGGCTCGCCCCGCTCCATTCGGTCGCCCCTCGTTCGGGGTAGGAGAGACGCCATATCGAGATACCGCATGCGCTTGCAAGGTAGACCTCCATGAAAACTTCATTCCACTCAAACGAGATTAAAATCACTCTCTGCACAGTATCGAGCTCTATCTTGCTGTGCTCATCCATGGAGGCGCAGGCCAGCCCTGTGGCGGATGAAACCACGCCTTGGTATCGAGAGAACGTCCCGGTCATGACCTTGCCCGCGACAGTGATCACTCCCGGCCCGCAGCGCCTGAGCCCACAGCCGGATCTACGAGGCGGCGACCTGATTACCGAAGACCTTGCGCCAGGGGCCTGGGAGCAACTCTACGGTCGCAGTGCCCGGCAAGCGCAAACCGATGTACTGACCTCGGGCTACGCGACCTCCGCTAGCGGTGATTTCAAAGGCCCCGCCGTCCTGACCCTGCGAAGCGGCAGCGGCCATACCCAGACCATCGGCTTGATCGGCGGCGAGAACCGGATTCAAGCCAATGGCAACGGGCCGCTCACCAGCCGCGCCCTCGCCGATCCGGGTACCGACACCCTCAACCTGCAAGGCCAGAGCCTCGGCGCCTACTACAGTCTGACCGGCGCACAGGGCTGGCATGTCGATGTTTCGGCCAGTGGCGGGCGCGTCAGCGGTTTCAGTCGTAATGAACAAGGCGCCCGGCAGGCCACCGAAGGCAGCGCCATGACCTTCTCGGTCGAGGGCGGCTACCCGATTGGCTTGAGCGAAAACTGGGTGGTGGAACCACAGGCGCAATTGATCAATCAGCGCATCACCCTCGATACGCCGTACGCAGGCTCCGGCAATGCGTCTTCAACCGATTTGACCGCGTGGAGCGGCCGCGTCGGGGCACGCTTGAAAGGCAGTTATGACTTGAATGGTTTGCCGGTCGAACCTTACGTGCGCACCAACCTCTGGCACACGGTGTATACCGGCAGCACGGTGACGCTGGATCAGGTCGACAAGATCAGCAGCAGCCGCAAGTCATCCACCGTCGAGGTGGGATTGGGCCTGGTGGCGCGGGTGACGCCGGCGGTGAGTCTGTATGTCAGTGCCGATTACAGCAGTGATGTGGATGACAATGATCTGAATGGGTTGATTGGCAGTTTGGGTGTGCGGATGAGGTGGTGAGCGCTGGGCCGGATTTTGAAAGTGCCTGAACTGACGCCTTCGCGAGCAGGCTCGCTCCCACAGGGGACATACATCCCAAATGTGGGAGCGAGCCTGCTCGCGAATGCAGCGACGCGGTCTCGGATCAACCCTCCGGCTTGAGGATCAACACCGCCAACGGCGGCAAGTTCAGCTCCAGCGACAGCGATTGCCCGTGGCTTGGCACTTCTTCGGTAAACGCCCCGCCACCGTTGCCGTAGTTGGAGCCGGCGTAAGTATCGGCATCGCTGTTGAGCAGTTCAGTCCAGCGCCCGGCAAACGGAACGCCTACGCGGTACGACTGACGCGGCACCGGCGTGAAGTTGGCCACCACCAGCACCGGCTGACCGTCCTTGCTCCAGCGCAACCACGCATACACGCTGTTGATCGCATCGTCGCCGATCAACCACTGGAACCCCTGCGGCGCGTCGTCCTGGTCGTGCAGCGCGGGGACCTCGCGGTACAGGCGATTGAGGTCACCGACCAGTTTCTGCACGCCTTTGTGCTCGGAATACTGCAGCAAGTACCAATCCAGTTGCTGATCGTGATTCCACTCGCGCCACTGGCCGAACTCGCAGCCCATGAACAGCAGCTTCTTGCCCGGATGCGTCCACATGAAACTCAGGTAGGCGCGCAGGTTGGCGAATTTCTGCCAGCGGTCACCGGGCATCTTGTCGATCAGCGAATGCTTGCCGTGCACCACTTCATCGTGGGAGATCGGCAGGATAAAGCGCTCGGACCAGGCGTAGACCAGGCCAAAACTCAACTCGTTGTGATGATGGGCGCGGTACACCGGGTCCTGCTGAATGTAGTGCAGCGAATCGTGCATCCAGCCCATGTTCCACTTGTAGGCAAAACCCAAACCGCCCTGCTGGGTGCTCTGACTGACACCCGGCCATGCCGTGGATTCCTCGGCGATCACCAACGCGCCCGGCGCTTCCAGTTCGATCACATCGTTCAAGTGACGGAGGAAGTCGATCGCCTCCAGATTCTCGCGCCCGCCGTGACGGTTCGGCACCCATTCACCGGCCTTGCGCGAATAGTCACGGTAAAGCATCGAAGCCACTGCATCCACGCGCAGGCCATCGATGTGGAAATGCTTCAACCAGTGCAGCGCCGACGCGAGCATGTAGCCATGCACTTCGGTACGGCCGAGGTTGTAGATCAGCGTGTCCCAATCCTGATGGAAACCTTCCAGCGGATTGCCGTACTCGTACAGCGCGGTGCCGTCGAATTGCGCCAGGCCGTGGGTATCGGTAGGGAAATGCGCCGGCACCCAATCGAGAATCACGCCGATGTCGGCGCGGTGGCAGGCGTCGACGAACTCGCCGAATTGCTCCGGCGTGCCGTAACGCGCACTGGGGGCAAATTGCGAGAGCAGTTGATAGCCCCACGAACCACCGAACGGGTGTTCCATGATTGGCATCAATTCGATGTGGGTGAAACCCAGCTCCTTCACATAGGGAATCAAGCGCTCGGCCAGCTCCGGCCAAGTGTATTGGCGCGCGACTTCACCCAGATCGTCCAGCTCGCATTGCCACGAGCCGGCATGCAGCTCATAGATCGACAGCGGCGCCGAATGTTTTTGCCGTTCACGGCGGCTGTTCATCCAGTCGTGATCCTGCCAGTCGACTTGCAGCGGCGCGGCGACTTTCGAGGCGGTATCCGGTGGCAGGCTGGTGGCCAGCGCCATCGGGTCAGCCTTGAGCGGCAGAATCCCTTGAGCGCCCAGTATTTCGTATTTGTACAACTCCCCGGCTTGCAGGCGCGGGATAAACAACTCCCAGACCCCGGAAGGATGGCGCAGACGCATCGGATGCCGGCGCCCATCCCAGACGTTGAAATCACCCACTACGGAGACTCGTCGGGCGTTCGGCGCCCATACGGCAAAGCGCACACCGTCGACACCCTCGACGGTGGTCAGTTGCGCGCCGAGGCACGAACTGAGGTCGCGATGATTGCCTTCGGCAAACAGATACAAATCCATCTCGCCAAGCAATTGACCGAAGCTGTAGGGATCTTCCGCCACCTGCTCGCCGCCGGCCCAACGGGTACGCAACTGATACGGCCCGGCCTGATCGAAGTGGCCGACAAACAGCCCCGGCGTTTCAGTCTGCTCAAGCGTGCCGCGCTCTTGACCGCTGTCTTTGTCCAGCACCGAAACATTCAGCGCACCGGGCAAATAAACCCGAATGAATTGCCCGCCGGCGCCATCGCCGTGTGGGCCAAGAATGGAAAATGGATCCGGGTGTTCCGCACGTACCAGCGCATCGATGTCTTTCGCCGACGGCAGTAACGCTTCTTTAGCGTGACCCTGTTCCTTGTTCGAGAAACTCATGACTACTCTCCACCAAGATCGGAAAAGGGTTTAAGCCCTGTCAATAACCCATACAAACCGTGCAACGGCACGGGCAGCCACGTCGGGCGATTTTCGGCTTCATAGGCCACTTCATAGGCCGCCTTCTCCAGACCGAACAACGCCAGCGCGGCGTCGGCACCGTCAGGATCTTGCCAGGCATGATCAAGACTAGCTGCCGCTTGGCGATATGCCTGAACAAATGCCTCGCGCGCTTCACGCAGATAACGTTCGGCCACACGACGACGAGCGTCTTCGGACTCGGCGCTGTGATCGACGTTGTGTACGTTGATGGTCATCGCCGCCGCGTAATCGAACGAGCGCAGCACGCCGCTGACATCCTTGTACGGACTGTGCTTGCCGCGGCGCTCGCTCAGCGGACGCGCCGGTTCACCCTCGAAGTCGATCAGGTAGGCATCGCCCTTGATCACCAGCACCTGCCCCAGATGCAAGTCGCCATGCACGCGAATGCGCAGACCGCCGACGGCTTTTTTCGCCAGATCCTGCACATGGGCGAGGATGGTTTTTTTCTCGTCGAGCAGGCGTTTGACCAGTTTCTGATCCGCGCTGTTGAGTTCGCCTTGATGCTGCTTGAGCAGCTTCAACGCGTGCTCGACCTGCGCGGCGACGTCCTTGCCGGTGGCCTGCATGTCCTTGGCCGTACTGACGTTCGGCGCAAAGTCGGCATTGTCGGTCGGCGCCGCCAGCACCTGATGCATCTCGCCCAGACGCTGACCGAGCATCGCGGCAAAGTCCTTCAGTTCGCCCAACGCGTTGTAGTGCTGTTCCTGCTCGGACATGGCATCGGCCAGTTCGTCACGCAGCGCCCGTTCGAGGTTGTTCTGCGTCCATTCCCACGCATCGCCCTGATTGCTCAGATAGCCTTGGGCGATCATCAGCAGATTGTCTTGACCCTGCGCATCGCGGCGAATCACCGAACCGAGCAGCGGTGAGATATTGGCAAATCCGGCGGCGGTCAGGTAAGCGCTCATCTCCAGTTCCGGGTGTACGCCAGAAGCGACTTTGCGGATCAGCTTAAGTACCAGGCTGTTGCCGATCACCACCGAACTGTTCGATTGCTCGGCCGACAGGTAACGCACTTCGGACTCGGCGCCGAGGTTGAGATTGTCCAGGTGCGGCGTCGGCTCGAAACGGATTTCGCCCTCGACCGATTCCAGCACGGTGTTGTTTTGCATGCCTTGCAACACCGCACGAACAAACGTTTCAAGACTGAAGGCGTCAGTGATCAAACCGACCTGACGCACCCGGCGCACACGGGCCAGGGCCAGTTGCTGTGGCAGCGCCGCGCCGACCTGATCTTCGGAAATGAAGCCGAACGGCAGTTGGTAACGGCTGGTCTGGCCAGCGCTGGTGACTTCGATTTCGCTGAGCAGCACCGGATGCTGCGCATCGCCAAAGCGCACGCCATACGCCAGATTGACCTTGTCGATGGCGGCGTCCTTGCCGGCAAACCAGCGACGGTTTTGCAACCAGCTCGGCAGAATGCCCTGCTCCAGGGTCGCGCGGGACGGCGCCTCGAGCAATTCTTCCATGCGTTTTTTCAGCACCAGCGTGGTGAAGTCCGGCAGGCTCTGCGCCGGTTCAACGTGCCAGCTCGGCATCTGGTTTTCGGTCGCGAGGGCGAACCAGTAGAAGCCGTAAGGCGCCAGGGTCAGAAGGAAATTCAACTGGCCAATCGGCGGGAACGCATTACCGCCAAGCATCTCCACCGGCACCATGCCGGTGTAAGCAGACAGATCCAGCTCCGCCGCTTGCGCGCTGCGCGAGACGTTGGCCACGCACAGAATGATTTCGTGTTTGCCGTCGGCGTCGGTGAATTCGCGGGTGTAGGCCAGAATCCGTCGGTTACTCGGCGAGAGCATTTTCAGCGTGCCACGGCCAAACGCCTTGGATTGCTTGCGCACCGCGAGCATGCGCCGCGTCCAGTTCAGCAGCGAATGCGGATCGCCGGCCTGGGTTTCGACGTTAACCGACAGATAGCCGTATTGCGGATCCATGATCGGCGGCAGCACCAGGCTGGCCGGGTCGGCGCGGGAGAAGCCACCGTTGCGGTCGATCGACCATTGCATCGGCGTACGCACGCCATCGCGGTCGCCAAGATAGATGTTGTCGCCCATGCCGATTTCATCGCCGTAATACAGGGTCGGCGTGCCCGGCATCGACAACAGCAGGCTGTTGAGCAGTTCGACGCGGCGGCGATCACGTTCCATCAGCGGTGCCAGACGTCGGCGAATACCGAGGTTGATCCGCGCGCGGCGATCAGCGGCGTAGTAATTCCACAGGTAGTCGCGTTCCTTGTCGGTGACCATCTCCAGGGTCAGTTCATCGTGGTTACGCAGGAAGATCGCCCACTGGCAGTTGGCAGGGATTTCCGGGGTCTGACGGAGAATATCGGTAATCGGGAAGCGATCTTCCTGGGCCAGTGCCATATACATACGCGGCATCAACGGGAAGTGGAACGCCATGTGGCATTCGTCGCCATTGAGGCCTTGAGCGTCGGTATCACCGAAGTACAACTGAGTGTCTTCCGGCCATTGGTTGGCTTCGGCCAGCAGCATACGGTCGGGATAATTGGCATCGATCTCGGCACGGATCTGCTTGAGGACGTCGTGGGTTTCCGGGAGGTTTTCGTTGTTGGTGCCGTCGCGTTCGATCAGGTACGGAATCGCGTCGAGGCGCAAGCCGTCGATGCCCATGTCCAGCCAGTAACGCATCACCGACAGCACGGCTTTCATCACTTGCGGGTTGTCGAAGTTCAGGTCTGGCTGGTGCGAATAGAAGCGGTGCCAGAAGTACTGGCCGGCGACCGGGTCCCAGGTCCAGTTGGACTTTTCGGTGTCGAGAAAAATGATCCGCGTGCCATCGTATTTCTGGTCGTCATCCGACCACACGTAAAAGTCCCGCGCCGCTGAACCGGGCTTGGCCTTGCGCGCACGCTGGAACCACGGATGCTGGTCGGAGGTGTGGTTGATGACCAGTTCGGTGATCACCCGCAAACCGCGCTTGTGCGCTTCGGCAATGAAACGCTTGGCGTCGGCCATGGTGCCGTAATCGCTGTGGACGCCACGGTATTCGGCGATGTCATAGCCGTCATCACGGCGTGGCGAAGGGTAGAACGGCAACAGCCAGATGGTGTTGACGCCGAGTTCGGCGATGTAATCGAGTTTGGCGATCAGACCGGGAAAGTCGCCGATCCCGTCGTTATTGGAGTCGAAAAATGATTTGACGTGAACCTGATAAATCACCGCGTCCTTGTACCAGAGCGGGTCTTTGATGAAGGTGGCTGCCTTGGGTTTCTTCGCCATGTGAAACTCCTGTTCAATTCTAGAAAAGCCGTGAGCCGATCACCTGACTCCAACTCAATGAGCAACCTGTGGGAGCGAGCCTGCTCGCGAATGCGGATCAACATTCAGCAAAAATGTCGCCTGCAAAATTGCTTTCGCGAGCAGGCTCGCTCCCACAGGAGATCTGTGTTCAGGTCGTAATTCGCCAAATGCCGAATGGCTGGTAAGCCGGGTCTAAGCGCATGAACTGATACTTGCCGTGCCAGTCCCAACGATGCCCGTTCATCAAATCTTCACCGTGGGTGGTGGCATCATCGGGCAGGCCCATTTCCCACAACGGCAGTTCGAAATTCGCTTCCTGCACGTTATGCGGATCAAGGTTGACCGCCACCAGAATGAAGTTGCTGCCGTCAAAGCTGCGCTTGCCGAAATACAGAATGTTGTCGTTCCAGGCGTTGTAGATCTTCAGGCCAAGATGCGTGTGCAGCGCCGGGTTCTGCCGGCGGATGCGGTTGAGCTGGGCGATCTCGGCAATGATGTTGCCGGGCGCGTTGAAGTCGCGGACGCGGATCTCGTACTTCTCCGAATCGAGGTATTCCTCCTTGCCCGGCACCGGCGCCGCTTCGCACAGTTCATAACCGGAATACATGCCCCACAGGCCCGAGCCCATGGTTGCCAGCGCTGCGCGGATGAGAAAACCGGGACGCCCGGACTCATGCAGAAACGCCGGGTTGATATCCGGGGTGTTGACGAAGAAGTTCGGCCGGTAGCATTCGCGCCACGGCGATTCATTCAGTTCAGTGAAGTACGCAGCCAGCTCAGACTTGGTGTTGCGCCAGGTGAAATAGGTATAGCTCTGGGTGTAACCGACCTTGCCCAGGCGCGCCATCATCGCCGGCGTGGTGAAGGCCTCGGCGAGGAAGATCACTTCCGGGTGCAGCGCCCGCACATCGGCAATCAGCCATTGCCAGAAGGGCAGCGGCTTGGTGTGTGGATTGTCGACGCGAAAGATCTTCACGCCCTCTTCGACCCAGCCGACAACGATGTCACGCAGCTCGACCCACAGGCTCGGGATCGCATCCGGCGCATAGAAATCGACGTTGACGATGTCCTGGTATTTCTTCGGCGGGTTTTCCGCGTATTTGATCGTGCCGTCGGGGCGCCAGTTGAACCAGCCCGGGTGTTGCTTGAGCCACGGGTGATCCTGCGAACACTGGATGGCGAAATCGAGGGCGATTTCCAAACCGTGGTCAGCGGCAGCCGCCACCAGCCGCCGGAAGTCTTCGCGGGTGCCGAGTTGCGAGTGAATCGCCTCGTGCCCGCCCTCCTCGCTACCGATGGCATAAGGGCTGCCCGGATCCTCGGGCCCGGCTGTCAGGGAATTGTTGCGGCCCTTGCGGTGGGCGCGGCCGATGGGATGGATCGGCGTGAAATAAAGTACGTCGAAGCCCATGTCCTGAATCATCGGTAACCGCGAGTGCACATCATTGAAAGTGCCATGACGGTTGGGATCGTCGGTGATCGAGCGCGGAAACAACTCATACCAACTGGCGAACTCGGCGAGTTCGCGTTCGACATCCATAGGGAATTCGGCACTGACGCTCAAATAGGCGCGGTGATCAGCCTGGGCCATCAATTGCGCACTGCGCGAGTGCAGAAACAACGCGACCTGCTCGGTTTCGAGCAGCCCGGACAGTTCATGATGGAGTGCGGCGAGTTGTTCGCTGAGTTGGCCTTCGCTGCGTTCGGCGGCCTGTTGCACCATGGTCCGGCCTTCTTGCAACTCCAGCGAAACCGGTACGGCGGCGTTGTGCTTTTTCTCCAGTTCATATTGGAAACTGGCGAAGTGGTCGATCCATGCTTCGATGCAGTACAGGAAGCGGCCTTGGTGTTCAGGGCGGAACTGGCCTTTCCAGCCATTGTTGCCCTGATCGGACATGACCTCGCTTTGCCAGGTCTGCTCGCCTTCTTCGCGCCAGCGAATGCGTACCGCCAGTTTGTCGTGACCATCGGCAAACACCTTGCTGGTCACGACCACATCGCGCCCGGCAATCGACTTGACGGCGAACTGGCCGCCATCGAGGGTGGGCATGGTGTCTTCAATAACGATGCGCGGCAGCAACAGCGCCTGCGACAGCGGCATGTGCGGGTTGTAGCTCTGTTCGGATGGTTTTTCAGCAGTCATTGAGCATCTCTCCTTAACGCCCCAAGGACGCTCTTGTGCCGGATCAGTCCTCACAACGAGACACCGGCCCCGTCATGAACTCACTTAGGTTCCGAGCGGCCCGCGCCGGGAAAAGTTCAGCGAAACTTGCCTGGGTGAAAATGTGGATCGAATTCGCCACGAGGTGGTCAATCCACTTAAGCACTTCTCACGCCATGTGCCACACGGAGGTCTACCCGATGAACATCCCGATCCCGGCCGAAACACCTGATCCGAACATCGACAACCCGACGATTCCCGAAACCGAACCGCAACCGATCCCCGAGCAGGAACCGCCAGGCACCACGCCACCGCCTAAAGAAGAACCGCCGAGCACGATGCCGCCTGTCATCGTCTGACTGATCGTTCCCGCGCTCCGCGTGGGAATGCAGCCCGGGACGCTCCGCGTCCCAAAGCGGACGCGGAGCGTCCATTGAGGCATTCCCACGCAGAGCGTGGGAACGATCAATCCCGCGCAGGAATGATCAGTGCTCATCAGTCTTTTCCTCGTCCTTTTCGAAGAGCTTCACGATGCGCGGCATCACGCTGAAAATCCCCAGCGCCAGAACGGTACTGAGCAACGCCGTTGCTTCCCTGCCCAACCCCGCCGCCACGCCAATCGCCGCCGTCATCCACAGCCCGGCAGCGGTGGTCAGGCCTTTGACGTGGCCTTCATCGCCTTCCTTGTTCTTCAGGATCGTACCGGCGCCGAGAAAACCGATCCCGGCAATCACTCCCTGCAACACCCGGCTCATGGCGTCGGATTCGGCCCCCGAGGTTTGCGGCACCAGCACAAACAGCGCCGCGCCCAGCGCCACCAACATATGCGTGCGGACCCCGGCAGCCTTGCCCTTGTGCTCGCGCTCAAATCCCAGAATCCCGCCCAGCACCGCCGCCATGAGCAGGCGTACGGTGATCCGCGTCAGTTGCGAGGCATCGCCGATGTCGGCGAATTCCGCTTGCAGGGTCACCCACACTTCATGCCACCACGCGTTCATCCTGCTGTCCTTTAAAGGGGTCGATAAAGGATGGACAGCGGCGACCATTAATCAGTTGCGCAGAACGATTGGCGAAGCCTGCGCCCTAACCTTCCATACCCCCGTGAAAAAAGGACAGCCCCATGGCCCTGCGAATCGATGAATCCAATCCTGAGAGCAAAGTGTGTTTTTTCACCGTGGAGAATGGCGAAGAAATTCGTATCTGCGACACCCTGGAGGTCAAGACAGATAGCGATAAAGCCATGTCATTCGTTGAGATTGAAGCCCGGCGCGTTTACATCACCGAAGCAGAAGCCGACGCGCTGACGGTTGCCGGCGCCAGGGACGGTCGCAAACACCTGAAAGCCGACGAGAGTGATTCGGTGATTTGACTGACCCTGATCAACACCCCGCGCAAACGTCTGGGATAGGCGTTTGCGCCCTTGTCTGCGGGCTGCTTCAAGTTGTCGCAGGGCCTGCGTCAAAGACCATCTGATACGCTTTTTATTGAAATAGCTGAGTCTGTTATGCAAACAGATCGGCGCTCATAGTGCATCGGCCTGATGGAGGCTGATGAGCGACTGACCATGAGCGAACAAATCCCCGTCCGAACCGTAGAAGCAACGCCGACAATAGCGCCTCACATAAAGAAGGTGCCCGCACGCCCAATGAAGGCGACGGCCAAATCCAGCGACAACCAGATCCACACCCGCAGTTTCACCGGCCTGTTCCGCAACCTGCGTATAAGCGGCGCGGGGTGTCTGTTTTTGCTGTTTTTCGGCACGGTGTGGTTGAACTGGGGCGGACGCCAGGCGGTGTTGTGGGACCTCTCGGAAAGCAAATTCCACATCTTTGGCGCGACCTTCTGGCCCCAGGATTTCATCCTGCTCTCGGCCCTGCTGATCATTGCCGCGTTCGGCCTGTTTGCCATTACCGTGTTCGCCGGCCGAGTCTGGTGCGGTTACACCTGCCCGCAGAGCTCGTGGACGTGGATCTTCATGTGGTGCGAGAAAATCACCGAGGGCGAGCGTAACCAGCGGATCAAACTGCAGGCAGCGCCGTGGGGCCTGAACAAACTGGCGCGGCGTGCAGCCAAGCACACGCTGTGGCTGGCGATCAGCGTGATGACCGGCCTGACCTTCGTCGGCTACTTCACCCCGATCCGACCACTGGCCGAAGAACTGCTGACCTTGCAAATCGGCGGTGTCAGTCTGTTCTGGGTGCTGTTCTTCACCGCCGCCACTTACATCAACGCCGGTTGGCTGCGCGAAGCGGTGTGCATGCACATGTGCCCCTATGCGCGGTTCCAGAGCGTGATGTTCGACAAGGACACCCTGGCGATTTCCTACGACGTGGCTCGCGGTGAAAACCGTGGCCCGCGCAAACGTGACGTCAGCCCGAAAGAAGCCGGCCTCGGCGACTGCATCGACTGCCAGCTGTGCGTGCAGGTCTGCCCGACCGGCATCGACATCCGCGACGGTTTGCAGATGGAGTGCATCGGTTGCGCGGCGTGCATCGACGCCTGTGACTCGATCATGGACAAGATGAACTACCCACGCGGGCTGATCCGCTACAGTTCCGAACGCGAATTGCAGGGCGGCAAGACGCATCTGCTGCGGCCACGGCTGATCGGTTACGTCGCGGTGCTGCTGGTGATGATCGGTGCGCTGGCCCTGGCGCTGGTCGAACGGCCGATGGTCTCGCTGGACGTGACCAAGGATCGCGGGCTGTTCCGCGAAAACGGTCAGGGCCAGATCGAAAACATCTACACCCTCAAAGTCATCAACAAAACCCAGCAGCGCCAGGATTACCACCTGAGTCTGGTGGACGGCGATGGCTTCCAGCTGCAGGGCAAGACCGAACTGAGCCTGGCGCCGGGGGAGATTGTCGATGTGCCGGTGTCGGTGGCAATGACCACGGATCGGCCGAGCAGCAGCTCGCAGACCTTGAGTTTCAAGATTGCCGACAGCGATGAGCCTGAGGTTTACAGCGTGGCGAAGAGCAGGTTTGTGGCGCCGATGAATCGCTGAGCCGTTAGACTGCGGCGCAGCCATTCGCGAGCAGGCTCGCTCCCACACGGGATCTGCAGTGTTCACAAAACCCATGTGGGAGCGAGCCTGCTCGCGAATGAAGGCGACGCGGTCTTCCCGAATGAAATCAAACCGGACCCAAGATGAAACGCTACGAAAAATTCGCCGACGACATCGCTGAACTGATCCGCTCCGGCGTCCTCGGCCCCGGCCAGCGCGTGCCCTCGGTGCGTTACGCCAGCCAGACCTACGGCGTCAGCCCGTCCACGGTGTTCCAGGCTTACTACCTGCTCGAACGCCGTGGCCTGATCCGCGCCCGCCCGCGCTCCGGCTATTTCGTCAACACCCACGCGCCAAGCCCGTTCTCGGAGCCGGTGATCAGCAGCCACGTCAACGATTCCACTGAAGTCGACGTCAGCGAACTGGTGTTCTCGGTGCTGGAATCAATCAAGGATCCGAGCACCGTACCGTTCGGCTCGGCCTTCCCCAGCCCGACGCTGTTCCCGTTGCAACGCCTGTCGCGCTCGCTGGCCAGCGCCGCACGGGAGATGGATCCGCGCATGGTCGTCACCGACATGTCGCCGGGTAATCCGCAACTGCGTCGGCAAATCGCCCTGCGCTATATGGTCGGCGGATTGATGCTGCCGATGGAAGAACTGCTGATCACCAACGGCGCCCTCGAAGCGCTGAACCTGTGCCTGCAAGCGGTAACCGAACCGGGCGATCTGGTGGCCATCGAGGCGCCGGCGTTCTACGCCAGCCTGCAAGTATTGGAACGGCTGAAACTCAAAGCCGTGGAAATCCCCGTACACCCGCGTGACGGCATCGACCTCGGTGTGCTCGCGCAGACACTTGAGCGTCATCCGATCAAAGCCTGCTGGTGCATGACCAGTTTCCAGAACCCGATGGGCGCGACCATGCCTGAAGCGAAAAAACAGGAGCTGGTCGAACTGCTGCGTCTCCATCAGGTGCCGTTGATCGAGGATGACGTCTACGCAGAACTCTATTACGGCCAGCAGGCGCCGAAACCGGCCAAGGCCTTCGACACCGAAGGGTTGGTGATGCATTGCGGCTCGTTCGCCAAGAGCCTCGCCCCCGGCTACCGCATCGGCTGGGTCGCCGCCGGGCGTTACGCGCAGAAAATCGAACGCCTGAAACTCATGACCTCGCTGTGCGCTTCCATGCCGGCGCAAGCCGCGATTGCCGACTACTTGCAACACGGCGGCTACGACCGGCACCTGCGCAAACTGCGTTATGCGCTGGAAGAGCAACAGAGTGCGATGCTCGCGGCGATTGCCCGTTACTTTCCGGCGCAGACGCGGGTCAGCCAACCGGCCGGCGGTTACTTCCTCTGGCTGGAACTGCCGCCGCAGATGGATTCATTGAAGTTGTTTCAGATGGCGCTGGCCCAAGGCATCAGCATTGCGCCGGGGCCGATCTTTTCGCCGACCCAGCGCTTTCGCAACTGCATCCGGTTGAACTACGGCAGCCCGTGGACCGAGGATTCGGAAAAGGCCATGGAGACGTTGGGGCGGATTGTGCGGTCGTTCTGAAGTGCGATGTCGCCTTGACTATTGCTTTCGCGAGCAGGCTCGCTCCCACAGGAAACGCATTCCAAATGTGGGAGCGAGCCTGCTCGCGAAGGGGTCGGGTCAGGCAACACAGCTTTTGAAGCTCAGCGCCCGCCCCCCAGATCAACAAATGTCCCGGTGGCATACGAAGCCTTGTCCGACAACAACCAGACAATCGCCTCAGCGACCTCATCCGGGCGCCCGCCACGGGCCATCGGAATCGCCGATTCAAGTTTGCTGACCCGATCCGGATCGCCGCTCAGGGCATGGAAATCGGTATAGATGTAACCCGGGCGTACCGCATTGACACGAATCCCCTCGCCCGCCACTTCCTTGGACAAGCCGATGGTGAACGAGTCGAGCGCACCTTTGGATGCCGCGTAATCAACGTACTCATTCGGCGAACCCAGGCGTGATGCCACCGACGACACATTGACGATACTGCCGCCCTGCCCACCGTGCTTGGGCGACATGCGCAGGATCGCGTGCTTGGCGCAGAGGATCGGCGCCAGGACATTGGTTTTCATGGTTTTGAGGATACGAAATTCAGACATTTCGTCGACCCGTGACTTTTGCCCGACGGTGCCGGCGTTGTTGACCAGCGCAGTGACCCGACCCAACTCGGCGTCAACCCGCTGAAACAGTGCGATCACTTCGTCTTCGATACTGACGTCGGCGCGCACCGCAATGGCTTGCGCGCCCAACGCACGAACTTGCTCCAGCACGCTTTGCGCGGCCTGTTCATCCGACTGATAGTTGATGCAGATCCGATAGCCTTGCCCGGCAGCCAATAACGCCGTAGCGGCGCCAATTCCGCGCCCGCCGCCGGTGATCACAATGACTTTATCCATGCTGGCCTTTCCCCCAAATGCACACGTAACAGTCGGGGGGAAGAATAACCGCCATTGACGGGTTTTGCATGAGGTGTGTTTCGTCCGGCCGGACGCCTTCGCGAGCAGGCTCGCTCCCACACTGGATCTGTGCACAACGCAGTCCCCTGTGGGAGCGAGCCTGCTCGCGAAGAACGCTGACGCGGTCTATCAGACTGTCGTCAGCTTCTCGCCCCGTACAATGCCCTGCATGAACGTATCCGCCGGCATCGGATGGCCCAGCAGATATCCTTGCAACGCATCACAACCCAGCTGCGTGAGGAAATCCTGCTGCGAGCCGGTCTCCACACCTTCCGCCACAATCCGCAAACCCAATGCCTGGCCCAGTGCAACAATCGCCGAGACAATCGCCGCATCATCACTGTCATGCTCCAGATCACGCACGAAGCCACGGTCGATTTTCAGCTCATTGGCTGGCAAACGCTTGAGGTACATGAGGCTTGAGTAACCGTGCACAACGCAGCCCCCTGTGGGAGCGAGCCTGCTCGCGAAGAACGCTGACGCGGTCTATCAGACTGTCGCCAGGCTCTGTGCACTGACAATGCCCTGCATGAACGTATCCGCCGGCATCGGATGGCCCAGCAGATACCCTTGCAACGCATCACAACCCAGCTGCGTGAGGAAATCCTGCTGCGAGCCGGTCTCCACACCTTCCGCCACAATCCGCAAACCCAATGCCTGGCCCAGTGCAACAATCGCCGAGACAATCGCCGCATCATCACTGTCATGCTCCAGATCACGCACGAACCCACGGTCGATTTTCAGCTCGTTGGCTGGCAAACGCTTGAGGTACATGAGGCTTGAGTAACCGGTGCCGAAGTCGTCGATCGACAGGTCGACGCCCATGTCCGACAACTCCTGCAATACCGTCATGCTCGCGTCGGCGTCGCTCATCGCCGTGGTTTCGGTGATTTCCAGGGTCAGGCTGTTGGCCGGCAAATGATGCGTGGCCAGCGCTTTGGCCACGCTTCGCACCAGCCCGGTATGGCAGAACTGCAACGCCGACAGGTTCACCGCGATGCGCCAGTCGGTATAACCCAGTACATACCATTCGCGCATCTGCCGGCAGGCTTCGTTGAGCACCCATTCACCGATCGGGATGATCAGGCCGGTTTTCTCCGCCAAATCGATGAATTTGTCTGGCATCAGCATGCCGTGAACCGGATGTTGCCAGCGCAGCAGCGCTTCGGCGCCAACCGGGCGACGACTGGCGGCGTCGAACTTGGGCTGGTAATACAGACTGAACTGGCTGTGTTCCAGGGCTGCGCGCAAGTCCTGCAACAGCTGCAACTGTTTGCGTGCGTTGGTGTTCATCGACGCGTCAAAGAAGCTGTAACCGTTCTTGCCGCCACCCTTGGCGTGATACATCGCGGCGTCGGCGTTCATCAGCAGTTCCTGGGGGCTCTGACCATTGCCCGGGTACAGGGCGATGCCGACGCTCGCCGATATCTGCAAATCATGTTCAGCCACGCGAAACGCTTGCCCGATCAGGCTGACCTGCCGTGCGGCCAGCCCCAAGGCGTCATCGGGCTCGGTCAGGCGCACCAGCAAGACGAACTCATCGCCACCGATCCGCGCCAGGGTGTCAAAGCTGCGCAAGTCATCGCGCAGACGCACGCCGACCTCGCGTAACAGTTGATCGCCCATGTGATGGCCGAAGGCGTCATTGACCGGTTTGAAGCCGTCCAGATCGATGAACATCAACGCAAAGCAGCCGCCCTGCTCATTGACCTTTTTCATCGCCTGATTGATCCGGTCATCCAGCAACATGCGGTTGGGCAGACCGGTCAGGGGGTCGTGCAGGGCCAGTTGCGTGAGTTCGCGATTGGCCACGGTCAACGAGTGCGCCAGATCCGCTGTGCGCGCTTCAAGTCGCGCGTCGAGGATCGAGGTCAGCAAAGCAATCGACAACACCGCCAGTGTGGTGATCAGCACCAGACTGTCGAGGCCGTTGCCCTTCAGGCCATTGAGCGTGGCGCCGCAGAAACTGCCGTCAGGAAATTGCGCGGCGGCCATCCCGGTGTAATGCATGCCGACGATGGCAATGCCCATGATCACTGCTGCACCGGCGCGAATCAGACGCACGTAAGGCGAATGCTGGCGCAGGCGGAAAGCGATCCACAGTGCCGCCGCAGAGGCGCCGACCGCAATCAGCAATGAGGCGCCGAACAGTGTGGGGTCGTAATCGATACCGGGGGTCATGCGCATCGCCGCCATGCCGGTGTAATGCATGGCACTGATGCCGGCGCCCATGATCAGTGCGCCAAACGCCAATTGCAGGATTGGCAGTTTTGGCTGACTGACCAGCCACAGGGCAAACCCACAGGACAGCAGCGCGATCAGCAGCGAAAGTGCCGTAAGGGTGATGTCGTAACCGAGGTCGATCGGCAGTTTGAAGGCGAGCATGCCGATGAAGTGCATCGACCAGACACCAATGCCCATCGCAAACCCGCCACCGGCCGTCCAGAAATGCACCGCGCGGCCCCTTGCCGTGGCGATGCGCCCGGTGAGGTCGAGAGCGGTGTACGACGCCAGGATCGCGACGCACAGCGAAATGAAAACCAGGGTGGAGGAATAACTACCGATGAGCATGGGGATTCTCGTGACTACCCAATCCGGACTGCGTCCATTCTCGGTCGGGCAAAAGCGGCGATTGTACTGATTGCGCAGAAGAACGCACTGACTAAGTGATCAATTTGCCATCATCCCGATGAAACGCTTGTTCGATCGTCCTGAATGGCTCTGGCCCGCCTTTCAGAGCCCACCCCAAAGATCGATTAACTCCCTGATCTTTTGATCCTGATCATTCCCGCGCTCTGCGTGGGACGATCAATTGACTCCCTGTAGGAGCTGCCGCAGGCTGCGATCTTTTGATCTTGTCTGCTGAACATCAAGATCAAAAGATCGCAGCCTGCGGCAGCTCCTACAGTGTTACCGAAGGTTATGGTTCAGTTGGCATCAGTCGTGTCGAGCTGGCCATCCCAACCGCCACCCAACGCCGCGATGAGCTGGACGCTGGCGATCAAGCGGCTTTGCAAGACATTCAGCACACTGCGCTCGTTACTCAGCGCCGTGGCTTGCACCACGACCACGTCGATATAGGCTATCAACCCGGCCTTGTACTGGTTTTCCGTCAGGCGCAAGGAGTCACGCGCTGCGTCCAGGGCTTCCTGGCGCACCGCCGCTTCGTCTTCGTACACCTTCAACTGCACCAGATAGTTTTCCACTTCGCGGAATCCGTCGAGCACGGTCTGTCGGTACTTGGCCACTGTCTGGTCGTACAGCGCTTCATTACGGTCAACCTCTGCCGAGCGTATACCGCCATCGAACAGCGGCAGGTTGAGTTTTGGCCCGACCGACCAGAAGCGGTTGGGCAGACTGATCAGGTCATTTGAAGTACTGCTGCTGTAACCGCCGCTGAGGCTCAGGGTCAGGTCCGGGTAGTACGCCGCCTTCGCCACACCAATGTTGGCGTTGGCGGCGATGACCGAACGTTCTGCCGAGGCGATGTCCGGACGGCGCTCCAGCAGTTGCGACGGCAGGCTCAACGGCACTTGCGGCAGCTTCGGAATGGTCTGGATTTCAGCGATGTTGAAATTGGCCGGCGCTTGCCCGGTCAGCACGGCAATGGCGTTCTCGAACTGCGCGCGCTGCCAGATCAGATCGACGAGATCGGCCTGGGTGCTTTTCAGTTGTGTCTGCGCCTGCGCCACTGCATCACGCCCGGAGACGCCCGCGCGGTACTGGTTCTGGGTCATTTTCAATGAGCGTTCATATGCCGCGACTGTGGCTTCGAGCAGACGTTTCTGCTGATCGATCACCCGCAGTTGCAGGTAGTTCTGCACCAGTTCCGACTGCTGACTCAGACGCATCGCCGCCAGATCGGCAAAGCTTGCCTGGGCACTGGCTTGATTGGCTTCAAGTCCGCGACGCAACTTGCCCCAGATATCGGCTTCCCAACTCACGCCCAGTTGCGCGTTGTACGTATCGCGAATGCCGCTGGAGGAGCTGCTCAGGCTTGAACTGCTGCTGCCGGTGCCCTGGCTGGAGCGGGTCTTGCCCAGGCTCAGGTCGACACTGGGGTAGAACGCGCCGCGCGCGCTGCGCACCAAGGCTTGTGCCTGACGGTACTGCGCCTCCGATTGCGCGACCGTCTGGTTGGCGTTGTTGAGTTTCTCGATCAGGCCGTTGAGCTGCTGATCGCCGTACAACTCCCACCAGGCGCCACGGGCCAGCGAGTCGCTCGGGTTGGCCTGACGCCAGCCTTCGGCTTCCTTGTATTGGGCGATTTCGGCTGTTTGCGGGCGCTGGTAGTCCGGGCCGACGGCGCAGGCACTGAGCATCGCCACGCACAGTGACAGGCTCAACAGACGCGAGCCGCGAACAGTGGCCAGTTGGATAAGCGAACGGTCAGTCATAGCGGAGTTTCCAGAGCGGCGTCAGTACGCACGCCACGCCATTTGTTGAACCGATGGCGCAGCTTGTCGAGATAGAGGTAAACCACAGGCGTGGTGTAAAGGGTCAGCACCTGGCTGAAGATCAGCCCGCCAATGATGGTCAGGCCCAAGGGCTGGCGCATTTCCGCGCCTTCGGCGCGGCCGAGCAGCAACGGCAAGGCACCGAGGATCGCCGCCAGGGTGGTCATCAGAATCGGCCGCAGGCGTTGCAGGCAGGCACTGCGGATCGATTCCAGTGGTGTCATGCCCTGGTGGCGTTCCAGTTGCAGCGCGAGGTCGATCATCAGGATCGCGTTTTTCTTCACCACACCGATCAGCAGGAACAGCCCGAGCAGCGAGATCAGGCTGAACTCGCCGCCCAGCGCGTAGATCGACAGCAACGCGCCGACCCCGGCCGAGGGCAAGGTCGACAGAATCGTCAGCGGATGAATGTAGCTTTCATACAGCACACCCAGCACCAGATACACCGCCAGCAACGCCCCGAGAATCATGAACGGCTGGCTCTTCTGGGTGGCGGCGAAAGCGTCGGCGGTACCGGCCATTTTCGCGATCACGTCTTCCGGCAGGCCGAGTTTGGCGATGGCCCGCTCGATAGCCGCACTGCCCTGCTCCACGGTCACGCCTTCGGCCATGTCGAAGGAAATGTCCTCGGACGCGAACTGGCCTTCGTGGCTGACGCGGTCGTCTTCCAGACTGCTCTCGTAGTGCGCGATGGTCGACAGCGGTATCCGCGCACCGTCGGCCGTGATCACCTGAACCTGCTTGAGGGTAATCGGGTCCTGAGCGTATTTCTGATTGACCTCCATCACCACTTGATACTGGTTGAGGCTGTCGTAGATCGTTGAAATCTGCCGCTGGCTGTAAGCGTTATTCAGCACCGCCGTGACCATATTCATGTCCACGCCCAGGCGTTTAGCCTGATCACGGTCGACAATCAGCGTCACCTGCTGCGCGCCCTTGCCTTCACGGGCATCGATAGCCGTCAGCTCGGGCAAGGCTCGCAGCGCAGCGACCACTTTCGGATACCACTCGCGCAACTCACCCAGATCGCCGCTTTGCAGGATGTAGCTGTATTGCGACGTGGTCTGCTCACGGCCACCGCCGAATTGCAGGTCCTGATCGGCCATGAGCATCAGTTGCGCGCCGGGCACCTTGGGCATTTCCTTGCGCAGACGCTCGATGACTTTCTGCGCCGACATCTGGCGATCCTTGATCGGCTTCAGACGCACCAGCATGAAGGCGTTGTTGGTGCCGTTGGAGCCACCGATGAACCCGGCGACACTCTCCACCGCTTCGTCCCTGAGTACGGCGCGGCGGAAGGTTTCCATTTTCGGCTGCATCACGCTGAACGACAGCCCGTCGTCCCCGCGCACAAAACCGATCAACTGGCCGGTGTCCTGTTGCGGCATGAAGGTTTTCGGTACCACCACGTAGAGCGCGACGTTGACGCCGACGGTGATCAACAGGCTGAGCAACGTCAGGCGGCGGTGACGCAACACCCAGTCGAGGCTGGTCGCGTACTTGTCGACCATCCAGTCGTTGCTCTTGCGGCTCCAGCGTTGCAGGCGGTTTTCCTGACCCGGCGTGTGCGGTTTGAGCCAGCGTGCGCAAAGCATCGGTGTCAGGGTCAGCGACACCACCAGAGAGACCACGATGGCCGCCGCGAGGGTGATGGAAAACTCGCGGAACAGGCTCTCGACAATGCCGCCCATGAACAGGATCGACAGAAATACGGCGACCAGCGACACGTTCATCGACAGCAAGGTGAACCCGACTTCCTTGGCCCCGAGATACGCGGCCTGCATCGGTTTGACGCCTTCGTCGATGTGTCGGGAAATGTTTTCCAGCACCACGATCGCGTCATCCACCACCAGCCCGGTGGCGAGAATCAGCGCCATCAGCGACAGGTTGTTCAGCGAGAAGCCGTAGAGGTACATGACGGCGAAGGTGCCGACCAGCGATACCGGCACCGCCAATGTCGGAATGAGCGAAGCGCGGAAGTTACCGAGGAACAGGAACACCACCAGAATCACCAGGGCCACGGCGATCAGCAGGGTCATCTCTGCTTCATGCAGCGTTGCCTTGATCACTGGCGAGCGATCCATCGCCAGATTCAGCTTCACGCTGGCCGGCAGCACCGCTTGCAGCGCGGGCAACTGCGCCTTGATTTCGTTGACCGTCTCGATGATGTTGGCACCGGCCTGACGGTTGATCACCAGCAACACCGCCGCATCGTCGTTGAAGAAACCGCTGTTGTAGCGATCTTCGACGCCGTCGCTGACCTTGGCCACGTCCTTCAGACGCAACGCAGCCCCGTCGGCGTAATGGATGATCAGCGATTCGTAATCCTTGGCTTTTTCCAGTTGGTCGTTGGCCTGGATCTGCCACAAACGCTGACCGTCCTCAACCGAGCCCTTGGGCCGGCGCACGTTGGCATCGGCGATGGTCTTGCGCACATCGTCGAGGGCCACGCCGTATTGGTTGAGTGCCTGCGGTTCGAGCTCGATGCGCACCGCCGGCAGCGAGCTACCACCAATCTGCACCTCACCTACGCCCTGAACCTGCGACAGGCTCTGGGAGAGGATGGTCGAAGCCAGATCGTAGAGCTGACCTTTTTCCAGCACATCCGAAGTCAGCGACAGCACCATGATCGGCGCCTGCGACGGGTTGACCTTCTTGTAGGTCGGCATGCTGCGCATCCCGCTCGGCAGCAAATTACGTGAGGCGTTGATCGCCGCTTGCACTTCCCGCGCCGCGCCGTTGATGTCACGGTCGAGGTCGAACTGCAAAATGACTCGGGTCGAGCCCTGACTGGAACGGCTGCTCATGGTGTTGACGCCGGCAATCGCGCCGAACGAGCGCTCCAGCGGCGTGGCCACGGTGGACGCCATGACCTCCGGACTGGCACCGGGCAGACTCGCCTGCACGACGATCACCGGGAAGTCCATTTGCGGCAGTGGTGACACCGGCAACAGGCCGAAGCTGACACCGCCCAGCAGCATGATCGCCAGGCTCAGGAGCATGGTTGCGACCGGGCGCTTGATGAAGGGACCCGACAGATTCATCGAACGCAGTCCCCAACATCACACCGCTCCACTGTGGGAGCGAGCCTGCTCGCGAAGAGGCCGTCACATCCAACATGTGTAGCGGCTGACACGCAGCTTTCGCGAGCAAGCCCGCTCCCACAAGGGGAATGTGTCCGGACAGTCATACCGCCACCTCTTCAGTGTCAGCATTGGTCTTGCCAAAACGCCGACCGAGGCGATCGAAGTACAGGTAGATCACCGGCGTAGTGAACAGCGTCAGCACCTGACTCACCAGCAAACCGCCCACCATCACCAGACCCAACGGCTGGCGCAATTCCGCGCCCGAGCCCGTAGCGAGCATCAACGGCACCGCGCCGAACAGCGCGGCCAGCGTGGTCATCAGGATCGGCCGGAAACGCAGCAGCGCCGCCTGATAGATCGCTTCCTGCGGCGCCATGCCCTGATTGCGTTCGGCGTCGAGGGCGAAGTCGATCATCATGATCGCGTTCTTCTTGACGATGCCGATCAGCAAAATGATGCCGATGATCGCAATCATGCCCAGGTCATTGCCGCTGATCAGCAGCGCCAGCAAGGCGCCCACCGCCGCAGACGGCAAGGTCGAGAGAATGGTGATCGGGTGAATGTAGCTCTCGTACAGCACGCCGAGCACGATGTACATGGTCACCACCGCCGCCAGAATCAGCAGCAAGGTGCTCGACAGCGAAGCCTGGAACGCTTCGGCGGCGCCCTGGAACCGGGTCTGCACGCCGACCGGCATGCCGATGTCTTTCTGCACCTGCTCGATGACATCCACCGCATGCCCCAGCGCGACGCCTGGCGCGAGGTTGAACGACATCATCACCGCCGGGAACTGGCCGATATGGGTGATCGCCAGTTGCGCCTGACGCTCCTCGACATGGGCCAGACTCGACAGGCGCACTTGCGCGCCATCGGTGGTCTTGACGTGAATCTGATCCAGCGCCTGCGGGCCGATCTTCTCGCCGGCCTGCGCTTGCAGCACCACGCGGTACTGGCTGGCCTGAGTGTAAATGGTCGAGATCTGCCGCTGACCGAAGGCGTCGTACAGCGCATCGGTGATGTTCGCCACCGAAACGCCTAAACGCGAGGCCGCATCACGGTCGATCACCAGATAGACCTGCAAGCCCTTGTCCTGCAAGTCGCTGGCGACGTCGGTCAGTTCCGGGCGCTGCGCCAGCGCCTCAACCAGTCGACCACTCCACTGGCTCAGCAACTCGGAGTCCGGCGAGGACATGCTGAACTGATACTGGGTACGGCTGACGCGGTCTTCGATGGTCAGGTCCTGCACCGGCTGCATGAACAGTCGAATGCCGACGAGTTTGTCCAGTTGCGGTTGCAGACGCGCAATGACCTCGGTAGCGGTGAGATCACGCTCGCCGTGAGGCTTGAGGTTGATCAGCAATCGGCCGCTGTTGAGCGTGGCGTTATCGCCATCGACACCGATGTAGGAAGACAGGCTTTGCACCTCCGGGTCTTCAAGAATGACCTTGGCCAGTTGCTGCTGGCGCTCGCCCATGGCGGCGAAGGAAATCGACTGCGGCGCTTCGGAAATGCCCTGGATCACCCCGGTGTCCTGCACCGGAAAGAAGCCCTTCGGCACCACCATATAAAGGAACACGGTGAGTGCCAGTGTGCCGATGGCCACCAACAGCGTCAGCGGCTGATGCTTGAGCACCCACTGCAATCCGCGACCATATTTGGCAATCATCCAGTCGATGCACGCACCGCTGGCCCGATAGAACCGGCCCTGTTCGTGTTCTTCAGGTTCGCGTTTGAGCAGACGGGCGCACATCATCGGCGTCAGGGTCAGCGACACCACGAGGGAAATCAGGATCGCCACCGCCAGAGTGATGGCGAATTCACGGAACAGCCGCCCGACCACATCGGCCATGAACAGCAGCGGAATCAACACCGCGATCAGCGACAGGGTCAGGGAAATCAGGGTGAAGCCAATCTGCTTGGCGCCCTTGAGCGCGGCCTGCATCGGGCTGTCACCCTCTTCGATGAACCGCGCGATGTTTTCCAGCATCACGATGGCATCATCGACCACAAAACCGGTGGCAATGGTCAGCGCCATCAAGGTCAGGTTGTTGACCGAAAAACCGGCGAGGTACATCACGCCGAAAGTGCCAATCAATGACAGCGGCACCGCCACCGATGGAATGATCGTCGCGCTGAACCGGCGCAGGAACAGGAACGTCACCATCACCACCAGGGCGATGGCGATCAGCAGCTCATGCTGAACGTCGGTGACCGAGGCGCGAATGGTCTGGGTACGGTCGGTCAGCACGGTCACTTCGAGGCCGGCCGGCAGGTTGTCGGTGATGCTCGGCAGCAACGCCTTGATCCGGTCGACCACCTCGATCACGTTGGCGCCGGGCTGACGCTGGATGTTCAGCAGCACCGCCTGATTCATGTTGGCCCACGCCGCCAGACGCTCGTTCTCGGCGCCGTCGACGATTTGCGCGACATCCTTGAGCCGCAGCGGCGCGCCGTTTTTGTAGGCAAGGATCAGGTTGGCGTAGTCTTCGGGCGACGTCAGCTGGTCGTTGGCGTCTAGCATCGACACCCGGGTCGGGCCGTCGAAGTTACCTTTGGGCTGGTTGACGTTGGAGGCGCTGATCAAGGTGCGCACGTCGGACAGGTTCAGGCTGTTGGCGGCCAAGGCCTCCGGGTTGACCTTGATCCGTACCGCCTGACGCTGGCCGCCGGCAATGCTGACCATGCCGACGCCGCTGATCTGGGCGATTTTCTGCGCCATGCGCGTATCGACCAGATCATTGAGTTTGGGCAGGAGCATGGTTTTCGAGGTGATGGCCAGGGTCAACACCGGGGTGTCCGCCGGGTTGACCTTGTTGTATATCGGCGGCGCCGGCAAGTCGGTTGGCAGCAGATTGGTCGCGGCGTTGATCGCGGCTTGCACCTGCTGTTCGGCGACGTCCATGTTGATGTCGAGGCTGAAGCGCAAGGTCAGCACCGAGGCGCCGCCGGAGCTGGTCGAAGCCATTTGCGTCAGGCCCGGCATTTGCCCGAACTGGCGCTCGAGCGGCGCGGTCACGGCGCTGGTCATTACGTCCGGGCTGGCGCCGGGATACAGGGTCATGACGCGGATGGTCGGGTAATCGACCTGCGGCAATGCCGACACCGGCAGCAAGCGATAAGCGATCAGGCCGGCCAGAATAATGGCCAGCATGCTCAGGGTGGTGGCTACCGGACGGAGGATGAACAGCCGCGAAATGTTCATGCGCCCTTCTTGGCCTTGTCGGTGACAGCGGCGTCAGCCGGGGTGGCGGCGGACTTGCCTTGCAGGTGTTCAGTCGGCGTGGTCGGCACCTGGTTGCTGTCGTTGACCACTTCCACTTCGCTGCCTTCTTTGAGGCGATCGGTGCCTTCGAGCACCACACGGTCGCCGGCGGCAAGGCCTTCGGTGATCACCGTGTTCTCGCCGTCACTGGCGCCGATCTTCAACTGGCGGATGGTGACTTTCTTGTCGCCGTCCAGCGCATAAACGAAGGTGCCATTGGTACCGAACTGAATGGCCGCAGACGGTGCCAGCACCACGCCTTTGAGGGTGTCGGCCAGCAGATGAACGTTGACGAACTGATTAGGGAACAGCGACTGATCGCGGTTTTCGTAACGGGCCTTGAATTTCAGGGTGCCGGTGGCCACGTCGATCTGGTTATCGAGGCTTTGCAGCACGCCGGTGGCTTGAAGTTTGGCATCGCCGCGATCCCAGGCTTCGGCCGGCAGTTTAGCGCCACTGCGATACCGGGCCAGCACGGTTTCGAGGCTGTTTTCCGGCAAGGTGAACGCCACGCTGATCGGTTGCGTCTGGGTGATCACTGCCAGGAACGTGGTGTCGTTGGCCGCCACCAGGTTGCCGACGTCGACCTGGCGCAGGCCGACACGACCGGCGATCGGCGCGCGGATCTTGGTGAACTCGAGATTGAGCTTGGCGTCGTTGACCGCCGCCTGATTGGTTTTCACGGTACCCAGATACTGGCCGACCAGTGCTTCAGCGGTGTCCAGTGTCTGCTTGGCGATACTGTCTTCCTTGAACAGGCCGCGATAGCGCTCGACATCAACCTGCGCGTTTTTCAGTTGTGCCTGATTCTGCAACAAGGTGCCTTCAGCCTGGAGCAAGGCGTTCTGGTACGGACGCGGATCAATCTCTGCCAGCAGGTCGCCGGCCTTGACCATCTGGCCCTCTTCGAAATTGATCTTGACCAGTTCGCCGCCCACCCGGCTGCGCACGTTGATGGTGTTAAGCGCGGTGACGGTGCCCAGCGCCTTGTAATACAACGGGAAATCCCCCGTGACCACTGGCGCCACCCGTACTGGAATCGGCCCGGTGCCGCCGCCAAAGCCCGGCCGCATCATCCCCGAACGGCCGGCATGCCCGGCCGCCCCCTTCTCGTCGCCCTCCTTGTGGGCTGAACCGGCCGGCCAGAATTTCCAGCACAGCACGGCGATAACCAACAAGACCAGCAGGCTGATCAGCCAGCGACGGGAATTACGGGGGGACGATTGCATGGAGTGATTAACCATTGGGCGCGTGGGCTTCTTCTACGGGAGGCTGAACGATAAGCACTGATGGGGATTAAGCAAAGCAGCTTTACCGGCAATTTACCTTCAACTTACGTTTCAAGGTGTGAGGCAAAACACTGATACACAAATGAAAACGGCCTGGACAGGGCCAGGCCGTTAACAATTGTAAAAGCGCTTATTTAAGAACGGCGAGCGCCGCTTCGTAATTAGGCTCTTCGGCGATTTCCTTGACCAGTTCGCTG
This sequence comes from Pseudomonas baetica, assembly GCF_002813455.1. NCBI lineage: Bacteria > Pseudomonadati > Pseudomonadota > Gammaproteobacteria > Pseudomonadales > Pseudomonadaceae > Pseudomonas > Pseudomonas baetica. Next base: position 6,138,439 of record NZ_PHHE01000001.1, on the reverse strand, counting down.
TGCAGGACGTTGTCGTTTTCGTCCAGAACCACTACTGCTCGGGCGGTCAGGCCTTTCAGCGGGCCATCAGCGATAGCCACGCCGTAGTTCTCGATGAACTCGGCACCGCGCAGGGTCGACAGGTTCTGGACGTTTTCCAGACCTTCGGCACCGCAGAAGCGGGCCTGGGCGAATGGCAGGTCAGCCGAGATGCACAGCACCACGGTGTTGCTGATGTCATTGGCCTGAGCGTTGAACTTGCGCACGGACGTGGCGCAGGTCGGGGTGTCGACGCTTGGGAAGATGTTCAGCACTTTGCGCTTGCCGGCGAAGTCTTTCAGGGTGACGTCGGACAGATTGCCGGCAACCAGAGAAAAGGCTGGCGCCTTGGAACCGGCTTGTGGCAACTGGCCGTTGACTTGAACCGGATTGCCTTTAAGGGTGACTTGAGCCATGACTTGAGTCCTTCTGATGTTTTGATTGGAAAGCATGCAAGAGGCCGAAGTTAAACACGAAATTGTCCGACGACCTATGCCCTGTTTTGAAATTGTTGGGTGCCTACGCGAAAAATTGTATACAAAACTGCCGCCATTCCAATGTAGGAGCGAGCCTGCTCGCGAATGCGCTGGATCAATCAGTATAAATGTTGAATGTGACGACCTATTCGCGAGCAGGCTCGCTCCCACATTGGATTGTGTGGTGTTACTGGTCTTTTATTCAGGATCCCTGTCGATTCACCGCTGGCTCGTTCGACTAAACAACGAATCCCCACAATCCACGGAGTAACCGCCATGCGATTCATGATCCTTGTCAAAGCCAGCGCCGATTCCGAAGCCGGCGTCATGCCCAGCGAAGAACTGCTTACTGCCATGGGCAATTTCAACGAAGAACTGGCCAAGGCCGGCATTCTGGTCTCGGCTGATGGCCTGCAGCCCAGCAGCAAGGGTACTCGCGTACGATTCTCGGGTGAAAAGCGCACCGTGACCGACGGGCCGTTCATCGAGACCAAAGAATTAGTAGCGGGTTACTGGATCTGGGAAGTGAAATCAAAAGAAGAAGCCATCGAATGGGTCAAGCGCTGCCCTAACCCGATGCCGGGCACCGACTCTGATATCGAAATTCGCCAGATATTCTCTGCCGAAGACTTCGGAGCCGAGTTCACCCCTGAAGCGCGCGCACAAGAGGAGCGCGTCCGCGAACAGGCCAAGAAAAACGGCTGAACCGACTCGCATCTGTAGGAGCTGCCGCAGGCTGCGATCTTTTGATTTTGCCGTTAAAAAACAAGATCAAATCGCAGCCTCGTTTCACTCGACAGCTCCTACACCGTAAGCAATGGAATGGTTAGTGCACAATCACCTGCGAACCCGTACACAAAACCAAAGAATTAATCCCTTCGGCTGGCTAACTCCCGATTAGCTGCTAGCGTCATTCAGACGTGTCCTACAGGCTTGATAAGAAAGGGATTACGCCGTAACGGCCGCCAAGTGCCGAGTTGTCCATAAGCCACCAGGGAATCGGGGATGATGTTCAATCGAGTGGGGAAGACTCTTTTTCTGGCGAGTTCGCTGGCGGCTGCGTGTTGCGCGCAAGCGGATAACGCCGAGGACTCGAACAAAAGCAACAACCCGCTGAACATCGCACCGGGCGCCAATCTGCAGGATTACTACACCCCTAAGCTTTACGACAGCAACGCGCACACCAATGACGTGTTGCTGCGCGGCACCCTGCCGATTGCGCCCAACGATTTCATCGGCGTGCCGCAACTGGTCCGCGCAACGCTGCCGATCAGCACCCGCCCCGATCCGCACAACGGTTACAGCACCGGCATCGGCGATCTGAACCTGTTCGATATTTTCATTCTTAAATCCGAAGGCGTGCAACTGGGCGTAGGCCCGTTGATCACCGCGCCGACCGCCGAACAGGACGAACTCGGCACCGGCAAATGGCAAGGAGGTCTGGCGGCAGTGGCCATCGACGCTTCGCCGCGCGGCCTGCTCGGCGCGCTGGTGCAGTACCAAAGCTCGTTTGCCGGCGACAACGATCGCCCCCATGTCGAAAGCGCAACCCTGCAACCGTTCATCATCCATAACCTGGAAAAAGGCTGGTACCTGCGCTCCACCGGCACCTGGACTTTCGACCTGAAAAACGACACTCACTATGTCCCGATCGGCCTGGGTGTCGGCAAAGCCTGGAAGTCCGGCAGCAACATCCTCAACGCCTTCGTCGAGCCGCAGTGGACGGTCGAGCGCAAGGGCGATGGTCTCCCGCAGTTCACCCTCTATGCCGGTCTCAACGTGACGTTTGGCAAGTAAGGAATTCGCTATGCACGCAACCCTCAAAGCCGCCGGTTTCAGCTTGATGACGATGTTTGTCAGTTGTGGCGTCGGCGCCCAGGACCTCGATACCCCTATCGGCAAGATCGCTATGGAAGGCGAGCTGCCGAGCCATGACTCGATTGCCAAACTGTACGCCGAACTGGATTTCCAGCAGGCGACCCAGAGTTATCTGTGGGCCTTGCCGCTGGTGTCCTACGCCCAGTGGCAGGAAGAGTTTCGCGACAAGCTCGGCGCGCGCAGCGGCGATCTGATGGTACTCAACAGCTACGAAGACAAGCTCGGGGTGATCACCGCCAACGCCACTACCCCCTACATTCTCGGCTTCGTCGATCTGAGTGAAACCGGGCCACTGGTGATCGAGTTGCCGCCGGGGCCGACCGCCGGCGGCATCGGTGATTTCTGGCAGCGGGCGATCATCGACATGGGACAGACCGGCCCCGATAAGGGCCAGGGCGGCAAATACCTGGTTCTGCCACCCGGTGCCGAACCACCGGCAGATGCCGGCCGGTACTACCTGGCGAAATCGGAAACCATGAACGTGCTGGTGGGTTTCCGTGTGCTCGATCCGGACCCGGCCAAGGGCAAGGCACTGGTCGAGAAGTTCAAGATGTACCCCTACGCCCAACGCAATAAGCCGGGTGATACTCGCCTGCTCTCGCCGCAAGGCAAACCTTGGTCCGGTACGCAACCCCAAGGCATCGCCTACTGGGAACGCCTGTACCAGATCATCCAGAAAGAACCGGTCAACGAGCGTGACCGATTTTACATGGCGATGCTTGCCAGCCTGGGCATCGAGAAGGACAAACCGTTCAACCCCAACACCCATCAACGTCAGGCCCTTGAGCAAGGTGCGCAGGTCGGCGAACTGATTGCCAAGGCCAACACCTTCGCCAAGCGTTTCCCTGACGCTCAGTATTGGCCCGACCGGCACTGGGACACGGTGCTGAATATCGCCGAGCCATCACAACGCGTGGCCTATTACGACCAGTTGTGGGAACGCAGTGCCTGGTTCTACGAGGCGGTCACCAACACCAAAGGCATGGTTTCCAAAACGCCGGGGCTGGGCCAGACCTACCTCGGCGCCTACACCGATGCCAAGGGTGACTGGCTCGACGGTGGCAAGAGCTATCGCCTGCACGTTGGCGCCAATCCGCCGGCCAAACAATTCTGGTCGATGACCGTTTACGACATCACCAGCCGCGGCCTGATCGACAATCCGCAGCGCAAGGCCGACCTTTCTTCGCGTCATGATTTGCAGAAGAACCCCGACGGCTCGGTGGACCTGTACTTCGGCCCGACCGCGCCCAAGGGCCTGGAAAGCAACTGGGTGCAAACCCTGCCCGGCAAACACTGGTTCAGTTATTTCCGTCTGTACGCGCCGACTGAAGCGTATTTCGACAAGAGCTGGAAACTCGACGACATCACGCTCGCGCAATAAATAAGGACGCACCATGCACACACGCAGTCTGTTGCTGACCAGCCTGACCCTTACCCTGAGCACCAGCGTCCTGGCCGATTTCAGCGCCAGCCCTGACGAAGCCCGGGGCATTGCCAAGGAAGCCTATCTGTACGGCTTCCCGGTGGTGGAGATGTACAAAACCCTCTACACCCAGGCCATCGACAGCAAAAGCCCCAACTACAAGGCCCCGCTGAACCAGATCGGCAACACGGCGAAGGCGTTCACCGCCAAAGACACTGCGTTTGTCACGCCCAACGCCGACACGCCCTACTCCTTCGTCTGGATGGACTTGCGCACAGAACCGCTGATCCTGACCCTGCCGCCGATCGAAGAACACCGTTATTACTCGGTACAACTGATCGACGCCTACACGCAGAATTTCGCCTATCTGGGCACACGCAGCACGGGTAACAACGGTGGGCACTTCATGATCGCCGGGCCTGACTGGCAAGGTCAGCAACCGGTCAACATCGACCGCCTGGTGCGCAGCGAAAGCAACATCACCTACGCGCTGTACCGCACGCAGTTGTTCGATGAAAAGGACCTGACCAAGGTCAAGCAGATCCAGAAAGGCTACAAAGTCGAAACCCTCAGTCATTACGTCAAACAAAAAGCCCCGGCCCCGGCACCCAAGGTCAGTTGGCCAAAACCGACGCCGAGCATGAGCGAAACCCCGGAGCTGTTTCGTTACCTGAATTTCATGTTGGCATTCACGCCGCCACAGGATGTCGAGAAGGAACTGCTCGCACGCTTCGGCAAAATCGGCATCGGCGCCGGCCAGCCGTTCGACGTGAAGAAACTCTCCACAGAGCAGCGCAAGGCGCTCGAAGACGGTATCAGCGATGCCAAAGCCGAATTTGCCGCGTTCAAAAAGGACAAGGTCGACAGCCATCAAGTGACCAGTGGGGATTTCTTCGGCACCCGCGATCACCTCAAGGGCAATTACCTGTACCGCTACGCCGGCGCCAATATGGGCATCTTTGGCAACTCCGCCGAAGAGGCGAATTACATCGGCTATTTCGTCGACAAGGATGGCCAGCCCGCCGATGCCTCGAAACACGATTACACCCTGCATTTCGACAAGGGCGCCCTGCCACCGGCCGATGCGTTCTGGTCGCTGACGATGTATGACGGCAAGACCAAGCTGCTGGTGGCCAACCCGCTTGATCGCTACCTGATCAATTCGCGGATGCTGCCGGACCTTGCGCTGGATGCCGACGGCGGCCTGACCCTGTATGTGCAGCACAAGACCCCGGGCAAGGACAAACAGGCCAACTGGCTGCCAGCCCCGAATGGGCCGTTCTACGCAATCGTGCGTCTTTATCTGCCAAAACCGGAAGTGGCCAGTGGTGAATGGAAGATGCCACTGCTCAATCCAGTCAACTCAAAACAATAAGCGGAGTCATTGATTGATGGTCAAGCCCAACGTTGTGCGCCCGCTGTTGGCGCTGTGCATGATTGGCAGTCCTCTGCTTTACGCAGCAGAGGGTGGTGTTGGCCGACCGATCACCGGCCAGCAGGTGTTTTCCAACGCCGGGATCGTCCCACCGGAGCCGGGCTGGGTGGTCTCGGTGACCAGCATCTGGTACGACGGCTCGCTGAAAGGCAGCCGTGGTGCACCGATTTCCGGTGAAGTCAGCACCGGGCTCGACCTGAAGGTGTCCTACACCATGACCAACCTGACGCATGTGTGGGACACCGGCAAAGGGCCATGGAATTTCGCCTCTGCCATCGGCATCCCGCTGCAGTACACCGACATCGATGCAGCCATTACCGGCCCTCGCGGGCGAACCCTCGGCACCGGTGACTCCGGCACGCAGTTCGCCGACCCGCTGATCACGCCGATTGCCGCCGGTTATCACTTCGACGAACTCAACCACATCGCGTTTTCTCTGCCGATTTATGTGCCCACCGGGGCCTACAACAAAGACCGGCTGGCCAACCCCGGACAGAACAATTACACGTTCATGCCAACCGTGGCTTTCACTCATCTCGACGGCAAGGGTGGCGAATTCACCCTTTCCAGCGGGCTCGAGTTCTACACCGAGAACCACGCCACGGACTATCGCAACGGCAACATTTTCACCCTCGATGCGCTGTGGACCCACGGATTTGGCAGTGGCTGGAGTGCGGGGCTGGCGGCCGGCTACATCCAGCAGATCACCGATGACAAAGGCGACACTGCCGATTTCCTGCACGGCTATCGCGGACGCGCGGTGGGTGCCGGTCCGGTGATCGGCTGGGCCGGAAAATTCGCCGATGCGCAGGCCAATGTCAGCGCGCGCTGGGTGCCGGAGTTCGACACCAAGAACCGCCCTGAAGGCAACGGCTTCAGCGTCAATCTGACCCTGGCCTTTTTCTAGACCGGACACAAAGGACTGCCCCCATGACTGCGCTTACCGACCTCAATGCCCTGCAAGCCAGCATCGCCGAAGCCGTACTCGGTCAGGATCAGGTGATCCGCCAGATCCTTCTCGGCCTGTTGGCCAACGGTCACTTGTTGCTGGAAAGTCTGCCGGGGCTGGCCAAGACGCGCACGGTCAAGGCGCTGGCCAAACACCTCGACGCGCAGATGAGCCGCATCCAGTTCACCCCGGATCTGCTGCCCTCGGACATCACCGGAGCGGAGGTGCTGCATCAGGTCGAAGGCAAGAACGAAATCCGCTTTCAGCCGGGCCCGTTGTTCGGCAACCTGATCCTCGCCGACGAGATCAACCGTGCGCCGGCCAAGGTGCAAGCGGCACTGCTCGAAGCCATGGAGGAACGCCAGATCACTGTGGCCGGTAACAGTCATGCGCTGCCGGAACTGTTCATCGTGGTGGCGACGCAAAACCCGATCGAACAGGAAGGTACCTATCCGCTGCCGGAAGCGCAGATGGACCGTTTTCTGATGAAGGTGCTGCTCGACTACCCGAGCGCCGAAAACGAAAGTCAGGTGCTGCGCCTGCTGCGCAACGAAGAATTCGCCATAGGCGCAAGCACCACACCCGCCAAAGGCTTCAGCCTGTCGCAGGAGGTGATCTTCGCCGCACGCAAGGAAGTCAGCGCGGTACACGTATCGCCGGCCATCGACAACTATCTGATCGACCTGATCAACGCCACTCGCCACCCTGCCGATTACGACGAAGATCTCGCGCGCTGGATTGCCATCGGCGCCAGCCCGCGTGGCGGTATTGGCCTGGACCGTTGCGCGCGCGCCGATGCCTGGTTGCAAGGTCAGGACTTTGTTTCGCCGGACAACGTGCGGGCGGTGGTGCACCCGGTGCTGCGCCATCGTCTGCAATTGAGCTACGACGCGGTAGCCGATGGCGTCAGTGCCGATGAGGTACTCGACCGGATTCTCGATAAAGTGGCGATTCCGGCGTGAACGACGAAGGCCTGGTCTACGTCTCTCTCGCGCAATTGATGGCGCTGGAGTTCAAGGCCCGTGATCTGAGTTTTCTGGCGCGACAGCCTCGGGGCAGCATCCTCGCCGGCAACCATGCCTCGCGCCTGCGTGGCCGTGGTCTGAATTTCGATGAATTGCGCCGCTATCAGCCGGGCGACGACTTGCGTCATCTCGACTGGCGCGCGTCGCTGCGCATTGGCAAACCGGTGGTACGCACCTTCACCGAAGAGCGCGACCGCCCGGCATTGATCGTCGTCGACCAGCGCATGTCGATGTTCTTCGGCTCGCAACGCAGCTTCAAATCCGCCCTCGGCGCCGAACTTGCGGCACTGGCGGCGTGGATGGTGTTCAACGCCGGCGACCGGGTTGGCGGGCTGGTGTTCAACGATCAGCGCATCGACAGCATTGCGCCGCTGCGCAGCCGTAAGCGCGTGGAGGCATTGCTCAGCCGTATCGCCGAACAGAATCAGGCGCTGAACGCGGCCAACCCTGACGCTGAAGACGAGGACCAACTGGACAAGGTCTTGCAACGCTGCCTTGCCCTGGCCGGTCACGACCATTTGATCTGCATCGTCAGCGACTTTGCCGGGGCTGGCGAACGAACCCTGCAACTGATGCGGCAATTGTCGGCGCACAACGATGTGATTGCGCTGCAGGTCTACGACCCGCTGGCGATGAAGCTGCCGAGCAATGGTCGGCTGCTGGTCACCCAAGGCGAGTTGCAAGTGGAACTGGCGGTGGAAAAACGCAACGTGCACCAACCGCTGGGGGACTTTCTCAGCGGTCGGCTGCAGGACGTTGCGACCCTGCTGCGCCGCAGTCAGGTGCCGCTGATGATGTTCAGCACCGCCGAAGAGGCCCATGCGCAACTGCGTGCCGAGCTGGGTAAAAGTGCCGGGGCACGGCGATGAACCCGAATATCCCGAGTATTGAACAGCTCAAAGAGCTGGGCCTGCCCGAGCCGGTCAGTTATGCGCCGCAGACGTGGGGTTGGTGGGTGTTGCTCGCCCTACTGATATTGGCCGCGTTGTTGATCGGGATTCGGCGTTACCGGCAATGGCGCAGGGACGCTTATCGGCGTGAGGGCCTGGCGCGTCTGGCGCAATTGCGTGGTCGCAGTGATGACCTCAATGCCTTGCGTGAATTGCCGGAACTGCTCAAACGCGTCGCCCTGTCGATGCCCACACAATCCCCAAACTGGAACCCGATCAATGTGGGAGCGAGCCTGCTCGCGAAGAGGCCGGCACATTCAACATCTATGGTGTCTGGGCCACCGCCTTCGCGAGCAGGCTCGCTCCCACAGGGGATCGCGACGCTTGGGCGGGAGGATTGGCAAGTCTTTTTGCAGCAACACTGTAAGAAACTGCTACCGGCCGATTTCAGCAAACAACTCGCGCAACTCGCCTACGCCCCCGACGCCACCCTGCGTGCCCTCCCCGCGCCGCAACGTCAGGCCCTGTTCGATACCTGCCAATACTGGATGGAGCATCACCATGTGGCAGCTTGATTACCCGTGGCTATTGCTCCTGTTGCCATTACCTTGGCTGGCTTACCGTTATCTGCCCGCCTACAACGAGGCCCGCAGCGCCGTGCGCGTGCCGTTTTTCGCTGCGATGAGCCGGGCCGTCGGTGAGGCGCCGGGCATCGTCGGCAGCCGACGCAATCATTGGCAATTGCTGTTGAACGTACTCGTCTGGGCATTAATTCTGCTGGCCACCGCTCGCCCGGTGTTCGTTGAAAAGCCCATCGAACGACAACAACCGGTGCGCGACCTGATGCTCGCCATCGACCTCTCGCAATCGATGGAAACCGAAGATTTCACCAACGCCAGTGGCGCAAAAATCAATCGCCTCGCCGCCGTCAAAGAGGTGGTTCAAGGCTTTATCGACAAGCGCAAGGATGACCGCCTCGGCCTGATCGTGTTCGGCAGCGGCGCCTATCCGCAGGCACCGCTGACCCTCGATCACGCCAGTCTCTCGCTATTGCTGGCCGACACCGGCATCGGCATGGCCGGGCCCAACACGGCCATCGGCGATGCCATCGGCTTGAGCCTGAAGCTGCTGGATCAGGCCCACGAGCAGGAAAAAGTCCTTATCCTGCTCACCGATGGCAACGACACCAGCAGCGCAATCACTCCGGATCACGCCGCAGAAATGGCCGCCAACAAAGGTGTGATCATTCACACCATCGGTATCGGCGACCCGAGCGCGTCCGGCGAAGCCAAGGTCAACCTGTCGGCGCTGGAGCAGATCGCCAAAACCACCGGTGGCCAGTTCTTCCGCGCCGAAGACCGCACTGCGCTGGATCAGGTCTACAGCACTCTTGATCGCCTCACCCCGCACCAGGTGAACACCCTCAGCCATCAACCGCAACGCGAGTTGTTTTACTGGCCGCTGGGTGCGGCGATGGCCCTGCTGGCCCTGTATCACCTCGGCGCGCTGCTGCGGGTCCGTCTGGCATTCGCTCGTCAGCGACAGGAGGCCTGAGATGGAGATCAATCTCAGCGACTTCCATTTCCTGCGTCCGCTATGGCTGTTTCTCGCCCTGTTCGGCGCCGTGCTGCCGCTGCTTTGGCGTCGCGGTCGCGACCTGCAACGACGCCTGCGCGGCAATATCGCCGAACACCTGTTGCCGCATTTGCTGGTCACCCCGCAAGACCATCAACGCCTGCGCCCGGTGCATCTGCTATGCGCGCTGTTGATCCTCGGTGCACTCGCCGCCGCCGGGCCGACCTGGGAACAGGATCGACCGGATTTTCTCGAGAATCGTGCGCCGTTGATTGTCGCTGTAGACCTGTCGCCGTCGATGGATGCCAGCGATGTGCAGCCGAGCCGACTGGAAGCGACGAAACACACACTGCACAACCTGATCAAGCGCCGCGCCGGTGCCCGTACTGCGCTGATCGCCTACGCCGGGAGCGCGCATATGGTGTTGCCGCCGACCGACGATGCGGCGCTGCTCGACACCTTCATTCAAGCCTTGGGCAGCGGATTGATCGACAAACCGGGCAAAGACGTCGGCGCGGTGATCGATCAGGCGAAACGTTTGCTCAGCGCCGAAAAAACACCCGGCAGTTTGCTGCTGATCACCGACGGCGCCGACACCACACAACTCGACGGCCTCGACAAGCGGGTGGGCGACAGTCCGTTGCAAGTGCTGGTATTGGCGGTTGGCAGTGAGGATGGCGGAGTCATCCACGATGCCAACCGCCAGCCGCGCACGGATGCCGACGGGCGCCCGGCACTGGGCAGTTTCGATCAGGCGGCGCTCAAGCAACTGGCCTCTGCACTCGATGCGCCCTTGGGCAGCCTGACGCTCAATGAGGACGATCTGGACTGGATCGAACTGCACGCGCAGCAGCATTTCCAGAGTGCCAGCGCCGAGCAGCGCGAACTGCACTGGAAAGACACCGGCTACTGGCTGTGCTGGCCGCTGTTGCTGTTGGCGCTGTTCAGTGTGCGCAAGAGTTGGAGCGTCAACTGGATGCCTGCGCTTGCACTGGCGATTGGCTTGGGTTGGCCTGCGGCACCCGCGCAGGCCAACGCCCTGACCGACGCCTTTTTCACCCGCGATCAGCAGGGCCGCTGGGCCTTCGAACACCAGCACCTGCCGCAGGCTGCCGCGCTGTTTGTCGACCCGTACTGGAAAGGTATCGCGGCGTATCACGCGGCTGATTACGACCTGGCGCTGGCGACGTTTGCGCGGCTGGACACGCCGCAGGCCTATTTCTATCTGGGCAATATTTACGTGCGTCGCTTCAAGTTCGATGAAGCCATTGCCGCCTATACCCAGGCCTTGAAACTGCAACCGCAGTTCCCCGAGGCCACGGCCAATCTGGCGCTGGCGCAGGCGTTGCTCAAGGACACTGAAAGCGCGGAGAAAAACGCCCCGCAGACCAAACCCGACGAGGTGAAATTCGACAAGGCACCGGGCAAGGGCCAGAGCAAAGCCATGGAGACTGAGCAGGCCGCGTCCGATGCCTTGTGGTTGCAGAACCTGACCACCTCGCCGGCGACGTTTCTCAAGCAGAAGTTCAGCTTGCAGGATCAGCAGGGAGCCAGGCCATGAACCGAGTCGTGGCCTTCGCGAGCAGGCTCGCTCCCACAGAGGATCTGCGCCGTACACAGCCCCCATGTGGGAGCGAGCCTGCTCGCGAAGAGGCCCATTCAATCGCCACAACTGCCGGCACCTTACTGCTGTTCAGTCTGCTCAGCCTCAATGCTTTCGCCACCGAACCCCAACTCCAAGTCCAGGCCCACCTGCAACCCGCCGAGGGCGCCATGGTCGGCGGCCTGATCGAACTGCAAATCGACGTCCTCACCGACACCTGGTTCACCAGCGCTGCCACCCTGCCCGACCTGAAACTCGACGGCGCCCTGGTCATGCCGCCCGACGGTCAGGCCCAGCACCTCAATCAAACCATCGACGGCCAGTCCTTCAGCGGTTTGCGTTACAGCTACCTGATCACCCCGAACGTCGCACGCAGGTTCGACATCCCGGCGCTGACCGTGCTCGCCACGCCCGGGCAGGCCACCCGCGAAATCAGTGCGCAAAGCCAACCGGTGCAATTCAGCGCCGCCCAGCCGCCGGGTTTCAAACCGGGGGAAACGCCGTTGATTGCCAGCGGTTTGCGGTTCACTCAGAGCATCACCCATTCGGCGAGCCCGTTGAAAGTCGGTGACAGCCTCACCCGCCAACTGACCCTGCAAGCGGACGGCGCACTGGCGATGGCCCTGCCGATTCCAACGCTCGGTGATGTTCCCGGGCTAAGCCGCTATACCAAAACCCCGCAAGTCACCTCTCTGGACGACGGTCGCGGCGACATCCTCGGCGGTCAGCGCATCGACAGCGTCACCTACCGCATCGACAAGGCCGGTTCGCACACCTTGCCGGCCATTGACGTGAAGTGGTGGGACGCCAGTACTCGCCAATCGCGCACTGCGCAGGTGCCGGCGGTGACGTTTGAGGCAATGACCAGCAGCGCCTACAAACCGGTCTTCTCGATCAGCGAAGACCTCAAGCAACTGGGCCAGAATCGCCTGCATTTTTCCACGCATCGGCTTTGGTGGCTGAGCTTGTTCGCGGCAGTCGTCGGCGCCGCTTATCTGTTGCGTCCTGCACTCATCCGCGCCAGAAAAAACCGGCAAGCGCGCCGGCAGGCGCAACAACGGGCGTGGCAGCAATCGCCCGCCTTCGCCTGGCAACAAATCGATGCACAACTGCAAGCCCGCCCTCCTCAATTGAGCGCGCTGTACCTGTGGCTGCGCCGTAGTCGGCTGGGTCTGAAACTGGTCGATGCCGGCCCGCGCCTGCAAGGCCTGTTGCGCGGGCTTTACGGGCGTCAGCCGAGCACCGAACAAACACTCGTTCAACTGCGCGAATCATTGTCTACGCTTCACAGTCAGGCCGAACAGCAGCAAGCAAAACCGGCACCGGCCCTGCGTCCGCTCAACCCCGTTCACGAGAAGGATTTCCCATGACGACTGCGCTCCTGCACCGCCAACGTTTCTCACTGGCTTTGTTGTTTGGCCTTGCCCTGCCGCTGCTCGCCCAGGCCAACGAGCCGCTGCCGTCTTGGAATGACGGCCCGGCGAAGCGCAGCATTATCGAATTCGTCCAAACGGTGACCGACCAGACCAGCAAGGACTTCGTCAAACCGGGCGACCGCATCGCCGTGTTCGACAACGACGGTACGTTGTGGAGTGAACAACCGGCGTATTTCGAATTGCTGTTCGCCTTCGATGAGGTCAAGCGCACCGCCGCGCAGCATCCGGAATGGAAAACCACCCAGCCGTTCAAAGCGGTTCTGGAGAGCGACCACAAAGCCCTCGCTGCGGCGGGCATGGACGGCTTGCTGAAGATTTTCGGCGCCACCCACACCGGCATGACCACCGAAGCCTTCGATGATTACGCCAAGACCTGGCTCAGTCAGGCGCGCCATCCAAAAACGGGCAAGCCGTACACCGAGATGATCTTCCAGCCGATGCTGGAGATGCTCGACTACCTGCGCAAACAGGACTTCAAGACCTACATCGTCTCCGGCGGCGACACCGGGTTCATGCGCGCCTTCGCCGAGAAGGTCTACGGCATACCGCCGGAACAGGTAATCGGCACCACGTTCATCACTTCATTCCAATACAAGGACGGCAAGGCCTCGATCGTGCGCACAGCGAAACTGGCGCATAACGACGACGGCCCTGGCAAACCGGAAAGCATCGACGCGGTGATCGGCAAACGGCCGATCCTCGCCTTCGGCAACTCCGACGGCGACCTGCAGATGCTGCAATGGACAGCCGCTGGTCCCGGCAAACGCTTTATGGGTCTGGTGCATCACACCGACGCCAAACGCGAATGGGCGTACGACCGAAAATCCGATATCGGCCGGCTCGACAAGGCCCTGGACGAAGCCAATTCCCGTGGCTGGACCGTGGTCGACATGGCGTCGGAGTGGCGTCGGATCTACCCGTTCGAGCCAACGGTCACCGGGCAAGTGCAATAAGAAAGCGTGCTGCAGGGCTGCAATAAACGTTAGTCGCAATAAACGACCCCCCGCGAAAAGGAGCAAGTCAGATGACTCGCATACGCAAATGGCTACCGAAACTCGCCTTCGTGGCGACCTCGGTCCTGGCGCTGTCGGCTACGGCCACGGCGGCTGAAAAACCCAATATTCTCGTAATCTTCGGCGATGACATCGGCCAGACCAACATCAGCGCTTATTCGATGGGGGTGGTGGGCTACAAGACCCCGAACATCGACCGCATCGCCAAAGAAGGCATGATGTTCACCGACTACTACGCGGAGAACAGCTGCACCGCCGGCCGATCCTCGTTCATCACCGGTCAGACGCCGCTGCGTACCGGCCTGTCGAAAGTCGGCGCACCGGGCGCGACTGTCGGCTTGCAAAAGCGCGATATCACCATCGCCCAGGCGCTCAAATCGCAGGGTTACGCCACCGGGCAGTTTGGCAAAAACCACCTTGGGGACAAGGACGAATACCTGCCGACCAACCACGGTTTCGATGAGTTCTTCGGCAACCTCTATCACCTCAACGCCGAAGAGGAACCTGAGCGCCCCTATTGGCCCAAGGATGATCCGGACTTCGTCAAGGCCAACTCGCCACGTGGCGTCATTCACAGTTTTGCCGACGGCAAGATCGAAGACACCGGCGCGCTGACCACCAAGCGCATGGAAACCATCGACGACGAAACCACGGCGGCGGCGCAGGCGTTCATCGAGAAACAAGCCAAGGCTGACAAGCCGTTTTTTGTCTGGATGAACACGACCCGCATGCACCTGTTCACCCACGTGCGTGACTCGATGAAAGGCCAGAGCGGCATGCCCGGCAACGAGTATGCAGACGGCATGCTTGAGCATGACGGCGACGTCGGCAAACTGCTGAAAACCCTCGACGACCTGAAAATCACCGACAACACCATTGTGGTCTACACCACCGACAACGGCCCTAACCAGTTCTCCTGGCCGGACGCGGCGACCACGCCATTCCGCAACGAGAAAAATTCCAACTGGGAAGGCGCGTACCGGGTTCCGGCGATGGTCCGCTGGCCCGGCAAGATCAAGGCCGGTGAAGTCTCCAACGAGATGTTCTCGGGCCTGGACTGGTTCCCGACCCTGTTGGCCGCCGCAGGCGACACCGATGTAGCAAACAAGCTGCTCAAGGGCTGGGCGCCGACCAGCGGTGGCAACTCTTTCAAAGTGCATCTGGACGGTTACAACCAGTTGCCTTACCTGACCGGTCAAAAACCCAATGGTGAGCGCAAGGAGTTCTACTACTTCAACGACGACGGCATGCTGGTTTCGATGCGCTTTGGCAACTGGAAAGCCGTATTCGCCGAGCAGCGTGCACCGGGTGGCTTCGCCGTATGGAGCAACCCGTTCACGCCGTTGCGTGTACCTAAAATATTCAACTTGAGAATGGACCCGTATGAGCGCGCCGACGTGGTCTCGGATCAATACTACGACTGGTCGACCAAGAACGTTTACCTCGTCGCGGTGGCAACGACCAAGGCTGCGCGTTTTCTGCAGACCTTCATCGAATTCCCGCCCAGCCAAAAACCGGCGAGCTTCAGCATCGACCAGATCCGTGCTGCAGTGGACGCGAAGATTGAAGAAAAAATGAAAGCGGCTCCGGCTGCCCAGTAACACCGCAAGACTGCCGCCCGCCCCCACCGGCGGGCGGCCCTGTTTTTTGACTTGGGACCGTGTCGGCCCCCTTCGCGAGCAGGCTCGCTCCCACAATGGAATTGTGTACGCCACGCATCCCCTGTGGGAGCGAGCCTGCTCGCGAAGGGGCCCGCACAGTCACGGTTACTCTTGAATTAAGGTCTCCGCATGTCCTCACGTATCGCCAGCAAGCCATCGGCCATACCCGCTTCGCACACCACCTCCCAAGCACTGCTCATCCCCGCCCTGCTGCTGTGCATCTCCGGCGCGGCGGCGCTGGTCTATCAAGTGCTGTGGATCAAGCAACTGTCGCTGGTGGTCGGGGTCGAGGTCTATGCGATCACCACCGGTATCAGTGCGTTTTTCGCAGGACTGGCCCTCGGTGGCTGGCTGTTCGGGCGCTGGGCTGATCGCTTGCAACAACCGGTTCTGCTGTATGCCGGGCTGGAAGTGCTGGTGGCGATTCTCGGCGTCAGCGCGACCGTGGCCATGAGCCTGGCGGCCAGTCCGTTTGCCTGGCTGCAAGAGCATGTCGGCCTGCTCGCGTGGATATTGCCGTTCGCATTGGTCGGCCTGCCGGCGGTGTTAATGGGCGGCACCCTGCCGGTGCTGGTGCGTTCGCTCGCCGCCGATCCGGGCAAGGCCGGCGGTCAGTTGTATGCGGCGAACACCTTGGGCGCGATTGTCGGCACCCTGCTCGCCGCGCTCGTGTTGATCGCCAGTCTCGGTGTACGTGGCAGTGCCTTGTTTGCCGCGATGCTCAATCTGCTGGCCGCCGTCGGCGCGCTGTGGTTTGCCCGGCAACATCATGCCCCGGTCACCACCATCGTCAAACGTCACGCGGAAAAAGCTGCGGACCGTTCGGCGCTGTGGCTGTATTCCATCGTCGGTGGCGTGGCACTGGGCTATGAAGTGGTCTGGTCGCAATCGATCGTGCAGTTCATGAGCACTCGCACCTACGCGTTTGCCGTGGTGCTGGCGACCTATCTGACCGGGCTGTTTCTGGGCAGCGCCCTGCTCGCTCGCCGGGTCGAACGCATCCGTGATCCGTGGGGCGTGTTCGGTTTGCTGATAGCCGGCGCAGGGCTGGTCGCCTTGCTGGAAATCGCCGTGCTCGGGCGCTGGCTGGTGATCGCGCAAAGTCAGGTGGAAATGTGGCTGTTGAGCCTGGGCGCCAGTGAGTTGGCCGGCATGAGTGCACGCTTTGCAGTGGCAGCATTGAGCATCGTGTTTGTGCCGACGCTGTTGCTCGGTGCCGCGTTTCCACTGGCGCTGCGTCTGAGTGTCGGTCAGGCGCGCGTCGGCCGTGATGTCGGCGCCGTGGTGGCGTTCAATACCTTGGGCGGGATTGTCGGGGTGATGCTCTGCGGCTTCCTGCTGATTCCGTTGCTGGGGCTGGTGCGCACTTTGGGGCTGCTGGCGATCATCGCCGCCGGCATCGGCTACTTTGCGGTGCGCAAGGGCCATCATGTGAAGAAAGGCCGGCGCCAGGCCGTGGTTGCCCTTGGGTTGTTGTCAGTTGTTTTGGCGGTGTCCACCCCGGTCAACAAACTCGCCAGCCTGTTGCCCGGCGCACGCAACGGCACGCTCGCATTCTACGAAGAAGGTCGCGGTGGCACTGTGGCGGTGGTGGCGCAAGGGCGTGGCGAGAACACCTTCCACCGTTTGTACATTCAAGGCGTGTCGAACACCGGCGATGCGATGCCCTCCCTGCGTTATATGCGCATTCAGGCGCTGTTGCCGCTGCTGATCCACAGCAGCGAACCGCGCTCGACGCTGGTCATCGGCTTCGGCACCGGCATCACCGCTGGCGCCCTGCTGCGCTATCCGGGGCTGGAACACCGGGTGGTCGCCGAACTGTTGCCGGCGGTGGTCAAAGCCGCGCCGCTGTTCAAGGGCAACTTCAACGCCGCCAGCGATCCCGGCGTCGATGTGCGTCTGCGTGACGGACGCCAGGAATTGCTGCGCAGCGCGCAAACCTATGACCTGATCACTCTCGAACCGCCACCGCCCTCTGCGGCCGGCGTGGTCAATCTGTATTCGCGGGATTTCTATCAATTGGCGGCGAGTCGCCTGGAGAAACAGGGCATCGTCGCGCAGTGGCTGCCATTGCCGACGCAGAACATCGACGACTCGCGCTCACTGGTGCGCAGTTTCCTTGATGTGTTCCCTTACGCCTCCCTGTGGACCAGCGAATTCCACGAGATGTTGCTGGTGGGCTCGCTGCAACCGATGCCCCTGGACGCGGCGAAAATCACCGAGAGATTCCAGCAGGACAGCGTGCGCAGCACCTTGCAGGATGTCGGCATCGGTTCAGCCGCCGCCCTGCTCGCGACCTGGGTGACCGATCGCGCCGGGCTTGAACGCTTTGCCGCCGATGCGCCTGCGGTGACCGACGATCAGCCTCGGATCGAATATGCACCGTGGGTGCGCAGCAAGGAGATCACCCGGGTGTTGCCGGCGCTGCTGGACCTGTATCAGCCGCCGCCGCTGGTGAATGCCGATGCCGGGTTCAATGAGCGCATGGAAACCCATCGCCAGCGCTTGATGCAGTTCTATCGGGCGAGTCTACATGCCTATGAAGGAGATCGGGACGCGTGGGGGCGGGATATGCGCAAGGTGATGCGTTGGGATGGAGGAAATCCGTATTTCCGTTGGTTTATCGGACAATGATGTAGCGCCTGAGCAAATGCCATCGCGGGCAAGCCCGCTCCCACAGGGATCGATGTGAGTCAACAATCGTATTCACAACGCCGAACCCTGTGGGAGCGGGCTTGCCCGCGATGGGGCCATCAACCGCGCTGAATTATTTGGACCCGGACTTCAACTTGAGATACGACTGACGCAGGTCCGATGCCCAGCCATCGATCACAGGTTTGACGTCATTGGCCGACATCGCCTGCGAGTCATTTTCCAACGGCTTGCCGGTGCCTTTGCGTACTACTTGCGCGATCACTTTGTTGCTGGCGCCATCGAGGAACACCGCTTCGGTAGCCAGAGTGGTTTCCTGATCGCGGATACCGCTGGCGGTGCTGACCGCAGCGGCGACCAGGGCGATCGGAATCACTTCATACGCGTGCAGGCCTTCGGTCGAGCTGCTGACGGCGGTGATCGCCGCACGCACCACAATCACGCCTGGGCCCGGGCCGGTGGCAAGCGGCAAGTCTTTACCGATCTCACGTTTGAGCGCCTGATCGTAGTAGGAGGTGATGCCATTGAGGGTTTGTTGCGAGATCTTCGCGCTCGGTTGCGGTTTCGGGTAAAGCTGAGTCGGCTCGATGTACACACTGTTGAATTTCTTGATGTCGACCTTTGGATCGATCCAGCGCATCACTTCGGCACCGGACGGGGATTTGGCCTCCTTGAGCTGGCTGTAGTCTTTGAGAAAGCCTGAGTACTCTTTCGGGTCGACGGTTTTGCTGGAACAACCCACCATTGCGACGGTGGCAATGCACAGCGTGCCCATCATCACTGCTAGCTTCATGCTGTAACTCCTGTCAGAAGGCCAAAAACTTTGCCCGGGGGAATTACAGGTATAGCTAAAACCGCAGTAATTGCGATGGCAAAGCACAATATTCACGCAGGGCTGCGCGGCGGATCACAAGCGTCATTTGACAGACGCCGAGCATCCGGCAAAGCTGCACCGAGCTTGAACGCACGCCAGACGGCAAATGCACCTGGACTACGGAAGTCGCAATGCCCAAGCATAAAAATAAAACAGCACAACCTGACCCTGATTCGACGCAACCTTCCATTTCAAAGTACCTGTTCCCAATCACCATCGCCGTGCTGCTCGCCGTCGTAGCGGGCATCGGCTGGTTTCTGTTCAAGCCTGCATCGGCACCGCTGAAGCCGGCGCCGATCAGCGCGCCTGTCGCGGCGCCCGCCAAACCGCAACACGCTCTGGCGAGCAAAGCGGCAACGATGGTCGATGAGCAACAATGCCAAGGCTGCCACACAGAACAGGTCAAGGACTGGCAAGGCTCGCATCACCAATTGGCGATGCAACCGGCGAACGCTGAAACGATGCTCGGCGACTTCAACAACGTCACCTTCAAAGCCGAAAACGAGACCACACGCTTCGCGCGCAAGGGCGACGAGTTCTGGGTTAATACGCCCGGTATCGATGGCAAGAATGCCGATTTCAAAGTCGCCTACACCTTTGGCATCGCGCCGTTGCAGCAATACCTGATCGAGGTCGGCGAAGGTCGCTTGCAGGCGCTCGGCGTGGCCTGGGATACAGAGAAAAACCGCTGGTTTCACCTCTACCCCGGCCAGGGCGTCAACTTCAAGAATCCGTTGCACTGGAGCAAGCCGAGCCAGAACGCCAACTTCATGTGCGTCGAGTGTCACACCACCGGGTTCAAGCGCAATTTCGATGCGTCTAGCAATACCTTCAACAGTCAGTGGAACAGCCTCGGCGTCGGTTGCCAGGCGTGTCACGGGCCGGCATCAAATCACTTGGAATGGACGCAGAAAAAAACTGATCTGATCCATCAGGGTTTCGATGTCGATCTCAAGGACAAGAACGCCACCGTCGAGATCGAAACCTGCGCCCGCTGCCACGCGCGTCGTGCGCCTTTGGGCGATGGCTATACCGTCGGCAAGCGTTTGATGGACGATTACTTGCCGAGCACCCTCACCCGTGAACTGTATGCGCTGGACGGCAAGATCAAGGATGAGGTCTTCGAACACGGCTCGTTCCTGCAAAGCAAAATGTTTGACAAGGGCGTGCGTTGCAGCAATTGCCACAACCCGCACAGCACCGAACTGAAGGCGCCGGGCAATGCGGTGTGCCTGCAATGCCACAACACTGCCGGCAAGACGTCGGTCGAGGGCGTTGATGGCAAGGGCCTGCAAGCGAAGAACTACGATTCCTTCGAACACACTCGCCACACACCGGGTCAGCCCGGTTCGCAATGCGTGGATTGTCACATGCCCGGCAAATTCTACATGGGCAACGACTTGCGCCATGACCACAGCTTCAGCATTCCCAACCCTGAGCGTGCGCAGAAACTCGGCACACCGGATGCCTGCCTGAACTGTCATCGGGGCAAGGCTGGCGACAAGGTCACCGCGCAGTTCAAGTTGTGGAGTGCGTCCTCTACACCGCAGGCACCGCGTTATGACGAAAGCCTGTGGCTGATCCGCAATGGCCAGCCGGGGGCTGCTGATGCGCTGTACGAGCAGTTGCAGCGCAGCAACCTGCCAGCGATCCAACGCGCGACCTTGCTCGCGCAGTTGCCGCTGTATCCGAGCGAACAGGCCTTGAAGCTGGCCACGCAAGATCTGAAGAACCCGGCGCCTCAGGTGCGCGAAAGTGCCGTGCGGGCGATCAGTGCATTCCTGCCGCCGCCGGAGCGCGCGCCGTTGTTGGCGCCGTTGCTGGGCGATCCGGTGAAAGCCGTGCGCATCGTTGCCGCGCGGGATCTGTTGAGTGTTGCGCGCAATAACGGGCTCGGTGCGGCGCAAGCCAATTGGGATGCGGCGATTGCCGAGTACGAAGCGGTGCAGAAGAGTCTGCTGGAGCGTGCCGAGGCCAATCTGAATCTGGCGATGTTGTATCAGGCCAGTGGCCGTGGTTCGGACGTCGAAGGTCTGTTGCGTTCGGCACTCAAACGCGATCCGGACTTCTACCCGGCGCTGGTCACGCTGGTGCAATGGCTGGAAGCCAATGGTCGTGGCCAGGAGGCGCAGACCCTGCTGGATGACAGCCTCAAGCAGCATCCGGACGCGGCGCTGTTGCAGCACACCCAAGGTCTGGCGCTGATCCGCGCGGGCAAGGCGGCCGAGGCCATGTCACCGCTGAAAAAAGCCGCGCAACTGGAGCCGCAGAACGCTCAGTACGGTTATGTGCTGGCGGTGGCGTTGCATGAAAGTGGCAAGGTTGATGAGGCGTGTGCGGTGCTGGAAGGCCTGCTCAAGGTACAACCGGCGAACCGCAATGCGCGGTTGTCGCTGATTCAGTGGTATCTCGACAGTGGGCAGGAGCCCAAGGCGCAGGTGCTGTTGCAGGGGTGGAAGAAGATGAATATGGGGGATCCGGAGCTGAAATAGCCCCTTTGGGCCGCAATGACTCCGATCGCGGCCCGAGCCTTCGGCAGCTCCTACAGGGGGTAGTGTGTTACCAGGAGGAAGTTTCGCCACTTCTCAGCGCCATCTCACGCCGACTGTTGATCCGCATCGCCTTGATCAGCGACACCGTGCCCACCAGCAAAATCGCCGCTCCAAACAGGAAGTCGATGTTGTACAGCTGGAAGTCCTGCACCGGCCCGATCAGCAGCACCCGCACCACGGCAACACCCACCAGCGTGGCGAGGAAATCGATTCCCGGCTCATTGCGGTAGAACACCAGCAACAGCGGCAGGCACAGCACCAGCAGCAGCGACAGCACCACAACCTTGAACGAGCCCTTGCGTTCGACACTGAATGCGCATTCGTGCGGGCCGTAGGCCTTGTAGTCATCGTCGCGAATCATCGAGTTTTTCTCGTTGATATAGTCGACGCGGTTGTACTTCTGGATCGGCGTGAAGGTGTTGGACATCTCCATCAACGTGGTGATGTTCTTGAAGCGCAGGTCGATGCGCTCGCTGCCCTTGAGGTAATAGAGCACCGGTTTGTAGCCGTAGCGGTAAGTGTCGAAGGGAAACTCGGTGACCTGGCCCTGAACGCCGATCGGACGAGGTTCAAGTTCGGCGTAGGCGCTTTTGTTGGTGGCCGAGAGGTTGCGGCTCAGTGGTTGAACCTTGACCTGTTCAAGGAAGATCGGCGTAGCGCCGTAGGACCACTGCAACGGCTCCAGACGCAGGCGCAGTTCGTTGCGGCTCAGGTCATAACGGTTGAAGGTGCGTTCGGAGACCACCAGAGAACCGCTGAGCATGAACTCGCCGCGCAGGTTATTGGTCACGCGCAAGGTCAGTTGGTCCTTGCCCAGCAACGCCGCTTCGGTGGACGGCGGAGTACCGCACCACGCCGTGCTTTCGCCGACACCGCCGAGCTGGCCGTCGCGGTTTTCCTTGAATACATAAAAGTAACTGGCCCACAGCGTCAGCATCAAAAGCAACGCGGTGAGGCCCAGGATTTTCTTGCCCGGACTCACTGATCAGACTCCCTTCTTCGGTTCCATCGGCCAGCCGAAAACCCGCTGGCGAGCGCGACTCTACCAAAAGGCCAGCATCGACCCAAGGAAAAATGCCCGATTGGCCAAGGTTCTAAGGGTTTCCCCGGTGGTAAAAGCAAGATCAAAAGATCGTCAGCGCCGACGGAACAACGGGCGTGGTTCGATCACCGAGCGCCCATACAACACGCTCATCCCGGCCAGTCCCTTCAGCGCATCCTCCGCCGACTTGTCCTCACGCACGGCAAAACTGTCGAACCCGCATTGGCGCATATGGCTGAGTTGATCACGCAACACATCGCCAATCGCGCGCAACTCCCCTGCCCAGCCGAAACGGCTACGCAGCAGATACGCCTGACTGTAGGCGCGGCCGTCGCGAAAGCTGGGGAAGTCCAGCGCGATCAGCGGCAGCGACGCCAGCCACGGCACCAGGCTTTCGACCTCATCGTCCGGCCCAAGCCACACCGCGTGGGTCGACGGCGATTGCAGCCAATGGGCCAGCGGCAGAATCAACAACCCTGCAGGCCTTGGCGTCGACGGCTCGCGAACCAGCATCCACGGATCAGCCCTTTCAATGCGCGCCACCCCCTGCTCCAGCCGCAGCAGATTGTTCATGCCGAGACCTCCAGCGCTTTCGGATACACGCGCTCCTTGAACGGCTCCAGGCCGATTCGCGCCAGCGTGTCGACAAACAATTCCTCACTCTCGCGGTAGCGCACGAAGGTGCCAATGATCCGCTCGATCACCTGCGGCACTTCGGCGGCGCTGAATGACGGGCCGATGACCTTGCCCAGCGCGCTGTGCTTGCCTTGCGCGCCACCGAGGGTGATCTGGTACCACTCGCTGCCGTTCTTGTCGACGCCAAGGATGCCGATATTGCCGATGTGGTGGTGGCCGCAAGCGTTCATGCAGCCGGAGATATTCAAGCTGATGTCACCAAGATCATGCAGGTAATCGAGATTGTCGAAACGCGCCTGAATCGCCTGGGCAATCGGGATCGACTTGGCGTTGGCCAGTGCGCAGAAATCGCCACCGGGGCAGGCAATGATGTCGGTCAGCAGGCCGATGTTGGCACTGCCAAGACCTCGCTCACACGCCAATTGCCACAGCGCATACAGATCGGCTTTCGGCACATCCGGCAGGACGATGTTCTGCTCGTGGGCAATGCGGATTTCGCCAAAACCGAAACGCTCCGACCAATCGGCCACCGCCAGCATCTGCCCCCCCGTGACATCGCCCGGCGGTGCGGCCAGGCCCGGTTTGGTCGACAGCACAACGCTGGTGTACCCCGGTTTCTTGTGCGGTTGTACATTGCGCGCAACCCAACGGGCGAAGGCCGGGCTCTCGGCCAGGCGGGTGCCGAAGTCCAGATCGGTGTCGGGCAACGTGTGATAGATCGGCGGCACGAACGCACTGGCGACCCGCTCATACTCGGCATCGGTCAGTTGCGCCGGGCCGTCCTTGTGGTGCTGCCATTCCTCTTCGACCTCTTTGGCGAACGCCTCGATCCCCAGCGCCTTGACCAGAATCTTGATCCGCGCCTTGTACTTGTTGTCGCGCCGGCCATGGCGGTTGTACACGCGCAGCACCGCCTCGACGTAGGACAACAAATGCTGCCACGGCAAGCCTTCGCGGATCTGCAGACCCAGGATGGGGGTGCGCCCCAAACCGCCGCCGACAATCACCCGCAACAGCATTTGCCCGCTATGACCTGGATAAAGGTAGAGGCCGATGTCATGCATCATGATTGCTGCGCGATCCTGCTTCGCCGAGCAGATGGCGATCTTGAATTTGCGCGGCAGGAACAGGAATTCCGGGTTGATCGTCGACCATTGCCGCAGGATCTCCGCCAACGGACGCGGGTCGATCATCTCGTCCGCTGCGACCCCGGCGAACGCTTCGGTGGTGATGTTGCGCACGCAATTACCGGAGGTCTGGATCGCATGCATGTTGACCTGCGCCAGGCGGTCAAGGATATCCGGCACCTGGGCCAGTTCGATCCAGTTGAACTGCATGTTCTGCCGCGTGGTGAAGTGACCGTAACCACGGTCGTAATCGCTGGCGATGCTCGCCAGCGTACGCATTTGCTCGGCACTGAGCGTGCCGTAGGGAATGGCCACACGCAGCATGTAGGCGTGCTTTTGCATGTACAGACCGTTTTGCAGACGCAGCGGCAGGAACTCCTCTTCACTCAACTCGCCCGCCATGAAGCGCTCGACCTGATCGCGGAATTGCGCAACGCGCTCGAACACCAGAGCGCGGTCGTAATCGTCGTATTGATACATGCTGCTGCCACCTCATCAGGATTGATCACAGATCAAACTGTGGATTTTCCCTGACTATGGCCGAACGGCGCAGTTCGTTACAGATTCACCTGAACGTATAAAAACCATATCAGGGCGCGGCAGAACGCCGCAGGCAGCACTTCCATCTGATCCGTATAAATGAAATTTTCCTGAGCCTGTTTTGTTTCTGGCGTTATTCCTACAGTGCAACCCATGCCAGACCGGGTGGCCTGGCAAGACTTTGCAACCGTGGATGAACTGACCATGAGCACAGCAACAATCGGACAGGCCTATAACTACAAGGTCGTCCGCCAATTCGTTATCGCGACGGTTTTCTGGGGTGTCGTCGGGATGGCGATGGGGGTATGGATCGCCTCGCAACTGGTTTGGCCAGAGATGAATCTGGACCTGCAATGGACAACCTTCGGCCGCTTGCGACCACTGCACACCAGTCTGGTGATTTTCGGTTTCGCCGGCAGCGCGCAATTCGCTGCCAGTTACTACGCCGTGCAACGCACCTGCCAGGTGCGGCTGTACTCGGACAAACTCGCCGCGTTCACTTTCTGGGGCTGGCAATCGGTGATCGTGGTCATGCTGATCACCCTGCCGCTGGGTTACACCACCACCAAGGAATATGCCGAGATCGAATTCTCCGGCGCGGTGTGGATGGCCGTGGTCTGGGTCGCGTACGCCATTGTGTTCTTCACCACCGTGGTGCAGCGCAAAACCAAACACATTTACGTCGGCAACTGGTTTTTTGGTGCGTTCATTCTGGTGATCGCCATGCTGCACGTGGTCAATCACCTGTCGATTCCGGTGGACTGGTTCAAGTCCTATCCGGTGTATTCCGGGGCCACCGACGCCATGGTGCAGTGGTGGTACGGGCATAATGCGGTGGGGTTCTTCCTGACCACCGGGTTCCTCGGGATGATGTATTACTTCGTGCCGAAACAGGTCAACCGGCCGGTGTACTCGTATCGCCTGTCGATCGTGCATTTCTGGGCGCTGATCACCCTGTACATCTGGGCCGGCCCGCACCATTTGCACTACACCGCGTTGCCGGACTGGGCGCAGTCACTCGGCATGGCGATGTCGCTGATCCTGCTGGCGCCGAGCTGGGGCGGCATGATCAACGGCATGATGACGCTCTCGGGCGCCTGGCATAAGTTGCGTACCGATCCGATCTTGCGCTTCCTGGTCCTGTCGCTGGCGTTCTACGGCATGTCGACCTTCGAAGGACCGATGATGGCGATCAAGACCGTCAACGCCCTCTCCCACTACACCGATTGGACCATTGGCCACGTACACGCCGGGGCGCTGGGCTGGGTGGCGATGATCACATTTGGCGCGACCTATCACATGGTGCCGAAAGTCTTCGGCCGCGAGCAGATGTACAGCACGCCGCTGATCAACCTGCACTTCTGGCTGGCGACCATCGGCACCGTGCTTTACATCGCGTCGATGTGGGTCAACGGCATCACGCAAGGCCTGATGTGGCGGGCGATCAACGAGGACGGCACGCTGACCTATTCGTTCGTCGAAGCGCTGCAAGCCAGTCATCCGGGGTTCATCGTGCGCTTTGCCGGCGGGGTGTTTTTCCTCAGCGGCATGCTGTTGATGGCCTACAACGTGTGGCGCACGGTGCGGGTTGCCGACGTAGCGCTGGCGCGCAGTGAAGCGCAGATCGCCTGAGGCAGGGAGCCCGTGATGTTCGATATCTTATTGAATGGGTTGGGCGTGGTGTTTTTGTGGCTGGCGGTGGAGTACTGCTTGCGGCATGAGACTGCCGAGAGCCTGGATGATGCGAGCCTTACGCCGTTTGCCGATGATCCGGAGGTGGCGCGGCGGGTTGAGTTGGCTACTGGCAAAACCGTGAAAGCGGTGGCGCCGGAGGTGGCGAAGCCGGGGTGGGTCAATCTGGAGATGTAACCTCCTGTAGGAGCTGCCGCAGGCTGCGATCTTTTGATCTCGCGTTTAAAAAAACAGATCAAAAGATCGCAGCCTGCGGCAGCTCCTACAGGGGGAATGCGTGTTTTCTTGGGGGCTCAGGTACGGTCGCGAGGGATCAGGCTCTGCAACTGTTGAGCGAGGAAGTTTGCGTCGAAGGCAAACGTATCCGGATCCTTCAAACCATTGGTCTTGCGCCACTGCCACTCACCGCTCGGCAACCCCACCAGCGAAATACTGCCGTAGCGCGCCGCCGTCAAACCCATCACCGCCAGTGAAATCTGCCCCGCGCTGCCCATCACATCCGGCACGAACTCCACCGGTTTGCCGGCAATCACGATCGTCAGCTTCTCGGTCTTGAAGGTCGAAGTCTCGACCGGCGTGCTCGGACCGAAGGCGACATACGCCTCACGGCTGACCTCCAGCAGATTCGGTGCCTGCACCGGTTCCAGCCATTGCTGGATCTGCCCGAACAATTCGGTAATGCGGGCTGCCCACGCCTGCGACTGCGTTTCGAACAATTGCTTCTTGTGCGCCTCACTCTCGGCATAGTGACGAAGCATTTCGCCCAGCTGTTGTACGTCGTTCATCGGTACGTTCCTCGGGAGAGAGCCTGCGATAGTCGATAGTGACAGATCGAAGCGCTGCCGTACGTTTATCCTCGAAAGCCGACACCGGGACACTTTGCACAAGGATCGACGGTACAGTTGGCTTTGCACTGGCATGCGCCCTTGAACAAATGGACACTCTGTCGCAGCCCAACCTTCATAACCAGGGAAAACCCAATGCGCATCATCGGTCTGATCGGCGGCATGAGCTGGGAGTCCAGCGCCGAATACTATCGAATCATCAATCAACAGGTGCGTGATCGCCTCGGCCCATTGCGCTCGGCGCAGGTGCTGATGTACAGCGTCGACTTCGGCCCCGTCGAACAGGCCCAGCACGCCGGGCGCTGGGACGATGCGGCGGCGATCCTGGTGGATGCGGCGCGCAGGCTCGAAGCCGGCGGCGCCGAATGCGTGGTGCTGTGTACCAACACCATGCACAAGGTTGCCGAGCAGATTCAGGCGGCGATCAGCATTGCGTTTTTGCACATTGCCGAACCGGCCGCACAGGCGGCTCTGAACATAGATGCACGCACGGTCGGATTGCTCGGCACCGCATTCACCATGGAACAGGATTTCCTCAAGCAACGCCTGGTCGCCAAGGGTTTGACCGTGTTAGTGCCGGACGAAACAGAGCGCAAGGAAGTACACCGGATCATCTACGACGAACTCTGTGTCGGAGTGATCAGCGAATCGTCGCGCAAGATTTACCAGCAAGTAATCGAATCCCTGACCGCGCGCGGCGCCCAGGCGATCATTCTTGGCTGCACGGAAATCGGCCTGCTGATCAAACCCGAACACAGCACCCTGCCCTTGCTCGACACCACCGAACTGCATGCGCAGTCGGCGGTGGCCTTCGCGCTGGGTGACTGAGTCAGGCTTTAGGCGGGCGGCGCAGGCGGGCCATGCTCAGGGTGTCGACCCATTGCCCGTCGCGCACCGCGTAGTCGCGAAACAGCCCTTCGTCTTCAAACCCGAACTTGCGGTACAAAGCGATGGCCGCTTCGTTATCGGCATACACCGTCAGTTCGACACGGTGCAGGTTCATCCAGTTGTCGGCGACATCCAGCGCCGCCGCCAGCAACGTTGAACCCACGCCTTTGCCCTGCCAGGCCACCGCCACGCCCATGCCGAAGCTGCCGGCGTGGCTGCGGCGAATCCGTGAATAGTGCTCCAGGCCCAAATGGCCGATCACCTCGCCCTGATGCAGCGCCACCAGTTTCAACGCCCGCTCGCTATCCGCCATCACCCGTTGACGCCAGACCTCGACGGACTGAAACGGCATCTGCAGCACCTGGCGGGCCACGGCCGGGTCGTTGTACAGCGCGGTGACAGCCTCGACGTGGGAATCGTTGAAACGTTCGAGATCAATGGTGGGGTTGTGCTCGGGCATGGCAGATCCGTCCTGGATCGATGTGTGGCCGACCACTCTAAACCGCAAACCTCGAATCTGGCGAGATCAATATGTGGGAGGGGGCTTGCTCCCCAAAGCAGTGGGTCAGCCCCCTCATCCTTGAATGGTCCAGCGCATTCGGGAGCAAGCCCCCTCCCACAGGGGATTCGGGTTTCAGGAGGAAATGGGCTCAGTGCTGAAACCATTCCTGGCGTTCGTTGAACGTGTGGTGAATCAGTTCCACCAAGGTTTGCACTTCGGCGATATGTTGCGACTCGATGTTCACCGCCAGCCATGCCTTAAGCTGCATCGGTTCGCTGAACAAACCCGGCAACGCCACCAGTCCGCGGTCGTAGCGGCTCATGTACGCCGGCAGCAAACCGATGCACGCACTGCAGCGGATCATTTCCAGCATCAGGTCATAAGATTGCATCTGCACCACGCCGGCCAGACGTTGCTCGACCAGTTCATTCCACGGGCGGAAGCTGTCGATCTGCCGATCGTGTTGCCATTGCACCAGCATGAAATCCGCAAGGTCGTCGGGGCTGTCAGGGCGTGCGGTGACGCGGGAGTAGCGTTTGGCGATGTGTGGCAAGTAGTCAAGGCTCGCCAAGGGCTGCGGTGGATTGGTGGCGAAGGCCGGGCCGGGCAGCGGCGTCTCGCCGTGGGCCAGCCACAGGACGACGTCAGCGCTGACCGCACGCAGCGACAGTTCGCTGTCAAGGGCGATGATTTCCAGGCGTACGCTGGCATTGCGGCGCAGTAGCGCAATCAGGTCGCGGCCAAGGATGTCGTGCAGGATCGATTCGGCGACGGCCAGGCGGATCAGCGGCTGTTCAACCACCGGTAGTTTGCGCTCGTTGGCCAGGGCGAGCAGTTTTGCCTGCAACTGCTGACCTTCGCGGGTCAGGCTCAAGGCGCTGCCCTGAAAGCTGAACAGGGAATGCTGGAGTGCCTGCTCAAGCTGCGCCAATTGTTTGCGCAACAGGGTCGAACGCACGTTCAGGCTGCGCGCTGCTTGCATAAAGCAACCGCAACGGGCACTGACCAGAAAGTACTGCGCGACCTCGGCGTCGATGGTCGCGGCGTGTGACAGCCAGGGTTCGCTGGCGTCCTGCGCCCAGCGAAACTCGGCGCCGCCCTGTCGTCCTGCGGATTCGGTGAATGACATCGATGACTCCCTGTCGATCTTTGTACTGGAAAACGCCTAGGTTTAAATGTGGGAGCGAGCCTGCTCGCGAATGCGGTGCGTCAGGTACCAACGATATTGGATTGACCGACGCTTTCGCGAGCAAGCCCGCTCCCACAGGGGATTTGCGCTGCATCAGGACTATTGTTTTTCCTCGAGGACTTTGTTCAGTTCTGCCCCATCAATACTCAACGTCGCGGTATTGAGCATGCCGTCCAGATACGCCTGGGCAATTTGCTCCTGACGCTGGGCCCGCAAGGCCTGGGTCAGTTGATCGCGCAATTCATCCAGCGTCGCGGTACGCGCCGGTTGCTGCTCGGTGAGCTTGATGACATGAAACCCGGCCGCGCTCTGCACCGGCTCAGACACGCTGCCAACCTTGAGCCGTGCCACCGCACCGCGCACCTCCGGCACCAGCTGCTGCAACGGTTGCAGGCCGCTATCGCCGCCGCGCTCGGCGGTGACGCGGTCCTGCGAATACTGGCTCGCCAGTGCGGCAAAGTCCTCCGGTGTGGCCTGCGCCTTCTTGCTCAAATCCGCTGCCTGCTTGCGTACGGCTTCAAGGTTCTGCGGCTCGTTCACCCCAAGAAAAATCTGGCTGACCCGGTACAACGCCGGGGTCTGCCAATTCGCCTTGCCGGCGTCATAGGCTTTGTGCAAATCGGCCGCACTCGGGTAATCCGCCGGCACCTCGCTGACGGCGCGCAGGTAATCGCGAAAAACAATCTGCTCAGTCGCCGCGCGAGTCTGCCGCGCAACGTCCGGACGCTGCGCCCAACCCTGCGCATCGGCCTGCTCCAACACGGCTTTTTCCGCCAGTCGCGTGCGAATCCAGCGTTCCAGCGCTTCACGATTAGCGCGCAGTTGTTCACGGGCTTCAGGCGCGACGGTCGACAGTAACGCCTGCAACTCCTGCGGCGACACCTGCTGATTACCCAACCGCGCCACCGCTGGCCCGCCAGCAACCGCCGCCACTGGCGACGATTGCTGGGCGGCGACCGGGTCACTGCCCGGCCGCACCACCAGCGCCACGGCTACCACCAACAGCGCCACTGCTCCAGCGCCGATCACCATGGCAGGCTTTTTCACAGCGCGACTTCCTCTTGCTCGGCAACGGCCACATTTGCCGATGAGGCTTGTGCGGCCTGACTGAAGTCACGCAGGTAAACGATGAACTCCTGCAACAGGCGATCCCACAATTCCAGGTTGCCGCGCAGGTGATCGTTGCTGACGCCGGCGGCCAGCACCACGTCCATCTCCATCACCAGAAACTCGCCCTGCAACGACAAGCGGGCAAAACGACGGGTCGCGTTCCACTGCTCGGCCACACCCTGCGGTAATTCACCCTGCACCCGCAGCGCACAGCTGAAAGTGAAATCGACATAGCTGCCCTGCTCCACCGCCGGGTTGCCGAAGCGCACGGCGTAGCCAATGCCCTGGCTGGCGCTGAGCAACTGGACGATGCCGTTCTGTTCGGTCTGGTTGACGCGATAACCGGCGGCTTGCAGGACGTCGGTCAACGATTGCGGGGAAACGTGGCTGATCAATTGAGTCATTGTTTCTTCCTTGTTTATCAGGCTTTTAATCAGTGCGAGAGCGCGGCTTGCGGCGCGTCGAATTGAGTCTTGTAGAGCTCGTCGCCGAACCCCTGGGCCAGTTCATCGAACTTGACCCGGGCGCTGCCCGCGAAGGGCTGGCGAATCTTCATCACCTCGGCCACATCGATGGTTTCGTAGGCGCTGAGGATCTGTTTGGCGACGCCGTACATCTGCTGATTCTTGACTGAACATTGCTGCACTTGTGTGTCACGTTCAGCCAATTGCGCTTGAAGCTTAGACCGTTCTGCCTCTTTGGCACGGGCCATGACCAGCAACTCGTCATAGGCCTTTTTGAACTTGCCGGTCTGCTCAGCGCTGGCCGCGACTTGCGCCAGAGCCTGGCTGTGCAGGCTCTGTTGTTGCCCGGCCAGTTGCTCGGCGACGCCTTTGGCCTTGGCCAGTTCGGCGCTCAATTGCTTGATTTGCGCCTGCGCGGCCTTGACCTCGTTCTGCGCCGCCAGTTGCGCGGCGCTGGCCTGGGCCTGCTGGCTTTGCAGGGCCTGCAACTGCTGAGTGGTGCTGCGCAACTGGGTACGCAGGCGTTCTTCCATGCCTTCGGCGCTAGCGTTCTGGGCGATGAACAAACTCAGCCCCAGCAGTAAAACTCGTGCGTGCATGATCGTTCTCCCGGCGCCTTAGAAGCGCGTGTTGATCTCAAGCTGCATGACGTCGATGTCGAACGGTGCGCCGTACACCGCTTCCGTGCTCATCCAGCGACCCGTCGCATAAACGTTCTTCGCCAGGCCGTAGTTGCCGCCGATGAAATAGCCCTTGGCGTTGGTGCCGCCGAGGTGGAACGACGAGTCGTTGAAGCCGTCCGGCAAGGCATCCGGCTGGATGTACTTGTAGCCGGCAAACATATTCCAGTCGCCCTGCTTCTTCAGGTCCAGCGCATTGCCGAGGGTGAACTGCACCATCCACGCATTGGCGCCGCTTTCGATATCGCCATTGCTGTTGAGGTTGTTGACGACCTGTCCGGCCGAACGCTTGCGCATATCGCCTTCGTCGTAACCGAGGTTGTGGATGTAGTTGCCCTGGCTGCGCAGCTTGAAGTCTTCCGGCAGGTCGGCATCCCAGACCATGTTCAGGTCGAGCAAGTTGAATTCGGAGGCGAGGCCGACAAATTGCGGCTGCGGCGTAGTCGTCGGGTTGAGCGGGTTTGGCGTGATGTCACGCAGCAGGAACACGCTGTTGCCCTTCTGCATGAACGCCGCGCGGCTGCCATCGCTGTCGCAACCCGGGGCACCGGCCCACGGAGTGCAAGGGCTGGAGCGCTGGCCTTCGATGTCGTCGAAACGGTAGTAAGCCAGTGCGCCCTTCAAACGGTTGTTGCTGTTGATTGCCCACTTGGCGCCGATCTGCGCGCCGTACAGCCATTTGTTGTCGCTCTCTTCCTTGTCAAAACCGTTGCTGCTGGCGGTGTCGTTGGTGTAGTCCACCGGGAATGCGCCGACGGTACCGAACACGCCCCAATCACGATTGAGTTTGTGGTCGAAAATCGCCGCGACGCCGTCGAAGTTCAGGTCGTTGGAATACAGCATGTCGGTGGACATGAACGGGTTGGCGAAGCGGCCACCGGTCAGGGTCAGCTCATCCGTGGGTTTCCAGTTCAGGTAACCCTGATCGAGCCAGATGTCTTTCTTGGCGAAACCGCCGCCGAGGTTCTGCGTGGTCGACACCGGGTTGTTGTCGGAGCCGGTACCGATGCGGATGCCGGCGGTCCATTCCGGCGAAATAACGGCTTTCATGCCCAGCCGTGCGCGCAGACGGAACAGGTTTTCGCGGTCTTCGCGGGTGTTGAGCAACGGCGGCAGGTTGGTGCTGCTGTTGGGGTTCACGTCGTAGGGGCCGTTGTTGTTGAGTTTGGCAAAATCGACGATTTCGTTGCTGTTGCTGCCCGAGTAGTAGCGCGATTCGTCACGCAGACGAATATCACCGTCAAAGCTGATGCGCGAGGCCCAGTCCGGGAAGGTGTTGGGCGCGGCCCAGTTTTCTTGCTTGGCGGTGG
Organism: Pseudomonas baetica; assembly: GCF_002813455.1. Lineage (NCBI taxonomy): Bacteria > Pseudomonadati > Pseudomonadota > Gammaproteobacteria > Pseudomonadales > Pseudomonadaceae > Pseudomonas > Pseudomonas baetica. Next base: position 6,104,954 of record NZ_PHHE01000001.1, on the reverse strand, counting down.
CCATGACTTCAGCTTTGACCTGATCGCGGATCTGGTCGCGCACCGCCGCCGGCACGTATTGCACGCGCACATCGCCCGGCGCTGCAACGGGGCCTGCCGCCACCGCCGTGGTTGCGGCAGCCTGTTTGGCCTGCGCCGCTTCGTTCTGCGCTTGAGCGATCAGGGCGTCAGCCTTGTCCTGCTTCAGAATGCCCTGCTCGACCAGCAAGCGGATCAGATTGATCGTGGCGTTCTCCGAGGGCGCAGGCGCCGCTGCGGCCTGACCGACCAGGGTCGCGATGACCATGCCGGCCGCCAGGGACAATCGACTCACGTTGGAAATCATCTGCACACAACTCCTTTTGGCAAAAATCTAAGAATTCGGTTAACCCGGACGCCGCCCTTGCAGGGACAGGCGTACAGGCAAAGTCATGGAGGCCGGTGGCCGTTCACTTAAGTGCGGCGCGTTGCGCAGTGCCGCCAGAACCTGGGTATCGATTTGCGGGTTGCCACTGGACTTGATCAGCTCGACCCGGGTGATCTCACCGACGCTGCTCAGCCAGACATCGGCCTGCAGGGTGAAAGCGAGGTTGCGCAGCTCGGGGTTCTCGCGCAGCAGCTTCTGAAAGGTGAACGCGAGGAACTGGCTGTACGTGCCGTTACCCAAGCGCCCGCCCCCAGCGCCGGCCATGCCGCCGCCCTTGCCCGCGCCGATGTTGAAGGCGTCGTTGCCGGACTGCGCATCGCCGTCCATTTGCATCGGGTTGGCCAGATCGTCCGCCGGCGATGGCGGCGCCTCTTCTTCGGGCTTGACCTCTTCGGGTTCGGGCGTTGGCTCGGGCTCGACGACTTTTTCTTCCACCGGGGTTTCCGGCTCTGGCGGCTTCTCGGGTGGCGGCGGTGGCGGCAACGGAATGATCGTCGGCACTTTCGGTGCTTCGCGGCGCACGCCACTCATGTCGTTGGCCCACTGCCAGAGGAACCACGCGGCGATGGCACCGAGCAGCAGCCCGGCGCCCCACTTCACAAAGCGCAGTGGCGACGGCTTCACCGGCAGCGGCTCGATCGGGAGTTGTGCGGTCATCACTCAGCCCTGCGTCGGTTTGCCGGTCACAAGACCGACCTGGGACAGTTCGAGCCGGCGCAGCAGATCCAGCACTTCGATGACTTTCTGGTATTGCACCGTCGCATCGCCGCGCACGATCACCGGGAAGTCCGGGCTCTGCGCCTTCTCGATGCGCAGGCGTTCTTCCAGTTCGGCCAGCGTCACCGGGTAGGCATCGAGGAACACTTGCCCGCCATCGTTGACCGAAATCGCCTTGGTCTTGGCTTCGGACAAGGACACTGAAGCGCTGGCCTTGGGCAAGTTGATCTGGATCCCGGAGACCTGCGCGGTGGCAGTGAGGATGAACATCACCAGCACCACCATCAGCACATCCACCAGCGGGGTGATGTTGATGCTGTCCACCGCTGCGTCTTCGTCATCGTCGTGGGAGGCATTTACGGACGCCATGTCAGTGCTCCTCAGGCCGGTACGGAGTGGTTGGCGTGATGGCCGCGCTGATGCGCCGCCTCACTGAACTGGCTCTCGCCGTGCATCTCCGCCAGACGGGTGATGAACTCGTCGACGAACACGCGCATGTCGGCGCTGACTTCCTTGTTGCGGGTGATCAGGCGGTTGTAGCCAAACAGCGCCGGGATCGCGACGAACAGGCCCATCGCCGTGGCCAGCAACGCCGCGGCCATGCCGGGGGCGATCGCATTGATGTTGACGTCGCCGGCCATCGCAGTGCCGAGGAACACCACCATGATCCCCAGCACGGTGCCGAGCAGGCCGATATACGGGCCGCCGGCGATGGCGTTGGACAGGGTCGAGAGTTTCGAGCTGAGGGCCTGGTTTTCCCGGGTGCGCACGCCGTCCATCGAGCAACGAATGGCTTCGATGGTTGCAGCGGAAACCGAGGAGGTATCGGCGCCCTGCTCGCGGCGGGTGCGGATCTCTTTCACCGCCACCAGATACAGGCGCCACAGCGACGAATGTTGCAGGCGCTGAGCGAGTTGCGCGTCGTCAGCGAACATTTCCAGACGCGTGCCGACCTTGGCGAACTGCTCGCGGAAGGCTTCGTTGGCCTTGCTGACGCGACCGAGCGTGCGGTTCTTGCGCAGCATGATGATCCACGACTGGAACATCATCAGCACCAGCACGGCGATGATCACCCAGGCGTCCACTGGCACAGCATTGAGCAGGAAGCCGAGGCTGCCGAAGCCGTAACCGGACTGTTCTTCATCAACGCCGTAAGCCACCAGTTTCGACTCGGCACCTTGCGAGGTGGCATCGGCCAGGATCAGCGGCGCAGGACGGGCGACTTTCGACAGACGCAGTTCGTCGATGGCGCCCACGAATGGCTGCAAGGCACTGGCGGAAAGATCCGCGCCGATGGCCATGACCGAGTTGAACGCGGGCATCGCGACCGCCAGTGTCGTGCCTTCGCGGCCATTGATGTACAGGGTGACTTTGGAGCCTTCGGCGGTCAGCGCGACGTGTTGCCATTGGCCCGGATTGAGCGGTTGCGTGGCGACCGCGCGCTGGCCGTCGATTTCCACGAACGGCACGCCTTGATTGACGCCGACCAGCAGACTGTTGGCGCCTTCCCGGCGGGCCAGAATCAGTTGTTCGCCATTGGCCTGATCCAGGCGCAGCCAGGCACTGAAGGTGAATGCGCTGCCAGCGTTGTGCTGCAACGACAGACTGGCCGGCAACAGCAGTGGTTGGCCGGTGAACTGCAAGGCCCGCCCGACTACGCCGTCAATCGCCGCGCCGGTCGCGCTTTGCGCGGTGTTGCCGTAGGCGGTGGTGTCTTTGGCCGGGGTGCCGGTGGCGCCGTCGAAGTGATACAGCGCGGTGTAATTCGGATCGAAGGTCAGTTGACCGTTGCCGGTGGCCGGAGCTTTCTGGTTGCCGTAATACATCCAGATGTCTTGGCGCTGACCGCCCTCGACATTCGGTACATCGACCCAGATCAGCGCCATGCCCATCAGCGCATCGAAGCTTTCGATCTGGTGATTGAGCACGGTCTTGTCATCGGCGCTGACAAAGCGCAGGTCCGAGCCGTCTTCCTTGACGCCGTCGAAGGTGAAGTTGCCGGTGTGCAGACGCACCAGCAGCGCGGTGCGGCCCAGGGCCTGATTGATTGCTGCGCCTTGCGGCGTGGTGTCGACGGCGATCTGTTTGCGGTAATGCCAGTCGTCCTGCCACCAGGCCTGAGCCGTGGCCGGGAGCACGAAGCCCAGGCAGATCAACAACGAAAGGAAGAGGCGCTGCATGTACGTGCTCCTTTAGAAAGTGGCTTGAAGGTTGAAGTGCAGGCGCGATTCCTGTCTCGAGGTGTTCGGCCCTTCGAGTAGCGGATAGCCCCAGTCGAGGCTGCCGGACAGCCATTTGCTCAGGCTGGCGCGGGTGCCGAGGCCGACACTGGCCAGGGCGTAATTGGCGTCCTGATCCGGCAGTTCGTCGCGCAGGTACAACCGCGCGCCCTCAGCGAAGGCGTAGAAACGCCAGTCCTGCATCCACGTGCCGGCGTACTTGGCCAGCGATGGCGTGCGCAGTTCCTGGCTCAGCAAGTAGCCGTCATCACCCGTGCGTTCGGCGGCCAGATAGCCGCGTACTGAGGTCGCGCCGCCGGCGGAGAATTGTTCATTGGAGACCAGTGGCCCCGAGGCCAACTGGAACGCGGCTTTGCTCGCGCTCTGCCAGTCGTTGGCGAAGGTCCAGGTGAAATTCGTGTCGCCCTTGAGCACGGCGAAACTCGGCTTGGCGCGGTAGCGTTTGTAGTCGAAGTCTTCGTCGGAACTGCCGTAGCCGAAGAGGCTGCGTGTGGCGGCGACCAGGCTCAGGCCGAGGCCGAGCTGGCTCTTTTCGGTGTAGCGATAGCCGTTGTAGGCGAAGGTGAATGGCGCGTATTGCAACGGGACTTTGTCGCTTTCGCCGGACAGCGTCAGGCGTTCGTCAAAGTCCTTGAAGTCGATGCCGGCCGACAGCGAGTTCGACCAACTGCCGCTGGACGGCAGCGTGTAGATCGCCGACACGCCGTAGGAATGGCCCTTGCCCAGCACGTTGCTGCCGCCGATGGTCGCGACGTTGCTGTCGGACTGGTAACCGGAGAACTGCACGCTCCAGCGATCCGTGAGTGGCGCGGTGTAGGAACCGGACCAGACCTTGGCGTTGTCGGTGTCCTGTGGCGCGGTGAAGTAAGTCAGGGAAAGGCTGTGGCCGAGTTGCCAGAGGTTGTTGTAACCAAGGCTGGTGACGGCACGCAGTTTTTCGGTATCGGCGCTGTAATCGTTGTTGAGGCCGACGCTGGCGGTCCACGGGCTCTGGTCTTCAACCTGCAAATCGACGTCCATGGTGCCGGGGCGCTGACCTTCGCGCACCAGCGGCATGACCTGGCGGCCCGGGGTTTTGTTGAGTTGCGCCAGTTCGCCCTGAACCTTGGCGAAGTCCGGTACCTCGCCTTCCTTGAGCGCCGGCACTTCGTCGCGGATGTCCAGCGGCGAATAGTGTTTGGCGCCGACCACGCGCACCCGGCCGACCTTGGTTTCGCTGACTTGCAGATAGACGATGCCGTCCGCCACGGCTTGCTCTGGCAGTTCGACGAACACCGATTGATAGCCACGCTGCTGATAGGCCTTCTGCAAGGCATCCCGGGCGCCTTCGATATCGTTCATGCCTTTTTGCGGGCCGAGAAACGGGTACACCGCTTCTTCAATCGCCCGGGCATCGAGCACGCTGTTGCCGCGCACAAAGTATTCGTTGACGTCGACCAGACGCTGCGCCGCTGCGTTTTCGGTGGCCTCCTCGGCCAATGCCGGCTGCACGCCCGCCGTCACCAGCAGCCAGCCCCACAGCGCCAGCCGTGACTTGAAAATCGGTTCCACACTACCCCCTGAATTCGCGTTGACCTGTTGGCGCTTGTGCACCTTGTGTGTTGCGTCAGTTGCTGGCTGTCGAAGCGCAGGCGTGTTTGCCGAGCCACGTGTGCAATAGCGCGAAGTTCAAGGAGAACTCGGGCATTTGCAGCAAGGCACCGCAGAACACTTCGCCGATGATTTTTTGAATGAGTTGCACCGCCTGCGGGTTGTTGAGCAGCGTGGCGATGTCGCGACTGAGGGCGTTGAAGCTCCAGACTTTCTGATGCAGGCCCAGGCCAACGAACCAGCGGAACAGCAGGTTGTAACTGAGCTGTTCGTAGAGCTGCTGCTCACTGGGCACCGAATACAGCAGTTGCAGAAGCAGGATGTGCATGACCGTTTGCGCCGGGATCAGCCGGCCGGGTTCGGCGTTGAGGTTGTGCAGAAGGTCGCGGTGGGCGTCGAGCAAGTCGTCGATCTGCGGGCGCAGCAAGACCAGCGAATGGCCCGGCGGAATGTAGCTGGAGACCTCTTTCAAGGCGCCCTGCCAGTCATCCTGCGAGACGATCCAGACCCACGGCGCGCCGTAGCGATACACCGAAACCGGCTTCTTGCGCGCGGCTTCGACGATCTTCGACAGGCGTTGATCGAGTTCCTGCATGCCCACTTTCGAGTAGCGTTCCATAGTCCCCATTGCCTCACTCCCGGCGTCCCGCCTCGGCTTGTGAAAAGCGCCCCGTTGGGCCCCTCAAGCGCGTTACATAGGCATGACCGGACTGGCGATGTGCTACCGAACTTTTGTCATAAAAGCTTCATTACAGGATTGCTCGAGATTTAACAGACGACACTAAACCTGTGGGAGCGAGCAGGCTCGCGAATACGGTGTGCCAGTCAAGTAGAGGGTGACTGACAGGACGCTTTCGCGAGCAGGCTCGCTCCCACAGGGAGATTTACGGTGGGTTGGGGTCAGGTATAGACCGGCCAGGTATCGACGATCTTGCCGCCACGCACCGCCAGCAAATCACCGAATTGCAGCAGCACCGCTTCGGTCTGGGTCGGGCGCAGGAAGACCTGATCTTCCACGGTCAGGCCCACATTTTTCGAGCCATTGACCATCTCCTGATTCGAGCTACGGCCATACACCCCGTTGCTCTGCAACCCCGACGGCGATTCGAACTCCGCCATCCAGTTGCCGCCGTAGATGAAAAACGTCTGGCGCTGATTTTGATCCCACCAGGAAAACAGTTTCGACTTGTCATCCAGCGCCGGGATGTTCACCGCGCCCGTGCTCTTCAACACCGGCGTGGCGATGTAGGCTGCCGGCACGTGCTCGACCAGCGACGGCAAATCATAGTGAGTCGGCTTGAGCATCGCCGTGCCCACCGAGACTTCCGTGCTCAGCTGTTCGTTTTCATGAATGCGATAACTCGGGCTGCCGGCGGTGTTCAGGCACAGGCCGTCGTGCCACAACGCCGGGAACTGCTGCCGGGTGAAATCAACGCAGCGCTGATAAATCACCATGACCTTGGCAAACAGCTCTTCGGGCGAACCCAGAATCCCCGGTACGCCCATGCCCACGAACGGGTCGTAGCCCATGAACCCGGCAAACTCCAGATGCTGCGGGTTGGCGTTGATCAACGTGAGCATCTGCCCTAGCGCTTCAACGTCACTCACGCCGCCACGATGCAGGCCCACATCCAGTTCAATGTTGATGCGCATCCGCGTGCCCAACCCCTTAGCCAGCGCGAGGTATTGCTGCAACCGTTCAGGGCCGTCGAGCAGCCATTGCAGTTGCTTTGCCGGATCAAACGGGCCTTTGTGGCTTTCGTAGAACAGCTCTGCCGAACGCACCGGCAGCGGCTTGCCGAGCAGGATGTCCGACTGTGAAAACACTTGTGCATCGTGATTGAGAAAAGGCTGATGGAACGACATCAACTTCTGCGTCCCGGCACGTTGCGCGATGTAGCTCAACAACCCCGGCGACGGTAGAGACTTCTCTACCAGCCGCAACTGCTTGGCGCTGCGCTTCACCGATTGCATCACCACATCGATGTTGTGATCGAGGCGATCCAGGTCGATCAGCAGCACCGGGCGCATCGGGCCTTTTTCCTTCAGTTCCCGGTTCAGCGCGCGGAAGTATTCGTTATACGGCGCGCCGCGATCACCCGGCCTTAGCCATGCGCCAACGCCCACCAATACAGCGCCGACACCCAACGTGCCGAGGAGGAAATTACGTCGGTTGACCGCCATCAGTTCACCCCCAGAATCGACGACAGATGCGCATTGAGAAACCGTCCACTGGGGTCCAGCGCCTGGCGCACATCGATAAATTCGCGCCAGCGCGGGTACAGCGGTTGCAGGGTTCGCGCATTCAGCGTGTGCAACTTGCCCCAGTGCGGCCGCCCGTTGTACTTCCAGAAGATTGGCTCGACGGCGGCGAAGAAGTTGTGATGATCCATCTGATAATGCTGATGCACCGAGATCGAACAGCTATCGCGACCCTCGAACATGCTCAGCGGAATATCGTCAGCCTTGACGTAGCGGTACTCGATGGGAAACCAGGTGCGCAGGTCCTTATCCTGAATCAGCTTGAGAATCTCGCGCAGGCAGGCCGGGCCGTGCTCGGCGGGCACTGAATACTCCATTTCGTTGAAACGCACCGTGCGCACGTTGGCGTAGATGTCGAACGAGTCGCCCACCCGCTCATCGAAGCTCGCCAGATGGCGCAGGCTGTTGAGCAGCGTGCGGCGCAGCTCGGGAAAGTCGCTGCCGTACTTGTCGATCTTTTCGATCAGGGTGACGAACTCGTTGCCGCCCTCCTCTTCGGGGCTGATCGGCGGCGTGGCCGGGTCGTCGGTTTCGTTGAGGGCGATGGACAAGGCGTAGTCGGAATGGGTGACGACGAGCATTTCCCAGTGCTGGTTTTCGCGGGTGTTGTTATCGAGGTCTTCCAGCAACGCTTCGGTCTTGGCGATCCATTGGCGTTCGCGCAGGCGATAGGCCGGGCGGTTTTGCAGGCGGATCTTTGTCGCCACGCCAAGCGCACCCAGGGAGACGCGAGCGGCGTTGAACACCTCGGCATGGCGCTGGCTGTCGCAGTCGAGCACGTCGCCATTGGCGGTCACCAGTTGCATGCCGCAGACATGGGCCGAGTAGGACTGGAAGTTTTTGCCGGTGCCATGGGTCGAGGTGGCAATCGCCCCGGCGAGGGTCTGGTAATCGATATCCGCCATGTTTTGCAGGGCCTGGCCGACATCTTTGAGCGGCACGCCCATGCGCGACATCGGTGTGCCAGCGGCGAATGCGGCTTGCAGGGTTTTCGCGTCGTGGTCGAGCAGACCGCTGAAATAGCTCAGGGATAACAGCGTGCCGTCGGTGGGCACCAAAGCGCTGAAGGAATGCGCCGAACCGACCGGGCGAATCTTGCCCTGGGCCTGGCGAATCACCGTCGTCAGTTCATCCAGATTTTTCGGCGCCAGCCGCGCTGCTGGCAGGCAACTTTGTCCGCCCGACCAGTTGCGCCAGGGAATCAGCCGTGGCGCGCGCATCAATTGACCCAGGGCCGGGTTGCTCGCCAATGCGCTGAACGCGCCGATGATGCTCGCCCGTTGCAACAACTGACGCCGTGTCAGATCCATCGTCATGCGTGCACCCTTATTGTGGGAGAGGCTGGTCGGCCATAAAGCCGATCAATTGCAGGAACTGGTCTTGCGAACACTCGACGCACTGGCCCATCGGCGGCATGCCGTTGTAACCGTTGATGGCGTGGTCGAGTAGCGTATCGGCGCCCTGCTGAATGCGCGGCGCCCAGGCTTTGCGGTCACCGGTCAGCGGCGCGTTGGCGGCGGGATTGGCGTGGCAGAGTTGGCAGCTGTTGGTGTAGATCTGCGCCAGTGCCGGATCGGACGGTGTGGCGTTGGCAGCTGTTGTCGGCGCTTGGGTTTCGTCGCCACAGCCGGGTAGCGCCACGGCCAGCGCCAGCAACATAGTGAATCGGATTGCCCGCATAACGATCCTCGCGTGGGGATGGCGCTTATTGTGGTGAGCACACCTTAAGACAGCCGCACCAGACGGCTGAGGGCTTTGCCGGACAGTGAGGGGGGCATACGAGGCCAGCCGAACAATTCCGAACCTCCACAATTCAACTGTGGGAGGGGGCTTGCTCCCGAAGGCGGTGTGCCAGCCAAAAATGGACTTGCTGACCCTCCGTCTTCGGGAGCAAGCCCCCTCCCACAATGAGATTCATGTCACTCCTGCTGCTCTGCTCTGCACCTTTGCGTGACATTCGGGTGACATTTGCGGGTTTAAATTCCGGCGCATTCAGGCGTATAACCTGTACAGACTTTTTGATTTACACGCGGACATCAACACGGGGTAGCGACATGACCACAGCAAACATCCTTGGCAATCTGTTCCCTTCTGTCAGCGACATCCCGGAAAAGTACCGTCTCGACGGCCAGATCGAACAACGCGAATATCTGGTCGACGGCCAGTTGCGCCGCTGGGACGGCCCGCTCGCCACCGTGCGCAGCCCTGTCTATCTGCACAGCGACAACGGCGACGAACAAGTGATCCTCGGCAGCACGCCGCTGCTCGACGCCGACACCGCCCTCACCGCCCTCGATGCCGCCGTCCGCGCTTATGACCGTGGCCAGGGCCTGTGGCCGACCATGCGTGTGGCCGAGCGTATCCAGCACGTCGAAGCGTTCCTTGGCCGCATGCGCCAGCAGCGCGATGCGGTGGTCAAGTTGCTGATGTGGGAGATCGGCAAAAATCTCAAGGACTCGGAAAAAGAGTTCGATCGCACCTGCGACTACATCGTCGACACCATCAATGCCCTCAAAGAACTCGACCGCCGCTCCAGCCGTTTCGAACTGGAACAGGACACCCTCGGGCAGATCCGCCGCGTGCCGCTCGGCGTGGCACTGTGCATGGGGCCTTACAACTATCCGCTGAACGAGACGTTCACCACGCTGATCCCGGCGCTGATCATGGGCAACACCGTGGTGTTCAAACCGGCCAAGCTCGGCGTGTTGCTGATTCGTCCATTGCTTGAAGCGTTCCGCGACAGCTTCCCGACCGGTGTGATCAACGTGATCTACGGCAGCGGCCGCGAAACCGTCAGCGCACTGATGGCCAGCGGCAAGATCGACATCTTTGCATTCATCGGCACCAACAAGGCCGCCAGCGACCTGAAGAAGTTGCACCCCAAACCGCACCGCTTGCGTGCCGCATTGGGCCTGGACGCGAAGAACCCGGGTATCGTCCTGCCGGAAGTCGATCTGGACAACGCCGTCAGCGAAGCCGTCACCGGCTCGCTGTCGTTCAACGGCCAACGCTGCACCGCGCTGAAAATCCTCTTCGTGCATGAGGATGTGGTTGATAGCTTCATCGAAAAATTCAACGCCAGACTGGCCACGCTGAAACCGGGCATGCCATGGGACAGCGGTGTGTCGCTGACGCCGCTGCCGGAGTCAGGCAAGGTCGACTATCTGCATGGGCTGGTGGCCGATGCGCGCAGCAAGGGCGCTGAGGTGATCAACCCCAATGGCGGTGAATCGCGCGAATCGTTCTTTTATCCGGCGGTGCTGTACCCGGTGAATCCGCAGATGCGCGTGTATCAGGAAGAGCAGTTTGGCCCAGTGGTGCCGATCGTGCCGTACCGCCACCTCGATACCGTGATCGACTATGTGCTGGAGTCTGACTTCGGCCAGCAGTTGAGCATCTTCGGCACCAACCCGGTAGCTGTCGGCCGCCTCGTCGACACCTTTGCCAACCAGGTCGGGCGGATCAACCTCAATGCCCAGTGCCAGCGCGGCCCGGACACGTATCCGTTCAACGGTCGCAAGAACTCCGCTGAGGGCACGCTGTCGGTACACGATGCATTGCGGGTGTTTTCGATCCGCACCCTGGTGGCGACCAAATTCCAGGACAGCAACAAGGATCTGATCAGCGAGATCATTCGCGGGCGCGATTCGAGCTTCCTGACCACCGATTACATTTTCTGACGAGGGCCTTGCACTGAGTACGTTCAGCACCCACCGACTGCCACCGCTGTTGCGCCGAATCCTGCGTCCGCTGCTGGACCCGTACCGGCGCTACCGCCACGCCCGATTGATCCATGCGGTGCGGGTGGCATTGGGGTTGCTGGCAACGATTGTGCTGACCACCGGCATCAACCTGCCCCACGGCGAGTGGGCGTCGGTGACCATGCTGGTGGTGATCGGCGGTTTGCAGCATCACGGCAACATCGGCAAGAAAGCCGCCGAACGCGCCACCGGCACGCTGATTGGCGCGGGCGTCGGTCTGGTGCTGGTGGCGCAGCAGGCGTTGCTCGGCATGCCGTGGCTGACCTACTTCGCCATGGCCGTGGTTTGCGGCTTCTTTTCCTATCACGCCATCGGCAAGGGCGGTTATACCGCCCTGCTCGCCGGCATCACCGTGTTCATTGTCGCCGGGCATGGCGACAACCCGATCACTGACGGTTTGTGGCGCGGAGTCGATATCCTGATTGGCATCGCCCTGGCTCTGGCGTTTTCCTTCGCCTTGCCGCTGTACGCGGTGTATTCGTGGCGCTACAACCTGGCGGACGCCCTGCGCGACTGCGCCACGTTGTATGGACGGATCATCAGCGGCGAAGCGATCAGCGCCGATGAGCATTTGAAGTTGATGGGGCGAGTCTCCACGGTGATGGTGCAACTGCGCTCGCTGATGCCGTCGGTGTCCAAGGAAGTGAAGATTTCCATGACGGAACTGGATGCGATTCAACGCAACTTGCGCATGTGCGTCAGCACGCTGGAGATCCTCGGCAACACTCGCCCGAATGCCAGCGACCGCGAAGCCATGGCCCATCTGCAGTCGGCGTTGAAGGCCGAGCACCGATTGATTCGCGTGCAACTGATCGGCATGGCGCGGGCCTTGAAATCCGGTGCTTCCAAGCGGTTGGAGCGGCCTCTGGAGTTGGCCGACGCCAGCCTTGATGCACCGGTCTATAACGCGCTGGACGGTTACCGATTGCTGACCCGGCAACTGGCGGCCAATATCGGCGAAATGCGCCAGCGCCTGGCCAAGTCGGCGCCGCGCTGGAACATCTGAGCAGTAAAAAATCCATGTAACAAAGCCGACATGATCACTACAATGCGGCCCACAACGGATGTGGACATGGATGCATAAATGCTGTTCAGGAAGAATATCAACGCGTTACGCGCGCTCGCCGTGCTCTCGGTGGTGCTGTTTCATTTCAAGATCCCGGGTTTCGGCGGCGGATTTGCCGGCGTTGACGTATTTTTCGTCATTTCCGGTTTTCTGATGACCGGCCTCATCTTCAACGGCCTGCAACAACAGCGCTTTTCCCTGCCAGGTTTCTACGCGTCGCGGGCCAGACGGATCATTCCGGCGCTGCTGACCCTGTGCATCGTGCTGCTCATGTTCGGCTATGTGTACCTGCCGCTGGAAGACTTCCGCGAGACGATCAGAACCCTCAAAAGCAGCTTGCTGTTCAGCTCCAACTTCACCTTCGCCAAAGACGGCAACTACTTCGACGCCCCCCTGCACGAAAACTGGTTGTTGCACACCTGGTCACTGTCGGTCGAGTGGCAGTTCTATTTGCTCTATCCCGTGCTGATCATGGGCTTCTACAAATTCCTGGGTGCGCAAAAAACCCGGGTTGCCCTGATAGCGCTGGCCTTGTTGTCGTTCGCTGCCTCGGTGGTGCTGAGCAAGACTCATCCGGTCTTCGCCTTCTACATGCTGCCCACTCGCGCTTGGGAAATGATCGCCGGCGGGATGGTTTTTCTGTATCCGCTGCGTCTGGGCAGCCGCAACGGCTCGATCTGCGAGGGTTTGGGTCTGCTGGCGATTTTCACCAGTGTGCTGTGTTTCTCGCAGGATGATCTGTGGCCGGGTTATCTCGCACTGCTGCCGGTCCTCGGTACGATGCTGGTGATTTACGGCAATACGCAGTCGGTGTTCAGCCGCAATCACACGATGCAATTTATCGGCAGTATTTCTTACTCGGTTTACCTGTGGCACTGGCCGCTGGTGGTGCTCTTGTATCTGTGCGGTCTGTTGAGCAGTTGGCCTCATGTGCTGGGCGCGATCGTGCTTTCGTTGGTGCTCGGGGCCCTCTCGTACTACCTTATCGAATCGAGAGTCAGCAAAGTCACGACGGCGCCGCGGACACTGCTCAAATTTGCTTCGTGGACCGTGGCCGTCATCGGGCTGTCCGCCCTATCGGCCTCGCTGGTGAAGAAATACCCCGACGCCCGCCTCGCCTTCGTCGATCTTGGGCAACCGGAGTACACCAGCAAGCTCTATCCACAAGAGTGCTACCCCAATGCCTACGCAGCGGCGGACTGCAAATTGGGGACGGGTGATGTTTCGGTGATTCTGTTTGGCGACAGCCACGCCCAGTCTACGGCGGCGGCGGTGCAAATCGATAACCCGCAAGCCGCGTTGTCCTGGTCGCTTGGCGGTTGCCCGGCTTTGCAAAACTTCGCCATGCGCGACAAGGATCTGGAGAGCAAATGCCGCGCGTTCAACCACGAAAAGCTGCAAGTGCTGAAAGACTCGTTCCAGGAAGTGCCGGTGGTGCTGTTCAGTCGCGCAGCGCTGTATGCCGACCCGAGCAGAAACAACCCTTGGCGCATTCACTTCCCTGACAGCCCGCTGGTTGGCGAATCGGCGTTTATCGATGCTTACATCACCGAGTACGCCAATACCGTCTGCGCGATCGCTGAAAATCATCCGGTGTATATCGTCAAGCCAATTCCGGAAATGCCGTTCAGCGTCTATAAAGGCCTGAACTTGAACCAGCGCCTGTTCCAGCAGACGGCAGACATTTCGATTTCGCTGCTCGATTACGGGAAGCGCAACAGGATCGCCAACTACACCATTGAAACGGTCGCCCGGCGCTGCAACGCTTCAGTGATCGACCCGACGCCGTACCTGTGCCCGAACGGCAACTGCATGGGTTCCAGGGACGGTGTACCGCTGTACTTCGATGACAATCATCTGGTCGATGCGGGTAACCAGCAGCTCAAAGGTCTGTTCAAAGGCCTGATCAAGCCCATCTAGGGCCGCGCCGCTACAGCGGCCCGCGCCTTCAAACCCCAGCCCTGTTGCATCCCGGCGGTGGCCAGCAGGATCGCCGCCACGCCAACCCATTGCAGGGTTTCGAGGCGATGGCCGAAGGCGAACCAGTCAACGAAGATCGCGGCAATCGGGTAGATGAATGACAGCGCGCCGGTCAGTGCCGTCGGCAGTTTCTGAATGGCACCGTAGAGCAACACGTACATCAGGCCGGTATGCACGATGCCCAATGTCAGCAGGCTGAACCAGGCACTCTGCGCCTGCGGCATCGCGTGAAAGTGCGCGAACGGCGCGAGCAGCAGCACCCCGGTGCAGACCTGAACCAGTGCGATCAGGTGCGGCGGCGTACCGGTCAGACGCTTGATGATCAGCGCAGCGATGGCATACAGAAGCGCCGCGCCCAGTGCCAGAGCGATCCCCTGCAAGTAGTCGCCGCCACCCTCGCCTTGCCCGCCATGGGCACTGACAATCGCCAGCATGCCGAGAAAGGAAATCACCAGCCAGAACAGCTTCTGCAGGGTGATTTTCTCGCCAAGAAACAGCGCCGCCAAACCGACCAGCATGAACGGCTGGACGTTGTACACCGCGGTGCCGATGGCAATCGAAGCCCGTGAATACGAGGCGAACAACAGTACCCAGTTGCCGACAATGGCCACCCCGCTGAGCACCGCCAACAGGAACGTCGTGCGGGTCAGAATGCCCGGACGCAGAAAGCCGAATGCTGCGCAAATCAGCAGCAACGTCCCGGCGCCGAACACACAGCGCCAGAACACCACATCGAGCACCGGTTGCCCGGAGACCAGCACAAACCAGCCGATCGTCCCGGATATCAACATGGCGGCAGTCATTTCAAACGAGCCGCGACGCAGGGTCTTGTCCATCATCATTCTCCTGAACTTGTGACAAAAGTATGCCCAGTGCAGGCTGCATGCCTCCAGCGCAAAAAGCAGGCTAAACTCGATTTCTGCCTTTTTTATCGCGGGTGACTTCCGCCAATCGCCTAATACTGGAGTTGCCCCATGACCGACGATATCGACCAGATTCTCATCAGTGCGCTGATGGAAGACTCACGCCGCTCGCTCAAGGCACTGGCGCAACTCAGCGGCCTGTCTTCGCCAAGCGTGGCCGAGCGTTTGCGTCGTCTCGAAGAGCGCGGGGTGCTCAAGGGCTACACCGTCGAGATCGACCCGAAATGCTTCGGCTATCAGTTACAGGCTATCGTCCGGATACGGCCGCTGCCGGGGCGTTTGCAAGAGGTCGAGCGGCAGATCCTGTCGATCCCCGAGTTCACCGAGTGCGACAAGGTGACCGGTGAAGACTGCTTCATCGCACGCTTGCATGTGCGCTCGATGGAACAACTCGACACCCTGCTCGACCGCCTCAATACGCTGGCCGAGACCAATACGGCGATCGTCAAGAAGACCCCGGTCAAGCGCCGGTTGCCGCCGATGGCATAAGTGCTTTTTCTGCACGTTCGGCGTAGATTGAGGTTTTTCCGGCGAAGGATTGACGGTATGAAAACTCAGGCAATGCTGCTGGCGGCCCTGGCGCTTGCCGGTTGCGGGACAGTGCAGACCGTCATGCAGAGTGATGAGGCGGCGGCGAAGATCCTCAGGGAGGAGAAAACCTACTGCGGTGCCGTCCCGCGGATCTACAGCGGCGTGACTTTCGACTTTTGCATGATGCACGCAGAATTGCGCGACGGTGTGGATGCCTTTGAATACAACAACGCGAATTTCGGCATGCTGGTCGATGCCGCCGCCTCCGGGGTGCTCGATACCCTTCTACTGCCGTATACGATCTATAAACAGCATGCTGATGGCAGCATCATCGTCAATTGATCATCTCGCAGACAACAAAAAACCCGCCTAAGCGGGTTTTTTGTTGTTTCCCTGACTGTAATCAGTCGTCGCGGCTCATGATGCCGAAGATCTGCAACAAGCTGATGAACAGGTTGTAGATCGATACATACAGGCTGATGGTCGCCATGATGTAGTTACGTTCGCCGCCATGAATGATGGCGCTGGTCTGGAACAGAATGCAGACCGACGAGAACAGCACGAAACCTGCGCTGATCGCCAGTTGCAGACCGCTGACCTGGAAGAAGAAGCTCGCCAGCGTTGCACCCAGCAACACGAAGAAACCGGCGGTGATGAAACCACCGAGGAAGCTCATGTCCTTGCGGGTGATCAGCACGTAGGCCGAAAGACCACCGAACACCAGCGCGGTCATCGCGAACGCCGAGCTGACCACTTCCGCGCCGCCCTGCATGCCCAGGTAACGGTTGAGGATCGGGCCGAGCAGGAAACCCATGAAACCGGTCAGCGCAAAAGCGGACACCAGGCCCCACGCGGAATCACGGAGTTTGTTGGTGAGGAAGAACAGCCCGTAGAAGCCGATCAGCACCACGAAAATGTTCGGGTAGCCAACACGCATCTGCTGAGCGACGAAAGCCATGACGCCGCTGAATGCGAGGGTCAGAGCCAGTAGGCCATAAGTGTTGCGCAGGACGCGGCTAACCTCTAGCTGCTCAGCCTGCACGCTGTTATTAACTGCGTAATCCTGTTCGCGCATGGCGACACTCCTGTTGGTTTGAAACGTTCAGTCGCAAAGATCATAACAGACGCTCTGTAACAAGCCATGCAGAGAGTTTGACAGTGTGTTTCATTCAGGTATTATGGCGCCCGCAACGCAACGGAGGTGTGGCCGAGTGGTTTAAGGCAACGGTCTTGAAAACCGTCGACTGTAACAGGTCCATGAGTTCGAATCCCATCGCCTCCGCCATATTTGTACCCACAAAGCCCTGATTATTCAGGGCTTTGTCGTTTCTGGGATCTGAGATTTGTGCGGCGTTTTCCGAAGCGTTACAAAACTTTTTGCAACGCGTTACAAAACTCGCCATCTCCGGCGTCCTGCCGATCGTTAAAAAACTCTTCATGTAACACGGTGCTACGCTGGTTCTTTGGCTACCAAGGAAACCAAAATGCCCAACTCAGACCTGCTCCCTTCCCTGCTCTTCAAGATCAACGAAAACCAACTCGCCCTCGAAGCCGCCATCATGGAGCTATCGAATTGGGTTGAGCAGCGAGGGTCGGCCGATGTCGCTGAGAACGTCCGGGGCGCCCTCTGGGCAATAGACAAGAACGAGGAATTCATCAAGATGACGCTTGCGGTTTTGATGACACCCGAGTGACCGTTATCGGCCCAGAGTGTGTAAAAACGCTTCGCCAAAATTGAAGTGTCCGCGTCTACGTTAAATCTGAAATTTATCGGCACGTCTGCAGATGTGGATTTCGCATAGAAACGCGATTTCCAGTGCGGTTTTGAGCACCTGAAGCGCTCAAAAACGTTTTTACACAGCCTCGGCCGAAAGCGGCCGATAATGTAAAGCAGATAGCAATGGAGCGAGCTGGGCGTTCACTTGGAGGTGGGCAACAGGCCCTTAAAGGTAGCGATTTCGAGTCTCTCCTTCACCGCCAAATTCTAAAAACGCAATCCCCTTATTTTTCTAGAGAAAGTCGGGGGTTTGTGGTTTTTGACGTTTGTAGAATGGCAACATGGGACAGATGCGGCATTTTAGGGCGGAAATAGCCCTCAATAAATGATTGCTTGGGCTAATCTGTCCTGGCGGGACGAATGAGGCTTTACGAACCTTTCGCTGAAGGATGATCCACATGCTAAGTAATTCAGACGGCAACATCGCCACTGCTGATGCGTTGACGTTGCTCTTGCACAACCAGCATGCTCTCGGTGCGGCGATTGAAGAGATTACCAACTGGATTTCAGGGGCTGGTGCAGACAATGTTGCTGGTAACGCAATTGCAGCTCTGGAAACTTTGGACACGAATGCAAAAGCGATTACGGATGCGATTATGCGGTTACGGAGTTGTTAGCGAGTCGCGTCAAGGCACCAACCGTGCCGACTTTAATTGTCCGACAATAATCTAGATTTAAAAACGAACACGGGAAACTAAAAAGAGCCGCGCCCTGCGCGGCTCTACTCTTCGTCTGCTATAGATTATAGGGATTGTAATGAAATGCTGGCGCTCGTTGAGTCTTGCTGGCTATCTGCATCCATCCAGACCCATTGAGTACCGTCGCCCTGCAAGTTATTACTGATGTTTTGAATCTGAGTGGCAACAATGGTCACTGCCCCTTTTTCCGAAGCAGTAGGTCCAATGTTAGTGACTTGCCCGACCAGTAAGCCATTTGACGTTTCATTCACAACAAATACGGTTGCAGCGGCTTCGCGGAACTGGCACGAAATGAACTGTGTGATTTTGCTAACAATTGTCAGATTCATCCATTTCGAAGGCGGCACGGAATAGTAGCGATTATATTTGTTAAACGGGTACTGCTCCCCGTTAGCCTGCAACGAGTTGTTATTTAGTCCGCTCGTATTCGTTGGCATGCTGGTACTGCCCAACCACACCTCAACCTGTGCAATGCCGCTGTTACTAGGCAACGAAACTGAGATTGTCTGAGTGTCAGTGCCGGAAACGAATCCCAGCGATGCCAAGCCGGCATTGGCGGTGGTACCGGGGACAGTGATGGTTGCAGGAGGCTGGCTATTGCTCCATACAACATTTACGGCTGCATTGTTATCGCTGCCGGCGGAATTATAAATGAAAATTCCGTAAATCTGCCCCGGACGCAACGTCGTGCAAGTGGCCGTATCACCTGCATTTAAAGTGATCCGTTGACCGCCGTTCCAGTTAATTTGTGATGCCGCAATAGCGAAGCTTTCCATGGAGTAGTCCTTTAATAGTTTATGGCATGAGTTGGTGCGCAAGATATCCATACTTCCATTGCGCGTTACGAGAATAGATCCGATATAGGAAAGTGCTTCCAATTTTTTAGAGTTATTGGCTATTAAAGGGTGATGGCTAAAAGCCTTTTTATTTTTCGACCGTAAGTTATTGGTCTTCCGTTATTTAGCGCCCGAGAATGCGGCTTGTTTCGCTCTTAATCGTCAAGCGCTTAGAAATAAGCTAACTATGGTCACAGCAGGGTGGGTGTAGACATAAAAAGCAAGATCTTTACTGTACGGATAAACAGGTTCTAGGCTCGCCACGATTTGTGCACGGAGCAAGAGCCTTGGCTGGACTTGCAGGGACTATCTGCAGGGACGGCGGTCGATCCGGATGTTGACGCATCTGGACCGGCCGCCCTTTTTTTACTTCGGTGTTGAGACTTCTTTCGCGTATGCCTGACAGGCGGCGAGTGCAATCAGTCCTCGGTCGCCGTAATCGGTGATGCCGACAATTCGTTGAGCATGCGCTGGGTCAAGTTCGGCTCTTGTGGGGCCATGAACCACGCTGCCGGTGGCGGTGGAGGCTGACAGCGATCCGTTGCCGGCGCCGGTGGTGGCATCGAGTAGGACTGACAGGCGCAGATCAGCAGTGGCAAGACGGTCGCGCAGGCGACCTTGATCACGTTGGACATCACTCAAGGCTCGATAATGGGTTTGTTCACTGGTTGCCAGGCGCTGCTCGAGCGCAAGGCGCTTGTCCTGTTCGGCACGCTGCTGCGCAATCGTGGCCTGGGTCAACTTGTTGAGGGTTTCGGTGTGGAGTCGGGCCTGCTCTGCGAGCTGTTTGCCGTAACGCCAATCCTGTACTTGCCAGGTAATGGACGCAGAACCACCGACCAAGACGACCAGCAGCACTCCTTTTACCAACAGCAGATACGGCGCCGGGATCAGTTCGCCGAAACGCATAGCACCGCCCTCGCCCGCCCCCACAACTCCAGCCGATCCTGCAGGCCATTGAGGCCGCCGTTGATCCTGCGGGTGATTGTGTTGAATTCATTTTGATCGGCCAGCGCGTTCAGCCCGTTCACGGACCAGAACCATGCGGCCGACTCGGCGGCCCACTGCGGCAGCTCCAGCAGTTCAGGCGTGCGCAGCAATCGCTCGTCACCGAACAGCGCCAAGCTGCAGCGTAGGTAGTTGTCGTGGCCAGTGACCTGGATCAGGCCGCGACCGCGATAGCGCTGGCCATCACCATCCGCTGCCGGCGTGTTGCCCAGTTTTGCAGCAAGGTTACCGGTGTCGTATTTGCTCAGGTACTGGTCGCCGCCCAGTTCCCGAACGTACTGCAACTGGCCCGACTCGTGACCGACTTGCGCCAGAAACGCAGCTTGGCGTTTCGGCGTGTTGATCTGACGGTGGACCATGGCCGCATTGAGGGCGGATACAAAAACGCCCGCTTGGCGGCGGGCGTTGGGCATGATGCTTTGCAGCTGTTGTTCAGTGATGGACATTACAAACTCCAGACATAAAAAAAACGCACTCAGACGGCGATGGGATGCGGCTATTGCTTCTCGATGTTCACCACCTTGAGCGGTGGCTTAGCCTCTTTCTTTTTCTTGCCCTTGGATTTACCAGCTTTGCCGGCATTGCATTCGACGGTCGTCGACCAGCCGGATTGGGTGAACACCTGCTCCACCGAGTCCGCCAGATATTCACCGTCGAGCCCTTCCTTGAAGCCCTGGGCGAGAATCGGCCGCTCGGCAAAGATGTCCGTCCTGCCGGGCATCTCAAGCCGCACATCGGCCGTCGAGCGATTGAACGCTGACAGACGGGCCTTGGCGGCCGCCTCGGCGGCGGTCTTGTTCGGGTAGATATGGCGATCGGTATGCACCGCCGGCAGACCGTCCGGGGAGTCATCGTTGTCGATGGTGACCACCTCCAGCTTGCCGTCCTTCTTGTTCTGGTGCTTGGTCGCAACCGCCTTGTGGGAGTTGCGATCGCCTAGGCTGAATTGCCAGCGGCTGAGGTCGCGACGGGTCAGGGTTACAGCGCCAAACGCCTTACCGCTGGCCGTCTGGCCACCTTGGCGCGGCATCACCAATAGTTTGCCGTCGGCAACCTTGGCCGTGCAGTCGTACTGTTTGGCCAGCCGGGTGATGAAATTAAAATCGGACTCATTGAGCTGATCCACCCGCGCGACTTTGGTCGACACCGGACACACCGATTGCCAGCCATTGCGCGCGGCAATGTCGGCCACGATCTTCGACAGCGGCACGTTTTCCCAGCTTCCGCTACGGATGGTTTTGCCACTGCCACGCATGTCGCTGGCCTTGCCCTTGATCACGATGGTGTCCGGCGGGCCTGATACCTCGACGGTGTCCACGGTGTAGCTGCCCATGCGCGCCAAGGTCGTTTCGGCATAGCCCAGGTAAATCTCGATAGCGCTGCCACGCCGTGGTAATTGCACCTGACCATCACGGTCGTCGATACGCAACTCAAACTCGTCGGACTCCATGCCCGGCTTGTCAGAGGTACGCAGTAACAACAGCCGATCATTGATCTTGGCCGTGACATCGGCCCCATCGGCGACAATGCGAAACATCGGAGTCATGGATTTTTTCCAATAAAAAACCCGCACAAGGCGGGCCAGAAAACAAGGTGTCGTTACGCGTAACGCGGCACCGCGCCGGCGACGGCAGAGGTCAATCCCACAAGCTGACGCCTTCACTGGTTGGGCTGGGCAAATCCGGCAGGACGATAATCACGCCCAGCCGGAATGGTTGAGGCTCATCAGCCAACCCCTGATTGGCATCGAGCACGGCCTCGACGCTGCCATTCAGATGGCCGTAAACGTTGTTGCAAATGACATCGAGCATGTCTCCATCAGACGTCCTGCATGTCGTCGCCATAGCGCTCAAACTCCAAAGTGAAACCCTGCTTACGAGCAATCCCGCCGTGCAGCAGCGCGGACTGTTCCTCATTGATGTTTTTCAGGCACCACGTCCCGATCACCTCGCCATAGCCCGTGGTCAGGGTCAGCGGTTGAAGCCTGGCCCCGATGGAACGCAGCGTGTCGAGCTGCTTTAAACCGCCCTTGAAGCCCGGGTAGATCGTGCCCTTGAGCGTCAACTTTTCATCGCCCATACCGATGGCCTGCTTCGCCGGCCTACGCGTCAAGCGCTCCTGCGAAGCCCAGCGGAATTCGGTCGAACGGCTCAGCTCGTCGAAAGCTGCCGTGTCCAGGTTGAAGTAATACGGCTCAATCTTGGGATCGCGCGGCTGAATGATCATCAGGTGCGGGAACGGCTTCACCGCCTCCGGCGCCGGCGTGGCATCCACGGCAAAGGAACTGGTGGGCACGATGTTGGCCAGCGCCGGGCTGACTTTGCCGGCGACGTTGTTGATCGCCGTGGCCGCCTTGCCCGCCTGTTCCTTCAATGTGCCCAGCCGATCCTGCACTTCAGCCGCCGCCCGGGTGGCGCGGCCGTACACCGCTACCACCTGACCGACCTTGGCCTGAGCCGCGTCGACGCCACGCATCACTCGCTGAAGTTTGGCGCCGATGGCCGGACCAACAAACGGGATGTTTTCCAGTTCGGATGCGGCGCCGGTCAGTTCGCGGATCGCGCCATTGACCGGGGACAGCATGCCATCCGCGCTACGCCGCCCGGTTTCAGCCGCATCCACCAGATACTTCAGACTTGATTGCATACTCTCCATATAAGCCATGAGACCTCCTTACACATGGGGTTCGTCGTACAGCTTGGCGGCGTTAGTCTTCGCCGCGTCCGCCATCATTCGCTGCATGTGCGGCATGAGATCCTGCGCCAGGCGTTGAGGGTCTTTCACATCCCCCTCTACCGTGACCGGCATGCTCAGCGAATACTCAAACTTTTGATCCACCTTGGCCGGTTCCGGCTTCGCCGGCTCCTTGGGCTGGATAGCCAGCGCCGCCGACTTGAGCGGCGCCGTCACCGCCATCGAGCGCGCGACATCCCCCAGCGCCGGTCCTTGCTGGCCCGCTGAAGCCATCATAAGCGGCGTGGCTGGAGCCGGCGCCTTTGCCATTTGTTCGGGCTTTTCATCCTCGCCACCGAACAACGACTTACCCAACGACCCGCCCAGCGCCGCACCGCCCTGACTGCCCAGGTAAGCACCGATCATGCCGCCGATCGCGGTGCCGATGATCGGCACAACCGAACCAATGGCGGCGCCTGCTGCTGCACCGGCCATGGTGCCGGCCAGGTTGCCAGCGGCCGCACCGTAGCCCTCGGCTTTTTCGTCCTTGGTCTTGGCGTTTTGAAAGGTTTCAAAAGCCATCGCGCCGGATTCCAGCAGCGTTCCGCCAGGTATGACCTTGGCCGCCTTGCCGACCTTACCGACGGTTCCTGCGACGACGCCGAGCTTGGACAATGCCCCACTTTGAACGGAAGGGACTGATGGCGATGGGATCGAAACAGGGGGACGAGGCACAGACGGGCGAGGCCCCCTCGAACTCGGCAACGACCGGCGCCGAGCGCTGCGCCTTGACCCACGTCCACATCGGCGCGATTCGCCCGACACATCCACACCGCCACCCATGGCGCCGGCATTGACGACGAAAACCTTCTTGACGCCGTCGTTACCTGAACCACTTTCTGCACCAAGGCCACCGCCTGTTGCCGCTTCCTTCACCCGCGAAACAACATCTAGGCCAGTCGCTACCAGATCAAGTTCTCCGGGGTCCTTATTTGGGGCTTCGCTCCCATTCCTGCCACCGCGCGCCCCACGCGCAAGGTTTAGCAGCCCCTTGCTGATCTTGATCGTGTTGAAGATACCTTTTAAGGCGATCAGCCCCGCCCCGACCGTGGCGATACCGGCAACCACCCCGGGCGCGCTATCCGTCAGCGACGTGATGCCTTTAGTAACCTTGGTCAACGACTCTGCGACGACGTCTGTCACAGGTCGCAGGGCATCGCCGATGCTGCGCATGGCGTCATCCATCGACTGGGCCATCTCCGCCCATTTCTGCGATGACGACTCGCGCCGCTCGGCGAGGTTCTTGTCGAGGATCCCGGTCGCTTCGCGCGAATCGTTTTTGAGCTGGCTGTACAGCGCCTTGTTCTGCATGTAGGCCGACAGCGCCGCCTTGACCTGCATGTCGGCGAACAGATCACCGGTGCGCAAGGATTCTTCCAGCGAGGCCATCATGGCCTTGGCCTTTTCTGGATTGGCTTCCTTGCTGATTTTTGACATCGCTTCGGCCATGGCCGCCGCGCGCTTAGGATCGGTCGCCTGAATGTATTTCTGAGCCAGCGCCATGCTGGTCTCAAGCGTCGACATACCGTTTTGCAAACCGGTCTGCATCGATCCCTTGTAATCAATCCCGGCTTTTTCGTAAGCCTTGACCGTATCGGTCGAACCGATTTTGCCCATCCAGTTTTTCAGGTTGTTGGCCGCTTCGTCCGAGCTGCCAGCCTGCTTCATCTGCACCTGCAGCATCGCGCCCAATTGCGTCACCGCATCCAAGCCAGTGATGCCGTTGCTGGCCATGTTGGCCAACAGCTCCGGAAACCACTTGGCCATGTCGGCCGCTTCAAAGCTGCCCGCCTGCCCTTGGTAAGCGATCGCCTCCAGCGCCTGCTGCATCTGCTTGGGGTCGGCGATCTTGGCGTTCTGCCCCAGGGCATTGATCATTTTGGCCGTGTCGACGCCGCTAGATCCCTGCCCCACGACAAACTTGGCCGCGACAGGCGCGTACTCCAGCGCCTTGCTCAGATCCATACCGGCGCCGACCAACTGATTGACCACGTCGGCCACATCGTTGCGCGCCATGCCGGTGTCGCGTGAAGTGTCGATGATCTTGCGCGACATCTCCTGCTCTTGCGGCTTGTTGGCAATGCCGGCCTTGATCGCGATGTCTCGCACAATGGCGCCAAAATCAGCGCTGACCTTGGCCGGTACCGCCATGGCACCGACACCGACGACCGCAGCACCGACGGCGCCCTTCATGCCCTTTACGCCAGAATCGATCTGCTGATGACCCTTGGCTTTCAGCTCGGCTTTGTTGGCCGTCTGCCCCATCGAGCGATAGGCTTTTTCCAGCCGGCCGACCTCGACCCCCTGCTTTTTCAGGCTGTCGAGGTTCGAGTTCAAACGGCTGAGTAATTTGGACGCACCGGCAGCGCCGGTGTCGTGAGCCTTTTTCCATTCTTCGCGCAGGCGGATGGTGTCGCCAATCGTGCGCTGCAGCACGCGCGCTTTGTTGCCTTCAGCCTCAAGGCGCTTGATGCGCCCGGTCACGTCCTTGAACGCGGCACCGACCGTGGAACTGACGGCGCCGCCGATCACCAGCCCGAGGGCGAGTTTGTTTGCCATGTCATGGCCCTCATGTGCCCAGCACTACCGATGGCGGCTCAATCCGTGAGCCACCACACCATTTCCGCAAACGGCATCGACTGGATCTCGGCGGCGGAAAATCCGGTTTCCGCCGCCAGACGTTTCGCCGCCGACTTGATAACGCTGGGGTTAAAGCCCGTCGTCGTTGTCCATGCGAAAATAGCCGGCCTGCAAGCGGTTAAAATCCACCAGCTTCAGCCCCTCCAGATCCGCGACAGGCGCACCGGACAACGCAGCAAACAACACCAGCTCGCGCTGCTCATCGTCGCCACCCACCTCACGGTTAGCGGCACGCACGTCGCCCACGGTCGGCGAACGCAAGGCCAGCTTGTCGACGGTCACGCCGTTGATCTCGCTCGGGCACGACAGCGTCACCAGCACCTGGTCGGTGGTCAGTGACAACCACGCCGGCATCGAGTCCGAATAATCAGTTTTCGGTACCAGGTGCGAATACGCCGTTTGTACGCGGCGATAATCCGTCAGCTTGAGGCCTTCCAGATCCTTCAGTCCGACTTCGGCGAGACCTGCGAACAGCATCAGTTCGCGCTGTTCGTCGTCGCCGTTGGCAGCACGATCAGCCGCGCGCACTTCACGCACGGTCGGGTTGCGCAGGTTCAACGTCTCGACGTCGATGCTATTGGCTTGGCTTGGGCGGGTCAGCGTTACGACGGCACCGACTGAACTGAGCGACAGCCAGGCCGGCAGGTTTTTAGCGATTGCTTGAGTCATCTGAATCTATTCCTTACAGGCCGAGTGCCTGGCGCACTTCGAGCAGTTGGTCTTTGCCGTCGATCACCTGAATGCCGGCAACCATGTCGATCTCGTACATCAGGCGCCCGTCGATTTCGAGCTTGTAGTAGGTGACCGCAACGGCGTGTTTGATCTCGGCAGCATCACCGGCTTTCCAGTCACCGAGATCGACCTCTTTGAGGCGACCGCGCAGGGTGGCAACGACCGCTGTCACCGCGCCCTTTTGGCCCTTAAAAGCACCTCGGAACGTCGCGTTAAACGCCGTGCCATCAGCCAGGCCGAAGTATTTAAGCGACTCACGACGCACGCCTTTGGTGACAAACGAGGCTTCCATTTTCTCAAGCCCCTGATCCATCTCGATGGGGCCGGCCATGCCGCCCCCTCGATACTCGTCAGTCTTGGTGGTCAGCTTGGGCAGCGTCAGGCTCGGCACGTCGCCGGAGAAGTTCACGCCGTCGACGAACAGGTTGGTGTTGTACAAAGTCTGAGGAATCATTGGCTACGCCCCCTTAGGCTGCTTCAAGCACTTCGGTCATCCACTGATCGGTGACTTCGAAAAGGAAATTCGGGTTTTCTGCCGGCGGCACGTCGGTGAAACGGATACGCCAGTACACCTTGCCCTGGGCAATCTGGCTGGCCGTGTTCAGTTCGGTGTCGGGGAACACTTCAAAGTTGATGATTGCGCCCTGGGCTTTCAGGTCGCGCATGAACGCATCCAGACCGTTGGTGACATCGGTCACGTAGGTCTTGGTGATCGAACGGTCGACGGCCCACTTGTGCCCGGCCTGCACCGCGTCCATGAGGATGAACAGCGTGCGAACGCGGGTAACGAATGCCCACTTCGGATCGCTCGACAGCGTTCGGTTACCCCACAGGCGGTAACCGTCGTCGCGAATGATCGTGGTGATATTGGCGTTATTGAGCAGGTTGGCCCGGCAGGTCTCGTCGCCGTCCAAGTACTCGACAGCGCGGCCGGTGCCGGTGATGCCAGTCAATTCCTTGTTCGATGGCGATGCCCAGAAACCGTATTCAGCATCCGTCCAGGCAAACAGGCCTGCCGCCCAAGCCGAGCCAGGCGCGTCGACCGTGGTGCTGGTGACGGTGTCCCAGTACTTCACGCCCGGGTCGACCATGAACAAGTTGCGACTGCCGAAGTTTTCGGCGTAGGCAATAGCAGCCTCGTCGGTCGTACCCGGGCCGTCGATGATGCCGATGGCGCGCAGTTTCTGTGCCACGCTGTCGATGGCCGTAGCCACCGCCTGCGTCGCCGTATGGCCCGGCGCGATCAACAACCGCGGCTGTGCGTTGAACAGGCTTTTACCGTCGAGCAGCGCCTGCAGGCCGGTACGCTGACCCGAGAGCAGTTCGCCGCCGATGATCGCCGAGGTTTGCAGCGCTGCGTCTTCCAGCTTGGGTACGCCGATGGCGACGATCACCGCCTTGGCTTTGACGTAGATCGCCTTACAGGCCTTGGTGATTGCCGAGTCAGGGCCAAAGGCTGCAATGGCTTCGCGCTCGGTGGTGATCAACTTCAGCTCGCCGGCCTTGGCCGTCCCGCCGCCAAGAATGCCCGGGGTGAAGGTGTCGCAAAGACCGATGATCGAAGACGACGGCAGCGAGATGGTGCGCGCTCCCGTCTTGACTTCAGTGGTCGTGACGCCGTGAAAGAAACTCATAAAGTCCAATCTCCAGAAACGAAAAAGCCCCGCATAAGCGAGGCTGTGAGGGTGTTCGTGTTACGCGTAACGGAAAAGAAAACGCCCCGTCAGTGCGGGGCGTTTATTGGGTCTGACCGGCCAGCCAAGAAGGCACTACCGGACGGTGATCGACAAGCGGGAACTCTTCACCCTCCGGCCAGTTTCGAAGCGCACGGCGGAACGCTTGCAGTTCGGCGTATTGCTCAGCACTAAGGGTTGTTGCACTGCCGTCCTCGTGTTCGTCCCTGTGACGGATCACCAGGTTGTCGGTTTGCATCAACTGAGCGTCACGCCAAGCCCGCTCGATCCCCTCAAGGGTTTCGGCGGTTGGCGGCGGCGGATCAATCAATATCGGCAACCCCTCAGCGTCATGACTGCGAACTTTCCCATCTACTCGGCAAGCAATCACCGACAAATAGCGCTCCTCAGTAATAGGGATCGCATCGTCGGGGATCATCGCGTGAACTCCCTTTAGGTAGGTGCTGCCCGTGGTCGGACTGTAATAGCGCATGCCAACTCCTTTATTTGCCGATGGCCAGCCAAGAAACACCCCGACTTCCCTGGACGTTCCCCGACGAACTCGACGTGACAACCTTTAAAAATATCTGTGAATTACTCACCACAGCCGACTCAACCCATGCAGAACCGCCCGATGCGCCATCAACGCCCGTCTGTCCCGTGCCCCACACACCGAAGCATTTAGCGGCGGGCCAAGCCATGGGAAGCGGAACAGTCGCAGTGCCGTTAACGCTCAAGCCACCCAATTGGATAACGAGCCCTCCCAACCACGACGGGAACGCCAAGTAGCCGTTGGCTGTGAAGCTCGACAAGAAGCCTGCTCGTAGCTTTTTTGGCGTAACGATCGTGGCGTCATCAACGCCGGCATCCGTCAGCGCCTGCGTGGCGATCTTGGCCGTGCCGAGCTTGATTTCCGTGGCCTGCGCCGCCAATGCCGCGAGCGCAGCAATGTCGATGTTTCCCTGATTGATCGGCGCGTTCCACGCCTTGACGCACCACATCACCGCTACGCTGCGCGGACGAGTTTCAGTTCCGCCAGTTGCGGCGGTGGCTGCCATCTGCACCCCCTGACCCGCATACGTGACATTGCCGCCCGTCCCCATAGTGCCCTGCGAGTTCGGAAACTCATTCGACATAAAGCCCGCTCTGGTGGCCGCATGAGTGTGAGACTTGAACGAGTCATCAGCCCAACTGCCGATCGCTCGGCCTGGATCAACCCCGCGCCCATGATCCCAGCCGCGCAGGAACTCGCCGCGTGATTCCGGCAGGCGGAAATTGCCGGCCCCTTCATCGCCCTTGTTGAACGCCGTGCCGAGGAATGCCGCCAGATCGGGATAGACGGCAATGCTCTTGACGCTGCCGTCCAGCTCCAGAAAGCCGGGCGCGATCTTGTCCAGCGGAAAGGATACCGTTGCGCCGACCGGCAGCGCCGAGGCCTGGGCAATCATCGCCTCGATTTCGGTCTTGGTGTAAGTGTCCTTGATGCCCATCCCGGCGAGTGTTTCCGGGTTATCACCAGAGACGAAAATCCCGCGATCATTGACCTTGACGCGAGTGTATTGGCCTGCCGCTTTGTTCTTCGGCAGCACTTCAAGAATCGCCGCGTCGACGTAGGCCCGCGAGGCCAGAACAACCGCCGGATCGATCTTGAGCTGAATATTTCCGGTGCTGGTGACGACGAAATTAATCCGCACGATTTGCGTGCGGCCCGAACCCTGCGACAGCAACGGCTTGAAGCTCGGCGCGCAGTTGGCCACCGCCACCAGATCACCGTCCGCATCGTATAGGCCGATTTCGCGAATCCACTTACCGCCCTCATCGGCCGGAATAATCTGTTCAGCAATGATCACTGCCGGGTTGACCGGATCGATCTTCAGTTGATTCAGCGGCTTTCGGCGCCACTCGCTGATCAGCTTTGTCTGTGTCACGCTCGGGATCGGCTCGGTGCCATTGGCATCCCCCACGCCCATCTGGGTGATCAGCCAGGGAATGCCGAGCGCGTCGGCGTTCGCCTGCTTGGCCATCCCCACGTCCGTGAGGATCGCGAAAAACTGCGAATTCGCATCAATCATAATAAACGTCCAGGGTGTCTATGGTGTGTTCGCGACCGACCACGCCGAAGCTGCCGGTGACCTCGATGTCACGCATAACGGGCGGGTAAACGTCGATTTCGTCGCCCTCGTAGAGGGACACGGCGATGTTTAAATTGCCTTGGGTTTCCAGGCTGATCGCCAGCCCGGTCAGGTGCCGGGTGACGGGCTTGGCGTCGTCGATCAGGCGCTCTAGCTCCTGATACATTTCCTCAGTGATGCCGGTATCGAGAACGCCGACCTTCAACGCGAAGGTGCCCGGCACGCCCTCCGGCACCGTCTGGAACCACTCGACAATCTCAATCAGATAGCCCAGCGGCTCGACCACCCGGCGCAGCGCGCCGATGGTGCCCTTGTGCTTGTGGATGTAATACGACGCCTTGATAGCGGCGCGCTTGGTGGCTTCAGTCCAGCGGTAATCCCAGCGATCCACCGACCACGCCCAGGCCAGATGCGGCAGCAGATGCACCGGACAGGTATCGGCGTTGTAGAGGTCGCGTAGTGGGACAATCGTTTTCTCGAAAAAACCGGCCTCCATGGCCCGTTCCAGTTGCGTGCTGTTGATCGGCAGAAAGCTCTTCATGTCAGCCCGCCATCGTCACGGTGTAGCCCACGCAGTACGCCGCCTGCTCTTTCGTCGGGGCCAGATCCACCCAGTCGGGCAACTCCACCCGGGAAACGCCGGCAACGTGCAATTGAGCGTCGACCGCAGAACGTGCGACCTCCACGCCCAGGCGCTTGCGGGGATTGATCCACGCCGCTAGCCGGGCTTTGGCTTCCGCCAAACTGGCATCCATTTCGGGGCCGGCGCCGGCCATGTGCAGAATGGCGTCAATGCGGTAATCAATGATTTCCGCACTCTTGACCGTGACCCGATCACCGACCGGACGCACGTCGTCGTCGTTTAGCTCAGCCCGCACCGTAGCCAACAACTCAGGACTGGCCACACCGCGCCCATCACCCTCAGAACTCAGCACCGTTACCGTAACGTAACAAGGCTCCGGGCTTTCGGCTGACGCATCCGCCACCAGCCCCGAAGCATTGCGCGCGTGCAGGATGTAGCTGTTACGCGGGCCGGCCGTGGTCAGGCCTTCATAGGCCAACTGGATGCGCTCGCGAAACGGGTCGTCTTCTTCCTTGACCTCGGGCACCGGTGGCACGGCTTGCAGATCCGCCGCCTGAATCACCAGGCGCTTCAAATTGACGTTGGCCCCGAGGTGATCGAGGTCGCCTCGAATGGCGTACGCCAGCAGCAGACCCTTGCCGGCGTCGTTGACCCGGGCGCGGTTTCCGACCTTGATATAGGCGCCCGTCTCCAGAACTTTGACCACCGGATCACTCTCCAACGAGGCTGTCCAGTTGTCGCCCATGTATCCGCGAAAGACCCCTAGCGTGTCTTGATAGGTGTCCTCGAAGTCGAGCGGCTCCAGCACGGTCGGCGCCGGCAACGCCGACAGATCCACGATATTCATACGGCCACCTCTAGCGTGACGCTGTCGCCCAGGTACTGACCGACGATTTTCAGATTGATTTGCCCGCCGATCACCGAAACGACGCTCACCCGATCCAGCTTCAAACGCGGCTCCCAGCGGCCCAGCGCGCGAGCGACTTCAGCCTGCACGGCGCTGATCCACCCCTTGTTAACAGGCAAGTCGATAAATCGCCGGAGCTTGCTGCCGTACTCGGGCCGGTGCCGCCGACTACCCAGCGGCGTGCCCAGAATGTCGGAAATCGACTGGCGCAAGTGAGCGATGCCGGAAATGGGTTGGCCGGTGTGGCGATCCATTCCGATCATCTATGTCACTCCAGCGGTTCCAGTTCGGGATGCGTCTTCAGGAAGCTGACCGCCTGCTCATCGGACGCCGACACCTCGACCACATGCTTCGCCACTGCCAGCGTGCGATCCGTTCCTGGGATGCACAGGGTGCGTGAGGTGTAGAGCTTGTCGCGAAACTTCAGCAGCAGATCCGGCGCTCGCAGGAGAGCGGTAGCGGGCTGTCGAGTTAATGGCAGCGATTGCTCCTCGACAGACTGGTCATTGATCTTGGCCATGTATTTTCTCCAGGTACAAAAAAGCCCGCACGCGGCGGGCTAGATGAATGTTTGGGTTAATGCTTGTGGTGGTTGTCGCTGTCGCCGGCGGCCATGATGTTGCCAGCGCTGTCGATGTTGCCCGTTACGGATAACGCGCCGTCGATATTGACAGGCCCTTTGATATTCACGGTCGCTTCAAGATCGATCGTTCCCGACTTCACCGTTACCGCGTTATCCGTAACGACGACGTCCGTGCCGCCGACCTTGATCGCCACCGTGCCACTCGGCAGGGTGATGGTGTAAGACTTCGCCTGCCAGTCGTAGACCAGCGAGCCGCCATCATCGAAACGCCAGACCTCGACATGATCGCGGTTGTCCGGTGGTGGACCGGCATTCCCGTACAGGCCCGGCACGAACGTGCCTTGCGACACGTCACCGCTGGGACTGATCAAGCTGCCCTGCTCGCCCATGGACGGTGCCCGCCAATGTCGGGCTTTGCCGGCGGCGATGCTGTGCCAACGCACCCATGCGCTGACCCAATCACTGCCATCGGACACCCGACATACCGGCGGTGAAGCGGATAGATCCACCGCGACCACGTAGCAAGCCTTGACCGCCCCCGCGATCATGCGGTCATGTTGGGCGAGCGCGTAACTCACGGCAGATCCTCGGGCCTGAATGGCCCGTCGCCAGGATCAGCTTCAAATACCAACGTTCTTGGTGGTTCATTCCGCCACGGCCATTCCTCAACGCCGAGGTAAACCTGCTGAGTCCACTCCACCAGCCACACGGTGTATCCATCCAGGTGCGGCTGCGTCCAGTCCTGCAGCGATTGCACAAACTCGGCGGGCTCAACTGCCAACCCCCACGTCTGCGCACGCAGCAGCACCGCCAACTGGGTCGCCAATTGCACGGCCTGTTGATGATGATGCGGCTTGATCGGGTCAACAATGATCCGAGCCTCGAACTTGCAAACCAACGAGGTTTCGCCGGTGCCGATATCGGTACCCGGCTCGATCTCGGCCACCTCCAGAAAAACCGCCGGCAGCAACACGCGATCCTTAATGTCTGGCCAGGCTGTGACGGCCTGCACGCCAGGCAAGTGGGTACGCAGATGCTGTTCTACCGCCCGATAAAGCTGGTCCAGGCTGAACGGTTCGTCAGACATTGCCTATCCTCTTAAGGTATTTCTGCAGCTCAAAGTTGAGTTCCTGCTTGAGAATCGCCAACAGGATCTCATCTGCCTTTTTTACCCAGCTGTCGAAATGCGGCCGGGCTTTCTCCAGCGACACCTTGGCTTTGGCCAGCGGGAAACGACTACCGTTTTCGGCGACCCAACCCGAACTCGGCCCGCGACCGGGGGACACCGTGCTGTCCGGGTAGTCGTCACTGTTGAAATGCTTGCTGGCTGTGCGGATCCAGATGTCGGGCTTATTGCCATAGACCTTCTTGAGAAAGGCACCTTCGTAACGCCGCCCCGCCACCGACACACCGCTCCCGGTCTGCCGCGCCCGGCCGATCCGGCTGGATTCGATGGTGTTCAACCCGAACCACAGTTTGCCGCTCGCGGCCGCGCCGGAAACTGGATAGCTGCGCAACCGCTGACGCACCGCTGCTACGGCAATGCGCTCTGACCGGCTGACGGCTCGGGCGATGTGCGTGCGCAACCTTCCCAACGTCTTGTTGATCGCGCGCCGATGCGCCGCAGCAGCCGCTTTCGGCACCACCTTGGCAAAGTCCTGGAACGCCTGAAAATCTGCGGCCGAGGACTGGATAGAGATCATCCCGCCCCCGGCCGAGGGTTTGAAATAGCTGCCGACGCTCATGGCCGCAACCTCAGAATCAGGGCGACCAGACCGTCGCCGCTCGGTTCAATCTGGATCAAGTCGTAGTCACCGCCGCCATCCAGGGCAGGCAGGTCAACGCTGACCAGCATGCCCTGCTCCAGACCTTGCGAATCGCTGACACGAATCTCGAAGCGCGGCTCTCGCAAACCGGTGTTGAGCTTGCCGAACTTGGGTTGCAGCCAGGGCGCGGCAAACATGCCGAACACTGGCTCTTCGCGACCCTCGATCCGCGCCGTATCACCCAGCGTTTCGAACACCACCGCGTCGATGTCGGCGATCAGATCGCGAAAGCCCACGGTCAGAGTTCCAGCAGGATCTGAGCGCGCGGTCGAGTGCACAGGTGCAACGGGTTGGACTGAGCCTCACCGGCCATACCTTTGTTGAAGGGCAGCGGCTCAATCATGCTGTAGTACGGGATACCCTGGGTGTTGACCGTTTCCATGTAGTCGGCCGGCGCGAACACCGAGATGTAAAGATCGGGCACGCCTTCGGGAACCAGCAGCGCCTTGTCGTCGTGGACAAAAGACACGCCGGCGACCTTGCCACGGTAACGTTCCCAGATGATGCCGCCGAACTCGAAGCTTTCCCGGGCGTCGCCACGCAGCGCTGCCGCTTGCTGACTGTTGAGGTAGGTCTCTTTGACCGACTTATGAACGATCAGCTTGTTCCAGAAGTTCTTGCCGCAGAAAGCGCGCGAACCGGTACTGGTCACGCTGCCCAGCGCATCCTCCTGCATGTCCAGCGCCTCACCGCACATGACGCGCAGCTCGGTATCGGCCTTAGTCAGCCCCATGGACATCTTCTGACGCTGCACACCGAAGCGCTCATAGAGATCCAGCAGTACGGTCTGGCCATCGGCGTCGAGGATCTGGCCGTTGAGTGCGCCCATGCGCTGGAACTCATGCGTTGCGTCCAACTGACGACGCGCCTTAGCCAGACGGGCATTGACCACGTCCTGCACCGCCTGCAGCTCAGTGCGAGTGCCGAAGGCGCGGATGCCTTGGATCTCATCCGCCTTGATGGTGAAACGCTCCGGCAGGTGCACGGTGTTGAACGGGATTAGGTTGCGCTTGCTGGCAGCAACCACCAGGCCAGAACCACCGCGCTCACCGGCAGGCACGAGTGCCAGGGTGTCACCGTCCTTTTCAATCTGCACGGTCAGGGTGGTAATGCCTTCCTCGCGGAACAGGCCCAGGGCGCTGATGCGGCCCGGCAGGTAGGGTTGATCATTGAGCGCAGCGGTCAGCGAGATAACGGTAAACGCTTCGTCTTCAAAAATGGCGATATCGGCCATGGGTACTCTCCAGAAACGAAAAATCCCGCACGCGGCGGGATGCATACAAAAGAAGGATCGACTTAGCGGACGATCACGAAATGAGTGGCGAGCGCTTTCTCGGCGGCCAGATCCAGACCGGTCAGGTGCGCTTCGCTGACCTCGGCCAACCGCACCACGGCGCGACCGCGACGCACCACATCGGATTCACCGAGCGGGCCGTACAGAATGGCGACCGCGTTTTCAGTGCCGTCCTCTGCCGTCGGTTCGTACGGTGCGAATTCGCCGGAGGCGGTCACCAGTCCGAGGATTTGTCCGGGCCACAACTCTGGACCGGCCGCGACGTTGATCGCTTCACGCGAAATATTGCCGGCGCCTTCGGACAGCAGGAATTCACCCGCGTGCATCGGTTCCTGTTTGATGGTCATGCTCTTGCTCCTTTCGCGCTTTGCGCGGTTCCAGTTTGGGCCGCTTGGCGAGCAGCCCAAATCGAGTTGGGGTCAGGTTGTTTGGCCAGCACCTTGGGCGCCAGGTCGTCCGCCAGCGGCAGACTGTTGTCGATTTCAAAGCCCTTACCGCTGGTGACAATCTTGTCGAACAGACGCGCCCGCACCGCCGCCTCGTCCAGACCTGCAGCGACATACTCGGCGCTGAATTCCGGCAGCCGCGCAGCCATGCAGAGGTCGTTTACCGCCTTGGCGCGCGCCAGACCGGCTAAAACGATCTCTTCGCTTTCAAGCTGGGTTGACTTGAGCAGCGGCTCGACCAGGTTGCTGATGCCCGCCGCCGTGCAGCGCTGAGTGACCATCAATGCCAACTTGGCCGAGTCGACTACTGGCGGCACCAGCGGCGGATCGACAGGATCAAGATCAGGATCCGCTTCAGGTGGCTCTTCGAGCTGGGCCAGCAAATCAGCCGGTGCGTTCTGGAATCGTTGCAGCACCGCGCCTTGACCGAGACAGGCTTTGACCTTGACGCCGTCGCCCACTTCATCGGCCAGCCCCAAAGCCACCGCTTCGTTGGCGGTCAGCCAAGTTTCAGCATCAACCATTCGCCGCAGTTCGGCGTCATCAATGTCGGGCGCCTTGGCCTTATAGGCCGCGATGATCGCCTCCAAGGTCTGATCCAATACTTCAGCAACCCGGCGGAAGTCCTCAGCGCTACCGCCTGTATAGGTGTATGGGTTGTGAATCATCAACATGGCGTTGGCCGCGATTACTACGCGGTGTGCGCCGCACACGGCCACACTGGCGGCACTCGCTGCCAGTGCATCGATCCGGCCGGTGCAGCGTTCGCCCAGCCGCGACAGCGCGTTGTGCATGGCCAGACCGTCGAAAAGGTCACCGCCGATACTGTTGAACGCGGCGACCACCGGCGACACACCATCATCCATGGCGCGCAGATCCTGCACGAACTGATTGGCAGTGATACCCCACGCGCCGATCTCGCCATAGACGAAGACCTCGATCACTCGCTCGGCGGCCTCGCCGCTGGCATGAACGGCGTACCAGGTCTTGTCCTTAACCTCGACGCGTTTGCCGGCGCGGTTGTAAATACGCGGTTTCGCGCTCTTGCTCATGGTTGCTCCTTGTCGTCGGTGTCTTCGACGGCATCAAGGGTGTTGTAGTTGAGGCCCAATAAGGTGGCGCGTGCCAGATCAGCAGCGTTTTCCAGATCGACCGTTTCGGCGTCGTAGCCAGTGCGCAAAACCATCTCGCTGCGCGACGAAAAACCGGCTCTAACCTCCATCGCTCGCGCCTGCACGTCCTGCACCGGCTGGATGTAAGCCCAGCCTTGTGGCACCCAGCGGGTGCGCAGGTATTGGCGGCGCTTCTGTGCGTAATCGTCCAGCACCAAGACACCCGACAGCACCGCCATGTCCATCCACGCAGCCCGTACCGGGCGGCAGAGTTGATGCACGTACACGCTGAACTGCAGTTGTTCCAGGCGACGCCGAAACTCGTTGAGTACCACCCGCAGCGCTCGATCGTTGATGCCGCGCATGTCGCCGGTGAGGATCTCGTAAGGCGTGCCCAATCCCGCTGCTGCAGCCATCAATTGCTGCCGCATGAAGTCCGGGTAGTTGTTGCCCGCATCCGGCGGTTTGGAAAACTCAACCTCCTCTCCCGGCCCAAGTTCCTGCATGGTGCCGGGTTCGAGCGCGACCATGGGGGTGAAACCGTCACGGTCCAAATCCAGCAACGCGCCGGTGACCGGATCGCGTGGAGCCGGACCCGAGTCAGGCGACGGGCGCTTGATGAAACCGGCGAACAGGTTGGCCACCTCCTGACGGAACAGCACCGCGTCGTCGTAGTTGTCCAAACTGCGCAGCCGTTTGAGTACCGGCGACAATCGCGGCACACCGCGCAACTGGCCAGGCTCCACCGGTTCGAAGATGTGCAGCACCTGCGCGGCCGGGACGCGCACTAGCTGGTTGTAGCCGGCGTTCAACGAGGCCGCATCACGCGGGTGCGACAGGTACATCCAATACGCGACCCGCTTGCCGCCGGGCGTGAACTCGATGCCGGCGCGGATGACGTTGCCGTTCTTGGTGCTCTCGAATTTGTCGTGCGGCACGAACTCCGGCGCCAGAATCTGCAACTGCAGCGGAACCGCCAGGCCTTCGTCCCGACTGCGAGGACGCAAGCGAACAAAGCATTCACCCGATGTTTCCACCGTGCGCGCCACCAGCGCCTGCTGGCCGTAAAAGTCGGTGCGGTCATCCGCATCAGATTCATCAACCCAATCGCTCCACAGCTCCTGCAGCAGCTTGCGCAGGGCATCATCATCGGTCGCTGGCCGAGGGGTGATGCCGGTGCCGATCAGGTTGCTGACGCGCTTGTCGATGACGTTGAAGGCATACGGGTCATTGCGAACCGCTGCCCGGGAGCGCGACCGCAAATTGCGCAGTGCCGGGGTGTTGATGCTGTTGATCCCGTTGTCGGGAGCGTCCCAGTTAGCGGATCGGCGGCCTTCACCAGCGCCTTCGTAACTGGCCTTGATGTTGGACGGCAGCACAAAGCCGTTACGGGTCAACGTCGGAAAATGTCGGGCCATTAAAGTCCCTTGCCTCCGTGATAAAGGCGAACCACGCGCGAACGTGGCCCGGCGGCGCTGGCCAGCGACGAGCGTATTTCTTCGCGCGCCTTGAGCAGCTCATCGACCGTGCGGTATTCCACGGTACGGTCGGTGTAGCGCACAGTTTTCTCACCGCGAGCAATGGCCGCCTCAACCGCGTCGAGGTGCTTTTTCGTAAATGACATATCAGCGTCTCTTCAGGTAGCCACTGGTGGAGCTGCGGCGTTGTGGGGGAGCGGCTGCCGGACGTGATTTCACGGCTGGTTGCGCCTGTGGTGCTGCCGGTGTTTCGACTGGCCGGCTGAGCCGCTCGCTCTGAACGGGTTGGCCACTATCGCCCGAAGCCGACTGGATGACCGCCTGCCGAATCCGCGCCCAATCGTGATCCTGGTAGCGATTGATGCCGAGGTAATGGGCCATGGCCAGGTTGTAAACCAACAGGTCGAGCGCTTCGTTGCGCTCGGCCTTGCCCTTGGTCCATTCGATGCGTTTATGCCCCCTGACGTAACGGGTGACTTTGCGCTCAGCCACACACTGGGCGAAAAAGTCATCCGGCAGGTCGTTGGCAAAGTGCAGCGCTCCCGGGCCGGTGTCGAATGCATAGCGGTTGTAGATCCAGTCCTTCGCCGTGTCGGTACCGACAATCCATAGCTCGGCGCCATGCCGTTCAGTCAGGCCCTTCCATGTCACGTCGACCATCGAAGGTCGCTGCGCGATCACCGGCCGGCCCCGCTTGCTCGCCCCTTTGATGGCGAACACACTGCGCCAGCGGCGCATACGACAGAACTGATAGACCTCATCCGTATGGTTACCACCGGAGTCGACCGCAGTAGCCATGATCATCAGCTCAGCACCACAAGGGTGTCGGTAACGGGCCTTGAGTAACTCATCCAGCGCCACCCAGGTGCGCTCATCGGCAGGGTCGCCGGAGACCACTTGAAAGTCGACCACCCAGCGCTCCATGCCAGCGCCCCAACCCATCACCATCAGTTCCAGGCGGTTGGCTTGGGTGTCAACGGAAGCGGTCAACATCAATACGCCGTCGGGC
Source organism: Pseudomonas baetica (assembly GCF_002813455.1). Lineage (NCBI taxonomy): Bacteria > Pseudomonadati > Pseudomonadota > Gammaproteobacteria > Pseudomonadales > Pseudomonadaceae > Pseudomonas > Pseudomonas baetica. Next base: position 6,066,011 of record NZ_PHHE01000001.1, on the reverse strand, counting down.
ATTGAGCCAAGCCCGTAGCTTTCCAGTCGCGCCCGATCCATCAGCACACCGGCAGAGGTTTGCTCCTGAGCGCTATCCCAGACCTTGGCCAGACGGGTGTTATAAAACACCTGCATCGGCTCCAGATCGCCTTTGGCCTGAGCCTTTTTAGCCTTCTCGAATTGCTTGGCCAACGACGCCCAACCCGTCCAGCCGGGCGGCGAGTACAGCGCATTCAAGTTAAAACCAATGGTTTCGCCATCGCCTTGGGTGTGTGCCCGCCACTCCCCTTTCGCCAGCATCTCGCCCTTATAGCGCTCATCGATCAGGACGTCGCAGTCGGGGCCGGCACATTGGTAATGCACAACCTGAAAGTCCGCCGAGTAATGCAAACGCTCCCATTCGAGAACCTGCATGTGGTCACAGGTTGGGCACGGCACGTAGTAGTAACGCTGATCGCTGACCTCAAACAAATCAGCGATCCGTGACGCCCCCCTGACCGTCGGCGAACTGGAAAAATAAAATTTGGCGTTACGGCCGAAAGTACTGCCGCGAGTCTCGGCCAGTTCGACCGGATCGCCCTCTTCGCCCACGTCCACACTCCAGCGATCAACCTCGTCGCCGTAGATGTAGCGTGCGGAAAGCTCCGCCAGGTTGGCCGCTGAACCGGCCGTGGTGATGTACAGCGAACCACCCTCGAACTCCTTCGTGTCCATGGTGTTGCGCGCATCCCGCGAGCGGTTGGACGCCACGCGCTCACGCAGCACCGGCGTGGCCTTGATGGTTTTACCAATCCGCGACGATACCCGCTTGGCCAACCCAAGACTGGGCAACAACGTGAGGATGTTGGACGGTGCCATATGGATCAGGCCACCGATCCAGTTCAAGGCGATCTGCGTTTTCATCAACTGCGAAGCCACCATAGTCACCACGCGTTTGCACGGGTGGGCTGGTGACAGACAGCGCATCGGCTCACGCGCATAAGGGGTACGCGAAGTGTGGTATTGACCAGGCTCGGCCGCACCCGTGTCGCGCGGGATGCGCATGTACTCGTCGGCCCACTGATCAATCCAGACATCTGGCTCTGGTCGCTGCCCACGGAAATACGCTTCGCGGTACACCGTCGCACCGTTCGACATTTCTAAGGACATAGGTTTAGCTCGGGGTAATGGCTTGTTGTAGATCTGCTGCTGACAGCCGCTCAGCATCTTCCAGTGTTTGTCGCAAAGCCGACGTCAGACGCTTTTCGATTTGCCATGGATCAGACAGCGAGGCCAGTTCCGGCGATAGCTGTGGCGCCATTCCAAGCAAAAGATCACGCAGTAAGCGACCGGCGTTATAGGCCGCATCTTCGACCGCTTTGCGCTCTACCAAGGTGCCTCGGGCTTTAAGGAAGTTGTCTTTTTCCTGAAGCGATAGGTAGTGCTCACGAAGAGCGCGTGACTTTTGAAAGTCGGGTACCTGACCAGAGGGGTCATCTACAAAGTCTGCGATGACTATTTCCAGCGGTCGCTGATCACTCCGCTTCGGGCGATTGCGTTCATGTCGAGCGGCGACGGCGGCCTTGCTCGGGTCGCTCGTCATGGCCAGAAGCTGCTCGCTGGCCTCCACATCAATCTGCCCGGCAGCATTCAGAACCAGTCGTTCATTCTTGACCAGCTTACCAACGTACTGCCGAGACCACCCCTTCAGCTCGCAGTACTCCTTGCGAGTTACAAAAGCCATGCGGCCTCCATCGTCGTGGCTTGTTAAGCCTGTCAACTAACCCGGCTTAGTTGACAAGCCTTCTGGCCATTGCACAGGGGCTGCTGTTCAAGAAATTGAACAGGCATGAAAACGCCTACAGCCCAATAGAACCGGGGGGACTCCACTAAAAAACACTGTTTGGATCATGCGAACCCTGTCGCTGAAAACACAGAATTCCTTGTCAACCTGTCAACCGCTGTCAACTAACTTTCCAGCCCTGTGGCTAACGCTTTCCCGCGGGTTTCCGACCCCGTACCCTTCGAATAACTCCAGGGTCCCCGGCGGTTTCAGGCTGGTCCGCCGCCATTCGGCGGGACATCGCACACGCCAAGCCGCTTGGCAGCCCAGCGTTCGTACAACCCGATGGCCACATCTGCACCTGCCATCGCAGTTAGGCAACCCAAGGCGCCCGCCGTCCAGATTGTCATGCCGGCGGCGATCATCAGCATCATCGCCGATACCCCGCACACAATGCAGGCGCCGGACCGAAGTGCCAGCCTGCGCAACAATGCCCAGCCACGCGCCCCATCCTTGTCGGCCCGCCACATCTCTCCCGATACGCCACCGACCAGAGCCAGGACGATCACTAACCAAATCGGCATGTCTGCCAGCGCTTGCTGCTCGTTTGTCATTGCTCAAAGCCTTGGTGGCGTCATTGATAGGCTCGGCCCCAGCAGCACTCCCAGCTCGGAGCGATGGGTGTGGTGGAACCGAAAACGAAAAAGCCCCGGCGAATGCCGAGGCTCATTGAATGTACAAAGCAAAAGCCCGGTTCCTAACCTGACTCTTTATTTCAAACAACTAAAATAAAGCCAATCACTGAAATAGTGCTTGCTCCTCACGCTCTAAAGCTATGAGCGCCTTCCCTATTTTCTTATTCAACTTTGAATATAGAATCGTTGAGGCATCATAATTCTCAGCAGCCACTTCAGGAGAGTCAGTGTGGGGAAGACCAGCACACAACAAAGTTAACTTACTGGTTAAATCTCTGAGTTTCCCACTACCTATCCTTACCTTTATCAGCGTGACGGCTCGAAAATTATCCCTAGACTTTTCAGTCAGCTCCTCTGGCGCGCTCTCACGATCCCAGTATCCTTGTTCCTTGTGCTGCTTTAAATCGTAACGGTGTAGTTTGGTGGTTGAACGCATCAAGTCAGCAAGAGCAACCTGCAGTTCACCGAGAGCTTTCCTCTGTGACTCAATGCGCTGCAACAATATTATTTCTTTACGCTTCTCCATTCTTGATTCACGCTCGAAGTTTGTTTTTTTATTTTCCATCCAGGCGTCAAACACGCCTTTCAGAAATATACCTACAACAAGAGTAATTATAGGAATCCAAACTGAGACATTGACTACTTCCACTTCTTGTTCCTTAAGAAACGACACATAGCTTTCAGGAATACTGATGCTGAGATTAAAACCTAATCTCGACAAGTAACAAACCACTTAAACTGGGTTACCGTCTTACGACAGCAAAAAGCCCGACTCTTGGGTCGGGCTTTGCACGCGGAAAAACCGCAAAGTAACTGAAATCTATAGCCAGTCCCCGGGCCTGTCAAGCGGCTTCGCGCCGAAAATCCAGAGCACCGTCAATCCATGCAATTCCAGCCTTCCAGAGTTGGCGAGTCTTCTCTTCGCCGAAGCCCATTTTCTTGCCGACATCGATCAGAGCCTTGTCCCGGGCGGTGTAGTACTTCATCAACACATTGCCGCATTCCGGGTAGCGCTTCAGCAGCCGGCCCATTAAACCGTCAATCATCAGCGCATCGTCATCAGTGATCATCGGAGTGTGCAGCGTGTTCTCGCGGGATGCGCAGCACGACACACCCGAGCCCAGCACAACCCAGCGACCCCAATGCTCCAGCAGATCTTCGGCGCTGCGCTCGGTCAAGTTCTTCGTTCTCGCCATGATCAGTCCCCTTTAATGGCTGAGCCACCGGGCCCGCGAGTGTTGGTTTGCTGGTACAGATCGGCCATGGTCAATGGCTCCCGCGGCAATGTCGCAACGTGGCGCTCTTGCCGGATCAGCATGCCGAGCTGAACGATCAGATCGTCCACCGGGAGCGGCTCCAGTGTTTCGGCATCTACCAGGCCGGAGGCATGGCAACCGATGCAATCAAGCTGATGAAACACGCCCTTGACCAACCCCTTTCCGGCACAGGATGGGCAGTCGGTGAGTGGGATCTGGCGGCGCACAAAGGCGGGGCCGTGTGTTCTTTTATCCATTTTTAAACCTCGCCTATGGTTGTTTCTTCAATGGCCTTGCAGGCCTTATGGTCTGTGGCTTGCAGCGAATTACCGGAATCTTCAAATCTAAAGCCGGTCAATCCGTGAATGATTGCAAAGCCCTTCTGATCTAGATGCGCGTGCCACTGTTCGAGAGCATCACGTTTGCGGCTCATCACGTCCGACTGGATGTACACCTTCACGTTGTGCCCCATCGCGTGGTTGATCAGCAGCTCGCCGATCAGGTGGTCAATACCAAGGTCTGCCCAGCCGGTGCGGGCCACCTTGCGCAAGTCGTGACTGGTCCACTCGCCCTGCCCCAACCGACGAAACACGGCACAGCCTTGAGCCTCCCCCAGCGCCTTGCCGTTGCGTGCCGGGAACAGGAACTGACCGTCGTAACCTCGGGCGTGCTGCCCTTCACGGTACCGGACCAACAACGCACAAACCTGCTCGGTCAAGGGCAGATGATGTTCGACGCCGGTCTTGGTGTTTTCGGCCGGTATGAACCACTCGCGCTCTGCCAAGCTGATGTGCGACCAGCGCGCCATGCGGGTTTCGCCGATCCGTGTGCCGTGGCACAACATCATCAGGGCCAGCATTGAATCCAGCGGTGCGGTGACCTTGACCTCGGCCAACTGTTGCAGCAGGCCTTGCAGTTGAACGCCGCGCAGGCGAGACGGCTTGATGCCGACCTTCGCCTTGGAGAAATCGTTGAACCGGATCGCAGCCATCGGGTTGGGCGTGATCATCCCCAGCTTGGCCGCCTGCCGGAATGCCAGGGCCAACAGCTGGAACGCGGAACGCACGTAGTCGATGGAAACCGTCTCCTGCAGCGGCCACATCAACAGGGTGTCGAGTGCGGCCTTGTCGACGCCGATCAGGGGCAGCTCACCGAGACGCGGTTTCAGGTGGCACTTGATGATCGAGGCGCCGGTGTTTTTGCGTTTGGTCGACAGATTACGATCGCGCGACATGCGGTCAGCGAACCAGTCCAGCAGTTCGCCAACAGCGTTCCACTTCGACAGGCTCGCGCCCTCCCCGGCGGCCAGACGCAGCCGAAGCGACGGCAGCGCCGCTACAACCTGCTTGTGAGTCAGCTCGGGGAACGTGCCGATGGGATTCCACTTGCCCTTCAACACCAGGTACCACGAGCCACGGGTTCGAGCCTTGTTGAAGCGCAGGTACAGGCCCTTATTCTCAATGTCGCGTACGTCCTGTACGGTGCCGGCCACTTGGCGCTTAATCTCAGCTTCGGTGATTTTCACCGCGGCGGTACTCATGCGGCCCCCTTCACTGTGAGAATTCCAGCCCTGATCAGGGCTTCGTGCGTTTCGGCGATGGCGGGCGGCACGTCCTGCCAGTCGATCTCGCCGGCGGCGCGGCCGTCGATCACGTCGTGGCAAGCGCTGCACGCGTACACCGCCACGGTGTCAAAGCCTTTCATGCCCATGCCCTTCTGCCCGCAAGGCAGATGCGCGAGGACGGTGGTTTCTGGATTGTGATTGCAGATGCCTGGCATCCGGACAGTGCACTCTTGGCCATTGGCCGAGGCGCGAAGCTTCTTCGAGCTCACTCGCATGAAGGCTTCCCCCTCACGACGTCAACGACTTCATAGGTCCCCGGCCACATCCACGAGCCATAACGCTTGGCCATGGCCTCGTCGGCAAACAGCGCCAGCGCGTGATCAGGTGGCGAACTCAAATCGACCTTGAACGAGCAGCAGAACACTGCGAAGCGATAGGTATCGATTTCGGGTACAGCAAGGCGACGGTCACACACGTTCTGCCCTCCCCGCACGCATCGCGCGCAAGTTGGCCAAAGCGGTGTTACCCACTTCGGGGTTGCGATCAGGCTTAGGCGCAGCAAGTTCAGCAATAGGGATAGAGCCTAGGGGTTCACCCTTCCAGATCTTCCTGCACTGGGCCAAGTAGTGACGCTCGAAGCTCGCCAAACCAAGTTCACGCGAGAGCAATGGCAGGCCATGAAAACCAGCGGCCGCAGTAGCGTGGTAGACCGCAGCGTGCATCCACTTGGCCGAATCACGCATAGCGGGATGGCAGTTGCGAAGACCCTGGGCGTACGCCTTTTCGACGCTCGGCAATCCCAGCCCTTCAGGGGCAAAGCACCAGCTAACGAAAACGCCAGGCGCCGGAACAAATGCCGACTTACTCGCACTCAGGACGCGCATGCCGTGGTCTATTTGCTCCATCCGGTTGATCCCGGAGCGCATGAACTCGCCGAGCCATTCAAGCTTCGAGGCGTTCATCACGGCCTCAGTCGGCCAAGACTGGCGCCATGCGCCACAGGCACCGCGAAGACGCAGGAACAAGTCGTCGATGACAGCTTTGGTCGATGGATCAACCTCGGCCACTACTGGGTCGGACGTCGGCTTGTAGGTAGGGTCGGTTCGCCGTTCGGCAATAAGATCGCGTGCAGATTTCATACCCGAACCCCCTTGGCAGTCCAGTCACCGGTCGCATCCATCCCTTCCTCAATGTCGCCGGACTTCACTGCGCGATCACGCTTGATCCATTTGGCAAGGCGGTGGCACCAGCCGGCGGCGTTGTCACGGGTATCGGGTTTGGCGATGAAGAAACCTTTGAACGAGTTAATCAACTCATCGGTAGCCGATGAGATCGGCAAGCACATCAGGCGAAGCTGGTCTTCCAACTGTTTAGCGCTGAACTCCCAGTCGGCAAACATCGAAAAGCGCTGGCGAGGATCTTCGAGAGCATCGAGAGCTTGTCGATCCTGATCATCGACCACGCCAGAAAACTCGCGCTGCAGCTGCTGTTCGGTTACCTGATGGTTAATTGACGTATTGGGTGCAGCCGCTGCACCCCGTTCTGTCGTAGATTGCACCCCGTTCTGTCGTAGATTGCACCCCGTTCTGTTGTGGATTGCACCCCGTGCCGTCATTTGCACCCCGTTCGGAACGGGGTGCAGCATTTGCACCCCGCAATATTTGAAGGTCGTAAACGACTGGGCGTCGGTCATGGCGATCAATGTGAACAGCAGCAATCGCTTGATTGCCCTGCTTGATCAGTCCCGACTTCTCCAGGTCATCTAACTTGTAACGCACGGTGCGCTCGGATAGACCGGTGTCCTGAGCTAGGGTGGAAGCTGACGGAAACGCGCCAGTGCCGTTCGATCCGGCATAGTTGGCCAGGCACAGCAGAACGTGCCGGGCACTGGCGTCCTTGAGAACAGCCGTGGACAAAGACAGCGCCCATGACATTGCTTGAACGCTCACAGCGAGGCTCCGATATTCAATTCGGCAGAACGAGATGACGTGTGTTGCGACACGCTTTGCGAACTCTGAAAACGTGTCGCGACATTGTTCTGGGTATTGCCAGAATTTGGCTGGCTCTGCATAATCGGGCCTCTCTAGTTTTGCGAATCAGCCGACCTTCTCCGTCGGCTTTTTTGTGCCCAGGATTCAGGCGGCCTTCACCGAGGCATCCATCACGTCTAGGCTCTGCCGAACGTGATTGATCTCTTGGCGGATCAAGTTTTTCTCGAAAGAACTGACGTGGTTGTCATCCAGCGCCTGGTGAACTGCGATGGTCAGATCGGCGACCTCTTTGCCGACATTGATCAGCGACTTGGTGAGCGCTTGTGGCGCGGGCGCGGTTTTCGTAACGAGGTCGAAACCAAACTCGTTCGCCAGTGCAGCCAGAGGCCGCATGTCGCCGGTGTGCAGCAGAATCCCGAACAGATGCTCCACGGTCAGGTGGTGTGCATCGTTGTCTGGATTGGCGCGCTGAAGCAGGCCAACGTGAGGAACGCCCATCTTTGCAGCAAGGGTCTTGGCTTCGTTGTCCAGGACAGCGCTCTGGCAAGCCCGCAGAAAATCTTCCATTCGTAAAACCTCAAATTTATTTCCGTGGCGCGCTGCCATTGCGTGGGAGAGTATTTGTTCAGGCAGTCAGCAACGAACGTTTCAAGCTGCTGTGCGTTTGGGCCGCGCAGGGATCGGGCGAATCTCGTTCGCCTCAATGCGCCCGTCGTCATAAAGGGTGATTTCAATGCTTCTGCCGGCTCGAACCATTTGCGAGATCGCGCTCTGGTTCACGCCAAGAGCAGCAGCAAGCGCGGCTTGAGTGCCGTGCTCTTCTAGGTATTTGCTCAAAGGGATCTTTTTCATGGAATTTCCACGGCTTGGTATCTGCCATGGATAGTAGCAGCGCTGCTTTTTATCAGCAACAAAATAATAGCAGCGCTATTTGCTTGGGTATCAGCTCTGCTAATACTCTTGTCCGTATGAAAATACGCCGCCCCCTTACCCCCGAAGAAGTCGCTGAGAGCGCCAGGCTCAAGGCCATCTACGAACAGCGGAAATCAGCTGCAAAAGCTGCCGGCCGCAGCCTGACGCAGGCGGATGTTGCCGAGGCGTGCGGATGGTCTGGGCAAAGTGCATTCAGCCAATACGCCACCGGCAAGGTCCCGCTGAATGTGGAAGCGCTATTGAAGCTCGCGAAGGCGTTGAATTTCGACGCACAAGACGTCAGCTCCCGGCTGATGTCCACGGTTGCCACTGTCCAGCAAGAGCGCATCCATCCCAGCGTAAAACTTGGGACTATCGAGACCTGGGACGACGAAACCCCGCTCGATGATGACGAGGTCTATGTCCCTTTCCTTCAGGAAGTTGAGCTGGCGGCTGGGTCTGGAAGGTTTGCTATTCAGGAAAGCGATACCTCTCGGCTGCGCTTCTTTAAGAAAGACCTGCGTCATAACGGTGTACAGTTCAGTAACGCGAAGTGCGTCAGGGTTGGCGGGAACAGCATGATGCCTGTGCTGCGCGACGGAGCTACGGTTGGCGTTAACGTGGGGAAAAACTCCCTCAGCGATATCGTCGATGGCGAGATGTACGCTATCAACCACAACGGTCAGCTTCGTGTGAAACAGGTCTACCGTATTCCGATCGGGCTTCGCCTGCGCAGCTTCAACCGTGATGAGCATCCGGATGAGGACTACACGTTCCAGCAGATCCAGGAGCAGCAGATCGCGATTCTAGGACATGTGTTCTGGTGGGCGATGTATTCGCGCTGAAAGAATTGATATTACACTTGAAATTGGATGTGTGTTTTTATCCCTCAACCACATTACTGATGACTACCCTATTAACCGGTTGCAGTAGGGCTCTGAAGGAAAAGACGGAACTCGAAAAGCAGCTCTACGCTGCCCCTTCGCTCGCGACCGAGAAATTCAATTAAACATCTTTGCACATGTCTAATTCCAATCGAGTTAAAAAAGCGATACATCTAGAAAAACAACCAAAAAAAAAAGGCCCTCACGGGCCAGTTTTTAGATAATACTTAAAAGATACTCTAATTCCTTCCGATACTTGTTCTGCGACTGGTTTACTTGTAGTCGGCTTCCGTTGACCGTATGAAACTGACCAACTTTTAGTTTTGGAATTGGAATTCCTTCAGCACCGCTGATGCGACCGGCTGACATAAAGTCATCCGTGATTGCGAAAGCATCTGCTGGATCATCTACATCGAAAAGGTCAGGATATTTTGCTGCAACTTGGTAAGCCTTTTCGACATACATTTGTGAAGCTCTATCTTTAACGCCTTTTTTCGGACTGCGGGCTCCCACCATCGTCATCACGATTGCAGCTACTCTGGGAGGTTTCATACCGCCAGCGCGATCGGCCCAAATATTGTAGTCGCTGTCAGGATTCGCCAGCATATCTAGGGTGATATCCAGCGATTCAATTGAGTGCTCATCGACGCGGACTGGAATGATCAGAGCGTCAGCAGCACACCATGCCAAGTGAGTACCGCCCCCATAAAAGGGGCTGCAGTCCATCAGAATTTTTTCACACTTTTTCTCTTTTGCCTCTGCCTCCAGAATAGTTTTTAAACTAAACAGAATATTATGGACCGCTTTTTTATTGCTGGCTGCCATAGCTTGCTGAAGCTGTTGATAAAGTGCTGATGGAAATGCGAAGAGCTGACCATCACCGGGTACGAAAAAACCAGGCTTACCACCCTTAAAATGATCATTGTAGGAGCTTACACGATAAGAAATGTCCTCAGGAACATCACCAAATGCTGGCCCAAGTACTTTAGGACGCAAAGCATCACCGATAGTAATTTCGGGGCGCGCGCCCCTCATTAAGGACTCGGTGAAATTGCGCTGAGGACAAAGATCAGCCATGAGCGTTGAATGGTGCCGAGTAAACATCCACGCCAAATTGAACGACAGCGTTGATTTACCGATACCACCCCGCAGGTTTGACACAGCGTAGGATTTTCTTTTGAAAGATGTCGTAGCAGTATAGGTCTCTTCTAGAGACCGATCATGATTATCAATAATTCTTGAAAGTCCAGCAGCCATGGTGCTATTCCTCAACATTCGGGAGAGATCCACAGGCTATCCAAAAAAACGCAGGTCGTCAACTTTATTGCAGGCCGTTCACTTAAGTGCAGGCCGACCGAGATTTTGCAGGTCAAATATTGCTGCAATTTTTGAGTACCTGCTCAATCATCACCCACCCAAAGAGCCATCTGTAATCCCTGCATTTGAATGCTACGTCCCGCCACCAGCCCCCTCACTCGAGTGCGCATAGAAGGCTGTCGCCTCCTCCACCAGCTCACACCAATCGCCCCTGTCGATCAGGCGCGGGTCAGGGTTTCCAAGCAGTAATAGATCCCACCTTGCACTAGGCAGCTGGTTCGCGAATGCGCACCACTCTGCTATCTTTGCGCCATCACATTAGACAGCAAGGAAGCGGTTGTAATATGGACTCATGGAAAGCCTTCGGCATCATCGCTATCGCACTGATTTGCACCCAAGTCCTTGCGGAAGATAAGGGCTCGTACGAAAACTCGATGATGATGATAACGATGGCTCCAACATTACTCCTGTCAGGAACCACTGGACTGTCTGAGTTGGCGACAAGAAACTTCAAGCCTGCGAAGGCTGATGCTCTTGCATTCATTGGCTCAGATGGCGAGATACGCGGCGCTCAATTTGAGCAAGCGTCTCGATACTACCGCTCAACGTACGGCTCGCCTTTGATGACCGACATGCAGCTCGCCCAAGCAATCGCCTCGACTTTTTGAAACTGGTGCCGGAAAAGTACACCTGGCGCTGAAGCGCATCGCTAACCACCACCCGAACTGATTTTTTGAACACAGAGCTGTGCGATGATAAGTTCGTGGCTCGAGGAGTTTTGATGGTTAACTGTCATGCGCTAACCTCTCCTCTTGGGGGGAAGGCAAGGGAAGATGTGCTCGGCTATTCCTAATAGACGCTCGTGGTTAGCACTCCTTGTAGTGGTCAACTAATCCCGGACACGACGTTAAGTTTTTTCTCGGCCTGAGCTGGGGCCAGTCCGTTGTTGAATTGGTGCGGTCTAATCCAGTTGTACCGATGCATCAGGTAATGACTGATGTCGCGGTGCGCTTCTTGAGCTGTCATGTAGCCCACGGTCGGTATCCATTCAGTTTTCAAGCTGCGAAACACACGCTCCATCGGCGCGTTATCCCAGCAGTTTCCACGACGGCTCATGCTTTGGCGCATGCGGTAACGCCAGAGCCGTTGGCGAAACTGGCGACTGCCATATTGCGAGCCCTGATCCGAGTGAAACAGAAGCCCTTGAGGCCTGCCACGCTGTTCGTAAGCCATGTCCAACGCCTTGATGACCAGATCCGCATCCGGCTTGTTCGACAGCGCCCAGCCCACCACTCGGCGCGCGTAAAGATCCATAACGACAGCCAGGTAATGCCATTTCCCTTGAGCCCAGATGTAGGTGATGTCGCCACACCAGACCTGATTCGGCGCCGGCACATCAAACTCTCGATTCAATATGTTCGGAATGTCAGGCCGCTCAACCGTCGCTTGTTTGTAGGCATGTGATCCAGGTTGTTTACTGACCAACTCCAGTTCCCGCATCAGGCCTCGCACCTTGAACCGCCCAATTTGCTCGCCGTCTTCCTGCATCATCGACACGATGCTGCGGCTACCGGCGGCGCTTCGACTTTGCGTAAACAGTTCGTTAACCCGGCTGCGCAACCGAAGCCGCTCAACGTCTGGAGTTCGGCGCCTGAGACGATGGGCGTAGTAACACGAACGAGTGACGTCAAAGACTGCGCAAAGCCAATCAACCGGCTCTTGGGGGCTCAGTTGATCAATCAGCGCGTGCGCTCGTGCTCTTCCGACATCAAGAGCGCGGTAGCCTTTTTTAAAATGGATTTCTCCCGCTCAAGTCGAGCGATTCGAGCTTCCAATTCCTGGATTTTCTGTTGCTCTGGCGTCAGCGCTTTACTCTGCGGAGTAACGCCAGTGCGCTCCTGCTGAAGCTGATTAACCCAGCGGCGCAACGCGGACTCAACCACACCAAGCGAGCGGCTGGCTTCGATATGGCTATAGCCTTGATCGAGCACGAGGCCTGCGGCCTCGCGTTTGAATTCAGCGGAAAAAGAACGACGTTGTTTGGTCATCAGACACCTCTATCTGGCGAGCATTCTCGCCTAAATGGGTGTCCGGTTTCATTAGACCACTACACCCAGCAGTCCGTCACACTACTGCTCAACGCCCACACGGATTTCGGTCTCTTCACGTAATTTGAACCGGGCGGCCGGCGCATACCGTTTTCGATCGTCACTTGTGGCGGATACCTGGTGATTTGCCAATTTCACCTAGGCAACGGAGGTCTTTTCCCGATCAAAATCAAAAGCATATCTACGGTAGAAACTTGGATCCAAAATACCGAACGAATTAAATGCAACTCATTGTTATTAAAAGATTTTTTCTAAAATACGCTCACCTTATTTCCGCTTTGGCCGATGACTTCCTAAGGAACCATGGAGTCATCGGAATGAGAAACAATCAGCCCGTAACACAGCGTGAGATTTCACTCGCACCTCAGCAAAAGCTCATCTCGACGACAGATGCTCGAGGAGTCATTACGTACTGCAATGACGCCTTTGTAGAGATCAGCGGTTTTGATAAAGCCGATCTAATTGGTGCTCCTCAAAATATCGTCCGTCATCCTGACGTCCCCCCTGCTGTCTTTGCCCATATGTGGACTGCCCTTAAGCAAGGCAGGCCATGGATGGGCATCGTTAAGAACCGCTCCAGAAATGGAGATCATTACTGGGTCAACGCCTACGTCACCCCAATATTTGAAGGCTGCCAGGTGGTGGGCTTTGAATCAGTCAGAGTGAAACCAACTACTGATCAGATACGCCGCGCTGAATCCCTATATAAGCGCATCAGTCAGGGAAAGTCGGCAATCCCTCTTCAGGACCGCTGGCTACCCGCTCTAACGAAATGCCTGCCGTATATAGCCATTGGTTTGGCAGGCTCCTCATTCGGTTTGTTCCTCAGCGCACCTATAGCTACAGCCATGGCTATAGGCACAGCATTGCCGATCGGGTTGCTCTCTTCGCGCTGGCAGACTCGAGGAACTCTGCGGCTCTTGCAGATGGCCGAACCCTCCACCTCCGACGCATTGATCGCTCAGATGTACAGCGATGCAAGCGGGCCAGAAGCCCGTTTGGAGACAGCCTTCGTCAGTCAGACTTCGCGCCTGAAAACTTGTCTGACACGCCTGCAAGACACGGCCGAACAACTCAGTACGCTGGCGGAGCAATCCGACGTGCTTGCCGCGGTCAGCTCGAAAGGCCTGGATCGCCAGCGTGTAGAAACAGAGCAAGTCTCTGCCGCGGTCAATCAGATGGCTGCAACCACCCAGGAAGTTGCCAGCCACGTCCAGAGGACGGCTGATGCTACCCAACAAGCCAACCAGCTGACCAGTCGAGGTCGTGATGTGGCTCGGGATACCCGTGAGGCTATCGAGCGGCTCTCTGCTGTTGTTGGCGAAACAAGCCTGACGGTCGCACAGTTGGCCAAGGACAGTAGCGAAATAGGCACAGTCGTCGACGTAATCAAAGGCATCGCCGATCAAACCAATCTATTGGCGCTGAATGCCGCAATCGAGGCTGCGCGCGCTGGCGACATGGGCCGAGGCTTCGCGGTAGTAGCTGATGAGGTTCGCCAATTAGCCCAGCGCACTTCGCAATCGACTACTCAGATCCATGATCTGATAACCAAGCTACAGACTTCGTCCAACAACGCGGTACAAACAATGGAAAGCGGTCACCGCCAAGCCCAAGAAGGCGTTTCTTGGGTACTTGAGGCGGACAAAGCCTTGGTGGGTATCAGCGAGGCGGTCTCCAATATCACGGACATGACCACGCAGATTGCTGCTGCCACGGAAGAGCAAAGCGCCGTGGCCGAGGAAATCAGTCGCAACATCACAACGATCGCCCACTTAGCCGACCAAACTTCCGGGCAAGCACACGAATCGGCAAACCTAAACAAGGAGTTGACCAAGACAGCGTCTACGCAGTATTCGTTGGTTGAGCGCTTTAACCGTTAGCTAAACAATTTCCGCAAGAAACCCGCCCAGTGCGGGTTTTTTTACGCGCGCAGAAAATATTATTAGCAGCGCTATTTACCTTAAAAAGCAGCACTGCTACTTTTATTCCCCAAGCCGGACAACAACGGCCCAGCAGCGAAAGCCGCGCCGCTCTTTCACAATCTGGAATCTTCGCGGATCGATCCCCGGCAACGGGAACAGCGCGAAACACAAATTTCGATCCCCATGCCAGCTCTGGAACTGGCCGGGCTCCCTCATGAGAGCACGCAAAGTTGCACAGCCACCCGATGTGACGCCAGTAGCGGCAGCGGGCAGAGCGAGGACTCCGGCGTCGAAGTGCAGCGAGAAACGGAAAGCATCACTGAGCAGCCTTCTCGCGAGGGCTGCTTGGGATGACAACCGATAGGTAATCAACCATGAAGCACGCAACAGAAATTGCTCAGGTCGAAATGCACCCTCTGATGCAGCAGCGCCGGGAAGTTCTCGACGCCTTGTTGATTCGCACCCACGCAGCCCGTGGAGAATTCGCCCGCCTTGCTGGTCTGGCAGCGTCGGATAAGAAAGTGCGCTTCCAGGTGAAGTCGGTCGGCAATGCCTACCACATCGTTGACCTGGTCACCGGCAAGACAAAGGCTTTCCGCTTCAACTATCAGGTAGCACTGAACATGGCGATCGCATTCGAGAAGCAGGCCAATCGCCTGGCGGAGGGTGTGCATTGATCGGCCTACCACAACCCAATCCCCGCGACTGCATCGTCGCAAATCTGAACGAGCAGCTGGATCAGTTCTTCAGCGGCGGCGGCAAGGCTCAGCAAATCCCCATCGGATTCAGCGGCGATCCGAAGTTGGCTTCCACCCCGCACCACGACCGCCTGCGTGTCGAGCGCAACAAGATCGCCCCAAAGGTGCGCGAGCTGGCCGAAGCTGGTAAAACCATCCGCGAGACAGCCAAGGCCCTGCATATGCACGTCAAGCGGGTTGCGCTGATCGCCAGCGAGAACAAGTTCAAGTTTGTCGATTCATGAGGCGTATCACCCGGCAGGTGCAACATCGCAAACGACAGACCTGGCTGGACTTACCGGCCAGCGGAATTGAAGAGGTAGGCCATGGCGAAGACTGTTCAGGAACGATCGGCCAAGGCTGCGCAGAAGCGGCTGGCGGTCGCCGAGAAGGAATTGCGGCACAAGGTCAGGCCAGGCATCGAGCAGGCCATGGAGCGTATTCGGCTGCGCGGCCAGGTGTCGATCATCAGCGAAGTCTTGCAGATCGCCATCATGAAGATGGACTTGATGGGCGACGACGAGCTGATCGAGTTCTTGCGTTATCCGCGCCACGAAATCGTCATTGACGAAAACGTGGCGCATCAACTCTACAGCCATGGCCAGCGCCAAGCATTACGGCTCGACGCCGAAGAGAGTTAGTCAGTTCGAATGTCTCTCTATTCGGAAAAAGAAGTTAACAGTTCTTGATCGCCCCTCCTCTTTTGCGAACTATATAGTCAATTGTCATCTGCGCTTCGTTTGCAACACTGTCGACGAATGACGTTTTGCTCGCCCTCCATCCAGGCAGAGAACGCTCAAGTATCCTGAGTGTCACGGAGTGATACTTCTTCATGAATCTGAGCTCAAAAATCACCGCAATTTGAGCGTCGATATATGGTTTTCGATCCTCGTCGGGACCTCTAACTAGGCTCTGAACCATGCGGTGGTAATTTTCGAACTCCCGGGCTTCAAATTCATCCTTCTTTATAGAGAAATATCTGTAAACACTAAACCCCGCAAGGCTGGCAGCCAAAACAATACTAGTCCAATCCGCGTTCGCAAAAAACGCTGTGATAAATTCATCAAGCTTCACTTCCATGCCCATTCCGCTCCCAAAGAAATCATAGATACCCTATTCAATTTCATATTGCCACCATCGGTAACCGAAGGGCGGCGCCTGACTGGAGATAATCCATGAGCCACAACTGCGCATACGTCCGGCAGCACTATCAGGTGCCCGCCGAAATCGGCCGCCGCGTCATCGCCTACGGCAAGCCCGGCGTCATCCTGGCAGATCGCGGTCATTACATCGGCGTGGTGCTGGACGAAGATCCGAAGAAGCGGATCAGAAACCACCATCCCACCCACGAAATGCAGTACGGCGAAATGGCCGAGACGCTGCCGCTGAAAGAATGGCTGGTCCTGCCTTTCAAGCATGACTGGGACGATCTCGACTGGAACCGAGAAGCCCGCGAAGATCTGGTCAAGGTGTGGGCAGCAACTCGAGGTCAGGCTAAATACAAAGCCTACGAGCGGCTTCAGGATTACTGCCACAGCATCAGAGCGATGCTCCATTTCAAAGTCCGGCGCGCCTGAACCGCGTCTCGACTACGGCGCCGGGATGTAGGCAAGGATCGCTTGGCTCACCGCCGCAATCGCTGCAAATCCAGCAGCCCATTTATTCCACTTTGTTTGAAGCTCTGCGGTTTCGAGCACGTCGAAATGACCGCTTTCTGTTTGAACGGAAATACTCGCCTCCCACATTCCGCTTTCATCTCGCTTCGGCACATACGGAGCTTTTACTGTTGCGGAGCGCACCCAAAGCGCACATGAGATGACTGAGCTGGCACACAGTACGAACGTGAAAAAGGCCTTCAGGTTTTCCATTCTCAAGCTCCAAAAGTTTCAACGTTGTTTACCCCACTTTTACGAATCACGCCAGCCGGCGAGGAGATGCTAACTGGATCCGAATAGTTTCTCCCTAAGTTCCGCATCTGCTGATCGAGTCAGCTCATCAAATTTTGGTAGTTTTTCGGCAATTGGTATAAGCCACTCTTGCCTTTCAAAGTAGTCATAGTGCCTTTGCATTGCAGATTGAAATGCTTGGATAAAGCTATCGTTTGGATCGAGTCTGGCCCACTTTATAAATACCTGAATACAGCCGTAAAAATCATCCGTTAAAGCCAGAAGCTCATCGTACTTCTCTGAAAAGCCAGCCCCCCAAAGTGCTCGGGACTCTAGCAACACTGCACAGAACTCAGCCTTGGAGTTTTTATTTGCCTTTAAATTATCCTCCATGCCCGCAATGTATCTATCAAGAACAGATTCCGGCACGCTCTCCAATCCGTACCGAAACTGCGTCACAGAAAATAGTGCGTCGTCATATGCTGACCGAGATATTTCTTTATATTTAAGTGCTGCAATCGCAACACGTTGCGCTAGAGCGTGATCCGATTGCGCACCAAGCTGTTGGCGCCAGGCATTAACACCAGAAAAAGCAAGGAAAACCGCTGCTACCGTAGCAAGCGACGAGAATATTTCAAATAAATCGTGAATATTTGCGACTTTAAAAAACGCAATATCAAGCCGCCCCCCACCCCAAATTGCTCCAGCGCAAAATAATAATCCACACCCAGTCCAGATAACCCAATCCTGCTTCATGCAAATATCCCGTTTGATCCGTCAAGCGATTATGCCGAATCAAAACGCCATCAGCGAGGATCCCCTATGTCCGCACAACAGATCGACGAAAAGAAACTCGAGCGCGCGATCCGCAAGATCAAGCAGTGCCTTGCACTGGCCCAGAGCGCCAACGAGAACGAGGCGGCGACGGCGCTTCGGCAGGCCCAGGCGCTGATGCGCGAGTATCGGCTGACCGAAATGGATGTGAATTTGAGCGACGTCGGCGAAGTCGAGTCGCAATTCTCCCGGGTCGAGCGCCTGCCGACGTGGGAGCGGAACCTGAGCGGAGCAGTTGCCCACGTTTTCGGGTGCACCTCACTGTACGGTCGGCAGTACTGCAAGGAAAAGGATCGGATCATCGCCAGAACATCCTTCGTGGGAGTGACACCTGCCCAGCACATCGCGCTGTATGCGTTCGAGGCGCTGCTGACAAAGCTGAAATTTGCTCGCAAGCAATACGTCGCTGCGGTGCGTGCGGGATTGCACCGCAGCTCGTACTCAGCTGAAACAGCAGGCGACCACTTCGCCCTGGCATGGGTCAACGAGGTTTACGGAAAGCTGAGCGCCCTTGTGCCGAAAGGCGAAATTGATATCGCCTCAGCAAGCGGCGGCCGCGACATCATTGCCGTCGAAGCGCAAGACAAGGCGCTGATCACCGCGTACCTCGCAAACAAAGGCGTGGGCAAAGCCCGCAAAGCGCGCGATGTCGATATCGACCTGAATGCGCAAATTGCGGGAATACTCGCCGGCCGCAGGGTGGACCTGCATGCCGGCATTGCGCGCGGCGGCGATGACCACCTAGCAATATCGGCGAGCTTCTGATCTAGCGCTATCGCTCCGAAGATCTAGGGCGTAGTTAAGAGTCGAGTAGGCTGTAATTGTTGATGTCGACCGGAGTGATCCAAGGGTTTTCCCCGCTTTCAATGCGCATGACCAGATAGTCTCTGGTGCGACCTATGTGAAACCTCTGGCCTAGCTTTTCCATTTGCTCAATCAGTGCGCTTTGGATGCCGTAACGACCGCACTGCGAACAGACCCTTTCCACCAAAGTCCCACCAAACCCCACAGATTTATCCTCGGACATGCAAATCAAACACGTCATTTTCAGCGCTCCTTGTGAATGACCATTCAACTGTAGCTGATCTCTAGCCACCCTCCACCGCCCGGGCATGCCCGGCAAAGGACGCCACTACGCCAAAAGAAAGGAAACTCACAACGAAACGACCCGTCGCGGGTCATGTGGTCAGGCACCGAAGAACGGTTTGGCCAGGTGTTCCGGCAGGATCACGCTGATTACAAGACGATGGGCTGGTCTGCCGAGCAACGTTCCCGGGAGACCGACTTTGATTTCGAATATCCCTCAGAAGACATTGAGTGTTTTTGTGGCGACTAACCTTCTTCACGGACGAAGCCAATAGCTCCCACGTCGACATCACTATCAGGAATAAACCTACAAGTTCCTTCTGCGGCATCGCGCTCCCTATAGATAACTTCAATAGCAACTACATCACCCGGAGAATCCTTATGCCAGATACATTTGAATTCAACCATACCGCTTCGTTCTAAAGTTCTAAAAGTTGCGAAATGATGCTCATTTCCGCCTTTATGAAGCACCAGCGTTAAGCCGTATATTTGGGCTCCGTCATTGAACAGCCTACAGCTCGCCTTCCAGTAGCCGTCCTCAAATTCAACTCCTACTCCCTGTAGATGAAGAATCGGACGGAGGCTCTGTCGATATCGAACAGCCTCTTCAAGCCTGGCTTCACGCTCATGCTCAAGTGTTTTCAATGAAACAGTTGCCAACAGCCGCTGCTGCTCGACAGCGTTTCTTAATTCCTCGCCTTGGAAGTTCAAAGCTGCGGTACCTTGGCGCAATTCTATACCCTGTTGGAAGTACCCGAGGACAAGCCAGAGGATTGCAACAGGGCCGAAAGCCCCAGCCAAAAAGTCTCCAACCTCATTGAGATCCATTGACTGCAATGTATGAACGCGATCACCAATTAGCCACCAGCTGAAAACAGCATATAAAACCGTAAGCGCAATCCCTATTAGAGCAAGCAATCTTCCCATGAACATCTCTCCTTTTTAATTCTACTTTTGAGTTTACCTTAAGCATCGAGGACACCCCATGCCCACAGAAAACAAACCGGCCGAACCGCTGAAAGTTGAGCGTTCGACAGTCACGAAGCTGGTGATCACCGGCGCGCCGCGTCTCGACGCGATTACCGTGTTCCTCGAGGACTTCGGCCGCCGCGACTGCCCTACTGAATCCGACCCGAGCTATCAGACCGCCCAGGGCAAGATCACGATCAACTGCTGGGACAACAGCTGGAACGCCTACTGGGGTGGCATGGGCCCGCGCACCGTCGCGGAGTTTGTCGCCGACTGCGACTGGCATTACATCCTCAACTGCTTGGATCGCGGGATCAGCCCCACCGTGTTCCGCGGTAACGCCCTTCACGCTCTGGCCAAGAAGGTATGCGATCCATGAACCCCACATTTTAAAGGCGGGGCGTATAGTTATCTTGGTATTTGCGGAGTGCAGTTCCACGGCAGCAAGGCTTCGAAGTCCTCTACCGCTGCGGCTTGCGGCAATCGTTCAAGTGCGTGGCGCAGCCACGCATAGGGCTCTTGGCCGTTGGCTTTAGCCGTCTCGACCAAACTGTAAAGTTGAGCACTGGCCGTCGCGCCTTTGGGCGTGTCGCTGAACAGCCAGTTCTTGCGCCCTATTACGAAGGGCCTGATCGCACGCTCTGCTGCGTTGTTGTCGATCGGCAAAGAACCGGCTTCGGTGTAGCGCACTAACTTGTCCCAGTTGCTGGCCAGATAACTGATGGCTTTGCCCAGCGCGTTTTGCGCCGTCACCTGAGGCTGCGTTCTCTCCAGCCAGGCGCGTAACTGCGCCAGGACTGGCAGGCTGTTTTGCTGTCGACCTTCATGGCGATGTTCATCGCCGACTTCTTTTAAATCTCGCTCGATACCGTACAGCTTGTTGATCAGATTCAGGGCTATATCGGCACGCCCGGTTTTGCCCTTGGGTTGCACTTTTTGCGCCTCGACAAACTTGCGTCGCGCATGTGCCCAGCAGCCTAAACGTTCGACACCAGCCTGCGCGCCCAAGGCGTTATAGCCGGCGTAATCGTCGGTCATCAGATAGCCGCGATAACCTTCGAGCAGGCGCGACGGTACCTCTTGCGCTCGGCTGGTCGAGTAATCAAAAAGGATCACTGGCTGATTCGGCGGTCCGCCGGTTTGTACCCACATCCAGGACTGGCTAGTCGGCTCTCGATCAGGCTCTTTCATCACCTGGACACGCGTTTCGTCGCAGTGGATTACGTGACTTTCCAGCAGCCTGTCACGCATCAAGTTGAGCAGCGGTTGCAGGTGTTCGCCGCACTGGATGACCCAACGTGCCAAGGTTTGTCGTGGAATATCGACGCCGTGGCGACCGAGTACTTTTTCGAAGCGATGCAGCGGCAGACCGTCGACGTATTTGGTGGTCAGCAACATCGCCAACACACTGGGACTGGCCATGCTCTTTTCAATCAATTGCGCTGGCTTGTCAGCGGTGACCGGCGCGGTTTCACAGCCACGGCAGGCGTAGACCTTGCGGATATGTTTGATCACGCGGATCTGCATCGGCACGATTTCCAACTGCTCGCTGGTTTCTTCGCCGATGGCGTGCTTGCGGCAGCCGCAAGCACACATCAGCTCGTGCTCGGGCAGTTCGTGGATGACTTCGATACGGGGCAAGTCGGCGGACAGAGGCTTGCGTTTGCCACGGCGTTTGGTCGGAGCGACGACTTCTTCCTCCGCCTCTTCGGCGGCAGGCTCAGCGACACTTTCGGCTTCATTAAAAAGAGCCAATTGCGGGGTCGCTGGGTCGACTGATTGTTCGGATTTACGTCCGAAGAGACGCTGACGTAGCAGCGCATTTTCTTCTTCAAGATGAACAACCTTGGACTGCATCTGAGCAAGTAATTGCTTGAGCGCAGTCAGGTCATCGGGAAGGTTGTCGGGCATGGAAATCATGCCGTGGATTATACCGAATCAGGCGACAAATCGAGGTGTCAAAACCTGATGTGGACGGTTGCGC
This sequence comes from Pseudomonas baetica, assembly GCF_002813455.1. Lineage (NCBI taxonomy): Bacteria > Pseudomonadati > Pseudomonadota > Gammaproteobacteria > Pseudomonadales > Pseudomonadaceae > Pseudomonas > Pseudomonas baetica. The sequence goes on along the minus strand of NZ_PHHE01000001.1, from coordinate 6,044,120 downwards.
CACAGATCAAAACCATCGAGCAGCCAGTTCAGCTCCTGGACCGTCAGCACGATGGCTTCGTCGCTGTGATCGGGCGATGTTTTGAAGCGTTCGGATTCAAGGCGTTTGAGCCAAAGGCAAAAGCCGTTGCGTTCCCAATACAAAATCTTCACCCGATTGCGGGGTTTGTTGAGAAAGACGAAAAGCACCGGATCGAACACCGCCACTTTGATATCCAGCTCCACCAGTGCGGCTAGGCCGTCGATGGATTTTCGTAAGTCTACGGGTTTAGGGTAGAGGTACACTTTTTCAACTTTGGCGTCGGGACGCATCATGGCCGCTGGCTTCTGAAAGAGATCGGGAGCACAGCATCAGGCATCAAATCGCGGCTTTGAATGTGGGGTTTGTGGAGCGGTTACCCAAGAAGTGCATCGTTCAGCGCCGCCGGCAACAGACCGGCCGTCACGACTGGGAACTGGATGAGCTGAGTAAGGGTGAAGCCCGCGAGCTCTGGCACGAGATCGATGTTCTGCTAAGCATCGAGTCACCAAACGAATGCTGGCATCACAGCAAGTTGCTGACCGAGCTTTTCGGTGATGAGTGGCACTACCCAGTCGGCGACAAGGCCGTCGAGGAAAATCACGAATTCACGTATCTACACCGCGTTGTTGAGACAGTTCAGGAAGCGCTGCGGCAGGAACATCAGCAGGCTGCCGCATGAAGTTCGTCACTTTCGAAGATCTACCGTTTAATAAAATTATGTTTTGAAAACATTATCAGCAAGCCTCGGATGCAAATACGTACCGAGCAGTAAGTGTTCAAGCACGTTCATCGCCAAGTCAAGCTGTTCCGTGCTACTTGGCTTTGCTTCATGAGCTGCTGTATTTCCTAGCGATCTCAATTTGTGAAGAATCAAAACATCACTTTTAGTTATCGCACCCTTCACCAAAAGATCGTTTATTTTCTTAAACAAATTATCGCCCTCAGCCTTAAGGTCGACGCAAATTGACTCAAGAACAACACGAATCCCTAGGCCTGCGAGAATTGTTTGGCCAGCATTCATAGCATCAACTAGTTCATCATAGGCTTTACGAACGATGGGCGGTAGCAAGAATGAGTCTTTGATCTTGAACCTCCCTGCAGTTCTATGGGGGAAAATATCCACTTCAGTCCAATGAAAGTCTTCCCCTGTTTCCATATCATAAGCATGAGATTGAGAATCATCATACTCACTACGAAAACAGAGTGCTTCACAGTTAAGGCACTGAACTATTTGGTACGACTTTTGAGATTCAAAATTACTCTCGTCAATGCAGTCTTCCATGGAAGTTAGCACTACATGATTTTGAGGAATGCGGCACTCTACACATATCAGCTTTAGCTTTTCGCCAGCTGTTTTGTCTTTCTTTATTGTCCGTACCATCTCAATCAATCTCCTTGTAATTCCGTGAACTGTAACAGAAAACCATCCTCCCCCTTCAAAGTCAGCCGCTATAGCGGCAAGGACGAAGTCATGCCTGAAGAAATCGTTTTGATCCAGCCAGCCCCAGTCGTGCGCGACGAAATGGGTTCTTTCCAGCACCCGGATATGCCCGACTTCGATGAGGGTGACGGCGACAAGTGCAAGGCCTGGGTTGCGGATCAGGGTCTGAAAGTTACGCAGGTATGCCTGGAATATGCCGATGAGGCGGTTGCTGACCGCTACTTCGAATCCGGCGACCCGGACTACAGCTACTGGGAACCTGATCGCCCAGGCGGCGAAGGCTGGTTTTGCCTAGCGATCCACGACTCTGACGATGGCCCCGTCTGCTGGTGGGCGCGCCGGGAGGTGGCGCCATGATCCTCGCCCCGCTATGCACGACCTACCTCATCTACAAGGGGCCTTGGCGATGAATGCGCAAGTTCTCGATCCCTGCAGCGCCAGCCGAATGATATGGTTCGACAAGGGTGACCAGCGCGCTTTGTTTGGCGACATCCGCGACGAAGAGCACCTTCTGTGCGATGGCCGGGTGTTGAAGGTTGAGCCAGACGTCATCATGGACTTCCGCAAACTGCCATTCCCCGATGCTAGCTTCAGCATGGTTGTGTTCGACCCACCCCATCTGGTGCGTGCCGGCCGTGAAAGCTGGCTGAGGTTGAAGTACGGAATCCTCACAGACGACTGGCGTGAGGATCTTCGCCAAGGCTTTGCCGAATGCTTTCGGGTGCTGAAGCCGGGCTAGTTTCTGATCTTCAAGTGGAACGAACCCCAGATCCGGGTCAGCGAAATACTTGCCCTTACCGATGAGCAGCCGCTTTTTGGCCACAAGTCCGGGAAGCGCGAGAAAACGCACTGGGTCACGTTTATGAAGCAGGGCTAACTGCTCGTATTCTGTCTCAGCTAATCGATTCCTAGCCCTTTGATGCTTGACCCAAAGCCTTTGCTGCGGCGTTTTTCAACTCGGCAGAAATACCAGTCTTAGTTGTCATCACCTTTAAAAGAGCTGCACGGGCTTCATCCCCGCCTGCATGCCCAAGCCCTTCAGCAGCCGAGACCCTCAGCGCCACCGTAACTCCGGTCTTGGTGTTCATGAGATCAATAAGAGCTTTCACCGCATCTTTAGACGTTGTCATTGGTACTCATCCATAAGACTCATTTAAGGCCCTCGATAGTAGGACCTTTGCATAATGATGGCAATTACCCACCCCAATCCCCCTATATGCCAGCCGGTATACGACGGGCGAGCAATTCGTATGTCCGCACTGAACCGCTTTCAAGAAACAGCGAGCGATGCGCTGGAGAAAATCAGCGCCAGCTTGCCGCCGGGCGGTTCGACGCTCGGGCCGCGATCAGGAAAGCCACCCAATAACCACCTTATGCCGCCACGCGCGGCATGGAGCATCACAATGGAAACAGAAATCCTCTCCGACGAGGAACTGGCCGCACTCACCGGCTACAAGGCCCGGGCCTACCAACGCCGCTGGCTGATTGATCGCCAGTGGGTGTTCGTCGAAAGCCGTGGCAAGCGCCCGCTGGTAGGCCGTATGTATGCCCGCATGAGGCTGGGCATGATCAGCCCTACGATTGCCGATCCGAACCCGCCGCCGGCAGCACCGGTATGGACACCAGACTACTCGCGAGTGAATTGATATGCGCCCCCGCAAGGCCGACACACGCAGCTTGCCGCCTCGGATGTACCAGTGGACACGAACACGAAAAAGCGGAAAGGTTTGGATCGCCTATTACTATCTGGATATGACAGGCAAGGCGATCCCGCTGGGCAAGGATCTGGACTTGGCCCGGGTCAAATGGGCGGAGCTGGAGGCGAAAGAAAAGCCGCTTGATCTGCGCACCATGAAAGGCATTTTCGACCGATATATCCGCGACATCGTATCGAAGAAAGCGGCAAGGACACAGAAGGACAATTTGGCGGAGATCAAGCAGCTTCGGCCCATGTTCGACAGCGCTCCCATCGACTCAATCACCCCATCAACTATCGCAGGGTACCGCGACGCGCGGACCGCCAAGGTTCGAGCGAATCGCGAGATTGCCACCCTCTCCCACGTTTTCAACATTGCTCGAGAATGGGGACTGACGACCAAAGAAAATCCCTGCCAGGGCGTGCGAAAAAACAAGGAAACGCCGAGGGACTATTACGCAAATGATGTGGTTTGGGATGCTGTTTACATGAAGGCAGCTCAAGAGCTGAAGGACGCGATGGACTTGGCCTATCTGACCGGGCAAAGACCGGCAGATGTCCTGGTCATGAGGAAGGACGATGTCGAGGGAAATTACTTGGGTGTGCAGCAGAACAAAACACACAAAAAGCTGCGTATCCAGATAACTGACGGTGATGAGCCAAACAGTCTGGGCTTGTTGATCGGAAAAATGGCCGAGCGCAATGCTCAGCACATTTGCAGCTATTTGATCGTGAGCGCACGCGGCAAGCGGATGACAGCGAAGATGCTTCGCGATCGATGGGACGACGCCAGAGAAAGGGCCAAGAAAGAAGCTGAAGAAAAAGGCGATGTTCAGCTGGCTGAGAAAATCGGAGGCTTCCAGTTCAGAGACATCAGGCCGAAAGCGGCGTCGGAAATCCTCGACGTCGGCGATGCGAGCCTACTCTTGGGGCACACCAAAGGAGACATTACCGAGCGCGTCTATCGACGGATTGGCGCCATTGCCAAGCCATCGAAATAGCCCCAAAAACCGTTACAAAACTCAAAATCCGCCCCTTGTAGAATGCGGGCTGTAGAGGTGTCAAAAAATAAACGTATCTTAACGAAAAGCGGCTACAGGCCCCGGTTTCATTGGCTTTGCATATCGGTCTTGAAAACCGTCGACTGTAACAGGTCCATGAGTTCGAATCCCATCGCCTCCGCCATATTTTGTATCGACAAAGCCCTGATTATTCAGGGCTTTGTCGTTTCTGGCATTCAGAAATTTTGCGCCTCTTTTCATGGATCGTTTCCGCATCTTTTCGGTCATTTCCGCAACCCTGCCCTCGACATCACTGGTGCGACTTCGAAACTCAAGTTACGGAGCAACCTTCAATAGGCAGCTTCCAGCCAATAGCATACCCTCCAACTCGGATCTCAACCCTTACAGGCCCCTGCATGTGCAATGTGGGAAATGATCTGAATCACACCTCCTCTAAATCCTGCCAATTAGGCGCAGCTGGAACACCAGGTCGCGTCTACACGGTGGGCGGCACTAGCAGATCATAAGGCCCTTGCGCATACGCTCTAGTCCTCTTTCTTCCCTTCCTTTTCGAGTTTTTTCTTCCAGGCCTCCTTGGCCACTGGGCCAAGGGCGTCGGTCATAGCCTTGATTTCGGCCTTGCTCTGTAGTGGTCTAATGAAACCGGACACCCATTTAGGCGAGAATGCTCGCCAGATAGAGGTGTCTGATGACCAAACAACGTCGTTCTTTTTCCGCTGAATTCAAACGCGAGGCCGCAGGCCTCGTGCTCGATCAAGGCTATAGCCATATCGAAGCCAGCCGCTCGCTTGGTGTGGTTGAGTCCGCGTTGCGCCGCTGGGTTAATCAGCTTCAGCAGGAGCGCACTGGCGTTACTCCGCAGAGTAAAGCGCTGACGCCAGAGCAACAGAAAATCCAGGAATTGGAAGCTCGAATCGCTCGACTTGAGCGGGAGAAATCCATTTTAAAAAAGGCTACCGCGCTCTTGATGTCGGAAGAGCACGAGCGCACGCGCTGATTGATCAACTGAGCCCCCAAGAGCCGGTTGATTGGCTTTGCGCAGTCTTTGACGTCACTCGTTCGTGTTACTACGCCCATCGTCTCAGGCGCCGAACTCCAGACGTTGAGCGGCTTCGGTTGCGCAGCCGGGTTAACGAACTGTTTACGCAAAGTCGAAGCGCCGCCGGTAGCCGCAGCATCGTGTCGATGATGCAGGAAGACGGCGAGCAAATTGGGCGGTTCAAGGTGCGAGGCCTGATGCGGGAACTGGAGTTGGTCAGTAAACAACCTGGATCACATGCCTACAAACAAGCGACGGTTGAGCGGCCTGACATTCCGAACATATTGAATCGAGAGTTTGATGTGCCGGCGCCGAATCAGGTCTGGTGTGGCGACATCACCTACATCTGGGCTCAAGGGAAATGGCATTACCTGGCTGTCGTTATGGATCTTTACGCGCGCCGAGTGGTGGGCTGGGCGCTGTCGAACAAGCCGGATGCGGATCTGGTCATCAAGGCGTTGGACATGGCTTACGAACAGCGTGGCAGGCCTCAAGGGCTTCTGTTTCACTCGGATCAGGGCTCGCAATATGGCAGTCGCCAGTTTCGCCAACGGCTCTGGCGTTACCGCATGCGCCAAAGCATGAGCCGTCGTGGAAACTGCTGGGATAACGCGCCGATGGAGCGTGTGTTTCGCAGCTTGAAAACTGAATGGATACCGACCGTGGGCTACATGACAGCTCAAGAAGCGCACCGCGACATCAGTCATTACCTGATGCATCGGTACAACTGGATTAGACCGCACCAATTCAACAACGGACTGGCCCCAGCTCAGGCCGAGAAAAAACTTAACGTCGTGTCCGGGATTAGTTGACCACTACATTCATTCCTTTCACTCTTCTTAATTAGATATGGGTTGAGCAGCTGTCTACAGCCCCGACCTTAGCGTGAGCGGCCACCCCGCGCGACTGTCAGAAATGACAGTCAAACTACCTTTGCACGCCATAAAAGTGGCCTTGTAAGCCAACTATTCATGAAGCATTAGAATGAGCGCGACGCCGAAGACAGCCACGTGGCAGGAAAACACCACAAAGGTGATCGTCTGCTTGCCGCCAGAAACGGACAATTGTTAACGATACAGCCTGATTTTTTGACAGCTCAAAATCAGCCCCTATATTCAGTTCACGACCTGCGGGAAGGGATCCCAAACTGTCAGTATGAGCATGGAGCTAGCCAGTTCGTACCTTTGAAACGAGGGTTCCTTTACTAGTGAATACGCAGGTCACAACGCGGAAAAACGCTGTTGCCTCCCGGCCAATGCCACGGAAAATCACTATAGAAAAGGAGCTTCACCATGTCTCAACCCGATATCTGGTCCGGCACGGTCGATGCGAAGCTGGAGAGCGGCAAAAAGACCGGTTTCAAGGTCAAAAAGGGAGACGTCATTACGATTATCGCCTCGGGCTGGGTGGAGCGAGGCTCAGGCAGGGCCTACGGTCCTCAAGGGGATGAGAGTCTCGTGGGTTCGTACAAGCCAGCCGGGTTGGTTTATCCGGACGGACTTGTCGGTGCGCTCTTGATGAAGATCGGCGATGACTATCTCACCCCGATCAATAACGGAGTGTTCCGCTGGACAGTACCGACCGACGGAGAACTCACCTTTCTCATCAATGATTTGGCCGGAGATTACGGGAACAACAGCGGCTCATTCAACGTCAGCGTCGAGAAGAAAACGCTCAACACTGAGCCCAAGGCCGATGTCCTCAAATATGGTGACAAAGTCCGCTTTCTCAACGGTTATGCGGATTGGAACGGCGGCTATCTCTCGGTCTATGACGAGTCCAAGGAAGCCGGGGCCAAGTACGATGTTGTGTCCGTTCTATCACCAGAAAAAGAAGGCCCTATCGACACTTGGTTGATCGGATCCGCAACGGGTAAGCCAGACGGTGACAGGGTGCGCTCTGGCGACACCATCAGACTATTGAATCTGTACGGAGACGGTCCGGGATACAGCGACAAAAACGGCGGCGGTTACCTCGACACGAACAATTACGCCGCTGCACCAGAGCTTTACAACGTCTCCACCGCCGAAAAGGCGAATCGCGGAGTGGAAAAAACCGGTCACAAAACTCTCGATTGGGTCATTTTGTTCGGCGCTGTCGGCTCACAGATCTACATCGGAGACGCGGTCAGCCTCCGGAACGAATACAACAATTCTCAAGGTGGATACCTGGATACCTGTAATCATTTCGCAGGAAGAAAAAGTGCGGGTTATCAAGTCTATACAAACCGCTCTCCGAACAGGGCCGGCGTCGGTACCGGGAGCTGGAAGGTCTTGAGGGCCCTGACATCTGGCCCTACGGCACGATAGGCCTTGGTCGTGTCTCCCCTCAAGGTGCTTTGAGAAACGATTTCCCTGAATAATCTGGCGTAGAATCCAGCGCGCAATCCTGTTCAGGGAAATCCGAAACATGCTCATTGAAAACCTGGCGCTGTTTTTGTTGATTGTCGAGAAAGGCGGGTTGTCGGCGGCAGGCCGAGAGGCAGGGTTATCACCCACCTCGGTTTCGGAACGGCTCGCCGCTCTGGAGAAGCATTACGCAGCGACCCTTCTGACTCGCACGACGCGTTCCATCAGTTTGACCGATGAAGGGCGGTTGCTACTGGAGGGCGCGCGCCGACTGCTGGCAGACGCTGAACACATTGAGAGCAGTATCAAACTGGGCACGGACCACATTTCAGGTCTGATACGGCTGAGTGCGCCCGTTGACTTGGGCCGAAACCACATCGTGCCGATTCTCGATCAATTTCTGGAGGAGAATCCTGAAGTCAGCGTTGACTTGAATCTGACTGACGGCGTCCTTGATCTCGCGGGTCAAGGCATCGACTTTGCCATTCGTTACGGGGCGTTGCCCGACAGTACGCTGCGCGTCAGAAAACTCAGCGAGGGGCGCCGGGTCGTGTGCGCATCGCCTGCCTATCTCAGGGCCCATGGCGAGCCTCAGCACCCGGCAGAATTGGCACAGCACCCGTGCATCCTGATGCGCTTCGGCAACAACATCCACCGTGAATGGCAGTTCCGCAGCGACGGTCGCTCTTTTAAGGTGTCGGTTTCGGGCAGGCGCATCGCCAACGACGGCGATCAGGTGCGGCAATGGTGTCTTGCCGGGCATGGCCTGTGTATCAAGTCGTACATCGATGTGCGCGAAGACTTGAACACCGGGCGGTTGATCGAGGTGCTGCAGGCCTATTCCTTACCGGGTGTGGACTTGCAAATTGTCTACCCGTCCGGCCACGCACTGCCACGTCGAGTCAAATTGCTGATGGACGAAATCGCCTTGAAACTGACGAACTGAGCCAGTTTCAAGGCGAGTTTCATTTACATCTGGCCGGGCCTGAGCGCTCAGGCCTGCCGAGACCAGGCGGGAAAATCAGAGTAACCCCGTTCGGTACCGCCAAATAACTCAGCGCCCTCCAGACCGGCCAATGGATAGCCCTTTTCCAGACGCAGTGGCAGATCGGGATTGGCGACAAATTTTCGGCCGAAGGCGACAAAGTCTGCGTAGCCCTTGGTCAACACCCACTCTGCGCGATCCAGGTCGTACTTCCCGGCCACCACGATGGCGTTGCGAAAACGCCCGCGCACGGCCTGGCGAAACTCTTCTGGAAACGTCGGTGCATCGTCCCAGTCCGCTTCCACCAGATGCAGGTACGCAATGCCTTTATCCTGCAAATAAGTCGCCGCTTCCAATATCGTCGGCAGAATGTCCGGGCACGCCATGCCTCGCGCCGTCAGAAATGGCGCCAGCCGAATCGCTGTGCGCTCGGCACCCACTTCTTCGATCACGGCATCCATGACATCTTTGAGAAAGCGCAGGCGGTTTTCCCGTGAGCCGCCGTACTCATCCGTGCGCACGTTGGAGGTGGTGCGTAGGAACTGGTCGATCAGGTAGCCATTCGCCCCGTGTACTTCGACCCCGTCAAAACCTGCCTTCAGGGCATTACGAGCAGCCTTGCGGAAATCATCGATGATGGCGTCTATGCCTTCACGACTCAGGGCTTGAGGCGTTGGACATTCAGCCATGCTGCCCACGCCGGTCTCGGGGTCGACTTTCCAGATGCTGCCCTCGAACGGGATAGCAGAAGGCGCAACCGGCAGCGCTCCATTGTGGAAGTCGGGGTGCGACATCCGCCCTACGTGCCACAGTTGCAGGAAAATACGACCGCCCGCGGCATGCACGGCGTCGGTCACCAAGCGCCAGCCTGCAACCTGTTCGTCGCTGTAAATACCCGGCGTATAGGAATAGCCTTTGCCCTGTGGCGAAATTTGCGTGGCTTCGGTGACGATGAATGCGGCCGATGCGCGCTGCGCGTAGTAGACCGCGTTCATGGCGTTAGGCACATCGCCAGGCTGAGTGCTTCGCGAGCGTGTCATCGGGGCCATGACCACGCGATTGGGAGTGCGCAGGTTACCAACAGCGCCAGGCGTAAAAAGTGTGGACATCAGCGTTTCCTCGGCAAGTTTGAATGGATCTTCTGAACGCCAGACTATTGCCGATGAGGCTTTCTGATAATCGACCGGATCGCGAAAACATATTGCGCTCAATCCGCATAATCGATACGCAAGCGTGCCGATGAGTTCCTCGCGCAAGATCGATGCCCGGTCAGACTACGCGACGGCGCAACCACCCGCACTGCAGGTGCCCTGCCCCCAAAACGATCGCCACCAGCACCAGCACCAGCACCAGCAGATGAGCAGGCGGACATTTACTCGGTATTTTCGATTGCACACCGGGGTCAGCTATATCGAATGGCGGCAACAGGCCTGTTTGCTCGCAGCGGTAGTCATGCTGGGTAAGGGGCAGCCGGTCACCCAGGTCGCCATGGCGTTGGGGTACAGCAGTTCAAGTGCGCTTGCCACAGTGTTCAAGCAATTGCTGGGGGAAGTGCCGAGTCGCTATTTAGCCGAGCAACAGGGTTAGGATTTTTCATACAAGGTCACTGCGAATATCACTTGGGTTGCCCTCCTCTCCCCACGGTTTTATCCCTTTCCCGACTGCCGTCGCAGACCGCGTGCTTGCCTGCAGTCGCGAATGGATCACCCGGCGAATCAACGCCACAGAAGCCGGGTGAGCGCGACGCACAGAATCAGACAATCAAGCCACAGGTTGTTGCGTTCGTAGGGCATCGCCCGGCCAGATGGCGTAAACCTCACTGACCTTTTCCTTGCCCTGCTCATAAGCGAAAAAGCTCGCGCCGACGTGCCGCGGATGCCTGCGCCAATGCTCCGGGCTTTCACTGAGGTCAGTGCCCGCTGCATGACCGAACCCGTTCACAGTCTTTTGTGTGTAACGCTTGACGATGTCCTTTTGTATCGCGTCCTGGTTGGAGAGCAAATCAGCGCCGCCGCATCCGGGAAAGGCGACAGCCGCCAGTGAATTCTCTTCGGCGATCTGAATGGCGACATTGAAAAATGCGTCGACAATCGATGAGGCGGTATGGGCCGCCAGCATGTCATCCATCGGGTTGATCGCTCTGATGATCAGACACTTTTTGTCCCGGTGCAGCGCAGGGATCAACTCGATGTACACCAGTGCCATGCCCGCCAGGCGCCGATGCGCCGGGTCGAAGACCACGAGGTGAGCATGCCTGGCCTCTTTCCACATCAGCGTATTGGACCGCGTGCAGAGAGCCGCCGCGTGTTTGGCAAAAAACGCCGCCGGATGCTTTGACAATGTCGCCGTCAATGCCGTGGACAGATTCTCGGTCTTTTCCTTCGCAAACTTCGCCTGTTCTCTGGCGACCCATCGCAAACAGGTTTGCAGAACCCTCTCCCTCACCAGTCTGAAAGCAGCGTGCAATTGCTCCCGGCCGCTGCCGGACAAACCCTCGGCAGACGGCACAAGCCGGTTGGCAAAAGACAAGGCGTCCGCCTCGCTGAACCGGGCAAGGAAGCGCTCGGCGTGTTCATCCAGTGCATCCGGCAAGGTGCTGCCGAACAACTTGTTCAGTTGTTCGAACCGCTCGAAAGCTTGCCTGCCCTCCCCGGCCATCTGGGCGACCACGTCCAGGTCGTCGCTGATCCAGCGCGCCACCGCAGAATCTTCCCGCGCCGCCGCCAACAACACGCCCAGATGCGCCGCCAGCGACCAGGGATCACGAGCAGCCTGATTCAAGCGCTTGGGGAACAGTGGTTTGCAGGCGGTGGCAATACTCTCGTAGTTATGCGACTGAAAGTTTGCCGAGTACGCCGCGGCATAGGCCAGGCCATTGAGACTTTGCCGTTCAAGCTTGAACCCGACGCGAAGGCTGCGAAAGGCGTTGTCCCAGGACATCGCGTAGTGACCTTGCAACTTCAGCCCGCCGAGATCGTGCTCTTGCCCGACGACTTCGGGCCACGTCTGCTGCACCACGTCGACCGCAGTCCGGTAAAGCATGGACACCGCGTCGGCTTCCAGTTCAGTCAATTGCGCGCCCGAAGGCCCTCGACCGGCGACCAGATCGTCGATCAACGGATTGATCGCGGCGAGCTTTTCATCGAGTACGTGCGCTGGCTCCCATGCAGCACGCAGAACGCTCTTGAGCACCACACCAGCGGTCTCGTCGAGAATCTTCGGCAACACCGGCATCAACAGGCCCAGTTCTTTGGCAAACAGTGCTGCCTTGGCCTGGTCATAGGCGACCCTGGCGGCATCGTCGGCACAGGACAGCCGACTGCCCAACACGTCAAGGCAACGGGCCTCGACAACCGCCCTGACACAACTCTGGTTCGCCTCGACCGGACTGAAATTGTTGCGGCCGTAAGCATCCTCCAGCAGCAGGAAATACACATCATCAGCCTTACCCCACCAGCGAAAGCCTTGAATGCCTTTGACCACCTTGAAATACCAGTGGCGTATCGCGTGGACGCTACTCATGCCTTTACGCTCGACCAGAAATTGCAGCAACTGGCGACCGAGTACGCAGATCGGCAGCACCTGTTGCAGATGCTTGAAATCCGGTAAAGGCACAGCGCCTTCCAGATAGTCGTAAACCTCTGCATCGGCACTTTTGCTCGCCTGCAAAACCCAATCGACCACATCGGCCAGCTCGCCGTCACGGCGAGTGCCGAGCACCTTCATCCACCGCTCCAGCGACCAGGCAGAACTGTTTGCATAGCATTTCTGGAATGCCAATACGCTCGCCGCGGAGCCGTACCCGAATCTGGCCAGGACTTGCAGATACTCAGGCAGTTTCTCGGGGTAGGACAGGTACGCAAGGCACTGCGTCAACTGTTGGATACTCAGCAGGTGCGGCGCGCCAGCCAGCAGATTGAGACCGACAACTGCCGGCGCAGCCTGGTCCTTGTTGCTGACGTGCAGAATCAGCGACTGACATTCGGCCAGTTCGTTGATACCGGCGCCGAGGCTTTTCAGGAACGTGACGCACTCGACCGACAGTTGCTGACGGCTGTCGATCAGACGCTTGAATGACTGCACTTGCGCGACGCTGCAAGCGCCAATGGTGTCTGTTACAAACGCCCAGCTCGCCGGCAATGACCGCCACAACGCCTCGCCGCAGCCATCGTATAAAGCCGTCAGATCTCCTATACCGGCGCGTTGCACAACCGCCAGATTCGCTTCGCATCGTTTGCCGTCAAAACTGGTGATGCAATACTCGAAAATCGTTGCGATGCGCTGGCGCTCAATGCCGTGAGTTCGCAACACACGTACCAACCGACGGGATTTCGCCAGCAGATGTTCACGGCTGTGATCCTGCAGCGAGCGCCACTCATAGCTCGCCTTGATCCAGGCAAACTCTTCCTTGCGGGCAATTACACCTTCTTCCACCAGCATCAAGGCCAACTCACCGGCCAACGAATAATTTCCGTTGCGCGAATAGGGCTCCATTTCCGCCACGCTGCGCACGCCGACGCGAAAACAGACCTGTATCCATTCCGGGTCCAGCGACCGCAACGCCCGCAACTGATCGAAAGACGGTGCCGGCAACCGACGCAGGGCAAGATCAATTCCTGAATTGAACGACCCGAGATCGGCACTCAGCATGCGTTCGAGTCGAGTATCGAACAGATACTCACGCCCTTCGTAAGTGCGGACCTGATTCGCCAACGACTGCACCGCTGGCCAGGTGAGGAACAGCGGCACAAAGCTCTGGCCAAAGTGGCGGATACACGACCATCGCTCGACGATCAAAGGAATCTCGGCGGGAATGCCCAGCGCCCGTCGAATCAACGGCTCATGACCGGGACTGTCCTGCATCAACTGGCGGACACTACGGCGCACCTGTTCGCGGAACTCGCGCACCCTCTTGCGCAACGTCTGATAACGATGGGGGGACTCGTCGGCGTCGAATTCATACCAGGATGGACTGGCGTCGCGACAGGACGGGCAGTCGTGCAGGATTCGCTGACGGAAAGTGCGGTAATCAACGTCGATAAAAGCCTCTGAATCCTTCAAACATTCTCCTTTGCCGAGGTGCAAACACACCCCGAAAACTCTTTATTGATCAAAATTGAAGACAGGCGCCAGCGCTTCCTGACACTGCAACCACACGCGTGGCGGATGGCGAATCACTTTGCAGGAAGCGCACTTTTATGGAGTTGCATACGTGCCGTCAAATCCCGGCGCAAGGTCGCCCGTACCTCGGCATCGCACTCGTCGCAGCAATTTTTCTGCACTGAGGCAACATCACGGCTGCAGAACCAGCAGTGGCTCCCCCTTCCTGACAACATAAGTGGCCAACTCCGAAGCCTTGCCCGCGCCGACGTTGCGGGCAATGTGCGCTACGCCTTGCGGAATCAGCAACGACTCTCCGGCCTTGAGCGTCACTGGCGCCCGGCCTTGCAGTTGATACTCCAAGGTGCCACTGATCACGTAAGCCACCTCGACCCCCGGATGTACATGCCGGGGTGCGGCGACGCCCGGCTCGAAGTCAACGCGGGCCTGAATGACTTCACGGTCGGCAGCGCCGAGGTCCTCGCGCACCAGGTCCGTGCGGCTCAGCCCTTTTTGCCAGCTCATGGCCTGGGCATCGTCGGCGTGAGCAAAACCGCTCATTGCGAAGAGAATGCCGGCAGTGGCGATCAGTCGATTACGTTGCATGATGCAGCCCTCAATCAGTAGCTGTGTGATGGCCTCCACTGTGACCGCAAGATGTACACGCGATGTGTCAAAAAATCGGGGGTTGTTGATCACGTGTGTATGGCCGGGTGGCGGATACACGCCGGTACAAACCCCGCCCCCGCCGGGTCAGTTGGAAACTCATATGGCGAGCAGCCGATTCAAATACTCTCAGTCCATTGAGGGAAGGAGTTCTGGCGACCATTAGAACCGCTAACGCTCATAAGATTTTGATTGTTTGAAGGCCAGGTGCGAAAAAGCCCTGAACTCGATGAGTGTCAGGGCTTCTTTTATGGACCGGCATTTGCTCTGGATTAGTAGACACTCAACTGAACCAGGGCGTTATGTATTTTTTAAAGTCTTCCGCGTCCGTTTTGCTCAACGTTTCGGCTATTTTTTTTGCTTTCAACCCGGCACAGATTTCCGTCAATAGCAGGTACATCGCAGAGTCCTGCATTTTGACCGCGTCCCATCGGTTGAGGAAACCCTTGCTGGTGCTTAGGCGCGCCCAATCTATCGGGTAGCTGTTGTTCCCCAGCGATTTGTATCGGTCACACTTGACGATGCCACCTATTTCTTTGTCCTTCACGCCAGTGAATGAGTCTGGGACATTTGCATAGGGAGGATTATTGGCATCGAACTCAACCCGAAAATGAAACGGGAAATTTGCCTTGCCTTCAACCTCCGCCCCAACCGCAATCATTCCTGTGTCCAGCCCCACGCGCCATTTTCCAGCAAATAGCCGCAGCATTTCACAATAACGAGCGAGCGCTTTGTCTTCTTTCGAGGCTATGAAATATTTCGGAAAAGCAACTTTGGCTGTCTCACTCGTTTTGGGGTTGATGATCGTGAGGATGTTCAATTCGCCTTTGGGACCGACGCCGCTGATCCAGGGAAGTTGCTTCTCCAGATCACCGATATCCTGAAGGTAATCGAGCGTGACGGGATAGTCGAACCCTTCGTAACTATAAAAAAGATTCCGGGTTCGATCATCGGCCATGAAACAAAGGCGATTGAGCCTTTCTGCGACACGCACGCCCGCCGCTCGCCCACAGCCTATGCCAAAACCATCGTACCCAACGAGCGTTACACCGACGTCCTCTAAATCCCGGTAATCGGAAATATCCTCATTTGAAACGAGGAACACAACCGGCACCTGTCCAGCGAATCGATACCACCAGAACTGTTCGGGTTTGTCCTTGACAGTTTCCAGCCAGGACCGCTGCCTGCCGCCTGAGGGAATCAGGATGGCGGGCAAGGTCGGAAACTTTTCCACCAGCGCTGTGAAGTCAGGCAACTCAAGCGGATCAAATGAACAACATTGCTCGCGTTGGCTTTGCAGGAGGTCGAAAAGTTTCATGTATTCAACCAGCCCTCCCCCACAGACCTTGGGCTGGATCTGGCGAACATCCGGGTATTTGATATTGGAGTTCAAAGTGTAATAGTCACTCCAGTCCAGATCCTCAAATTGAATACACATATCCGGGCATCCATCGAGTGTTTCCTTATCCCGCAATTTGCGCGCTTGATTGCGGATCGCGCGGGCCTTTCCACGGGCTTCATCGCGAAGGGCACAAGCCTCTTCATAGAGGATCTTCTGCTTCTCACGCAGCGCGTCGAGCCGCTTGGCATTCGCCGACTTATCGGGGCAAGTTTCGATAGCGATGGAAATTTGTTTGCTGACAGGCAAGGCGCCTTCATCGGCGGCATCTTTCATCTGCTTGAACAGCGCTTTCAGTTGGCTCGAATGGGGATCAATATCTTTTTTGCCCCAGTATTTACCAACGAGAGCAGCGATATCATCCGTGAGGGTCGTATCAACGCTTCTATCCATTTTTCAAGCCACGAACGTGAGTGAACCGGTTTGCTGAAAGCCACAGTGAGTGGCGACTTTAACTGACGGGGCGTTGCCGGGATCGATGGTCAGCATCAACTTTTCATTGTTCCTTGCAGCCTGAAGTTGCATCAGCGCCTGACTGGCGATGCCCTGCCCCCATGCCGGGCGGGCGACCCAGTAGGAAATGGCAATGGCCGCCTCTCCGGTCCCCGCGAAGATGGCGCCCAACAATCGACCCTCACCATCTACGATGGCAAAGCCTGTCGTTGCGTTTGCCTCGAGGCCTCGAATCTTTTGCAGCACATCGTCGGCAGCGATCATCGGTTTCATCCGGCCGAGACGCCAGACATCAGGATGCAGCGCATGGCGACAGTAAGCCTCGGCGTGACACTCTTGCAGGGGCGTTAGCGACACATCCACCCGCCCCGGCAGTTTCCGGTAGCGGCTGACGATGTCGAACTGGCTGGCGTTGTTCCAGTCCCCGGCGCTGGCCAGAGAAAACAACGCGGGAATGCGGCTCTGGCTGTCATGACTGGCCAGCGTTTTTTTGAACGGCGGGTACTCGTCGAAATGCGGTCCAACGATCAGCGAAACGCGTATGAACGCTTCGATATCATCACGGGCGTCAAGTTGCTGCAAGACGGAGCGGGAGACTGCGGTATCGAGTCGATCATCGATTTCGACCGGCGATAGCCCGGCCACGGCGTGAGGCGTCGAACAACGCAACTCGGCGAGGACAGACTGGGCGATTTGGCGACGACAGCCCTGTTCAAGGACCGATAGTTGACGGGAGCGAATCACAAGCATTGATGTTCTGCCTGAGCCAAATGAATTGAAAAGACGTTCCTTGTGCCCAAGAGTATGGAACCGAATGGGCAAACGGGCCATGTGCGCAGGGAATCTGTAAACTGGCGCGATCTTTTACTTGAGCAAACAAGGGATCAGCATGGCCAACCAAGACATCATCTTCACTCCCGATCCGGACGCGGACTCGATTTCTTCCGACGTCAGCACTTTCAACGGCATCATGGTTTCTACTCAGATCCCGACCCGTGCCGACGGCAGCCTGGAACTGGGCGGCATCACCGAACAAAGCGAATGCACGCTGCAAGCACTGAAAGTGGCCCTGGAACGTGCCGGCAGTTCGATGGACCGCGTGATGCACCTGACCATCTACCTCACCGATATGGCGGATCGCGCTGCGTTCAACGAGGTTTACAAGCGCTTCTTCGCCAAGCCTTGGCCAGTGCGTGCAGCGGTGGGCGTGGCCTCCCTGGCTGTCGAAGGCATGCGTGTGGAAGTTACCGCGATGGCCGCCAAGGCCTGACCGGACAACATAAATCTCTGTAGGAGCTGTCGAGTGGAGCGAGGCTGCGATCTTTTGATCTTTGAAATCAAGATCAAAAGATCGCAGCGTGCCGCAGCTCCTGCAAAAGCGAGACCAGGTCTGCAATAGCCATCGGGCAGCACAGGCGTGCCGGGCGCGCGTTTCGCGGGTAGAATGCGCGCCTAACCGTGACAGCCTGACTAAAAAAACTATGTCCTTGCCCAAGCATCACCTGGAATTGCTCAGCCCTGCCCGCGATGTGGCCATCGCCCGTGAGGCCATCCTGCACGGCGCCGACGCCGTGTACATCGGCGGCCCGAGCTTCGGCGCGCGCCACAACGCCTGCAACGAAGTCGGCGAAATCGCCGAACTGGTGGAGTTCGCCCGCAAGTATCACGCGCGCATCTTCACCACCATCAACACCATCCTGCACGACAACGAACTGGAGCCGGCGCGCAAGCTGATCCATCAATTGTACGACGCTGGTGTCGATGCGCTGATCGTTCAGGATCTGGGCGTGATGGAGCTGGACATTCCGCCGATCGAGCTGCACGCCTCGACCCAGACCGACATCCGCACGCTGGAGCGGGCGAAGTTCCTCGACCAGGCCGGTTTCTCGCAACTGGTACTGGCCCGTGAGCTGAACCTGCAAGAAATCCGCGCCATCGCCGATGAAACCGATGCTGCTATCGAGTTCTTCATCCATGGCGCGTTGTGCGTGGCGTTCTCCGGCCAGTGCAACATTTCCCACGCGCAGACCGGGCGCAGCGCCAACCGTGGCGACTGCTCCCAGGCCTGCCGCTTGCCGTACACCCTCAAAGATGAAAAGGGTGGCGTGATCGCCTACGAAAAACACCTGCTGTCGATGAAAGACAACAACCAGAGCGCCAACATCCGCGCCCTGGTTGAAGCCGGCGTGCGTTCGTTCAAGATCGAAGGTCGCTACAAGGACATGGGCTATGTGAAGAACATCACCGCCTACTACCGCCAGCGCCTCGACGACGTGCTCGAAGATCGTCCGGATCTGGCCCGCGCCTCCAGCGGCCGCACCGCGCACTTCTTCCTGCCGGACCCGGAAAAAACCTTCCACCGTGGCAGCACTGATTACTTCGTCACCGATCGCAAGATCGACATCGGCGCGTTCGATTCGCCGACCTTCACCGGTCTGCCGGTGGGTACGGTCGAAAAAGTCGGCAAGCGAGACATGCAGGTCGTGACCCGGGAGCCGCTGTCCAACGGCGACGGCTTGAACGTGCTGGTCAAGCGTGAAGTGGTCGGTTTCCGCGCCAACATTGCCGAGCCGAAAGGTGAGTTCGAAGAAGACGGCGAGAAGCGCTACCGCTATCGCGTCGAGCCTAACGAAATGCCCGAAGGCCTGTTCAAGCTGCGCCCGAACCACCCGTTGAATCGTAACCTCGACCACAACTGGCAACAGGCGCTGCAAAAGACTTCCTCCGAACGCCGTGTAGCGTTGAGCTGGTTCGCACGCTTGCGTGAAGAGCAGCTGGAAATCACCGCCACCAGCGAAGAAGGCATCAGCGCCAGCGTCACCCTCAACGGCCCGTTCGGCGTTGCCAACAAGCCGGAGCAGGCGCTGGAGCAACTGCGCGATCTGCTCGGCCAGCTCGGCACCACGCAGTACCACGCCACCGACATCAAACTGGATGCGCCGCAGGCCTTCTTCATCCCTAACTCGCAGCTCAAATCCCTGCGCCGTGAAGTGATCGAAGCGCTGACTGCCGCCCGTGTTGCCGCGCATCCGCGTGGCAGCCGTAAAGCCGAGACCAGCCCACCGCCGGTGTACCCGGATTCGCACCTGACGTTCTTGGCCAACGTGTACAACCAGAAGGCCCGCGATTTCTACCACCGTCACGGCGTGAAGTTGATCGACGCGGCGTACGAAGCGCACGAAGAGCCAGGCGAAGTGCCGGTGATGATCACCAAGCACTGCCTGCGCTTCTCCTTCAACCTGTGCCCGAAACAGGCCAAAGGCGTGACCGGCGTGCGCACCAAAGTGGCGCCGATGCAGTTGATCCACGGCGATGAAGTGCTGACGCTGAAGTTCGACTGCAAGCCGTGCGAGATGCACATCATCGGCAAGATGAAGGGCCACATCCTCAACCTGCCGCAACCGGGCAGCGTGGTCGGCCACATCAGCCCCGAAGACCTGATGAAAACCATCCCGCGCGCACCGCATTGATTGGTTAGCGAGTACGGTGCTGCGGCGCCGTACTCGCCCGCCCTTCTGCGCAGAAGCCAAATTGCAGGCATAAAAAAACGCCAACTTCTTGCGAAGTTGGCGTTTTTTCGAATATGGCAGGGGCGGCTGGATTCGAACCAACGCATGGCAGGATCAAAACCTGCTGCCTTACCGCTTGGCGACGCCCCTACTGCTCTGTCCAGCGCCTCTGTGAGGTTCGCTGTGAGAACGGGGCGAAATTTACCAACATTCCTTTCGTTTGTGAAGCACGAAATGAAATATTTTTTGTTTTAAAACAGCGACTTATTATTTTTGACCGATTCAGGCCAAGGATCAGCCTGTTTCGCGGTGTGTATCACACTGTGTACGAAGCCCGCCGCGACACAGCGCCTTTCAACAAAGCCTCGATTCGACACAGGCCAGATACGTCCCTGCGCTCAAATGCACCCAAGGTTTGAAGGGTTCATTCCCAACCCTTGGCCAAAGGTTCGCACAGGAGACGTCACCATGAAGATGGCACTGCACACCCGCAAAAGCGCTTTCGGACTTTCGATTCTGGCGCTGTCGCTGTTCGGCACTTTTGGCGTGGCTCAGGCACAAACCACTGAACCTGCGGCGCTCAGCTATTCTGCGCCCTCGCCCTTCGGCCCGCTCAAGCATGTGAAGGCCGGCGTGCTGGATGTCGCCTACGCTGAAACCGGCCCCGTCGATGGCCCGGTGGTGATTCTGTTGCACGGTTGGCCCTACGACATCCACAGCTACGACGAAGTCGCGCCGTTGCTGACGGCCAAGGGTTATCGCGTATTAATGCCGTATGCGCGCGGTTATGGCGATACGCAGTTCCTCTCCAAAGACACCCTGCGCAATGGCCAACCCGCGGCGCTGGCCAGCGACGTCATCGATTTCATGGATGCGCTGAAGATCAAGCAAGCGGTGCTTGGCGGCTATGACTGGGGCGCACGCTCGGCGGACATTGTTTCGGCGTTGTGGCCAGAACGCGTGAAGGCACTGGTGTCGGTCAGCGGCTATTTGATCGGCAATCAGGCCGCCGGCCAGAACCCGCTGCCACCCAAGGCGGAATTGCAGTGGTGGTATCAGTTCTACTTCGCCACCGACCGTGGCCGCGCCGGTTACGCGAAGAACACCCACGACTTCGCCAAGCTGATCTGGCAAACGGCGTCACCGCAGTGGAACTTCGATGACGCCACGTTCGACCGCTCCGCCAAAGCGCTGCAGAACCCGGATCACGTCGACATCACCGTGTTCAACTATCGCTGGCGCCTGGGCCTGGTGCAGGGCGAAGCGAAATACGCGGCGCTGGAACAGAAACTGGCCACCGCCCCGCCGATCAGCGTGCCGACCATCACTATGGAAGGCGATGCCAACGGCGCACCGCACCCGGCGCCTGAAGACTACGCCAAGCGCTTCACCGGCAAGTACCAGTTCCGCTTGATCAACGGCGGGATTGGCCACAACTTGCCGCAGGAAGATCCGCAGGCGTTTGCCAAGGCTGTGATTGATGCGGATCACCTGTAGAGCGTCACCCTGCCCCAACAAAAAAACAGTCAGCCGCAAAGGCTGACTGCTTGATCAATAACGGACGTGATTACTCGGTTGGCACAACGTTATCCAACGCCTTGTTCACCGCCAACTCCCCCAACATGACCACTTGCGCAATGCCTAACAGGGTATGGCGGTTTGATCCCTCCAGCACCCCGGCAAAATTTCCGAGCATGACCGTGGCGGATGCCAAGGAGCCGCTGGCATTGGTCAGCAAGGACTCGGTGTCGGCTTGCGGGTTGGCCATAAACAGGGTGCTGGGCGTATAGGCTGTGGCCATGATCGCTGCCGCAGGCAGGAGGTAATGGTCAAGCGCACGTTCTGCCGCTTCGTGGAGCTTTCTTGAGTTGGGTGAGGCGTACGGGGATGCGGGGTCTGTGACCGGTGGTTCGGGTGTCTTGGACATCAGCTGAAACTCCGATAAGAGTTTGATAGAAGGCGTGAAGCGTCACGATCGCGACCGGTGACGCTTCTTTGCAGTGAGGGGCAAATGCCCCTCACTCATCTGCTTCGCGGTTAGTTCGGCAAGCGCTGGTTGTCCAGGACTCGACCGACCACCAATTCGCTGAGCATGATCACCTGTTGCAGGATCAGCATCTTTTTGCGATGTGGCCCGTCCATCAACTCGGCGAATTCACGCGCCATGTCACTGGCGGAAGACAAGGTTTCAGTCGCCTCGACCAGCAGCGTTTCGTCATCCACGGTGGGGTCGATGAGGTAGATCTTGCCGGTCTTGCGGGTGGGTATTGAAGTCTTCAGCGCAGAGGGATTGAGGTAGAAGTTGATCGCGCGGTCGGTGGCCTCTTTGATGTTTTGAGGTTCGAGCGCGGCGTCGTAGGGGATTGGATCGGTTTCTGGTGGGTTAGGTGTAATTTTGAACATAAAGGACTCGCCATCTTGAAAGAATGAGGAGCCGACACTCTCGCTACCAAACGAAGGGTGGCGGCCATACGTGGGTTGGTAGACCGGTCAAGACAGCGAACCCCCGGCGCCCCCGAAGGAGCCCCACGCATGGCCACCATATAAAGCTGAGCCCCAAAAAGAGACTGCATAGGGTGACGCGATACGGCTATCAAGAAACGGGCTACCAAACCCGATCACTGTTTTTTGCAGTGACAGGGAAACGATACAGCCCGCCTCAAGGCGCGTAAGCCGGCGGATTCTGGCTTACGCGTAGGCAACGGCGCAAGGTGTTGTAGCCGTTATGGCGTAACAGTGCGTGTAAGTTAAACGTGTGTGCGGAATGATGTTTAAGCACTGTGACCGAAGTACTGAATCACTCGTAAAGGGCCGCGCAGTCGCCTAATCAAAGGTGTTTCCCAAGCCCCCGAAAAGGCTTGGGTACCCGCGCTTACGAGCGGCCGAGGATCAGGGCACAGGTTGAGTCTCGAGGGGTTTCAGCAGGTCGCCTGACAGGATCTCAAAGATGCAAAACTCATCAGGGTCCCGGGAGGTGTCGGCCTTGATCCTCGCAAGACGTTTCGCAATGTTCGCCGCCTGTACCTCGCCGACCTCAAATTCCTCGACGAGTATATATTCGAGCGGAGTTTGCCCATCAGACCTATAGGCATGCTCGACAGCCGTTTCGAAAAGCATCATATCTGGCTGCCGCTTGATTTCCTCACAGACTGCGTCCAAAGGATAATCATCCAGAGATCTGATGAGGTGGCTATAGATATCCACTAGCTCACCCAGCAACGCAATCGATTGAGGATAGCTAGCGTTATACCAGGGTCTGTCTGTATCCAGGGAATAGGTAATTCCGTTACAGATAATCTGTAGCGGGTCCTTTCGATGCAAGCCTGCGTTATGAACTGTGTTCCGGCAGGCACCCAAGAATTGGATGATGTTCTTATCGTGGTTGATGTTCCGCCCGTACTTCTGCTCGTCGACCATCTTGTAAAGCGCATTGATCTTGTCCGGGATAGATCGGTGAGGACCTCGCACCTCCAGAATTTCGTTCAGGTACTTCGACCTATCCTCGTCCGAGTTCGATTCGCCATGTCGCTTGAGCAGCTTGCTGACTTTATCCTTCCGGCTTTTTTCGTAATCCGCCTCAAGCGTCTCGGCATAGCCGCCGTAGAGCTTCGTAATCCAGTGTTCGAAGCAGGAAAACGCCGAAACCGTGAAGTCCAGCATCAAGCTCCCCACCATTCCATTGATACGATCGGAGAAAAGCGCACTGATATCGGACAACGACGCTTTGAAATCCTCATGCTCCAGAGCGGCCCCCTTGCCATCGACCTGTACACGAGGTGTCAAATGTTGCTCCTCCAGCATCTCAACCACCAATTCGGGGCACAAGTGTCTCGCAGCGGTGTTGGACAATTCCTCATTCATCATGAAAACGATCGGCAGGTCGCATACATCCCTGAGGTGCGAGTAGTAGTTGTGCACCATAAAGAACGGCAGGCGGTTCTTGTTGATCTGGTAATTGCCGCGCAGCGTGTGCTTTTCCAAAATAATGGCCTTGTTTTTCAAGGCCAAGAAGGCAGCAATTATCAGTTTATGATTGCTATCGAAGGTACTCATCTGAACTCCTGTTCTAGATTGCTCATGGTTGACTTATTGCGTGGATCAGGCGACCCGCAATCAGCCAAGGCATTGTGACATCACTTTTGGGATGTACGCCACCGACTGCGTCAGCTGTCCCTCCGGTAAAGGCCCCCAACACGGCATTAAAGCTATTTGACCAGCCGTTTTTCTTTGGAAGGTCTGTAGCCGAAATATGAGCTGTAGCATTTGCTGAAATGGCTTGGGGAAACGAAGCCGCACGCTACGAGCACTTCCACTTGTGACAGCTCCGTGTGTTGCAGCAAACGCCGTGCTTCGGTGATGCGCAGTTCCAGGTAATAGCGCTGCGGCGTGGTGCCCAGTTGTTCCTTGAACAAGCGCTCCAACTGGCGACGTGACCGTCCGGCGTACACCGCCAGTTGCTCCAGCTCCAGCGGTTCCTCCAGATTGGCATCCATCAGCTTCACCACTTCACGCAACGGCGCACTGACGCAGATGTTTTCATCCGGTTTGATCCGTCGATACCGCGACTCTTCAAACGCCAGAATATCTTCGATGCCCTCGACCAACGCCTTGCCGTGCAAGCCTTTGATCCAGTCCAGCGCCATGTGGAACGCCCCGGACGGACTCGACGCCGTGAGCCGGTCGCGATCAATCACATAAGGCTCGCTGCTGACTTGCGTGGATTTGGCAATTTCGGTGAGCGCCGGACGATGTTCCGGGTGGATCGCGCAGCGATAGCCATCGAGTAATCCGGCGCGCCCGAGAAACCAAGCGCCATTCCACAAACCGGCGAGCGACACGCCCCGCTCCGCCGCCGTGCGCAACAAGCTGATCAACTCATCCGTCGCCTTCAGTTCGGTGCGATAACCGCCACACACCACCAGCAGATCCAAATCGTGGAGCGCAGCCGGATCAATCCGTGCATCCGGGCGAATGACCAGGCCCAAATCGCTGACGACCTCATCGTCACCCAAGCCGAACGTACGCGAAGCAAACAGCTCTGCACGCAACAGATTGGCGGTGATGATCGTGTCCAGCGCTTGGGTGAAGGCCGGCAGTGAAAAGTGTTCGAGCAGCAGGAAACCGGTGCGGGTCACGCGGCTGTCAGTGGATTGCTCATTCAGATAGCGGAGGTTTTTCCCCTTCATGCCTCCGCTGAATTGGCGTCGTTCGATCAAGGTCGGGTCCATCGGTCATGTTGTTATCCGCCGATAGTTGGCCTGTTCTGCGCCAGAGTCAATCGCGCCGCTGACATTGAAAATGATCCGATGGCCAAATGTTCTGACACTTGGCTATCGAACCCTCTGCAGTCATGCCGAGATCGTTCAAACCTCTGAAAACACACCAGCGCCCAATCGCCCTTCCAGACGGCCGAACAGCACATAGTGATGATAGGCACTGGCGAAGGCGCCGGTGGAAAAGGCAGCGCGGACGTCTTCGTTCAATTGAAAATACTGCTCTTCATCGAAGTTTTCCGCACTGACTTCGCCGGCCCGGCCAAGTCGCTCGCTCTCGATGGGCTGATCAAGAATGATGCGTCGCTGGAAATCAATGATGCGATTGACCGCATGCTTTTCCAGCACCCCTTGGTTGGGGTACATCGCGTAGACATGCAGGCCCTTGCTGGCGCAACGGTCGCACATGTCGGCGCAGTTTTCCTGTGTGGATTTGCGCCGGGTCAGTTCATCGAGCGGCATATCGAGGTATTTGCCAACCTGATATTCGGATTGATTGAACACTGCGCAGCCCAGAACCGTATTGCCGTTGCAGTCAATCACCAGCCAGTTGTCTTTGAGCGTGCACGCCTCTCGGGGGAAGTGCTGGACCATGTTGATCAGGTCCGCGTAAGGCGGTAACGCGAGCCTTTTCAAGGTTTCGTGGTCAGTGTCCGTCACCGATGGGTCGTGCGCGACAATGGCCTGGGTCTTTTCCAGCGGCATCATCACCGAGTAACCGGTGCTGAACTTGAAGCCGAGGCGCTCGCTGAACTCGCGCATCAAGCCTTCTTCTTCCATGTTGTCGAGGTAGCGGTGATAGTAAACGTCGACCTCTGTCTGCAAATTAAACTGCTGCTTAATTTCAGACAGTTTGATCATGTTCTGTTTGACAACTTCAATGTCACCACCGGCATGCCCCTTCGCGTAGGTTTCCTGATAAAACCCTGACAGCGAAACACGGAAGTAACCTGGCTGGGCCATCAAGGCCTTTTCCATGTTCTTGGCGAGATTGAGGTTAGTGCTGATGCCGCTCTTCATGCCGGCCGCATTGATAATCTCGATGAACTCGCCAATCTTTGGATGCACCAGTGGCTCAGTCCAGTTGTAGAGATAAATCTCGCGCACGCCTTCGCCTTTGGCTTTCTCGACGATCTGCCTGAACATGTCGATCTGCATGGACTATTTGAAATTCAGATTCTCCGAGTTACCCATCGGGCAGGATGGGCAACTCAAATTGCAGGTGCCAACGATATCGATGTACATATTCATGACGAGAGAAGCTCCTTGAGCGCTACGCTCTTCTGATCAACGCCGCAGGCCTTCGGGTTGTCAGGGGTGTTGGTTATTTGACGGCTTTGCATCCGTGCTAGCAATAACTCCACCAATCGCGCGGGCCGTCATCAACTCGACAATCCAATCGATAAACACTCGCAACTTCAGGCTGACATGCCGGTTCGGCGGGTAAGCCACATAGAGCGGCATCGGCTCAAGCTGCCAATCCTCGAACAACGGCATCAGCTCGCCCCTGGCTACGTGCGCATCGGACATGTAACGGGGTAGCCAAAGCACACCCATACCGGCCAGACCCGCCGCAAGGTAGGCATTGCCGTCATCGACCGCCAGCACATGGCGGCCCTTGATTTGCAGATGTTCGCTGTTGTTATGCAAGGCGTAAGGCACGGGCTTGCCGGTGCGTGCCCACAAGAAGCCGACCACCCGATGATGCGAGTCTTCCAGCGCTTGCGGATGCACCGGCGTGCCGGCGCGGGCCAGATAGGCGGGCGCGGCAAACACGCCCGGTTGCAAGTCCGCGACCTTGCGCGCCATCAGCGACTGATCGAGCAGCTCACCGCCACGCACCACGCAATCGACGTTCTCATCAATGATGTCGACGATGCGATCGCTGACGCCCATATCGATCTGAATGTCCGGGTAACGCGCGTGAAATTCGGGCAATGCCGGCATCAGAATCAGTCGCGCAAACGGGCTCGGCACATCGACGCGCAGGCGCCCCCTGGGGATCGCTGCCGCGCCAGGCAAGCTGGTTTCAGCGTCTTCCATGTCGGCCAGCAGCTTGATCACTCGCTCGTAATACGCCGCGCCATCGGCCGTGACATTGACCTTGCGCGTTGTGCGATTGAGCAATCTGACCCGCAACCGTGCCTCCAGTTGCTGGACCAGTTGGGTCACGGTGGTCTTGCTCATGTGCAGGGTCTCGGCGGCTTTGGTAAAACTGCCGGCCTCGACTACCCGGGCAAACGCCTGCATTGCATCGAAACGGTCCACTTCGCGCCCTCTGATTGTTTGTATTTCGCAAACAGTGAGCGCCAAGGTTGCGCGTTTATCGCTTCGATGCAAGGCCCTACAGTCACTTCATCAACTCACTGATGGAGACACCCCATGACGCAGCGCGATGTTGTTTTTCCACCTGGGCGCCGGGCACTTTACGAACGCCATCATTACTCCCCGGCCGTACGCTCTAACGGCTTTCTGTTTGTCTCGGGACAAGTTGGCAGCACCGACGACGGATCGCCCGAACCGGATCTGGAAACCCAAGTGCGGCGAGCCTTCGACAACCTCAATGCGATCCTGAAGGCTGCCGGGAGCAGTTTTGAGGATGTAGTGGATGTCACCGTGTTTATCGTCGACCCGCAATCGAAGTTCGAAACGATCTGGAATATCGTCGTCTCCGAATTCTGGGGCAACGCTCCCCACCCGACCGCGACGGCCATAGGCGTGACCTGGCTGTATGGTTTCGACTTCGAGATCAAGGTCATCGCCAAACTGCCAGAAAACCATTGATCACCCCTGTAGGAGTTGCCGAAGGCTGCGATCTTTTGACTTTTAAAAACAAGATCAAAAGATCGCAGCCTGCGGCAGCTCCTACAGGTGAAACCTAACGCAAATATCGTGTGCTGGCCTTTAAACCCTCAAATGCGTATAACCTCGCCGTTTCGTCTAACCTGACTTTGCGCCCAGCCTCGACTGCACAACGGCGGCGCTTCGACTTTGACGCTCACGAAACGGAGAATTCCATGCTCAAACGAACCCTGGCACTGACGGCCGGCCTGGCCCTGTCCCTTTCCGCGCTGGCAGCGCAAGCCGCTGATGTGTTGCGGGTCAGCGCCATTCCCGATGAAGCCCCGACCGAACTGCTGCGCAAGTTCGAGCCATTGGGTGCTTATCTGGAGCAGCAATTGGGCATGAAGGTGCAGTTCGTCCCGGTGGCCGATTACCCGGCGGTGGTTGAAGCGCTGGCCACCGACCGTCTCGACATGGCCTGGCTGGGCGGTTTCACCTTCGTACAGGCGCGCCTGAAGACCGACGCCACTACCCCGGTGATCCCGCTGGTGCAGCGTGAGCAGGATGCACAGTTCACCAGCAAATTCATCACCGCCGACCCGAACGTCAAAAGCCTCGCCGACCTCAAAGGCAAGACTTTTGCCTTCGGTTCGGTATCGTCTACCTCCGGCAGTCTGATGCCGCGTTACTTCATGCTGAAAAATGACGGCATCAAGCCTGAAGCGTATTTCAGCCGCGTGGCCTATTCCGGCGCCCACGATGCCACCGTTGCCTGGGTGCAGGCCGGCAAGGTCGATGCAGGGGTTCTGAACGCCAGTGTCTGGCAGAAACTGGTGGATGCCGGCAAGGTCGACACCAACAAGGTCAAAGTCTTCGCCACCACCCCGACCTACTTCGATTACAACTGGACCGTGCGCGGCACGCTCGATCCAGCCCTGGCGGCGAAGATCAAGAAAGCCTTCCTTGATCTCGACCCGGCCAACCCTGAGCAGAAGAAGATCCTTGATCTGCAAGCCGCCAGCAAATTCATCGACACCAAGCCTGAGAACTACAAGGGCATCGAGGAAGCCGCCCGCGCTGCCGAACTGCTGAAATGACGCTACGCCTCACTCAAGGCAGCCTGCGCCACGCCAATGGAGTCGATGCCCTGCGCGGCGTCGACTTGCAGATTGGCGTCGGCGAACAAGTCGCGATCATCGGCCCGTCCGGGGCCGGTAAATCGAGTTTGCTCAACCTGCTGGCCACCGCACTGCGGCCCAGCAGCGGCGAGATCGAAGTGCTCGGCGAGCGCGCCTGGCATTTGTCTTCGCGACAACGACAACGGCTGCGTGCCCGGATCGGTCTGGTGCATCAGGCGCCGCCGCTGCCATTGCGGCAGCGCGTGGTGACGGCGGTGCTGGCCGGCAAACTCGGGCAATGGAGCCTGCTGAAAAGCCTGATTAATTTGCTGCACCCACTGGATGTACCCGGCGCTCGGGCAGCATTGGCACGCCTGGATCTGGCCGACAAATTGTTCGCCCATTGCCAGCAACTGTCGGGCGGCCAATTGCAGCGCGTCGGCATTGCCCGCGTGCTGTATCAGGCACCGGAGATTCTGCTGGCTGACGAGCCGGTATCGGCGATGGACCCGGTCATGGCCGGGCACACGCTGTCGGTACTGTCACGCCATGCCCGCGAGCACAGCGTCACGCTGGTGGCGAGCCTGCATGCGGTGGACCTCGCGCTGTCGCACTTCCCGCGCATCATCGGCTTGCGTGACGGGCAGATTCTGTTCGACAGCCCTGCCGATCAAGTCAGCCGCAAGATGCTCGACGCGCTGTACGCCAACGAACAACTGCAGTCACCGACAGTGGCGGTTACGCCTTTAACTGTGCAGATTCCACGATGCTGAAGGCCGATTCACGGGATCCCGCTGCCTGGCCACGTCTGCTGCTGACGGTATTGGCGATTGCGTTGCTATGGCCGGGGGTCCAACTCAGCGAGCTAAATCTGGGCGTGCTGCTGCCCGACACCCAGAATGAAATGGGCCGGTTTGTCGCGCAGTTCTGGCCGCCTGCGCACGATGAGGACTTTTTGCAGTTGTTGCTCAAAGCCACGCTGCAAACCCTGGCGATAGCCACCGCCGGCATGGCGTTGGCATTGCTGTTGGCGGTGCCCGCCGGCCTCCTGGCCAGTCGCGCCTTGTCGCTGTCTGCGGCTTCCCGGGGTGGCGTGCCGAATCGGCTCGGGCGTTTGTTGCGCTGGCCGATTCGCGGATTACTGATCTTCCTGCGCAGCGTGCCGGAGATTGTCTGGGCGTTGCTGTTTGTGCGTGCAGTCGGCCTCGGCCCGGCGGCGGGCGTGCTGGCGATTGCGATCACTTACAGCGGCATGCTCGGCAAGGTCTACGCAGAGATTTTCGAATCCACCAACCAACGCCCGGCGCATGCCCTGTTGCAATCGGGCAGTGGACGTCTGGCAGCTTTTGCCTACGGAATTTTGCCCAATGTCGGTGCAGAACTGCTCTCGTACACGGTCTATCGCTGGGAGTGCGCGATCCGCGCTTCGGTAGTGATGGGGTTTGTTGGTGCCGGTGGCCTGGGCCAGCAGATCGACCTGTCGATCCGCATGTTCGCGGGCGGTGAAGTCGCCAGCATTCTGCTGACCTTCCTGCTGCTGGTGCTGGTAGCCGATCAACTCAGCCGCTTGCTGCGCTGGAGGCTGACATGAACCGCCTGATCAATCTGTTGCTGATTGCTGGCATCGGCGTGGCCGTCGTCGCTTCGTTCATTTACTTAGGGCTCGACCTCGGCGAACTGGGCACTGCCACCAGCCTGAAACAGATGGGCGCGTACGTGCAGCGCTTTCTCAGCCCGGATCTGAGCGCCGATTACTTGAAAGCGATCCTCCATGGCTCGCTGGAAACCCTGGCCATGTCGGCCCTCGGCACCCTGCTGGCGGCAGTCTTCGGCATCGTCCTTGCCCTGCCCGCCGCCGGGCGATTCGGCTGGCCGCTGCGCAGTGCTTCGCGCCTGCTGCTCAATGGCCTGCGGGCAATTCCGGAACTGGTCTGGGCCGCGCTGATGGTGCTCGCCGCCGGGCTCGGCCCGAACGCCGGCACCCTCGCCCTCGCCCTGCACACCACCGGCGTACTCGGCCGCCTGTTTGCCGAAGCGCTGGAAAACACCCCGCCGCAACCGGCCGAAGCGATCCGCTTGCAGGGTGGCAACCCTGTCCTCGCCTTCTGCTACGGCACCCTGCCCAACCTCGCCCCGCAACTGCTCGCCTACATCCTCTATCGTTGGGAAAACAACATTCGCATGGCCAGCGTGCTGGGTTTCGTCGGCGCGGGCGGTTTGGGCCAGATGTTGTATGTGAGCCTGAGCCTGTTTCAGGAGGCGCAGGCCAGTACGGTGATTCTGGCGATGCTGGTGCTGGTGTTTGCGGTGGACTGGTTGAGTGCGTGGAGCCGCCAGCGCTGGGTCAAGGCGTAGGTGCCAGTGCTGGCGAGTGGATATCTGCCAGAAGCTGATTATGCTTCAGGAAACCTCGCACACCGGCGAGGCGGTCAGACTGTGCAGGTTTCACGCGACAGCAATTGCGGCATACGCCACAAGGCCAGGGTGCAATAAAGCGGTATTGGGGGGACTCCGGCCTACAAAAAAACAAGCACGACGGAGTACACCCATGGCCACAATCGACACGACATCCTCAGGCAGTCCACCCCGTAGCGGCGGCATCACCAAGGAGGAGCGCAAGGTCATCTTCGCTTCGTCCCTCGGTACGGTATTCGAGTGGTACGACTTTTACCTCTATGGCTCACTGGCGGCGATCATCGCCAAACACTTTTTCGCCGGCGTCAACGAGACCACCGCGTTCATCTTTGCCCTGCTCGCCTTCGCTGCTGGATTCGCGGTACGGCCGTTCGGCGCCATCGTGTTTGGCCGGCTCGGCGACATGATCGGACGCAAACACACGTTCCTGATCACCATTGTGATCATGGGTGTGTCCACGGCCATCGTCGGTCTGCTGCCCGGCTACGCGACTATCGGTGTCGCCGCGCCTGTGATTCTGATCACTCTGCGGCTACTGCAAGGTCTGGCGCTGGGCGGTGAGTACGGCGGTGCAGCGACTTACGTGGCCGAACACGCGCCGCCGGGCAGACGTGGTTTCTTCACTTCATGGATTCAAACCACCGCCACCCTCGGCCTGTTCCTCTCGCTGCTGGTGATTCTGGCCTGCCGCACCGCGCTGGGCACCGAAGCGTTTGAAGCATGGGGCTGGCGAATTCCGTTCCTGCTGTCGATCCTGCTGCTGATCGTTTCGGTGTACATCCGCCTGCAACTGAGCGAGTCGCCGGTGTTCCAGAAGATGAAGGCTGAAGGCAAGGCCTCCAAGGCGCCGCTGACCGAGTCCTTCGCCCGTTGGGACAACCTCAAAGTGGTGATCATGTCGCTGCTCGGCGGCACCGCCGGGCAGGCGGTGGTCTGGTACACCGGGCAGTTCTATGCGCTGTTCTTTCTATTGCAGACACTGAAGATCGACCCGCAAACCGCCAACCTGCTGATCGCCGGTTCGCTGCTGATCGGCACGCCGTTCTTCGTGATCTTCGGCAGCCTGTCCGACCGTATTGGCCGCAAGCCGATCATCATGGTCGGCTGCATTCTGGCGGCGCTGACCTACTTTCCAATCTTCCATGCGTTGACCCAGTACGGTAACCCCGACGTGTTCATCGCCCAGGAGAAAAACCCGGTCAAGGTGATCGCCAATTCCGATCAGTGCTCGTTCCAGTTCGACCCGGTGGGCAAGGCCAAATTCACCAGTTCCTGCGACGTGGCCAAGACCCTGCTGGCGAAACGGGCGATCCCGTATGAGAACGTAGAGGCCGAACCGGGCACCGTCGCGCAAGTGCGCATCGGCGACAAAGTCATCGAAAGTTTCGAGGGCAGCACCCTGCCCGCCGCTGACTTCAAGGCGCGTAACGATGCGTTTACCGCCAACCTGAGTGGCGCACTGAAGGAAGCGGGCTACCCGGAGAAAGCCGATCCGGCCAAAACCAATTACCCGATGGTCTTGCTCCTGCTGACCATTCTGGTGATCTACGTGACCATGGTGTACGGCCCGATTGCGGCGTGGCTGGTCGAGCTGTTCCCGACCCGCATCCGCTACACCTCGATGTCGCTGCCCTATCACATCGGCAATGGCTGGTTCGGCGGCTTCCTGCCGACCGTGGCCTTCGCGATGGTCGCGGCCACCGGGGATATTTATTACGGGCTGTGGTACCCGATCGTCATTGCGGTGATGACCGCGATACTCGGCACGTTCTTCCTGCCGGAAACCAAGGATCGCGACATTCTTAAGGACTGAGTCCAGTGCTCCGCCCTCTTGAACGGAGGGCGGAGCACAGACCCTAACGCAGCATCCAGCGTGACAGCAGTCGCGCACTCAACGGCAGCATCCAGTAGACCATGTTGAAAGAGATCAACCCGGCCACCACCACTTTGAACAGCCAACCCGGCCATTCCAGGTCTGCCAGTTCCAGCAGCGTCGCCAATCCCCATGGCATGCTCACCGTCAGCGGCAAGACGACCAACCATGACAACACCCACTGCTTCCAGCGAGCGCCTGTATTGCTACTCATGGTTGCTGTCGCCTGAATACCGCCCGTTGATAAATACGATCACGCGCCAGCGTCATCGGGTCGGCACTGAGGTTGATGCCGTCGAGCAAGCGCCCCGGGCTGAACGCCAGACGTTGCTGGGCGAGTTGCTGCGTTTCGGCCGGTTCCAGGGCATCAAGGCTGAAAATCCCCAGCTCAAGCTCCTCGTTCTGACGTGACCACGGGATTGAGCCATCTTCGACAACGTCTCCCGACGCTGCCAATTGCAGCACCAAGCGCATCTTCAACGAACCCTTGCTCAGTCGCGCGCTGATTTCCTCCT
The DNA here is from genome assembly GCF_002813455.1 of Pseudomonas baetica. Classification (NCBI taxonomy): domain Bacteria; kingdom Pseudomonadati; phylum Pseudomonadota; class Gammaproteobacteria; order Pseudomonadales; family Pseudomonadaceae; genus Pseudomonas; species Pseudomonas baetica. The sequence goes on along the minus strand of NZ_PHHE01000001.1, from coordinate 6,010,463 downwards.
GCAGGTAATCAGCGGGCATCGCCGCCGCTTGGGCGTCACTCAATGATGGCAGCATGAGCAGTGGTTCGATGCGGTAACGGCCAATCAGCTGATCGCCATTGCGGTTGATGAACACCAACGCGTTAACACCGAAGTACTCGAGTGCCACATAGCTACGGGGTGCCGGTTTGGGCGCTTCCAGGAAATGCTCAGCCCGTGGATGGTTCGCCAGAAAGGTTTGCAGTGGCTGGGGATCCGGCGGTGTCGCGCCATTGGCGGCAATGCCTTGCAGAAAACTCAGAAAGTCTTCTGGCGTGGCCACCGGAAAGCCGTCGAACGAGTGCGCCACGATATCGGTGAACGCGCCGTTCGGCAGGGCAAAACGCACCGCCACCCCCTTAGGGCTCGCCATCGGATCGCCGTCAGCGGTAGCCGGTACGCCACTGAAGTTGGAGAACCGCAGCACCACCGGCACCGTTTGCCCTTGCAAGTGGGCTGCCCGGCTGATCGAGCCGGCGATGCGTGAAGCGGTGAATGTGCCGTTCACCAGCAGACCCTTGGCATGGGTTGCCCTGAATCCGGGGTGACGGCCGAACGTCGCAGTGAGCGCATCGAGCAACGCATCGTACAACCGCTCCTGGGGCATAGCGTTTTTCCTTGTTTCAGTGGCGAGCAGGACCGAGGATGTTGTCAGCGTCCCGGCCAGCACCGCCCCGATCATTAAGCGCTGCAATCGCATGGCGGTCATACCTGGCGCAGACCGGGATTGAGCGCGATGTGTTTGTACTCAATGAAGTCGTCCATGGCCGCCACCCCATTGAGCCGCCCCTGCCCCGATTGCTTGAAACCGCCCTCCTCGAACTCGTCGAACACCATGGCCCAGTCGTTGACCCAGACAGTGCCGGCCTCCAGCTCGCGTGCGACTCGCAGGGCGCGATCGACATCACGGGTCCAGACGCTGGCGGCCAGGCCGAACTCGCTGTTGTTGGCCAGTTCAATCGCCTCGGCCTCAGTGTCGAACACTTGCAATGTCAGCACCGGGCCGAAGGTTTCGCGCTGGACAATTGCCATGTGCTGATCACTGACGCGCAACAGCGTCGGCCGATAAAACGCGCCTTTGGCCAGCGGCCCTTCAGTGACCGGCCCGCCGCGCACGATGACTTGCGCACCGGCAGCCATCGCCTCCTCGACCACTTGGTTGACGCGTTGCACATTGGCTTTGTCGATCAACGGCCCCATCTCACTGACCGGATCCGCCGCCGGCCCCACGCGCACGGCCTCAAGGCGTGCAGCCAGACGTTCGATCAGCGCGGGCGCAATATCGCGCTGGACCAATAGCCGTGAACCGGTCATGCAGAACTGCCCGGCGAACACCGTCAGGGCCTTGAGCAAGACCGGCACCGTGACTTCAAGATCGGCATCGTTGAATACCAGCATCGGGGTCTTCCCGCCCAGCTCCAGACCGAAGCGTTTGAGGTGTTGCGCCCCCGCCGCCGAGATCGCCCGGCCGGTACCGGTGCTGCCGGTAAAGCTGATCACCGGCACCTTGGGGGACTCGACCAGATGGATGGAACCCGCCGCCCCCAGTTCGCTGAACAGATTGATGACCCCGCGAGGCAAAGACCGCGCCTCGCTCATGATTCGTGCCAATAGCGCGTTGGTCTGGGCGGTCTGCCCCGGCATTTTGACGATCGTGGTGCAACCGGCGGCCAGCGCCGGCGCCAACGATCGAATCATCAATACCACCGGTGAATTCCACGGCACGATGATGCCCGCCACACCCACGGCCTGGCGCAATACCATGGAAATCCTGCCGGGTTTCGGCTCTGCCGCTCGCCCATACTCGGCCCGCGTCATTGCCGCGTAATAGCGCAACTTGGACGGCACCATCCGCACTTCAAATTCGGCTTCAGGGCGGATCTTGCCGTTTTCCAGTGCCAACGTGTCGATCAGTTCTTCGGCATTGCGCTCGAAAGCGTCCGCCAACTCCAACAGCACCGTGGCGCGCAGGGTGCGGTCATCTTTCCACGATGTTTGTGCGAACGAGCGTAACGCCGCTTCAATGCCCTGCTGCGCTTCATGGGCACCGCCCTCGGCGTATCGCCCGATCCGCTCAGACGTCGCAGGGTCGATGGAGTCTTTGTAAATACCCGAATCGAGCCACAGGCCATCGATCCAGTTCAAAACCGGTGTGTTGTTCATAGTCATTAGAGACCTCAAGTCAGGCGTAGAGCGCGGCGATTTTTTCCGCAACGGCAATCACAGTGATGTTGGTGGCGACCGACGGCACATCCGGGAAGATCGATGCGTCGACCACGCGCAGCCCTTGCAGGCCAATGACACGAGCCTGCAAATCGACCACTGCGGCGGTATCACCGGGCTTGCCCATGGGCGCGGTTGAGGTCGGGTGGTGATACGTGTCCAGGCTCGCCCGCACGCTCGCCAACAGCGCTTCATCCGACTCATGGACCGCCCCCGGATTGAGCTCCGAGTGGATAAACGCGTTCAACGGCGCTGCGGCGCCGATTTTGCGCGCCAGGCGAATACCCTCCAGCAGACGCAGGCGATCCTCAGGTTCGGCGAGGAAGTTCAGGTCAATATTGGGCGCCACCAGCGGATCACGACTCGCCAGCGTGACGCTGCCGCGCGATTGTGGCCGGGTGAGTGCGACCGCGAGCACGAAGCCGACACCGGTCGGACTCTGCTCGTGAGGAAACAGGTGCGTGGCGGTGATATGCAGATCAAGCTCACCTTTCTCGGCGCTGCGGCTGTGTGTCCACAGCTTGGCCCCGATGGCCGGTGATTGCCGACCGATCAAATCCGCACGGGTGGCATAGGCGTTGTAGTAGAACGGGTGATCCATCAAACGCTGACCCACCGGCAGATCCGCAACCAGCGGAATCTGCAAAGCGTCCAGATCAGCGGCAGGGCCAATGCCGGAGCGCAGCAGAATCGCCGCACTACCATAACTGCCCGCGCACAGGATCACCTCACTGGCCAACCGTTGCGTGCCATCACTCATTTGTACGCCTATGGCACGCGGGCCCTCGAACAGCACTTTGTCGACCACACGGCTCGCCTGGATCTGCAGGTTGCTGCGCGCTCGCACCTGTTCAGTGAGATAGGCCATGCCGGTGTTGATGCGCACGCCGTCGACGATATTCATCGGATAGGGGCCGACGCCGTTGGCATCCGCGCCGTCAAAGTCATCAATGATCTTGTAGCCGTAAGCAAACGTGGCCTGAATAAACGCCCGCTGCATCGGTGTGACGTCCAGATTGCTCAGTTGCTTGACCGGCAGTGGCCCATCATGGCCATGCAAGTCGCTGGCACCACGGCTATGGCTCTCCAGTTTCTTGAAGGCGGGCAGTACGTCTTCATAACTCCACCCTGGCAGATCCCAGCGCTGAAAATCACTGGCACGGGCGCGGATCGCTACGGCACCGTTGATCGCCGAACTGCCCCCCAATACCTTGCCGCGCAAGGCACCGATGGGATGGTCGATGTAGCCGGGGCGGGTTTTGAAACCCCATTCGAACGCTGGGTCTGCGTTGGCTCCGACAATGTCGCTGCTGGCCACGAAGTCCGGATACTCGTTGGGTAAAAAGCTTTTGCCTGCCTCCAGCAGCAACACTTGACGCTGGTTGTTCTCACTGAGTCGGCGCGCCAGTACCGCGCCAGCCGAACCGCCGCCGACTATCACCACGTCGACTTTATCAAGGGTGTTATTCATGCATGTCTTCCCTGTCAGGCACTCGAGATGGCGCCTTTCAGGGAAAGCTTAAGGAACGGCACGAAGGCCCATAAGCAGGCAAAAAGCGAATCGGCGTTTCGTTAATTCCGAACGACTCAGCCTGCTTGCCGCGCCAGAGTGGCAAGCATCTGCTCCCACTCTGGCGGACTGCCGATCTGCTCAGTCAGAAAGCTCACCAAGGCGTGCAGCTTGGGCGATGCGCGCAGTGATTGCCGGTACACCACCGAGATATTGCCACCGCGCGGAGCATAAGGCGCCAGCACCTCCTGCAACTCGCCGGCGACGATCGATTGTGCGGCCAGGAACGTTGGCAGAATCGCCAGGCCCATGCCTGCCTTGGCCGCTTCCATGAGTTGGTGAGCATTGTTGGTACGCAGTCGACAACGGACACGAAACGATTCCAGCGCATTGTTCACGGGCAAGGTCCACATGCCGTGCGGCTCGCGGTTCACGTAAAGCATCGCGAAGTGTCGGGACAGTTCCTGAGGGGTTTGCGGCGCGCCATGCGCCGCCAGATACTCAGGACTGGCGCAAATGATGTGGCGATTGGGCGTGATAGTTTTCGCCACCAGCGAGGAGTCTGGCAGTTCACCGATACGGATGGCCGCGTCGTAGCGCTCTTCGTGCAGATTGACATGGCGGTCGTCAAAATCGACGTCCAGTTGCAACTGCGGATAACGCACGGCGAACGACGACAGAATCGGCGTCAGATAACGAATACTGAACGCCATCGGCGCGGCGATTCGCAAGCTCCCGTGCAGGCTTGACTGGAACGTTTGAACGGCGCCTTCGGCGTCGTCGACATCCGCCAGGATACGCACACAGTACCGGTAGAACACCTCGCCCGATTCGGTCAGGCGCGCATGCCGGCCGCGCTCCAGCAAAATACTGCCCAAACGCTTTTCCAGTTGCTGAAGACGTTGACTGACCATCGATTTGGCAACGCCCATGCGCCGCGCGGCTTCGGAAATACTGCCGGTGTCGACCACCGTCACGAAAGAATGCATCTCACAGAGTTTGTTCACGTTATAGATCCAGAGAAACAGCAAAAACTGCGCAGCCAGTGCGCAGGGCTGACGGTTCAGGCGGATGCCGAGGCGGTCATTCAAGGGCCGCAATTTAAAGCCCCGGCTGGCCGGCGCGGTAGTCGCAAAAAACGGCCTGCTGATTCCCATACAAGGGACGATCAGCCTTGTATAGTTGACGCCTTCTGACTGAATGGAATTCGACTGTGCTGGATCTCAATGACCTTCAGTACTTCGTTATGGTGGTGGACCACGGCGGTTTCGCGCCGACCGCACGTGCGCTGGGTATTCCAAAATCCAACCTGAGCCGGCGCATCGCGCACCTCGAAGAACGGCTGGGTGTGCGCCTGATCATCCGCAACACCCGAAACTTCTCGGTGACGGAACTGGGGCAGAGCTATTACGACCATTGCCGCGCCATGCTCAAAGAGGCCGAAGCCGCAGAAGCGGCAATCGCCATGACCCACTCCGAGCCGGGCGGCGTGCTGCGTGTCACCTGTCCGACTGCGCTGCTAGAGGAATGCGTTGGCGCAATCATCACGCGGTTCATGGCCATGCACCCGCGCATGGAAGTGCATCTGGAAGCCAGTGATCGTCAGGTCGATGTGGTTGCCGAAGGCGTAGATCTGGCGTTGAGGGTTCGCCCCTTGCCGCTTCAGGACTCCAATCTGGTCAGCCGCGTCATGTCGCAACGGCCACAGTGCCTGGTTGCCAGTCCGGCGCTTTTGAACCGTTTGGGCACACCCGACGGACCGGAAGATCTAGCGCGCTTTCCCAGCGTTCATCACGGCAGCCCACAACGCGATTACAGCTGGACGCTGTTCCATGAAGATGGCCGCGAATTCACCCTGCAACACCGACCGCAGCTCATTACCAGAGGCCTGCCGATGTTGCGTTGCGCGGCTATCGACAGCATCGGCGTCGCACAGATGCCCATGTCACTGGTACACGACTACATCGAGCGCGGGGAACTGGCCGTGGTTTTGCCGCACTGGACACCCCGAACAGAAATGATTCACGCCGTATTTGCGACACGGCAAGGGATGCTGCCGTCAACGCGGTTACTGCTCGATTTCATGCTTGAGCAGTTTCGTCTGCTGGATGATCCGCTGCGAGGCATGAGAAACACGCCGCGGGCCTGAAATACCGCTCATTCACAGCCTCTGAAAAAAATCGAACGCTCGCCACAGTCCCTCCTCCAATGGTTACACCCACGGAGGTCAACGATATGAACAGTAACGACAACAAAACACCAAACGCCCCGCCTACCGATACGTCCGGTAAACCGGTGAACGTGGTCGAGCGCGATCTTCAGGATCGGGACGATGACACCAACGCGGTGGATGAGGTCATCACGCCGTCTTCCACACGCGTTAAAGAGCAGGATGCCGAAACGTTACAGCGCAAGGTCGATGAGATTGAGCGCAAGGTGGCAGACGGAAATTAAGGCTTGTGCTGTCAGTTAGACTTAACCCCTCACCCCAGCCTTTTCTTTTGGCGAGAGGGTCGGGGTGACTCAACGGATACGGTGCAAAAACTCTAGTCGGCGATCAGGCCGGCGAGGCTCAACGCATTGCCAAGCGCAGCACCGCTGGCGGTATTGTCGAAGATGCACCAGGTCGCGGCACCTTCGGCAGCGGCGCTTCGCAACGCCTGAGCCAGTTGCTGCAGGTACGGCGATTCGTAGGCGCTGTGGTAGATACGCGCAGAACCGTGCAGGCGCCAATACTTCACTCCGTTCCAGCCACCCGGCAACGGATCGCTGCTGATACGCGAAGGATCGACCGCCGCATGGGTAATCTGCTGCGTGATCAGCAAAGGCTCGGCACTGATCCACGATTCATGGCGTGGTTCCAGCACCACGGCACCGGCGAAACGCAGAACGAACTGTTGATTTCAACGCTGTTGAATTGCGCGGCTTAGCGTTGCAGGTGCGTGCCGTCAGCCGGGAACGACGACCAATGTTCGCGCGCCAGATTCCAGCCTGCGCAGCCGATGTAAATCAAATCGATCCCCTCCAGATTTTGTGTCGCCCCCGTGTAGGAGCTGCCGCAGGCTGCGATCTTTTGATCTTGAAAAACAAAATCAAAAGATCGCAGCCTGCGGCAGCTCCTACAGGGTCGTCAGTGGGTTTCGGGTTATTTTTTTCCGGGTAGAACGGAGCTCAGTACCTGCTTGGCGGTTTGTATAATGATCCCGGCTTCGTCCGGATCGCCCTTGAGCAACGTCGTGGCGAACTTCTTCGCTTGCTCAAGTTTGATGTGCGGAGGCAACGGCGCCACGTTCGGGTCGGTCTTGAACTCGATCAGCACCGGCACATCCGAGGCCAGTGCCTGCTCCCAGGCAGCGGCAACGTCTTCTTCGCGGTCGACGAAGATGCCTTTCAGGCCAATGGAGATGGCGAACAAGTGATAAGGCACATCCGGGATGCTCTGCGACGCTTCGAATTTCGGATCGCCCTCCATCACTCGCTGCTCCCAGGTGACCTGATTGAGATCCTCGTTGTTGAACACCGCGCAGATCCATTTCGGACTCGCCCACTGCCGCCAGTATTTGGCGACGGTGATCAGTTCGGCCATGTTGTTCATCTGCATCGCGCCATCGCCCACCAAGGCGATCACCGAGCGCTCGGGATAAGCGAATTTGGCCGCGATGGCGTAAGGCACGGCGGCGCCCATCGAGGCGAGCCCGCCGGACAAGGAGCACTTCATGCCACGGCGAATCTTCAAGTCGCGGGCGTACCAGTTGGCGCACGAGCCCGAGTCACTGGTGATGATCGCCTGATCAGGCACGCGCGGCGACAACTCGTACACCACTCGCTGCGAATTGATCGGTTTGGCTTTGACCATGGCGCGTTTTTCCAGGGTTTTCTCCCAGCTGCCGCGCCAGCCTTCGACTTTCTTGCGCCATTTTCCCGAGGTTTTCTGTTCGAGCAGCGGCAGTAACGCCGCGAGTGTTTCAGCCGCGTCGCCCTGCAGATTGACCTCCATCGGGTAGCGCAGGCTGAGCATGTCGGGCTGCAGATCGATCTGCACACCACGCGCCTGGCCTTCCTTGGGCAAGAATTCGGAATATGGGAAACCCGAGCCGATCACCAGCAAGGTGTCGCACTCGCTCATCATCTTGTAACTCGGCTCGGTGCCGAGCAAGCCGATGCTGCCGGTGACCCACGGCAGATCGTCGGGCAGCACGGCTTTACCGAGTAGTGCTTTGGCCACCCCGGCACCGAGTTTTTCCGCCACGGCAATCACTTCATCGGTCGCCTCCAGAGCACCGGCGCCGACGAGAATCGCGACCTTTTCCCCTGCGTTCAACACCTCGGCGGCGCGCTGCAAATCCGCCTCGTAGGGCAGCACTTTCGGCTTGCTGTAACCGACACCGGAATGCGCCGTGCCATGGGCTCGGGCCGGGGCTTCGTAAGGGAGATCCTGCAGGTCATTGGGCAGGATAATCGCGGTGACGCGACGTTCGCCGACTGCCGTGCGCACTGCGCGATCAAGCAAATGGCGGACCTGCGATGGCGCCGAAGCCTGCTGCACAAAAGCCCCGGCAACGTCCTTGAACATCGAGACCAGATCCAGCTCCTGCTGGTAATGACTGCCCAATGCCGTGCGCGCCTGCTGACCGACAATTGCCAGCACCGGCATGTGGTCCATCCGCGCATCGTAGAGCCCGGTGATCAGGTGCGACGCGCCTGGGCCTGAGGTGGCGATGCACACGCCCAGTTCGCCGGTGAATTTGGCATGGGCCGAGGCCATGAACGCCGCCATTTCTTCGTGGCGCGCCTGGATGAATTCGATCTTTCCCTTGGCCCGGTCGAGCGCGCCGAACACGCCGTTGATACCGTCACCCGGATAACCAAATATCCGCGTAACGCCCCATTGGCTGAGCCGCTCAACCAGAAAATCTCCCACTGTCATCGTCATCGTGTTCCTCGCCTTTCACCGGTGCATGGAGCCTTTCCGGCAGCGCATCTGCCGGAAGGTGTAAGGGTCTGGACAGTCAGGCGGATGACGAAGTTTCGATTGATTGCCGGCAGACAAGTCCCGGCGCAGCGTTTGCGCAGAACATCGCTGGCGCGGCACAATGCGCGCCTTCTACGTGACCGCAAGGGACGCATGAACATGGTGTTACCAGAGCAAAGGCGCAAGCGGTTCGCCGACGCCCTCATCGAACAGCAAACGATCGGCGAATCCCGTGCCGACGTTCTGCGGATCACACCTGAAGGTTCAGTGCCGCTGTTTGTGAAGTCCGAGCAAGTGATGATCTGGGGCGAGTTGCCCGGGGAAGTGCAACGTTTGCGCTGGATGGCGAGCCAGGATCTGCCCGCGCCACGGGTACTGGAAACCGCCACCGAAGCGGATCGCAATTGGTTACTGATGACCGCCATACCGGGCCGGGACCTGGCCAGCAGCGCACACCTGGCGCCGCAGCAGATCGTCACTCTGGCCGCCAATGCCTTGCGATCGCTGCACGCGGTGGCCATCAATCGTTGCCCGTTCGATCATCGTCTTGATCAGAAAATCCCACTGGCTCGGGAGCACGTGCTCGCCGGGTTGATTGACGAACAGGATTTCGACGACGCGCGCATCGGCTGCACGGCCGAGAATGTGTTCCAGCAGATACTGGCCGAACGTCCTGATCATGAAGATCTGGTGGTGACCCATGGCGATGCCTGCCTGCCGAACCTGCTCGCTGAAAACGGCCAATTCAGCGGCTTTGTCGACTGCGGGCGGCTCGGCGTCGCCGATCGTTATCAGGATCTCGCCTTGGCCACACACAGCATTGGCTCCAACCTCGGCAAACAGTGGGTACCGATGTTTTTCGAGGTCTATGGCGTAGAACCCGATCAGCGATTGATCGCCTTTTATCAATTGCTCGACGAATTGTTTTGAGGCGCTCGGACGGTGCCCGCAATCAACGATGCGGATGCACCGTCAGCGCCACCAGTTTGATCACGATGGGCCGGACGACGAGGATGCACAGGAATGCCACCGGCATTGCCGTTTTGTAGGCGTGCAGCGCATTACTCAGGTAGTCGTTATCAATGCCGGAGTTGGCGGCGGTGATCACCAGCGACATCAGAAACGCCATGATCGTCGCCATGTACAACGCAAACACATAGGGTGTGGCACGTGCTGACAGCTTGCGGCGGCTGACATACAGAGCATCGGAACGGCTGGGTTGATTCATAGGGCTTTTCCATCCATCGACAGGGAGCGGGCACCTTAGCAAGGCGGATCCCGCTCAACTAGACGCCCCTTCGCTGGTGCTTTATAAAGAAAAACTTACGAATAACCTCCTACTCGGCAGGCCATGGATGAATCTGTTAGCGGCAATTGCCAGTTTTATCAAAGTGGTGGAGTCGGGCTCCATTGTCGGCGCCGCGAAAACCCTCGGCGTCAGTGCAGCGGCGGTCAGCCAGACGATCAATCGTCTGGAAGCGCACCTCGGCGTGCGGCTGCTGCAACGCACGACGCGGAGCATGGCGCTGACTGAAAACGGCGCGGTGTATTACGACAAGGTCAAGCGCATCGCAGCGGATCTGGAGTCGGCGCAAAGCTCGATCTGCAATGACGAAACCGAACTGCAAGGACGGTTGAGCATCGCCTCGACTTCCGCCTTCGGCCGCCATGTCATCGCACCGCTGATCGCGGGTTTTGCGGCGCAACACCCGCGCCTGCTCCTTGAGCTGTCGACCACCAACGGCAAGATCAGCCATATCCAGGAGGGAATCGATGTAAGCCTGCGGATCGAACCGCAACTGGAGGATGGCATCATCGCGCGCAAGATCGTTTCCCTGCCCTTCGTCATGTGCGCCGCCCCTGTTTACCTGGAACGCGCCGGTTGGCCGCAATCGCCGGACGATTTGCAAAACCACGCGTGCCTGGCGTTTCGATACCCCTTGGACGGGCGTTTTCTGCGTTGGCGTTTTGTGCGTGACGGCCAGCGCTTTGATGCCAACCTCAACGTCACGGCCATCAGCAACGACATCGACGCACTGGTGCAGATGGCCGCCAGCGGTGCGGGTATTACACGCCTGGCAGAGTTCGTCGCGGCGCCTTATCTGGCCAGCGGTCAACTGGTGCCGCTGTTTGCACGGCCCAACGGTGAGGCGCACGCGGTTGTCGAGCCGATGGACATTTATGCCTGTGTGCAGGAACGCGCGGCGATGACGCCAAAGGTCAAAGCCTTTCTGGATTACTTGGTCGAACACTTGAAAGAGCGCTGGCCACCCGCCTGTGCACCTGGTATCGAGCAACACAGCGGAGCTGGCAACGGCAACTGACGTCAGCGCGATCGCCAACACAACGTTCAAAACGGACTCGCTGAAACGCGCGGATTAAGGCAAAGTCCACTTCGCCAATCGGCACCCTCAAGGACGAAAACAACAATGAAAAAAGCTTTCGGCGCCCTGCTTCTGATCTGCCTGAGCACCCAGGTATTGGCTGACAACCACCCGATCGGTTTCCAGCGTTCGACGCTGCCGGACGCGAACAATGAGCGGCCGCTGGAGATGGTTGTCTGGTACCCCGCCCGGGCAAGCACTCGCCCGGCAACGTTGATTGCTGACAACCCGGCGTTTGTCGGCGTCATGGCCGTAGACAATGCACCACCGACCGAAGGCGAACATCCTTTGGTGGTGCTCTCTCACGGTTATCGCGGCAACTGGACTAACCAGGCATGGCTGGCCAGCGCACTGGCGCGCAAGGGCTACATCGTCGCAGCGGTCAATCACCCCGGCAGCACCACGCATGACCGTAGCCCCCAGGCGGCGGCACAGTTATGGCTGCGTCCTGCGGACATCGGCCGGGCCATTGATGCGGTGACGGCTCAGCCGAAACAATTTGGCGCCGTCACGCAGCGGCGAGTGGCGGTGGTCGGCCATTCACTCGGCGGCTGGACGGCTTTGGAAATCGCCGGTGCGCGTTTCGACGCCGAGCGATTTGCCCGCGACTGCAGCGTTCATCTGAAGTTAGCCAGTTGTTCCGTTTACCAAACCATGAATCCCGCCAGTCACCCGGCAGCGAAGACCCGCCTGGGCGCCGATTTGCGCGACAAGCGCGTCACGGCCGTGGTGGCGTTGGATCTGGGCCTGTCACGCGGCTTTACCGATGCCAGTCTGGAGGCGTTGCCGGTACCGGTGCTGGTGATCGCAGCGGGCGTGCCGTCGCAAGATCTGCCCGCTGAACTGGAGTCCGCCGACCTGGCGAGGCGCCTGCCGAAAACGTCGAGTCAATATGTCGAGATCAAAGACGCCAGCCATTTCAGCTTTATGTCGCTGTGCAAGCCGGGAGCGATAGCCATGCTTGAAGAAGACGCGCCCGGCGACGGCATCATTTGCACAGATGGCGACGGCGGACGCCCGCGTGAGGTGATCCAGCAGCAGACGGTTTCGATGATCAGCGAGTTTTTGCAGCGGTCATCTGACAAATGAAGAATAGAGATCAAACCGATATGCCCAGGTCGTTGGAATTGCACACCCTATGAACATCTCGAAAACCGCCGCATTGCCCGCTGTCGGGATCGCAGCCGCCGCCGTAATAACGCTGCAAGTGTTTCTGTACGACGGCGAAATCATCCTCGCCCAAGCGTCATCCGGCAGGACGCTCACTCAATTGGTCGCGCAATTGGTCATCACCATCGCGGTGCATCTGTTTGTCGTCCTGATGGTTCCGATGTTATTGATCGCGCGAAGGAAATTCCTCACTGGCTATGCTGCTCTTGCGTTGTCGCTGGCCGCCTACATCCAGATAACAACGGACCTGAGTCTGATCGGCGCGGCCGTCGCGCTCATTGCCTTTTCCGTGTTGGTTTTCTGTGGTGTCGTCAAGTTGATCGAATGGCTGCGCTATCTTCGCGCCGACTGACTGCAGCAGCCGTCGGTACTTCTGCCGGGACACTCGGTGATCACGGAATATCAAATAACCCGAGTTCCGTCTGGCACGCGAGGGGATTTTTCCTTACGGTGTCACTCTACTTTCAGCCAGTAACGATGAGGTCTTCATGAGCAATGCGTCTTACGTTCCGCCCAAGGTCTGGAAAAACGAAGCTGCGTCCGGCGGCCAGTTCGCCAGCATCAACCGCCCGATCGCCGGGCCGACGCATGACAAAACCTTGCCAGTCGGCAAGCATCCCTTGCAGCTCTACTCGCTGGCCACCCCCAATGGCGTGAAGGTCACCATCCTGCTTGAGGAGTTGCTGGCGCAGGGGCATACCGCTGCCGAATATGACGCGTGGTTGATCCGCATTGGTGAGGGCGATCAGTTCTCCAGCGGGTTTGTCGAGATCAATCCGAATTCGAAGATTCCTGCGTTGCTGGATCGCAGCGTCGAGCCGCCCCTTCGCGTATTCGAGTCGGGTTCGATCCTGCTTTATCTCGCCGAGAAGTTTGGCGCGTTCCTGCCCACCGATCCGGCGGGACGCACTGAGACCCTCAACTGGCTGTTCTGGCAGATGGGCTCGGCGCCCTATCTGGGCGGCGGTTTCGGGCATTTCTATGCCTATGCACCGGAAAAAATGGAGTACCCGATCAACCGCTTCACCATGGAAGCCAAGCGTCAGCTTGATGTGCTGGACCGACGCCTGGCCGAGAGCCGTTACCTGGCCGGCGACAGCTACACCATCGCCGACATCGCGGTGTGGCCGTGGTACGGGCAACTGGTGCGCAACAACGTGTATTCGGCGGCCGAGTTTCTGTCGGCGCAGGAATACACCCACGTGCAGCGCTGGGCCGAGGAGATCGCCAAGCGGCCGGCGGTGGTTCGCGGGATGCGCGTCAATCGCACATGGGGCGATGAAGAAAGCCAGGTCCCGGAGCGGCATCAGGCGGCCGATCTGGACTAACGTTTCAGTGCTTCAACCACGCGCTGGCAGCGTCGTCGATCAACGCCAATGATCGGCCGCTGCTGGCCATTCCTGCTCTGCGTTACCCGTTTTAATCCCGTTGATATCCAGACCTTCTGGAGAATCCCTCACGCCTCGGCCACCACCAAATATGAAAAATTCGTTAACTAACGGCTGAGTACGCCTTTCTTCAAGAGAATCAATCTGACAGACTAATGCGAATAATTCCTACACGCATATGCATCAGATTCTTTTTAGTAAACCTTGGGGAAGCAGATTGATGTCGTTTCAGACCATCCACCACCGTTCGAACCTCGCACCTAACCTGTTGGCACTGGCTATCTGCATGGCCAGCGTCGCACCGGCTGCGGCCGAAGACGCCACGCCAGAAAACACCGCCGCACCGGCGACGCTGGAGCTCGGCGCGACCGAAATCGGCGCCACACAGATGAGCAGCACCACCGAGGGTTCGCAGTCCTACACCACCGGCCCGATGCAGACCGCGACCAAGCTCTCTCTGACCATGCGCGAAACGCCCCAGGCGGTGACGGTGATCACCCGTCAGCGCATGGACGATCAAGGCATGACCAGCATCAACGATGTCGTGCGGGCCACGCCCGGTTTGTTTCTCAATCAGTCCAGCGGCCCCGGCCGGCAGGCTTATAGCGCTCGCGGTTTCGACATCGATAACATCATGTACGACGGCCTGCCCAGCTCTTACCAGCCGTACTCGATGGCGGTGCAACCGAATCTGGCCATGTTTGACCGGGTAGAAATCGTTCGCGGCGCGACCGGCCTTGTCACCGGTGCCGGCAACCCGTCGGCCGCCATCAACATGGTGCGCAAACGCCCGACCGCGACCCCGCAGGTGTCACTCACCGGTGCAGCTGGCAGCTGGGATGATTATCGCGGCGAGATCGACGCCTCCGGTCCGCTGAACGAAAACGGCACGTTGCGTGGCCGTGTGGTGGGCTCCTATCAGGGCGCCGACAGTTTCCGCGATAAAGAACAAAACGATCACGGCCTGTTCTACGCCATTGGTGAAGCTGACCTGAGCGAAGCAACTACCGCGACGCTGGGCTTCTCTCGTCAAAATGAGCAGACCAACTATTTCTGGGGCGGCTTGCCGATCGGTGCCGACGGCCACCACCTCGACCTGCCCCGCTCCACCTACCCCGGCAGCGACTGGGAAAACAAGAAGCTGCAGATCGACACGGTCTTCGGTGAAGTCGAGCATCGCTTCGACAACGACTGGAAACTGCATGTCGCCGGTTCTTCATCGACACTCAACGGCGAGTTCTCCGGCACTTACCTGTCGCGTTACGCCGGCCCGCTGGAAACCACGGCTTACCAATCGCACAACACCGACAAGCAAACCGCAGTCCACGGTTTTGCCAGCGGCCCGTTCGAAGCCTTCGGCCGCACCCACGAACTGGTCGTCGGCGCCAGCAACCGTGTCTACGATGCTACGACCAAGGAATACGATCCTTACACCACCGCCTGGCCGATCGGTGCGCCCAAGCCCGACTTCGTGCGTGACGGCAAGACCCGCAACGTCACCACTCAGGATGCCGTCTACCTGACCACCCGCTTGAGCCTGACCGACCCGTTGACGCTGATCCTCGGCAGCCGTCTGGACTGGTACGACTACGATGACCGCACCACCGATGGCGACTACAAAGTCACCCGCAACCTGACCCGTTACGCCGGCCTGATCTACAAGCTGGACGACCACCACTCCGTGTACGCCAGCTACACCGACATTTTCACCCCGCAAACATCGAAGGACCTTTCCGGCAAAGTGCTGAAGCCGATCGTCGGTGAAAACTACGAGGTCGGCATCAAGGGCGAGTATTTCAACGGCGCCCTCAACACCAGCCTGGCCGTGTTCCAGATGGACCAGAGCAACCGCTCGACCCTGGCGCAAGATCAACGCGGTTGCCCGGTCATGACCTGCTACAACGCCTCCGGCAAAGTGCGCAGCCAAGGCGTTGACATGGAGCTGCAAGGCGCGCTGACCGAAAACTGGCAGCTCGGCGCTGGCTACACCTATACCCGCACGCACTACATCAAGGACGAAAACCCGGCCAACAATAATCAGCAATTCAAAACCGACACGCCTGAGCACCTGTTCAAGGTCTCGACCGTTTACCGCCTGCAGGGCCCGCTGGAAAAACTCCGCGTCGGCGGCAACGTTTATTGGCAGAGCCGCATGTACAACGACGTGGTACTCGCCAGCGGCGGCAGCTATCGCCTCCAGCAAGGCGGCTACGCAGTCACCGACCTGATGGCCGGCTACGAGGTCAACCAGCACCTGGACCTGCAGGTCAACGCAAACAATATCTTCGACCGCGTCTACTACTCCGCCATCGGCAGCAACGTGACCTGGGGTTCCAACGACAACTACGGCAACCCGCGCAGCTACATGCTCACCGCCAAATACAAGTTCTGACTGAGTGTTGTCGGCGTCATGGATGACGCCTTCGCCCCGTTTAACTCGCCTGGCGTCGCATCGTCAGAATCGCCGCACCCAAACCAATGAACGTCGTCGCTGATACCGTCCGGCAGCATCGGGCCCTTTTTGCACAACTGCTTGATACCGAGGTAGAACAAACAGGAAGCGATCCGGCTTAGCGCAACCGCCCGGCAACGCCGCCGCGAAAACCGGCAAAAACCGTTTCAGACCAACACCCCCAACAATTGCCACGGGGTCATTTTCGTCACCATCATCAGCACAATCACAAACATCCCCGAAAATCCGCAGACACCCAGCCAGAACCATTTGCGGTACAGCGACCGGTAGGTCTCATCCAGCGCCCTGCCCGCCTCGCTCGCGTTCAAAGCCAGAACCTGCAAGCGTTTCTGCAGCAACAGCACCGGTAGCCACAGAGCGCCCACACAGAAGAAGATCAGCAGCGACATCAGCACCCACTCGGTGGTCAGCGCCAGGCCCGAAAATCTCAGCAAAAAGTAACCCGACACGATCTGAATGAAACCCGCCGGTGTGGTGATCCAGGTGTCGAAGCGCACGACCATTCTGGCCACATGGGCAATCACTTGGGGATTACCCGAACGGCTGGCGGCGATCAGATAAAGGTAGGAGCCCATGCCGAAGCCGAACAGAAAAATCGCCGCGATGAAATGGATGTACTTGAGGCACAGATAGAGCATGTCAGCGTTGCCCGTCCGAAAACTTAACGGTCAGGCTGAGGTTACGCGGGTCGTTGATCGCAGCCATGTACTCAGCGACGCTGATTTCGCCCACACAAGGTCGGGCGCCGGCGGCGGGCACGTAGCCTTTGGTGACTTTCGCGGCGAGGGCAACGGCTGCACAGCTTGGAATCTGCGGACCTTTGTCATTAAGGGCGATCAACTGTGCCGTCATCGACAGTGGCTTACCGTCCACGCCGAGGCCTTGAATATCGATGTACATCGCACTTTTGCCATCGCCAAAACGCTCGAACCAGGTGCCCAGACGATGCAATCTTGCCGCCCAGCGAAGATGATCGCGGACCAGCCCGCTGCGCAACGCCTGAGCCAGCAGATAATTGGCGACACCGCCAAGCTTCAGGCCGGCCCCCGCTTTGAACCGCAGGGTTTGCGCGCCATAACGACTGGCGAAAATGTCCATATCCGGCACGTCGACATTGGCCAGCACTCGAAAGCCCAGATCCGGCATTTTGCGCAGCGTCAGGTCCTGCCAGCCGAGCACCTCATGTACGCGGCCGTTTCTGAGTTGTTTGATCGGTTTGCCGGCGTAGGCCAAGACGCCTTCGACGGTCGACAGCCCCGGCATTTTGGCCGAAGAAGAAATGCCGTGCTCGATCGAGTCAATGCGTGAAAAGCGCTGGCGCTGCTCATCGATGATGGCTGAGGACAGGGTCGGCACCGAACTGCAACCGCTGAGGATCACTACACCGGCCTGCTTCGCTCGGGCATCGAGTACGCCGATGCCGTTGACGAAGGTGCGGCAATCGGACAAGTCGCAATAGTTCACCCCGGCATCGATGCAGCTTTCGGCGACGGCATAGGATTGCCCCTGAAAGGGCCCGCCGGTGTGGATCACCCACTCAATGTTCATCGCCCGCAGCGCTGACGCGAGCCCGGCGCCCATGGCGTCGCCACACCAACTCCCGCAGTCAGTCGCCGATTGTTTTTTCAGTTCATCGACCTTGTGCCGCAGCTTGTGGGCGTCACGGCCCGAAATGAACAAATCGA
Organism: Pseudomonas baetica; assembly: GCF_002813455.1. Taxonomy (NCBI): domain Bacteria; kingdom Pseudomonadati; phylum Pseudomonadota; class Gammaproteobacteria; order Pseudomonadales; family Pseudomonadaceae; genus Pseudomonas; species Pseudomonas baetica. Next base: position 5,992,640 of record NZ_PHHE01000001.1, on the reverse strand, counting down.
CGTCGCGCATCACTGCCAGATGCCGGCAGACAATGCTGCCAAAGTTTCCGTAACCGCCGACTACCAACACCCTTAACGTCATGCAATTCTTCCCTGGACCATGATCACGCACAATGGCGGCGAGCTTCCCTGATATCGCCAGGTCAGGCAAGTACGCTTGAGCCGACACGCGAACACTGGATTGAGCAAGGGGGGCCGATGGCAGTCATTGCGCTATCCGACAGGCAAAAAAAACCCCGTAACCTAATGCGGTACGGGGCAAAAAATTGGTTGGTTGCGGCCAACCAAAGGAGCTCGGTTAAAACGGGGTCAACGCCTCACTCAGATGCAGTCCTGCGCGGCGCGTTCGAAACTTGACGGGAGGAAATTCGAGGCGAGCAAATGGCGCTCGTAAATGAACACTTTGCCGCCGCTGCCAGCCTTGTAGGCTTCCAGCACGTTGTCTGCCGCGACCTTGCTCGGCACCACAATCCGGTAACTGCGCTGAGTCTGCGAGACGCTCGGGTTCAGTGCACTGCCCTGCAATTTCGGCACAACGCAATCGGCGTACTGCGCCGGCGTCTTGCTGGTCTGCAAGGTCAGCGTCGGGTCGTTCGGTGCAGAGGCACAACCGCCAAACAGCAACGAAGCAACGGCCAGGGCCGGCAGGAATAAATGACGCATCGGTGTAATCCTGAAAATAAAGGTTCGGTTCAACCGGCAACGGTGCAGCTTCACGGCGCCGCCGTCGCCATTTATGTTTTAAGTGTTCAGCTTGCCGACACCAGCGCCTTGAGCGAACTGTCGAACTGTTTTAATGCCGTGAGTTGCAGGTCACGTTGTTTCTCGATCTGCGCGGCGATTTGCGGCGCCGCCTGGTTGTGAACCCAAACCGATGGCAACTGTTTTTCCACGGCGCCTTCGGCCTTGCCGATGTATTGCAGGTTGGCGTCGTAGAAGTGCGCGGTGAATCGGGCTTCGACCCGATCGTTACGCTGGGTCAACAGGCGATTGAAGGTGTCGAGTTTCACCACGACATCCGGATGGGCCTGCACCAACTCGTCCAGGCTGTCGTAGACGGTCACGGACAAGAACTGCTGCTGTAACGAACTCACTAACCAGTCAACAGCCAGTTCCGGGTCGGAGCTTTCGACGAAGGCCTCGCGGATCCGCGAGTCGAGCGCATCTTTCGCGCCGTTGACCGCCATGTTGTGGTAACGCTCAAGGTATTGCAGATTGTCCAGCGTGTTGTCGCTGTACAACACACCGACTGTTTGCGAGTGCTGTAACGTCGCACTGCTGCCGGTGATGGTCTGAAAGTGATACGACCGGGCGTCATCTGCGTAGGTCGGTGCAGCGGCAGCGCCCATCAGCAGGGCGACAAAAGCCAGTCGAGTCAGAGTGTTCATCGCGCAAATTCCTTGGCTGCGTGTTCGATGGAGGCGATTTTCCGCTCATTGCCGACAAAGCAGAACTTGCGTTTCTTGATGGTCACTATTACTTCTAGCAATAGTTGCGCGGTACGAAGACTGATACACACTCAATACAACTAGAAAAAAATCGAAAGAGGATCCCTTCTTGAGAACGTTTGACCTGATCCGCGACGCCGTCCTGCCCGATTTCCGCGAGCGAGTGGCTGAATACCTGATCCAGTACGAAAGCGTGCTGTTGAACAAAAACGCCACCGATCCGCAGCTCATCAGGGACACCGCTCATCAGTTGCGCGGTTATCTGCGCGGGCTGAACACCACGCGGGTACTGGGCATGGCGTATTGGGAAGAGCTGGACCGACGGGTTGTCGACACATGGCTCACGCCCGAGCAATAACGGATCGGCGCGTCGCCGAATGCCGCATGCGCCTGACCGGCCTCACCACTCCAGGATGACCACACCCATGTCCAGCCTCGACACCTCACTGCAAGACAGCGCCGCGCCGCAAGGCGTTTGTTACGGCTGCGGCGGCAGCAATCCGCACGGCCTGCATATAAAGAGTTATTGGCATGAAGACGGCGTGCACGTTCTCGCGGAGCATGTGCCGGACGCCAAATACTGCGGCTGGCCGGACCTGGTCTACGGCGGGCTGATCGCGATGCTGGTCGACTGCCACTCCAACTGGACGGCAATGGCTTATCACTATCGCGCTGAAAACCGCGAACCCGGCACCCTGCCGCGCATCGACTGCGTTACCGGCAACCTGGGCGTCAAGTTCATCAAACCGACGCCAATGGGCGTAACGCTGACCCTGCGGGCGAAAGTCGAAGGGGAAGTCGGGCGCAAGACCCGGGTAATCTGTGAGGTCTTCGCGGGGGATGTACTGACGGCGGTGGGCGACTCGGTGTTTGTGCGGGTCGATACCGGGCAACTGGCTAACGCCGCGCACGGGCGTTAAGGCTGCATCATCGCCGAAGGTTTTTATGCCTCACTGGGCTTCGAGAAGATCCGCGATAAGTTTCATGGCGTCGAGCGCACGATCATCATGGAGAAACGGTTGAGTCAGGCGTGACGGCCGGCAAAACCTTGGCGAGGGACTTGCGCCCTCGCCACAGGTTTTAAGCGCACACGTCGAAAATCAGCTAGCGATTTTGGCCCGCGCCGCATGCAGCTTCTTGTAGCTCTCGATCAAACGCAAATGCCGATCAAGACCTTCCAGCTTCATGCTCGTCGGCGTCAAACCATAGAAACGCACACTACCGTTCACCGAACCAATCGCCGCATCCATCCGCTCATCACCGAACATGCGGCGGAAGTTGGCTTCGTAGTCGGCCAGTTCCAGATCCTCGTCCAGCTCCATTTCCAGCACTACGTTCACGGCTTGGTAAAACAGACCGCGTTCGACCGTGTTGTCGTTGTATTGCAGGAAGGCTTCGACCAGATCTTTCGCCTGCTCGAACTTCTGCAGGGCGAGATAGATCAGCAGGCGTAGTTCGAGGATGGTCAACTTGCCCCACGGCGTGTTGTCGTCAAACTCGATGCCGATCAGCGTGGTGATGTCGGTGTAATCATCCTGCTCGCTGTTTTCCAGACCCTGGGCCAGGTTACGCAGGCCTACTTTGCTCAAGTTGTGCAGGTTGAGGATATCGGCGCGAAATTGCAGGGCCTTGTTGGTGTTGTCCCAGATCAGGTCTTCGACCGGATAGATCTCCGAGTAACCCGGCACCAGAATGCGACAGGCCTTGGCACCGATGTGCTCGTAAACCGCCATGTAGACTTCTTTGCCCATGTCTTCGAGGATGCCGAACAGGGTGGCGGCTTCCTCGGCGTTGGAGTTTTCACCTTGGCCGGAGAAATCCCATTCGACGAATTCGAAGTCCGCCTTGGCACTGAAGAAGCGCCACGACACCACACCGCTGGAATCGATGAAATGCTCGACGAAGTTGTTTGGCTCGGTCACCGCCTGACCCGAGAAGGTCGGCTGCGGCAAGTCGTTCAAACCTTCAAAACTGCGACCCTGCAGCAACTCGGTGAGGCTGCGCTCCAATGCGACTTCCAGGCTTGGGTGCGCGCCGAAAGAGGCAAATACGCCACCGGTGCGCGGGTTCATCAACGTGACGCACATCACCGGAAACTCACCACCCAGCGACGCATCTTTCACCAACACCGGAAAGCCCTGCTCCTCCAGACCCTTAATGCCGGCCAGAATGCTCGGATACTTCTCCAGGACTTCCTGCGGTACGTCCGGCAGCGCCATTTCGCCTTCGAGAATTTCACGCTTGACCGCGCGCTCGAAGATTTCCGACAGGCACTGCACCTGCGCCTCGGCCAAGGTGTTGCCGGCGCTCATGCCGTTGCTGAGGAACAGGTTTTCGATCAGGTTGGACGGGAAGTACACCACTTCACTGTCCGACTGACGCACAAACGGCAGCGAAACAATGCCGCGCTGGGTATTGCCGGAGTTGGTGTCGAACAGGTTCGAACCCCGCAATTCGCCGTCGCGGTTGTAAATATCCAGGCAGTATGGATCGAGGATCTCCGGCGGCAACTCGTCTTTCGGCCCCGGCTTGAACCAGCGCTCGTCCGGGTAATGCACGAACTCGGCAGTGGCGATGTCTTCGCCCCAGAACTGATCGTTGTAGAAGAAGTTGCAGTTCAGACGCTCGATGAACTCGCCCAACGCCGAGGCCAACGCGCCTTCTTTGGTTGCGCCCTTGCCGTTGGTAAAGCACATCGGCGAATGCGCGTCGCGGATATGCAACGACCAGACGTTGGGCACAATGTTGCGCCACGAAGCAATTTCGATCTTCATGCCGAGGTCGGCGAGAATCCCCGACATGTTGGCGATGGTTTGTTCCAGCGGCAGGTCCTTACCGGCGATGTAAGTGCCCGCCTGCGAGCCGCCATGCGGCATCAGCAGCGCCTGGGCGTCGGCGTCGAGGTTCTCGACTTCCTCGATGACAAACTCAGGGCCGGTCTGCACGACTTTCTTCACCGTACAGCGATCGATCGAACGCAGGATACCGAGGCGATCTTTTTCAGAGATGTCCGCGGGCAATTCGACCTGAATCTTGAAGATCTGGTTGTAGCGGTTTTCCGGGTCGACAATGTTGTTTTGCGACAGCCGAATGTTTTCGGTGGGGATGTTGCGTGTGTCGCAGTACAACTTTACAAAGTACGCCGCACACAAGGCCGACGAAGCCAGAAAGTAATCGAACGGCCCCGGTGCCGAACCATCGCCCTTGTAGCGAATGGGCTGATCGGCGATCACCGTGAAGTCATCGAACTTGGCTTCAAGTCGAAGGTTGTCGAGAAAGTTGACCTTGATTTCCATGCGGGATTACCAGAATACGGCTAAACGAATGGTCGCCATTATCCGGTTTTTCCGCGGGAAGTCTTGCCCTTTCGGGATTCGCCGCTGGCCGGCAGCACGCCGCTGGTGCAGCGTTCATGCGGTTTGCCAAAGCCTGTAGAGCCCATCGCGAACGCACGCAGCAACGCGTCAAAAGGCTGCTTTTTTGATGGAAATTACTCTTTCAACACGCTTGAAGGCCCCTTGTCGGACTGTGTCAGCTTTGAGGACGAGGAAGCCGCTTGCGATTCAGGATTGCGGTCAAGCCCCAGATACTTGCCGACAGCAGGCATACTTCGAAGCTCGACAATGTTGTATTCAATGCCCTTCATGCCCTCTTTTCCGCAACATGGATATACCCGGCCGTTGATAAAGGTGTCTTTTCGCACCCCCATACCATCACCGTACTGTTCTGCGGTAAACGCAGGCCGATCGAAGGTAACAATGGATGGATCGCGAATACGTTCAATCAGTGCATCTATTTCACGGTTTACCTTGCCCACAATAAAATCGTGTCGCGCCTCAGATGCCTCCACTGCCTTAACCTGTTCCAATACCTCTTTTTTTAAAAATGCACATTTCTGATCATATAGTGCGGCAGTTTTCACTTCACAGACCGATAAATAATCCATATCTGTGATTTCAGGATTTCTTTCTGGCGCCTGTTTCAAGTCATCCAGACGCCTCTTCGCAGCCTCCCCGACCAGATACTCTCCGGTATCATCCAGGCACGCACTCGCTACTCTGGCAGCTTCCTGAATTACACATCCCGGTGGTAATCCCAGCACATGCGCACACCTTAGAATTTCCTGGTAGGTGCCTTTATCAATTGCGCTACAACACAAGTTATTCATCAGCGTCCAGTTTTTTACTTTTGTTTCGATCGACCCATTCAAATAGTCCTCTGCGGCGTTCACCCCTACCATCAATGAGTCCAGGTTTTCCTTGATAACCGTGTTTTTGGCTTTGACTGCATGAGTCGCCAACACTTCCCTGTCAAAAACGCCTAATGTTGACAGGATATTCGGCAATGCATCCTTTACCCAGACACTCGCCAGTTCTTTTACAGCCGATGAAAGATCATCATCACCCGAGATAACATCGCCATTTCGCTGCCTGAACAAAATGGAAGGAATCGCCAATATACTTACCAAGGCTTTATTGACATGAACAAACTGTGCCAACTTACCCTTATAGTCAGCTTCGTTGATACCCTCATCCTGGAGAGCAAAGTATGCCAACCCTATAGGAGAGTCCTCGCAAAAATTCCTTTTAAAAAAAGCTCGCGTGCGACCACAATCAATTCCGCACTTTCGAAGCCATCCATTGAAATATTCATTTGAGAATAAACAGCCGCCCCACCCGCCTTTTTCACTTCGGCGTTAATTATTCCAATATCGCCATGGCGAATATCAGACCACCCTTGCGCAAACAGGTACTCCTTGCAAAGATCAACCAACTTCGCAAGGTTAATATCTTTTTCCCCTCCCGGCTTGATTGATTCTTTTTTGACGGGCACAGGTTCTACTTCCGAAAGCTGCAAAGCCTCAATCTCTGCTGAAACTTCCTGATTGGCTGACGACTTTGAAGCATCATCCTCGTTGACGAGTCCGACAATACTTTTATCCAAAGCATCAATTTCTGCATGAATCGCTTTGTCCTTCAATGCCATCTTTTTGATTTGGCGCATGGCGGCTTCCATCTTGAGATAAACCGCCCCGATCTCTGGCTTATTCGGCTTTCCATCTATTTTGGGAATAAGAAACGGCGGCATACCGATCTCAACGATATCGTTGGCATCACTTTCCAGAACGAACCCCAATTCGAACAAGTTCGAAAGCGGCCCGGAGGTGGTAAAAATCACATGGGCGTCCAATCCCTTATAGTCATGCCCGATAAATTCGAACTCAAACCCTACAGTATTATGTTCCCTCATTAGCCTGCGCATGCACGTCCCTGACAAAGCATTCTGATAATCACGTTGCGACTCGATGTACTCCTTCGCTGTGAGTCTCTGTATCGATGTGTATTGAATAGCGGGCCGCAGACTTTCCGGGTTTAATGCCGATGCAGGCTTGGCGCTGGTTGCAGCGCAGACATTCAACGGATTCAAGGGGCACTGGCAGGCTACTATCGAGCTTGCGCTCGATGAACCGTGGTTGAAGCGCTCAATGGTTTCGCAGAGGTGGCATTTCATATAAGCGTCCGAGCAGAGTGCGAGGAGGCCCCCAAAGACTGAGACCGTTAGTCCATTTATGTCAAAGCCAGCAACATCCTCCCCATACGCTCATGGGGTGTAATACGTTGATCAATCAAGAGCTGATGAACATCGTTCTGCCGCATGAAATCCCCGCCCAATGAAAGGGATAATTCTACAAACGAAATAATGTCCCGATCCTGCGTGAACCCATAGGCGTGCGCTTCACGGATGCAATGCGTCAAGCGTGCGAGCCACGCTGTATCAGTTCCTCCAGCGACCGCCTCTGCATGAGCGGCTTTCATGTCCGGAAAAATTTGCCGGGCGAACTTCAAGATTAAATCGTCGGAAAAAAAAGCTGTCTGTTCTGACCGAATAATGTGCATGGGTTGCAGTCCTTGCTGAAGTGCGCTGATCGATGAATGCGTGACCATTGGCGGCAGTGACAGTGTTCAACAGCCTTTCAGATGCAAGATGACTGACCGGCCTATCCAATGCCTCGCCGCTGGCTCCTTGCCCAGTGGATTAGCGTAGATCCCGTGAACGAATCTGCTGTTTAATTTCACCCCATGGGCAAAAAACAAAGTCGCCATGTGTTTCCATCTCTCCTTTCTACGTCGCACTGTTCATCGCCTGTTTTTGACCGTCTGGAGTTCTTCAATGCCCGCGCCCAAATCCCTGCCCGTTACCCTGCTGGGCCTGGCCCTTGCCTGCCCGGCCGTGGCCGAAACCCAAGGTATGGAGCTGGGCCAGGTGCTGATTTCGGCCGAGGAGCGCAGCGGCGCCGACGCCTCCGTTGAGGACGCCAAAGCGCGCCTGGCCGAGGTGCCCGGCGGCAGCAACGTGGTCGACATGCGCCAGCCGTTGCAGGGTCGCGTGGCGAGCAATCAGGATGTGCTGGCGTATCAACCGGGGGTTTACGCGCAGTCGGCGGGTAATGAAGGGGTGAAAATTTCGATCCGTGGTTCGGGCATCAACCGCGCACCCGGCGCTCATGCTTCCGGGCTGTATACGCTGCTCGATGGCCTGCCGCTGACCGGTCCGGGCGGTACGCCTTACGAATTGCTCGAGCCACTGTGGGTTGATCATGTTGAAGTGCTGCGCGGTGCCAATGGCTTCGACCGTGGCGCACTGGCGTTGGGCGGCGCCATCGATTACGTCAGCCACACCGGCTATACCGCGCCGAAATTGCAGGTGCGCTACGCCACCGGCAGCCACGGTTATCAGCAGCGTCAGGTCAGTTCCGGGCAGGTGCTGGGCGACTTTGATTACTACGTCTCGCTGACCGATTCGAACGCCGACGGCTATCAGGATCACACCGCCAGCGAGAGCAAAGGCGTAATCGCCAACTTCGGCTATCGCTTCAACCCGAACCTGGAAACGCGCTTCTACATTCGTTATCGCGAGACCGACAACGACCTCGCCGGGCGCGTGACCAAACACGCCATCGAGCACAGTCCACGGGCAGCCAACCCGGCCTATGTGTCGCGCGACGACAGCCGCAAACAACCGGGCAGCACCTTCATCGGCAATAAAACCACGTTCTACATCGACGACGATTCGAGCATCCAGACCGGCCTCGTCTACCACGACTACCCGATGGATCTGCGTGAAGGCCCGAATCGTCTGAAGGTCGCCTACACCGACGTCAGCGGCACCTTCGACTACAAGCGCCGCGACACCCTGTTTGGCATGGAAAGCCGCAGCACCGTCGGCCTGCGCGTGACCAAACATTTGCCCAACGACGGCGCCAGTGAATTTGTGCGCATCCCAACGGGCAACACCGCTGGCTACGCGTCGGGCACGCGCATGCGCAATTTCACTTATCAAGGCTCGGACACCGTCCTGCACGTTGGCAACGACCTGGAAATTGCTGACGACTTGTGGCTGACCACCGGCCTGGCCGCCCTCTACACCCGTCGCGAAAGCGCCGTCACTTACCCCGAGGGCGGCGGCAAAACCAGCATGAACGACTGGGACTACGCCCCCCGCCTCGGCCTGCGCTACCAGATCACGCCGGACGTGCAAGTGTTCGGTAACCTAAGCCGCTCGGTCGAAGCACCGCACCCGTGGTCGCTGATTTACAGTTCCAACGTGCGCTTCCCGGCTGGTAACGGTGCGGCGACCGGCACCCAGAAAGACCCGATCAAACTGCAAAACCAGACCGCCACCACCCTCGAACTCGGTGGACGCGGCGACAGCGCATTCGGCGAATGGAGCCTGGCCTGGTACTACGCGCAAGTGCGCCACGAATTGCTTTCGGTACTCCCGGACGCCAACGCCGTGACGCCTTATGAACTCAACGCCAGCCCGACCGTGCATCAAGGCGTCGAAGCCAGCCTGAACAGCAAACTCTGGTCAGCCGCTGATGGCCGCCAATTAAGCCTGCGTCAGGCGTACACTTTCAGCGACTTCCATTACCGCGATGATGACCGTTTTGGCGACAACCGCTTGCCGGGGTTGCCGATGCACTACTACCAGGGCGAGTTGCGTTATGACTGGCCGCAGGGATTCTTCGCTGCTGTGAATACGCAACTGGTGTCGAAAGTCGCGGTGGATTACGCCAACAGTTACTACGCCGATCCGTACGCGCTGTTTGGCGCGACCGTGGGTTACAACGCACCAAAGGGTGACTGGCAGACTTGGGTGGACATGCGCAACCTGACCAACAAGCACTATGCGGCGACGGTTACGCCAGGGTATGACGACAAAGGGCTGGATGCAGCGCGGTCGACACCGGGTGAAGGGATAGGGGTTTATGTTGGGGTTTCGTGGAGTTTGCTCTGAGGCGACGAACGATTTCCAATGTAGGCGCGAGCCTGCTCGCGAAAGCGAATGCCCATTCACTATTGAAGTCAGTGAAATAACACCTCGGCGTTTATCATCGGTTGTTGTCTGTTTTTTATGGAGTACGGATGGACATCATGGACACCCAGCAAGAAAACGCGCTCGAAAAAAGCCTCCGCCTGGCCGCCGACGAACCCGCGCATCGGCCAGAGTTTTTCCGAACCTTACTGAGCGCGTCTGTTTACGTGCTCGGTACGACGGGCACGAGCGACGGCGTCGTGAATCTCGAAGCGGGAAGCAAAGTCAGCATCGCGCATTGGGAAAAAGCCGATGGCAACCCTGTCATCCCGTTTTTCTCCTCGCTGCAAACCCTGCAAAAATCCATCGACAGTGAAGAGTCCTACCTGGAACTGCCGGCCAGATCTTTGTTCGAGATGACGCAGGGCGCCACCCTGTTTCTGAATCCAAAGTCGCCGTATGGCAAAGAGTTCTTCCCGGAAGAAGTACGCAATCTGCTCTCCGATCAGGTTGGCCAAAAAGCAACAACGCGCACGGTGGAAAAAGAAACGAAAGTCCTGCTTGGGCAACCAGCGCAGTACCCGACGAAGATGGTGCAGTCGCTCACACAGCTACTCGCCAAACACCCCAACGTATCGCGCGCCTTTCTGGCGATGATGCACGACACATCAATCGACGAAAAACCTCATCTGATCGTGGGCATCGAGGTCGATGGCGACTTCGAGCGGGTGATGCGCGAAGCCGGGAATGTCGCGGGAGATACTGCTGCGCCCGGTGAGCCGGTTGACCTGTACCGCGTGACTGCAAGTGAATCGGGCTTGAGTGACTATTTTCTTAGAGAAACAGCGCCCTTTTATGAGCGCAAGCCAGTGAGTAAATGGCGTTCGTTCTTTGGTTTTGGCAAGGCGTAACAGCGCTCAGCGCCAGTCTGCTTCTGAAAAATCCAGCAAGCCAGTGGCCGTGGGCAAGATCCTTGGGAGAGTTGGCAGCACATCCGACGCAAATGTGCCTGATGCGCAGCTTCACATCAGGACTACAGGGGGCCGTGTCATTGCCTACAGAACTTGCGGAAGTGGCTGGCTTGCATGCTTTTCCCTTCAGCCTTATCGTTCCGTTCGTCACTGTCCAACCGCTAAAGGGCACTGGACCTACAAGATATGACGCGAGCTTGATCAAACCGAGAAGGAGCGGTTGACGTCTACGTCGACCCCGCCTAATCTGCTCCCATCCCGCCCAAGGCAGTACGCCGTCCTAACCATCCAGGACGTGCCAAACCCTTGGGCGTTTTGTTATCAGGAAGAAAGCATGCCCACAGCGGTATTGGTCGATGGCGCCTTTTTCATCAAGCGCTTTCGAAGGATTGAACCTCACAATGCGTTCAATGCTGAACGTGCTGCTGACCTTGTTCATCGATGGGCTACAGCCCACCCTTCATACTCGACCCGATGTGGCAAAGCATCCCCGATGGGCTGATGGAGCATATCGACGGTTTGCGTTCAACATGTCCGAAGCCACCGCTTCGAGATATTGCTCTCTAAATCCTAAGGAGGCGAGGTAGCTTGGAAGCTGAACAGAATCACCATCCCGGCTTCCACATGGATTAAGACCTTCCGTTACGCGACCAACTCAACATAACTCGACTCCCCGCCCCCGCTCGCCCCCGACAACCAACCCCATACGAAACTCAACGTAGTGCGCCCCGCCTCATCAACGCCAACCGTGCCGCGCGAACAACCCGCGCGAATCTCGCCTTCCACGGTGATGCACTGATAAAGCAGTTCGATGGTATTGGGCCCGGTCACGCGTCCGACCTGATTGCCGATGCGGATATGCCCGCCCTGATAAGTCCCCCAAACCGCCTCGCCCTCGACATGGTAGTGAAAGACTGTGCGTGCATCGGACAGCCCTTGGGCGTTGTTCGCTACGGAGAATCGGCGGTTGTTCAAACGTTCGGTGATTTGAGCGAAGGCAGTTTCCATGTGTGTCGCGTCCTTTGGTCGAGAGTGTAGTGGTCAACTAATCCCGGACACGACGTTAAGTTTTTTCTCGGCCTGAGCTGGGGCCAGTCCGTTGTTGAATTGGTGCGGTCTAATCCAGTTGTACCGATGCATCAGGTAATGACTGATGTCGCGGTGCGCTTCTTGAGCTGTCATGTAGCCCACGGTCGGTATCCATTCAGTTTTCAAGCTGCGAAACACACGCTCCATCGGCGCGTTATCCCAGCAGTTTCCACGACGGCTCATGCTTTGGCGCATGCGGTAACGCCAGAGCCGTTGGCGAAACTGGCGACTGCCATATTGCGAGCCCTGATCCGAGTGAAACAGAAGCCCTTGAGGCCTGCCACGCTGTTCGTAAGCCATGTCCAACGCCTTGATGACCAGATCCGCATCCGGCTTGTTCGACAGCGCCCAGCCCACCACTCGGCGCGCGTAAAGATCCATAACGACAGCCAGGTAATGCCATTTCCCTTGAGCCCAGATGTAGGTGATGTCGCCACACCAGACCTGATTCGGCGCCGGCACATCAAACTCTCGATTCAATATGTTCGGAATGTCAGGCCGCTCAACCGTCGCTTGTTTGTAGGCATGTGATCCAGGTTGTTTACTGACCAACTCCAGTTCCCGCATCAGGCCTCGCACCTTGAACCGCCCAATTTGCTCGCCGTCTTCCTGCATCATCGACACGATGCTGCGGCTACCGGCGGCGCTTCGACTTTGCGTAAACAGTTCGTTAACCCGGCTGCGCAACCGAAGCCGCTCAACGTCTGGAGTTCGGCGCCTGAGACGATGGGCGTAGTAACACGAACGAGTGACGTCAAAGACTGCGCAAAGCCAATCAACCGGCTCTTGGGGGCTCAGTTGATCAATCAGCGCGTGCGCTCGTGCTCTTCCGACATCAAGAGCGCGGTAGCCTTTTTTAAAATGGATTTCTCCCGCTCAAGTCGAGCGATTCGAGCTTCCAATTCCTGGATTTTCTGTTGCTCTGGCGTCAGCGCTTTACTCTGCGGAGTAACGCCAGTGCGCTCCTGCTGAAGCTGATTAACCCAGCGGCGCAACGCGGACTCAACCACACCAAGCGAGCGGCTGGCTTCGATATGGCTATAGCCTTGATCGAGCACGAGGCCTGCGGCCTCGCGTTTGAATTCAGCGGAAAAAGAACGACGTTGTTTGGTCATCAGACACCTCTATCTGGCGAGCATTCTCGCCTAAATGGGTGTCCGGTTTCATTAGACCACTACAGAGCGCAGCGACCGTTTGGCGCAGCCAAACACAGCGAGAGGAGGTGCAGCGAAGCAAACCGTAGGCGCTGCGCCCGGATCGATTCCGGAGCGAAGGGACCCCGAGCCTCAGCGAGCGGGCCGCACGTAGGAGCAAGCGTTTTTGGTTACTTTTTAGGCGTTTGTAAAAAGTGACCCGCCGTAGGGGCGGAACCCTAAGTGGCGGGGGTGTCAGAAATTTTGTGTTCGGGCATAACATGAGTAAGAGGTGCATGTATGCCAACCAAAAAGAAACCCCTGCGTGACCTACCAAAAATCCCCAAGGAGCTGCTCGAAGAGTTCGGTGAGGGGCTGATTACCGCAGAGGCTATTGAAGACGCTTCTGCGGCCTTCAAGAAGGCCTTGATTGAGCGAGCATTGAGTGCCGAGCTCGGTCACCACCTGGGGTATCCGCCGGGCGCGCAGCGCCCAGAGGATGAAACCAACCAGCGCAATGGCAAAACGGGCAAGACGATTTTGACGGGGGATGGCCCGCTGCGGCTGGAGATTCCCCGTGATCGGGATGGCAGTTTTGCCCCCATTCTGATCCCCAAGCATGAGCGGCGTTACACCGGTTTTGATGACAAGATCATCGCCATGTATGCCCGAGGCATGACCGTTCGAGAAATCCGCGCTTTCCTCTCTGAGCAATACGGGACGGACGTTTCCCATGACTTCATCAGCTCAGTCACGCACGAGGTGATGGAGGAAATTGGTGCGTGGCAACAGCGACCGCTTGAGCCGATGTACCCAGTCATTTTCTTCGATGCGCTGCGGGTCAAGATCCGAGAAGAAGGCCTTGTCCGCAACAAGGCGATTTACTTGGCGCTGGGTGTTTTACCCGATGGAACGCGCGATATTCTTGGTATCTGGATCGAAAACACCGAGGGTGCGAAGTTCTGGATGAAGGTCTTCAACGACCTCAAGACCCGCGGCGTAGAGGACGTGCTGATCGCCGTGACTGACGGTCTCAAAGGCATGCCAGAGGCGCTAAGCGCAGTATTTCCGGCAACAACGCTGCAAACATGCATCGTCCACTTGATCCGCAACAGCCTCGATTACGCGGCGTGGGACAAGCGCCGTGAGCTGGCCAAGGCGCTAAAACCGATCTATCAAGCCATCAACGCAGAAGCGGCTGAGGAAGCACTGGATGCCTTTGAAAATGGCCCTTGGGGTAAGCAATACCCAACGGTGGTGGCGGCCTGGAGACGAGCCTGGGATCGAGTGATTCCATTTTTTGTCTTCCCGCCTGCCATTCGAAAAGTGATCTATACGACCAACGCTATCGAAAGCATCAACGCTCAGCTACGCAAGATCATCAAGACCCGGGGCCACTTCCCGACGGATGACGCAGCGACCAAGCTGATCTGGCTTGGGCTGCGTAACATCACGGCAAACTGGGGCTCGGCGGCTCATGACTGGAAGAGTGCGATGAACCAATTTGCGATTCTGTACGGAGATCGATTTATCAGGCCGACCTGGTAAAACCCGGCCTGCCTGACGGCAGGCCATTACCGGCCCGCACACAAAAAATCTGACACTCTCTAAGTGGCCGTTACCGCAGGAATGGATATGTACCCAAAAAATATGTCGTAGCTGAAATCGATACCCCCCAGCCCTCCCGAAACGTCGGACCGCCCCCATGGGGGGCGAGGGGGAAGGGAGCAGATCTTCATGCAGTTCAAAATCTCAGCCCGGCTCGGTCACTTGCTGAGAAACTCGGATATATTCTGCGCGGCGCTAGCCAAATGCTGTTCATGGGTAAACCCGGAAACCTTCAATGGCTTCAGGTCATGATCCCCGGCCGCTAACCACGCCACCTCAATACTCGGTGACAAGGTGTAAGCCCCAACCGCCTCACGATTGCCCAACGCATCCCGCTCCCCCTGCACAATCAACGTCCGCGTCTGCAAACCAGCCAAATGCTCAACCCGTGGCTTCTCCGGCTTCCCCACCGCATAAAACGGATACCCCAGACAAACCAACGCATCAGCCCCCAACTCGTCGGCCAAGAGACTGGCCATCCGCCCCCCCATCGACTTCCCGCCAATGGCCAAAACCCCAGCGACATGACGTCGCACCTCGGCATACACCTCACGCCAGCATTCCTGCAATTTCACAGCAGGATTCGGCGGTCGCTTCACCCCATCAACGCGCCGCTGCGCCATATAAGGAAACTCAAAGCGCAACACGTTGACCCCAAGTGCAGCAAGGCGCCGAGCTATGTCAGTCATCCAGTCGCTATCCATCGGCGCCCCAGCCCCATGCGCCAGGATCAGCGTCGCCGAAGCCCCACCACTGGCGGCATCCCAAAGCCATCCATGATCGAGCACGCACTGCGCCCATTGATCCCCGTCAATACTGGCCTTGTGCTGTTTGTCCATGCTTGCCTCGCTTTTAGTCTGCCTATAACTCCAGACGAAGGATTCGCAGCGTTTTCTGCGTGCGCTCACTTCGGCTGAACCGTGGATGGGGAACCATGAACACTTCTATCAGTACCGCCTACAACTACAAGGTGGTCCGCCAATTCGCCATTATGACGGTGGTGTGGGGCATCGTCGGCATGGGGCTCGGGGTTTTTCTCGCGGCCCAATTGGTCTGGCCCGAACTCAACTTCGATTTACCCTGGACCAGTTTCGGCCGTCTGCGCCCACTGCACACCAACGCGGTGATCTTCGCGTTCGGTGGCTGTGCGCTGTTCGCCAGTTCGTTCTACTCGGTGCAACGCACCTGCCAGACTCAGCTGTTTGCGCCGAAAATCGCCGCGTTCTGCTTCTGGGGCTGGCAACTGGTGATCCTGCTGGCGGCCATCAGCCTGCCACTGGGTTACACCAGTTCCAAGGAATACGCCGAGCTGGAATGGCCGATCGACATCCTGATCACCATCGTCTGGGTCGCCTACGCCATCGTGTTCTTCGGCACGATCATGCAGCGCAAGACCAAGCACATTTATGTGGGCAACTGGTTCTTCGGCGCGTTCATCATCACCGTGGCGATTCTGCACATCGTCAACAACCTTGAGTTGCCGGTGAGTTTCACCAAGTCCTACTCGGTGTACGCCGGTGCAACCGACGCGATGGTGCAATGGTGGTACGGCCACAACGCCGTGGGCTTTTTCCTCACCGCCGGTTTCCTCGGGATGATGTACTACTTCGTACCGAAACAGGCCGAACGTCCGGTGTACTCGTATCGCCTGTCGATCGTGCACTTCTGGGCCCTGATCACCTTGTACATCTGGGCCGGCCCGCACCACTTGCACTACACCGCCCTGCCGGACTGGGCGCAGTCGCTGGGCATGGTGATGTCGCTGATTCTGCTGGCACCGAGCTGGGGCGGCATGATCAACGGCATGATGACCCTCTCGGGCGCCTGGCATAAATTGCGCAGCGACCCGATCCTGCGCTTCCTCGTGGTGTCGCTGGCGTTCTACGGCATGTCGACTTTCGAAGGCCCGATGATGGCGATCAAAACGGTCAACGCCCTCTCCCACTACACCGACTGGACCATCGGCCACGTACACGCCGGCGCCCTCGGCTGGGTGGCGATGATCTCGATCGGCGCGCTGTATCACATGATTCCGAAAATCTTCGGCAAAGAGCAGATGCACAGTGTCGGTCTGATCAACGCGCATTTCTGGCTCGCGACCATCGGCACCGTGCTCTACATCGCCTCGATGTGGGTCAACGGCATCGCCCAAGGCCTGATGTGGCGCGCGGTGAACGAGGACGGCACGCTGACCTACTCCTTCGTCGAAACCCTGGTGGCCAGCCACCCAGGCTTTGTCGTGCGGCTGATTGGTGGGGCGATCTTCCTCAGCGGCATGTTCCTGATGGCTTACAACACCTGGCGCACCGTGCGGGCCTCGCAGCCTGCTGACGTCGTCGCTGCCGCGCAGATGGCCTGAGGAGTCCGCCATGAAACACGAAACGATTGAAAAGAACGTCGGCCTGTTGATGTTGCTGATGGTGTTCGCCGTGAGCATCGGCGGCCTGACCCAGATCGTCCCGCTGTTCTTCCAGGACGTCACCAACAAACCGGTGGAAGGCATGAAGCCCTACACCGCGCTGCAACTGGAAGGCCGCGACATTTACATCCGCGAAGGCTGCGTCGGTTGCCACTCGCAGATGATCCGACCGTTCCGCGCCGAAACCGAACGCTACGGGCACTACTCGGTGGCCGGTGAAAGCGTCTGGGATCACCCGTTCCTGTGGGGTTCGAAGCGTACCGGCCCGGACCTGGCCCGGGTTGGCGCGCGTTACTCGGATGACTGGCACCGCGCGCACTTGTACAACCCGCGCAACGTCGTGCCTGAATCGAAAATGCCGGCCTATCCGTGGCTGGTCACGCAAGCGGTCGACAGCAGCCACACCGAAACCAAGCTCAAGACCATGCGCACCCTCGGCGTGCCATACACCGACGACGACATCAGCGGCGCGGTGGCCAGCCTCAAGGGCAAGACCGAAATGGACGCGCTCGTCTCCTACCTGCAAGTGCTCGGCACTGCGATCAAGAGCAAGAGGTGAGCCATGGTCATTGAAATGAGTGCAGGCCTGATTCGCGGCCTCGGCACGGTCGTGGTGTTCGTCGCCTTCGTCGGGCTGACGCTGTGGGTGTTCAACCGCAAGCGCACCCCGGAATTCGCCGAAGCGCGCCTGCTGCCATTCGCCGACGAACCGCTACCCGACACAACCCCAGTATCTGAACCAAGGAGTACCCGGCCATGACCACCTTCTGGAGTACGTGGATCTGCGTACTGACCATCGGCAGCCTGATCGGCCTGACCTGGCTGCTGATCGGCACCCGCCGGGGCGAGACCAAGGGCAGCGTCGACCAGACCATGGGCCACAGCTTCGACGGCATCGAGGAGTACGACAACCCGCTGCCGCAGTGGTGGTTCATGCTGTTCGCCGGCACGCTGGTGTTTTCCGTGGGCTATCTGATCCTGTATCCGGGCCTGGGCAACTGGAAAGGCATTCTGCCGGGCTACGAGGACGGCTGGACCGGCGTCCACGAGTGGGAAAAGGAGATGAACAAGGCGGATGCCAAATTCGGCCCGATCTTCGCCAAGTTCGCCGCCATGCCGGTGGAAGAAGTGGCGAAGGATCCGCAGGCGCTGAAAATGGGCGGCCGCTTGTTCGCCTCCAACTGCTCGGTGTGCCACGGCTCGGACGCCAAGGGTGCCTTCGGCTTCCCTAACCTGGCTGACAGCGACTGGCGCTGGGGCGGCGATGCCGACACCATCAAGACCACCATCATGGGTGGGCGGATGGCGGCGATGCCAGCCTGGGGCGAAGTACTGGGTGAGGCCGGGGTGAAGAACGTTGCTGCCTACGTTCGTCATGAACTGGCCGGGCTGCCATTGCCGGCCGACAACAAGGCTGATCTGCAAGCCGGACAACAGGCGTTCAGCACGACCTGCGTCGCCTGTCATGGGGCAACCGGCCACGGCACTGAAGCCATGGGCGCGCCGAATCTGACGCACCCGGCCGGATTTATCTATGGCACCAGCCTGACCCAGCTTGAACAGACCATTCGCCATGGTCGCCAAGGCCACATGCCGGCGCAGAACGAACTGCTGGGCAACGATAAAGTGCAATTGCTGGCGGCTTATGTGTACAGCCTAAGCAATGGATTGAATACAGAAAAACTGATTACCGAAGACAATAAACAGTAAATATTGCGTACATCTCTGCCGCACCATTCTCGGTGCGGCAGATCCCGCCCCTTTGCGACGCATTGTCGCACCCCTTTACACCCTCTCCTTTCGGTTCCCCGGATTCGGGTCTACGCTTGGTCGATGCGGACTGGCTCGCGCCGGTTCCAGGTCAACGCTAACCGCTGTGTTCTTCGAACCGGCTGACTGACGTGGCCGCAAAGGCCGGTAGATACCGGCTGTCGTGCCATTTACCGTCCGTCACCCGAACGAATCGTTTGAACACACCCCGTTACGCGCGATCTGAACCCCTCGCTTTTTTCGTCCGCTGCGACATTTTGTCCGAGGCCAATTTTGACCTTACGCGGCGCATGGAAAGGCCGCAGAATCAGCGTTGGAAAGCATTGACCCAGGTCATGGCGCGTTGCAATGACCCCCTGCTCTCTGCATACTTGCGGCCGATTTTAATCCTAATAAAACACCCAAACCGTGGAACCTTAGAATGAGCACAGCAATCAGTCCGACTGCTTATAACTATAAGGTAGTCCGCCAGTTCGCCATCATGACGGTGGTCTGGGGGATCCTTGGCATGGGGCTCGGTGTCTTCATCGCCTCGCAACTGGTCTGGCCGGAATTGAACTTCGGTCTGCCGTGGACGAGCTTTGGACGCCTGCGCCCGTTGCACACAAACCTGGTGATTTTTGCCTTCGGTGGCTGTGCACTGTTTGCCACTTCCTACTATGTCGTGCAGCGAACCTGCCAGACGCGACTGATTTCCGACAGCCTCGCCGCCTTCACCTTCTGGGGATGGCAAGCGGTCATTGTCGGCGCGATCATTACCTTGCCGCTGGGTTACACCACCACCAAGGAATACGCGGAACTGGAATGGCCACTCGCCATTCTCCTGGCCATTGTCTGGGTCACCTACGGTCTGGTGTTCTTCGGCACCATTACCAAGCGCAACACCAAGCACATCTATGTCGGTAACTGGTTCTACGGCGCGTTCATCGTCGTGACCGCGATGCTGCACATCGTCAACCACATGTCGCTGCCGGTCAGCCTGTTCAAGTCGTATTCGGCTTACTCGGGTGCCACCGACGCGATGATCCAGTGGTGGTACGGCCACAACGCCGTGGGTTTCTTCCTGACCACCGGCTTCCTGGGGATGATGTATTACTTCGTGCCGAAGCAGGCCGAACGTCCGATCTACTCCTATCGCCTGTCGATCGTGCACTTCTGGGCGCTGATCACCCTGTACATCTGGGCCGGCCCGCACCACTTGCACTACACCGCGCTGCCGGATTGGGCACAATCGCTGGGCATGGCGATGTCGATCATCCTCCTGGCGCCAAGCTGGGGCGGCATGATCAACGGCATGATGACCCTCTCGGGCGCCTGGCATAAGCTGCGCACCGACCCGATTCTGCGCTTCCTCGTGGTATCGCTGGCGTTCTACGGCATGTCGACCTTCGAAGGTCCGATGATGGCGATCAAGACCGTCAACTCGCTCTCGCACTACACCGACTGGACCATCGGCCACGTACACGCCGGCGCTTTGGGCTGGGTGGCGATGATCTCGATCGGCGCGATCTACCACATGATCCCGAAACTGTTCGGCCGTGCGCAGATGCACAGTGTCGGCCTGATCAACGCGCACTTCTGGCTCGCGACCATCGGTACCGTGCTGTACATCGCGTCGATGTGGGTCAACGGCATCACCCAGGGCCTGATGTGGCGTGCAATCAACGACGACGGCACCCTCACCTACTCGTTCGTCGAAGCGCTGCAAGCCAGCCACCCGGGCTTCATCGTCCGTGCGCTGGGCGGTGCCTTCTTCGCCAGCGGCATGTTCCTGATGGCTTACAACGTCTGGCGCACCGTGCGCGCCTCGAACCCGGCTGAAGCCGAAGCCGCCGCCCAGATCGCTGTCGTTGGAGCTCACTGATGAAGCATGAAGCTGTCGAGAAGAATATTGGCCTGCTGGCCTTCTTCATGGTCATCGCCGTCAGCGTTGGCGGCCTGACCCAAATCGTTCCGCTGTTTTTCCAGGACGTCACCAACAAGCCGGTCGAAGGCATGAAGCCGCGTTCGGCGCTGGAACTGGAAGGCCGCGACGTCTACATCGCCAACGGTTGTGTCGGCTGCCACTCGCAGATGATCCGTCCGTTCCGCGCTGAAACCGAACGCTATGGCCACTACTCGGTTGCCGGGGAAAGCGTCTGGGATCACCCGTTCCTGTGGGGATCCAAGCGTACCGGTCCGGACCTGGCCCGTGTGGGCGGTCGTTACTCCGATGACTGGCAACGTGCGCACTTGTACAACCCGCGCAACGTGGTGCCTGAGTCGAAAATGCCGGCTTACCCGTTCCTCGTGGAAAACAAGCTCGACGGCAAAGACACGGCCAAGAAAATGGAAGTGTTGCGCACGCTCGGCGTCCCTTACACCGACGAAGACATCGCCGGTGCAAAAGATGCCGTGAAGGGCAAAACCGAAATGGACGCGCTGGTGGCCTACCTTCAAGGCCTGGGCACCATCATCAAAAGCAAACGGTGAATTCGATGGATATCGGGATGATTCGTGGCCTGGGCACCGTTGTCGTGATGGTGGCCTTCATCGGTCTGGCGTTGTGGGTGTTCAGTCCCAAGCGCAAGTCGGAGTTTGAAGACGCGACCTTGCTGCCTTTTGCGGATGATCCCGAAGCCATCAAGCACGTCGAGCAAGCTTCTAGGAGTAACAAAGAATGACTACATTCTGGAGTCTGTACGTCACAGTCCTCAGTCTCGGTACGATCTTCGCCCTGACCTGGCTGCTGCTGTCGACCCGCAAGGGCCAGCGCAGCGAACAGACGGACGAGACGGTCGGCCACTCCTTCGACGGGATCGAGGAGTACGACAACCCGCTGCCGAAATGGTGGTTCATGCTGTTCGTCGGCACCATCGTGTTTGCGCTGGGTTATCTGGTGCTGTACCCGGGCCTGGGCAACTGGAAAGGCCTGCTGCCGGGCTACAACTACCTCGATACCGACAAGCAGACCGCGTTCGCCAACGGCCAGACCGGCTGGACCGGCGTTCACGAGTGGGAAAAGGAAATGGCGCGCTCGGACGCCAAGTTCGGTCCGATCTTCGCCAAGTTCGCCGCCATGCCGATTGAAGAAGTGGCCAAGGACCCGCAAGCACTGAAGATGGGTGGCCGCCTGTTCGCCTCCAACTGCTCGGTCTGCCACGGTTCCGACGCCAAGGGCGCCTATGGCTTCCCTAACCTGACCGACGCCGACTGGCGCTGGGGCGGCGAACCGGAAACCATCAAGACCACCATCATGGGCGGTCGTCACGCGGTGATGCCAGCCTGGGCTGAAGTGATTGGTGAGCAAGGCGTTGCCGACGTCGCCGCTTACGTGATCACGAACCTTGATGGCCGCAAGCTGCCGGAAGGCACCAAGGCTGATCCAGCCAACGGCGGCAAACTGTTCGCCGCCAACTGCGTGGCCTGCCACGGCCCAGCGGGCAAAGGCACCCCAGCCATGGGCGCGCCTGACCTGACTCACCCGGGTGCGTTCATCTACGGTTCGAGCTTCGCGCAACTGCAGCAGACCATCCGTTATGGCCGTCAGGGCCAGATGCCGGCGCAGGAACAGCTGCAAGGCAACGACAAGGTGCACCTGCTGGCGGCGTATGTTTACAGCCTGTCCCACGGTGAAAAAGCTCCGGAAGCGAACGCCGAGTAAGGCCGACGCTTGATGCACAGAAAGACCCGGCCAATGAGAATTGGCCGGGTCTTTTTTATGGACGATTGGCCCAGATTGATTTCACCGGGATCGTATCGATCAGCGTACGGCTGCGCCATTGATTGTTCTCCACCAGATAGATCTGCAGTTGCTTGCGATCCTCGGTGAAACTGGTGATCAGGTAGGTTTGTTGAGAGGTGGCCCCGCTCAGGTACATCGGCACCTTGCCCAGCCAATAGGCTTCGCCGCCCCCCTCATGCATATGACCGGCAAAGACGGCAGTAACCTGATACTTGTCGAGCATTTCCCGGAAGCGCCTCTGCTGCGCGTTGTCGCCCATCATGCCAAACGGCTTGTGCATGTTGATGATGATCGCGTAACCCTCAACCCTCGCCAGACTGAGGTCTTTCTCCAGCCAATCCAGTGCGCTATTGATCTCGAACGTCGTCGGGTTCAAAAAACTTGAAATCCTGGTTGTGTACGTCGGCTCGTTATTGAGCTGAACCAGATGAACTTCACCAATATTCTTGGAATAAGCAAGGCTCCCGGAATACAGCGGGAATGGCCAGCCAGTAATACTCAGATCAAAACTGTCTACCTTGTTCGCATGATGCTCTTTAAACTCAACAATACTGCCCGCCGCACAATTATTAGTGACACAGTCATCTACATTATTTTCATAATCGTGATTGCCCAAGCCATACAGATAATCCGTCCCAAAGTGCTTCTTCAATGTCGCCGCCATATAGTCACGTTGCCAGCCATGACCGAAAGCGGTGATATCGCCGTTGATCATCAGTGGAACTTGTGCCTGCCCGTCGTGGTGGTCTCTAAAGTCAGCGATGCTGGCGAGTTGAGTCTCTACCAGCCACTTGGAGCGGACCTTGAAGTCTGCGTCGGATTCGGGCTGACGGCGATCGGTCTTATCCGTCCAGGGATATTGTGTATCCGATGCAAACACCATGTGCTTCGGAGTATTCTCCATTGAATGAGCCGGGACAAACGAAAATAACAAACAGACACCCAGAATAAAACATTGAACCTTATTGTTAGTCATCAGATAACACTTCCATTTAATCAAATACAATGACGACCTCATGCCGTCAAATCTCAAACTATTCGAAAAGAACCAAAACCTCAAATACACAATCATGACCAATCAATTACTTTTATTTCAAAACTGTAAACACCGACAACAATCAATGCGCAAAGCAAGCGCATCAACATAAAGTGCCATTCCTCAACTAACAGAAAAATTTACGAATCGAGGCGTATGCTCGATGGATTTGATTTTCAACGGTGTGTAAGTTGTCTTTGCGCTTGACGAGCATCGTCAGGCCGCCCCATTAACCCACACGTTTCAAGGAAGAAAGCCATGCGAGAATCCGATCACGATTGCGTCCAGCCATTCGAGAATTTCACTTACGCCGAACAAGCTGCTGAGACTTCCACTGCGCATACACCTGCCATCGATGACGCCACGACTGACCACGCCGTCAAAAAAAACAAAGACAGCGGGTTAGACGGGCTTGGCGGCGGAAGGCTGCTCTGACGGGTTTTCGACTCGACTGTCGACACAAAAGAGGGACTCGCTCGCCAGAGCGAGTCTCATGCGTCGTCTATAGTCAATTGATCTGGGTCAGGACTTGTTACATCTGCTACACCATTTCAACCACTCCCCCAACGCGACCAAAGGTCGCACCCGTTCGTCGGCGTGACAGGCGTATCATCACGCCACTGCAACGCCCTTTCTGACCGCGGTCGGCACGTATCGACCGAGGCATTTTTCCACTGCCGTGGGATGCAATGATGAGCAACCAGATTCCGGTACACGACGTCACGCCACCGAGTAAAAACGCGAACAACAGCGTCGATCTTTACGCCTCTCGAGAAAAAATCTACACCCGTGCTTTCACCGGTCTGTTCCGCAATCTGCGGATGATGGGCGGCGCCGCGCTGTTCCTGCTGTATTTCGGCACGGTCTGGCTGAACTGGGGTGGCCATCAGGCCGTGTGGTGGAACCTGCCGGAGCGCAAGTTCTTCATCTTCGGTGCGACCTTCTGGCCCCAGGACTTCATTCTACTGTCGGGCCTGCTGATCATTGCCGCGTTCGGCCTGTTCTTCATCACCGTGTATGCCGGCCGCGTCTGGTGCGGCTACACCTGCCCGCAAAGTGTGTGGACGTGGATTTTCATGTGGTGCGAGAAGGTCACCGAAGGCGACCGCAACCAGCGCATCAAGCTCGACAAGGCGCCGATGAGCGGCAACAAGTTACTGCGCAAACTCGCCAAGCACTCGCTGTGGCTGTTGATCGGCTTCGTCACCGGCATGACCTTCGTCGGCTATTTCTCGCCGATCCGCGAACTGGTGTTCGAGTTCTTCACCGGGCAGGCCGATGGCTGGTCGTATTTCTGGGTCGGTTTCTTCACCCTCGCCACCTACGGCAACGCCGGCTGGTTGCGTGAGCAGGTGTGCATTTACATGTGCCCGTACGCCCGTTTCCAGAGCGTGATGTTCGACAAGGACACGTTGATCGTCTCCTACGACCCGCGCCGGGGCGAAAGCCGTGGCCCGCGCAAGAAAGGCGTGGACTACAAGGCCATGGGCCTGGGTGACTGCATCGACTGCACCATGTGTGTTCAGGTGTGCCCGACCGGTATCGACATTCGCGACGGCCTGCAGATCGAGTGCATCGGCTGCGCTGCGTGTATCGATGCCTGTGACAACATCATGGACAAGATGGACTACCCGCGCGGCCTGATCAGCTATACCACCGAACACAACCTGTCCGGGCAGAAAACCCATAAACTGCGACCACGCCTGATCGGCTACGCGGTGGTGTTGCTGGCGATGATCAGCCTGTTGGTGACCGCGTTCGTCATGCGCTCGCTGGTCGGTTTCGACGTCAGCAAGGACCGCGTACTGTACCGCGAGAACGCCGAAGGCCGGATCGAGAACGTCTACAGCCTGAAGATCATGAACAAGGATCAGCGCGATCACACCTACGTGCTGGAAGCCGCCGGCCTGCCGGATCTGCGCCTGCAAGGCAAGCGCGAGATCAAGGTCGCCGCGGGAGACATCGTCAGCATGCCGGTCGAACTGTCGAGCGCGCCGGAACAACTGCCATCGAGCACCAACGAGGTGAAATTCATCCTCAAGGACGCCGATGACGACAGCGTCCACGTTGAAGCCAAGAGCCGATTCATCGGCCCACAAATCCGTTGAGAGAACTGAACATGCCCGTAGCAAACGCCGCAAGCCCTTGGTACAAGCACCTATGGCCCTGGATCATCATCGCGATTCTGGCCTGTTCGGTGACGCTGACCTTGTCCATGGTGACCATCGCGGTGAACAACCCGGACAACCTGGTCAACGACAACTACTACGAGGCCGGCAAAGGCATCAACCGCTCGCTGGATCGCGAACTGCTGGCGCAAACCCTGAAAATGCGCGCGGCGGTGCATCTGGATGACGTGACCGGCGAAGTCGACCTGCGTTTGAGCGGCGACAGCCAGCCGAAAACGCTGGAACTGAACCTGATCTCGCCGACCCAGCCGGAAAAGGATCGCAAGATCGTCCTGACGCGCAGCGAAACTGAAACCGGTCGTTACATTGGCCAGTTGAGCGACAAGGTCGATGGCCGCCGGTTTGTCGAGTTGCTGGGTTCGCAGGACGACCATGTATGGCGCATGTTCGAAGAAGAACTGGTCAACCATGACAAAGAGTTGCTGCTCGGTGATGAACCGCTGCAAGGCGCCGAAGACCTGAAGAAGTAAAAAACTGCGCTTCGCGCATTCGCGAGCAGGCTCGCTCCCACAGTGGATCTCCAGTGTCCTCAAAACCTGTGGGAGCGAGCCTGCTCGCGAAGAGGCCCTTGCGGACAATAAAGATTTCCTCTGATGACCACCCCACTGCCCTGCTACCACTGCGCCCTGCCCGTTCCGTCCGGCAGCCGCTTCACCGCTGTCGTACTCGGCGAGTCCCGCGAGTTCTGCTGCCCGGGCTGCCAGGCCGTGGCCGAAGCCATCGTGGCCGGCGGCCTGGAAAGCTACTACCAGCATCGCAGCGAAGCCTCGGCCAACCCCGAAGCGTTGCCGGTGCAACTGGTGGATGAGCTAGCGCTGTACGACCGCGCCGACGTGCAAAAACCCTTCGTCCGCCACGAAGGCGAACTCGCCGAAACCACCCTGTTGATGGAAGGCATCAGTTGCGCCGCTTGTGGCTGGCTGATCGAGAAACACCTGCGCACGCTGCCGGCGGTCGACGAAGCCCGGTTGAACCTGTCCAACCATCGCTTGCATGTACGTTGGGCCGACGGGCAATTGCCGCTGAGCCAACTGCTCGCCGAACTGCGCCATATCGGTTACGCCGCCCACCCGTATCAGGCCGACCGCGCCAGCGAACAACTGGCCAGCGAAAACCGCCTCGCCCTGCGTCAACTTGGCGTCGCGGGCCTGCTGTGGTTTCAGGCAATGATGGCGACCATGGCGACCTGGCCGGAATTCAACATCGACCTCAGCCCCGAACTGCACACGATTTTGCGCTGGGTCGCGTTGTTCCTGACCACACCGATCGTGTTCTACAGCTGCGCGCCGTTTTTCAAAGGCGCGATGCGCGACTTGCGCACTCGTCATCTGACCATGGATGTTTCGGTCTCGCTGGCCATCGGCAGCGCTTACATTGCCGGGATCTGGACGTCGATCACTGGCGTCGGCGAGTTGTATTTCGATGCGGTTGGCATGTTCGCGCTGTTCCTGCTCGCCGGACGTTATCTGGAACGCCGCGCCCGCGAGCGCACTGCCGCCGCCACCGCGCAACTGGTGAATCTGTTACCGGCGTCGTGCCTGCGTCTCGATGATGCTGGCCAAGGCGAGCGTATCCTGCTCAGCGAATTGCGCCTCGGTGACCGGGTGCTGGTGCAACCGGGTTCGATTCTGCCGGCGGACGGCAGGATTCTCGACGGCCAGTCGAGCATCGACGAATCACTGCTGACCGGTGAATACCTGCCGCAACCGCGCTCCCTCGGCGATGCGGTCACTGCCGGCACCCTCAACGTCGAAGGTGCGCTGACTGTTGAAGTGTCGGCGCTGGGGCAGGACACGCGATTGTCAGCCATCGTGCGTTTACTCGATCGCGCTCAAGCCGAGAAACCGCGCCTGGCGGAAATCGCCGACCGCGCCGCGCAATGGTTCCTGTTGTTGTCACTGATCGCCGCAGCCGCCATCGGTCTGTTGTGGTGGGAGCTGGACTCAGCGCGCGCGTTCTGGATCGTCCTCGCCATGCTGGTCGCGACCTGCCCTTGCGCCCTGTCGCTGGCGACGCCGACTGCGCTCACAGCCGCCACCGGCACCCTGCACAAACTCGGCTTGCTGCTGACTCGCGGGCATGTGCTGGAAGGTTTGAACCAGATCGACACGGTGATCTTCGACAAGACCGGCACGCTCACCGAAGGTCGCCTTGTGCTGCGTTCGATTCGTCCGCTGGGTGAGCTGGACAGCGACCAATGCCTGAGCCTTGCCGCCGCACTCGAGAACCGTTCGGAACATCCCATTGCTCGCGCCTTCGGTCGTGCGCCGTTGGCGGCTGAAGAAGTCCACAGCACGCCAGGACTGGGGCTCGAAGGCCTGGTCGGCGAGCAGCGTCTGCGCATTGGCGAGCCGGCATTTGTCTGCGCCCTGAGCGGCGCCGTTGTGCCTGTGATGCCGGACGAGCCGGGCCAGTGGCTGCTGCTCGGCGACAGCTCGGGGCCATTGGCCTGGTTCGTTCTCGACGACCGCTTGCGTGACGATGCCCCCGCCCTGCTCGCCGCCTGCAAGGCCCGTGGCTGGCGCACCTTGCTGCTGTCCGGCGACAGCTCGCCGATGGTCGCCAGCGTCGCCGCTGAACTGGGTATCGACGAAGCCCGTGGCGGGCTGCGTCCGGATGACAAGCTGCAAGTGCTGCAACAACTGCACAAAGAAGGCCGCAAAGTGCTGATGCTCGGCGACGGCGTCAACGATGTGCCAGTGCTGGCCGCTGCCGACATCAGCGTGGCCATGGGCTCGGCCACCGATCTGGCGAAAACCAGCGCCGACGCCGTGCTGCTGTCCAACCGCCTCGACGCCTTGGTGCAGGCTTTTACCCTGGCCCGACGGACTCGCCGGGTAATCATCGAAAACCTGCTGTGGGCCGCGCTGTACAATGGCCTCATGTTGCCGTTCGCCGCCCTCGGCTGGATCACTCCGGTGTGGGCCGCGGTCGGTATGTCGGTCAGTTCGTTGACCGTGGTGCTCAACGCCCTGCGCCTGACTCGCCTGCCGAGCGCGCCGGTTTTAAACACCCGATCAGAAACCCGCCCGTTGCCGGCCTGAGCCGCGCGGGCATGGAGTACCGATGCCAGCTCTCTACGTGATGATTCCGGCCGCGCTGCTGATCGTCGCCATCGCCGTGTACATCTTCTTCTGGGCGGTGGACAGCGGCCAGTACGACGACCTCGATGGCCCGGCCCACAGCATCCTGTTTGACGACCAGGATCCGAACCACACCGCCGCCGTCGACGAAGCCAACGCGAGCAAACCGCACGACAAGGCGCCACCCCATGCTTGAACTGGCGCCCCTGCTGATCTCGGCGCTGATTCTCGGCTTGCTCGGCGGTGGCCATTGCCTGGGCATGTGCGGCGGTTTGATGGGCGCGCTGACCCTGGCGATTCCCAAGGAACAGCGCAGTCGGCGCTTTCGCCTGCTGCTGGCGTATAACCTTGGGCGCATTCTCAGTTATGCCACGGCCGGATTGCTGATCGGCCTCGCGGGGTGGGCAGTGGCCAACAGTCCCGCCGCGTTATTTATGCGCGTATTGGCGGGGCTGCTGTTGATCGCCATGGGCCTGTATCTGGCCGGCTGGTGGAGCGGACTGACCCGCATCGAAAGCCTCGGTCGCGGCTTGTGGCGTTACATTCAACCGGTGGCCAACCGCTTGCTGCCGGTGTCGAGCCTGCCCCGCGCCTTGCTGCTTGGCGCGTTATGGGGCTGGCTGCCGTGCGGGCTGGTTTACAGCACGTTGCTGTGGTCGGCGAGCCAGGGCAACGCGCTGGACAGTGCGTTGCTGATGCTCGCGTTCGGACTAGGCACTTGGCCGGTCCTGCTCGCCACAGGCCTTGCGGCAGAACGCGTCACCGCCATTTTGCGCAAACGCAGCGTGCGCATGGCCGGTGGGATTTTAGTGATCCTGTTCGGCCTCTGGACCCTGCCCGGCCCGCATCAGCATTGGTTGATGGGCCATTAGATCGGCGCCGCGGCCTTCGCGAGCAGGCTCGCTCCCACAGGGGATTTGTGTAGCACCACCGATCCAATGTGGGAGCGAGCCTGCTCGCGAAGAGGCCCGCACGATCAACACACCTCTTTGCTGTTGATGCAAATCAAGATGCCCCGCTACACCCTCCCCTAGACTCGCCACACTGCCAGCCTATCCGGGGGAACGCCCGCATGCTCGACGCCATTCGTTGGGACACAGATCTGATCCGCCGCTACGACCTGGCGGGGCCGCGCTACACCTCGTATCCGACGGCCGTGCAATTCAACAGTCAGGTCGGTACGTTCGATCTGTTCCATGCCCTGCGCGACAGCCGCAAGGCCCTGCGTCCGTTATCGCTGTACGTGCATGTGCCGTTCTGCGCGAACATTTGCTACTACTGCGCCTGCAACAAAGTCATCACCAAGGATCGCGGTCGCGCTTTGCCGTATCTGCAACGGCTCGAACAGGAAATCCAGCTGATCGCCTGCCACCTCGACCCGGCGCAAAAAGTCGAGCAACTGCACTTTGGCGGCGGCACACCGACCTTCCTCAGCCATGACGAACTGCGCCAACTGATGGCGCACCTGCGCAAGCATTTCAATCTGCTCGATGACGACTCCGGCGATTACGGCATCGAAATCGATCCGCGTGAAGCCGACTGGTCGACCATGGGTCTGCTGCGTGAACTGGGCTTCAACCGTGTCAGCATCGGCCTGCAAGACCTCGACCCGGCGGTGCAACGGGCGGTCAATCGCCTGCAAAGCCTGGAAGAAACCCGCGCCGTGATCGACGCCGCACGCACCCTGCAATTTCGCTCGATCAACATTGACCTGATCTACGGCCTGCCCAAGCAGACGCCGGACAATTTCGCCCGCACGGTGGAAGAAGTCATCAGCCTGCAACCGGACCGGCTCTCGGTGTTCAACTACGCGCACTTACCCGAACGCTTCATGCCGCAGCGGCGAATCAACGGCAATGAATTGCCGAGCCCGGCGCAAAAACTGGAAATGCTCCAGCGCACCATCGAGCAACTGACGGCTGCCGGCTACCGCTACATCGGTATGGATCATTTCGCCCTGCCCGACGATGAGCTGGCGAGTGCTCAGGAAGAAGAAACCCTGCAGCGCAACTTCCAGGGCTACACCACCCACGGTCACTGCGATCTGATTGGTCTGGGGGTGTCGGCGATCAGCCAGATCGGCGACCTGTACTGCCAGAACAGCAGCGATCTCAACGAATACCAGAACACCCTCGCCTCCGCGCAACTGGCGACCAGCCGTGGCCTTGTGTGCAACGCCGATGACCGCTTGCGTCGGGAAGTGATTCAACAGTTGATCTGCAATTTCAGCCTGGACTTCGCCGAGATCGAGCAGCAGTTCAACATCGATTTCCAGGGTTACTTCCTCGCGCTATGGCCGCAGCTGCAAGGCATGGCCAAGGATGGCCTGATTACGCTGGACAGCGATCGGATCGAAGTATTGCCGGCGGGACGCCTGTTGGTGCGCTCGGTGTGCATGGTCTTCGACGCTTACCTTGAGCAGCAGAACCGCCAGCGGTTTTCCCGGGTGATTTAGTTTTTCATCAGCAGCGAACCCACTTGCATGTTTTGCTCTGACGTCAGACCCGACTGCCCCACCACTTTGGACAAAGCCAGATTGGCGGTGATCAACCCGGTGTTCAACGCGGCAATGGCGCCGCGAAGCGCGGCGACCTTGATAATTTTTTCTTCGTTGGAAAGGCGCTTGTCGGCCATGATCTTTTCGATCTGCGCCTTTTTCTCGGCAATCTGCTTTTGCAACTTGCGGATCATCTTCAGCAATTGCTGGATGTTCTCGGGCAAACCGCTTTCTTCGATGTCGCGATTGTCGCCGCCGGCTCCGGCCGACTTTTCGATCGCGGCACCGGACAGCGACACTTTGACGCCCTCGACCAAGGTCGGGGTTGCATCAATTGTCGAGTCGGTGTCGTGGCCGTGGTCGGCGGGGGATTTAAACGTTTCCGACAGCGTCTCAACGCCGCTGCTACCGGGGCCCAGCGTACCAATGGCAGCCATCGAAGCGATTCCTTGATGCGTGATGATCACAGTTTATCGGCCAGTTGCCCGGCGGCTTTACGGCTGAGGGCCAAACTCGCCATACGCTGGCCTGAATGTCCTCCCGTGGGTTACCCTTACGGCTTATGTGTGTTTTCCCACAAGGATTAAAGAAATGTCCGAGCCAGTTAAACTGCGCGCTCACAACCAGGCCCATTGCAAGGATTGCAGCCTGGCCCCTCTCTGCCTGCCACTTTCTCTGAATCTGGAAGACATGGATGCGCTGGACGAAATCGTTAAACGCGGCCGCCCGCTGAAAAAGGGTGAGTTCCTGTTCCGTCAGGGCGACACGTTCGATTCCGTTTATGCAGTACGCTCCGGCGCCCTGAAGACCTTCAGCCTCAGCGACAGCGGCGAAGAGCAACTGACCGGTTTCCACCTGCCGAGCGAACTGGTCGGCCTGTCCGGCATGGACACCGAGAAACACCCGGTTTCCGCCCAGGCACTGGAAACCACCTCGGTGTGCGAAATCCCTTTCGAACGCCTCGACGAACTGGCCCTGCAACTGCCGCAACTGCGCCGCCAGTTGATGCGTGTGATGAGCCGCGAGATTCGCGACGACCAGCAAATGATGCTACTGCTGTCGAAGAAAACCGCCGACGAGCGCATCGCCACCTTCCTGGTCAACCTGTCGGCACGCTTCCGCGCTCGCGGGTTCTCGGCCAACCAGTTCCGTCTGAGCATGTCGCGCAATGAAATCGGCAATTACCTGGGCCTGGCGGTGGAAACCGTGTCGCGGGTGTTTACCCGGTTCCAGCAAAACAAACTGATCGCCGCCGAGGGCAAAGAGATTCACATCCTCGACCCGATCCAGCTCTGCGCCCTGGCCGGCGGCTCGCTCGACGGCTGATCTCGACCCGCGGCCGAGCGAATCGTTTCAGCCGCGGGTATACTGCGCCGTTTGCAGCCCTGCCAGGACACCTCGACGATGGTCTTCGACTCCTTCGACATCAAATCCCTGATCCGCCCCGTGATCGACTTCCCGAAACCGGGCGTGATCTTTCGCGACATCACCCCGCTGTTCCAGTCGCCAACGGCTTTGCGCCTGGTGATGGACAGCTTCGCCCACCGCTATGTGGAGGCCGACTTCACCCAGATCGGCGCGATGGACGCCCGCGGTTTCCTGATCGGTTCGGTGCTGGCTTATCAGTTGAACAAGCCGCTGGTGCTGTTCCGCAAGCAAGGCAAACTGCCTGCGGACGTGTTAGCCGAAGGTTACGCGACCGAGTACGGCGAAGCGTTTCTGGAAGTGCATGCCGACAGCCTGTGTGAGGGTGATTCGGTAGTGATGTTTGATGATTTGATCGCCACTGGCGGCACGCTGATTGCGGCGGCCAACCTGATCCGCCGCATGGGTGCGCGTGTGCATGAAGCGGCGGCGATCATTGATTTGCCGGAGCTGCAAGGTTCGCAGCGTCTGGAAGACATGGGAATTCCGACGTTCTGCCTGACGCAGTTCGCCTTGACTGATAAGTAAGTAGCGCCTTTCAGACCGCTTTCGCGAGCAGGCTCGCTCCCACATTTGGAATGCATTCTCCTGTGGGAGCGAGCCTGCTCGCGAAGGCGTCGGCCGCCTCAACGCAAAACCTAAAGCCCCATCTGCTTGCTGATGATCTCGTTCATCACCTCCCGCGTCCCGCCGCCAATCGACAAGATGCGGTTATCCCGATACAACCGCTCAACCAGACTCTCACGCATATAACCCATCCCGCCCAGAATCTGCACCGCCTCGGTAGTGATCCGGTCTGACGTGTCCGTGGCAAAGTTCTTCGCCATGGAAATTTCCTTGATCACACTTTTTCCGGCGGCCATTTTGGCTGCCTGCCGATACGTGAACTCGCGCGACACTTCCAGCGCCGTGGCCATTTCGGCGAGGCGATGCTTGATCACCTGAAACTTGCCGATCGGTTTGCCGAAGGCCTCACGCTCGCGCGCCCACTTCAGGCTCTCCTCAAGCGCAAGCTGCGCGGTCATGTTGGCCATCAGCGCGAGGGCCAGCCGCTCGCTCTGAAAGTTGCCCATGATGCAGGCGAAGCCCATGTTCTCGGCACCGATCAGATTTCCCACAGGCACCCGGCAATCGTCAAAGAACAATTCAGCCGTGTCCGACGCCCACCAGCCCATTTTCTTCAACTGCCGACCGAGGGTGAACCCCGGCGTACCCTTCTCGATCAGCAACAGGCTGATGCCGCCGAAACCGGGATCGCCAGTACGCACCGCAACCGTGTAGAAATCGGCGCGCACGCCGCTAGTGATAAAGGTTTTGCTACCGCTGACCCGGTAGACATCGCCGTCACGCACGGCGCGGGTTTGCAGGTTGGCGACATCTGAACCGCCGCCGGGCTCAGTGACGGCCAGCGCGCTGATCTTCTCGCCACTGAGCACTTGTGGCACCACGCGGTCACGGACGTCGGGGCGTGCCCATTTGACGATTGGCGGCAGGCCGATATCCAGCGAACCCAGCCCCGCTACCAGGCCGCCAGAGCCACAGCGCATCAACTCTTCACTGGCGGCGACCTTGGCGAACAGATCGCCCTCATGACTGCCACCCAGCGCTTCGGGGTAACCGATACCGAGGATGCCGGCAGCGCCCGCCTTCAGGTACAGCTCACGAGGGAAGCTTTCGGCTTCTTCCCACAGATCAATGTCCGGCAGGATCTCGCGTTCGACGAAACGTCTGACGCTGTCGCGGACCAATTGGTGGCCGGGATCGAAATATTCCTGAAAGGCAGGCATGGGCGAGCTCCATCGAAGAGTTCGCCGACGTTAACCGAGCGCTTGCTTGGTTTTCAACTCAATTGTGTGAATCAGATCAACCGAGGCGCCCCGTTCGCGAGCAAGCCCGCTCCCACAGTTGATCGCGTTCATTCAGATTGAATGCGGTCGAATGTGGGAGCGGGCTTGCTCGCGAAGACGTCTATTCAGACACCCTATAACTCAGAGGGCGATCGGTTTACGCCCGGCAAACGAATGCGCCAGAGTCCCGCCGTCCACCAACTCCAGCTCACCACCCAGCGGCACGCCGTGGGCAATCCGCGAGGCGATCAAGCCTTTGTTGTTGAGCAGTTGAGCGATGTAATGCGCTGTCGCCTCACCTTCCACGGTCGGGTTGGTGGCGAGGATCACTTCGGTAAACGTACCGGCCTCTTCAATCCGCGCCATCAACTGCGGAATGCCGATGGCCTCAGGCCCGAGCCCGTCGAGCGGCGACAAATGGCCCTTGAGCACAAAGTAACGGCCACGGAAACCGGTCTGCTCGACCGCGTAAACGTCCATCGGCCCTTCCACCACGCACAGCAACGTATCGTCACGGCGGGTATCGGCGCATTGCGGGCACAGGTCGTCTTCGGTCAGCGTGCGGCACTGGCGGCAGTGACCGACCCCTTCCATGGCCTGACTCAAGGATTGAGCCAGGCGCAGACCGCCACTGCGATC
Source organism: Pseudomonas baetica (assembly GCF_002813455.1). Taxonomy (NCBI): domain Bacteria; kingdom Pseudomonadati; phylum Pseudomonadota; class Gammaproteobacteria; order Pseudomonadales; family Pseudomonadaceae; genus Pseudomonas; species Pseudomonas baetica. The sequence continues at coordinate 5,957,446 of NZ_PHHE01000001.1, read as the reverse complement.
ACGTTCGAGCAACTGCAACGCCATGCGCTGGGCAGTTTTCTGACCCACACCCGGCAGAATTCGCAGGGAATCGATCAGTTGGCGAATCAAAGGGCTGAAGCTCATGGGTAAAAAGTCCGACAAAACAACGAGACGCGGTTTATACCCGCGCCTCCGGCCAGCGTCAAATACTCAGTCCTGGGCGACCTTCACCACCAGTTTGCCGAAGTTGCGCCCTTCCAGCAGACCGATAAACGCGTCGGGCGCCTGCTCCAGGCCCTCGACCACGTCTTCGCGGAATTTGACCTTGCCCTCGCGCACCCACGGCACCATGTGGCTGATGAATTCCGGCTGACGATCACCGTAGTCGTCGAACACGATGAAGCCCTGAATCCGCACGCGCTTGGTCAACAGCGTGCGCTGCAACATCGGCAGGCGATCCGGGCCTTTCGGTGCTTCGGTGGCGTTGTAACCGGCAATCAGCCCGCACAGCGGAATGCGTGCCTTGGCGTTCAGCAGCGGCACCACTGCATCGAAGACATGACCACCGACGTTCTCGTAATAAACGTCAATGCCATCCGGGCAGGCCTTGGCCAATTGCTCGGCGAAGTCCGCAGACTTGTGATCGATGCAGGCGTCGAAGCCCAACTCTTCGACCACGTATTTGCACTTCTCGGCACCGCCGGCCACGCCGACCGTGCGCAGGCCTTTGATTTTCGCCACTTGTCCGACCACCGAGCCGACAGCACCCGACGCGGCCGCCACGACCAAAGTCTCGCCTTCTTTCGGCTGACCGATGTCCATCAGGCCCATGTACGCCGTCATCCCGGGCATGCCCAACACGCCAAGCGCCATTGACGGACTCGGCAGCCCGGACGGAATCGGAATGATGTTGCGCCCGTCGCTGATGCTATGGCTCTGCCAACCGGTCGCGCCGACCACCAGATCGCCTTCGTGGAATTTCGGATGACGCGAGCGCTCGACACGGCTGACAGCGCCACCGGTCATCACCTCACCGATTTCTACCGGCGCGGCGTAGGACGGCGCGTCGCTCATGCGTCCGCGCATGTAGGGATCGAGCGACAGGTACAGGGTTTTCAGCAGCACCTGGCCGTCTTCCAGATCCGCCAGTGCTTCGCGCTCCAGGCGGAAGTTTTCCGGGGTCGGCGCACCCACCGGGCGGGAGGCCAGGACGATGCGTTGATTGAGGGTCAGAGGGTCGGACATGTCAGCGTCTCCTGTGAATGAGGAATTCGAAGGTATAGGGAGCAGACCTTTGTGGCGGTGGCGCGTTCGATGTTTATTCCGGTAAATCGTGTTGACGCTTTCGCGAGCAAGCCCGCTCCCACATTTGAAATGCAATCCCATGTGGGAGCGGGCTTGCTCGCGAAGGCGTCATTACAGCCAACACATCTCTACCGACCAGAAACAAAAATGCCAGGCGCGATGCCTAATGCCGATCAGTTAAGCCCTTTTGCTTGACCTTTGGCCGCAAGAAATCAAAATCCGATGCCTGAATAGGCATCGGATTTTTTTATGCGTCTGGCTCGGGCACTGGAACTCACCCACAACTTCGTCTCGACTCCCAACTCCCTCGAAGGGTTGGACTCGTTGCTTGATCCATCTCTGGTCGAACAGGCATTGGAGCAGGCCGGTGTAGCCACTTTGCGCAGGCGACGCTTACCTTTGGAAATGATGCTTTGGTGCGTCATCTCCATGGCGTTTTTTCGACGCATGTCGGCGTGGGATGTGGTCAGTCGCATGAACATCATGCTGCCTGGGCAACGTCCGCTGGTCGCGCCCAGCGCCGTAGTCCAAGCCCGTCAGCGGCTGGGCAGCGAGGCCGTACGACAAGTCTTCGATCTGACTCAGAAAAGCTGGCATGAAGCGGCCAGTCATCCGACCTGGGCCGGGTTGCGCTTGCTGGGTGTCGACGGCGTCGTCTGGCGTACGCCCGATACACCGGAAAACCGTGCGCGTTACGACTCCGCCAGCAACCAGCATGGCGATACTGGTTTTCCTCAGGTGCGCATGGTTTGCCAAATGGAATTGACCAGTCACTTACTGATTGGCAGCGCGTTTGACGGCTATCGCAGCAACGAGATGAAACTGGCGGAGCAACTGATCGAAACCACCCCCGATCACTCGCTGACGCTGTTCGATCGCGGCTTTTATTCCTTGGGGTTGCTGCATCAATGGCAGCAAGCAGGCATCGAGCGACATTGGTTGATGCCGCTGAAAAAAGGCTCGCAGTACGAAGTGCTTCAGCGTTTGGGGCGCCACGATGCTGTGGTCTCGTTGAGTACTTCGCCGCAGGCCCGCAAGCAATGGCCTGGATTGCCGGAGCGCCTGACTGCGCGGCTTCTGAGCAAAACCGTCAAGGGCAAGGTTTGTCAGATACTGACGTCGATGGCCGACTCATTACGCTTCCCGTCCGACGAAATCGTCGATCTCTACAGCCAGCGATGGGAGATCGAGTTAGGGTTTAGAGAAATGAAGCAGACCCTGCTGAACAGCAGCTATACGCTGCGCAGCAAGACGCCCGAAATGATTGAGCAGGAACTGTGGGGCGTGTTGTTGGGCTACAACCTGTTGCGTTATCAGATGGTGGAGATGAGCCGCCATTGTCCAGGCATCCATCCATGCGAACTGAGCTTCACCGCGTGCACTTGGGCGATCTTGGGGTTTATCAACGGCGTTTCTGCGGATCGTTCGGGGAACATCCCCAAATATCTCGCAGAGTTGCATGCCTCAGCCCCGCATTATGTCCTGCCACATCGACGCGAGGAGCGCATTTATCCTCGGGCAATCAGGCTCAAATCGCCGAAGTATCCGATCAAAAACAAAAATGCCAGTCAGCTTAACTGACTGGCATTAGGCGCGATGCCTGGCATTTTGTGTAGCTCATCTGACGCGCAATGGCGAATCAGAATGGCAGTTTCATACCGGCTGGCAGGTTCATGCCGGCGGTCATGCTGCCCATTTTTTCCTGGCTGTTGGCTTCAATCTTGCGCACGGCGTCGTTGACGGCGGAAGCCACCACGGCCTCCAGCATTTCCTTGTCGTCTTCGCTCATGCCTTCAACCAGGCTTGGGTCGATAGTGACGCTTTTCACGTCGTGACGACCGGTCATTACCACGGTGACCATATCGCCACCGGCCTTACCGATGACTTCGGCATTGGCCAGTTCTTCCTGCATCTTGGCCATTTTTTCCTGCATCTGCTGCGCCTGCTTCATCAGGCCGGCCATGCCACCTTTCATCATGGAAATCACCTCAAAAGTACTTGGATCAAAACAGCGTCCGGCAATCAAGACCGGACACCTTCAGTTATTAGCCTTGGGCGACCAAGGCATCGACAGGTTCAATAGTATCGTGTCGCACCACCGCACCGAACTGCTGGACCATCTGCTGGATGAACGGATCGCCGTGGATCGACTCCTCCGCCTCGCGCTGACGATTGGCACGCCGACGGGAAGCGGCCTGAGCCGGGGTTTCCTGCTCGGGCTTGATCAGTTCGATGGTCAGGCTCAGCGTGCGGCCGTGGAACTGGTTCAACGCATCGTTGAGACGGCGCTGTTGCGTGGCGTTGAACAGTGCACTGTGAGCTGGGTCCAGATGCATCAGCCAATGGTCGCCATCGACGGCGATCAACGTGCAGTTGGCGGCGATGCTGCCGGTCATGCCGGAGATCGGCAATTTCGGGAACAGCTCCAGCCATTGCAGGGCCAGACCGGTGGCGGGTGCCGCAGCAGGCTCAGGCTCGGGTTCCGGGGCCGGTTCTGCGGCGTGTTCACTGGCCAGCTCGTCGAGGTAGCTGTAGGCCGAATCCATGTCCGGCTCGATGTAATCCTCGTCCAGCGGCGGCTCGTCGTCCATGTCCATGCCCGGTGTGGCAGCATCGACGTCGGCGACAGACGGCTCGGGAATCGGCGCGGCAGCCCACTCGGGTGCGTCCGGCACGACGCTGTCCGGGGTCGGCAGCGGCATCGGCGGCAACTCGGGCTGCTCGGCGGCGGTTTCCAGTACAGGCTCGACGGCGGGTTGCTGTACAGGCTCAGGCGCCGGTTCTACCGGGTCGTTCCATGGCAGGTCGACGGCGGCCTCGACGGCAGCCGGTTCGGGCTCAGGCTCAGGCTCAGTTGCAGGTTCCGGCTCAACGGCAAGCACAGGCTCAGGGGCCGGTGCAACCACAGGCGCTGGCGTCGGTGCCGGTGCAACTGCCGCAGCGACTACCGGCGCGGGTTTAGGCGCGGCAGCCACTGAATTTGCGGAATCAACTGTGGCCTGGCTGATCCCCACTGGCTTTAGCGGCTGTCTCGGGGCGTCCGTCGTGTCTGCCGGCCGGAAGGCCAGCATCCGCAGCAGCACCATTTCGAAACCACCACGCGGATCCGGCGCCAGCGGCAAATCGCGGCGCCCGATCAGGCCCATCTGGTAATAGAACTGCACGTCTTCGGCCGGCAAGGCCTGGGCCAATGCCAACACACGATCACGGTCGCCATGGCCATTGTCGACGCCTTCCGGCAACGCCTGAGCGATGGCCACGCGGTGCAGCACATTGAGAATTTCCGAGAGCACGCCGTTCCAGTCCGGGCCCTGTTCGGCCAGGTGACGCACGGCTTCAAGCAATGCCTTGGCGTCGCCTTCGATCAGCGAATGCAGAACGTCATAGACCTGCCCATGATCCAGCGTACCGAGCATCGCCCGCACGTCGGTGGCCAGAACCTTGCCTTCACCGAAGGCAATTGCCTGATCGGTCAGGCTCATGGCGTCACGCATCGAACCGTCAGCCGCGCGACCGAGCAACCACAGCGCGTCGTCTTCGAACGGCACGTTTTCGGCGCTGAGAACGTGGGTCAAATGCTCGACCACGCGCTCCGGCGTCATGTTCTTCAGGGAGAACTGCAGGCACCGCGACAAAATCGTTGCCGGAAGTTTCTGCGGGTCAGTGGTCGCCAGGATGAACTTGACGTAGGGCGGCGGCTCTTCGAGGGTTTTCAGCAGCGCATTGAAGGAATGGCTGGAGAGCATGTGCACTTCGTCGATCAGGTAGACCTTGAAGCGCCCGCGGCTTGGCGCGTACTGCACGTTGTCGAGCAGCTCGCGGGTGTCTTCGACCTTGGTGCGGCTCGCGGCGTCGATCTCGATCAGGTCGACGAAGCGGCCCTCGTCAATCTCGCGGCACACCGAACATTCGCCGCAAGGGCTGGAAGTGATACCTGTCTCACAGTTCAGGCATTTGGCAATGATCCGCGCAATCGTGGTTTTACCCACCCCGCGCGTACCGGTGAACAGGTACGCGTGGTGCAGCCGCTGGCTGTCCAAGGCATTGATCAGAGCCTTGAGCACATGGGTCTGGCCGACCATTTCGCGGAACGAGCGCGGACGCCATTTACGTGCAAGAACCTGATAACTCATCGAAAACCGTCGCAACGAAGGAAGCTGAAGCGGCTAATGCTAGCGGAGCAAGGGCAAAATTGCATCCGGTGTCCTTGTCTAATATGGCTAAGCTGCATCAGCAGGGGCTTTTATCGGCTCGGGATCGGGAATTACCGGAGCGTTTATGCGTTGGGCCGTGGGGGCGTTGCTGGGAATCAGCCTGAATGTGACGGCAGCGCAAGCCCCGTTGCGCTTCGCCATGCCCGACAGCTGGGCGATGCCGATGGTGCAATATGAACGCGGGCGACCGACGCAGGGCATTCTCTACGATCTGATGCTCAGCCTGGCCACGCAGGTCGGCGTACCGGCCGAGTTTCACGTCCTGCCCCGCGCACGCGTGCAGAGCGCCATGGAACATGGCGAAATAGATGTGCGCTGCTATGCCGCGCAGTCATGGCTGCCGAATCAGTCGGGGGATTACATCTGGAGTCTGCCGTTGTTCTTCCAGCGCGATCTGTTGATCAGCCGCAAGGATCAACCTGCCAGTGTCGATCCCGCTCACCTGCCCCGCCAATCCATCGGCACCGTTCTGGGCTACAGCTACCCTACTCTGCAACCGCTGTTTGATGCTGATCGGCTGCAACGCGAAGATGCGCGCAATCAGGAGCAGGTGCTGGAGAAACTGCTGGCCGGGCGCTACCGGTATGCAGTGAGCAATCAGTGGACGCTGGACTGGTTTAACCAGCGATTGATGCCGGAGCAGCAACTGCAAGGCGTGGCGGTGCTGCAGGAGCAGAAAGTCGGTTGTTACGTGAGGAATGATCCGAAGGTGCCGGTGCAGCGCATTTTGCGCACGTTGCTGAGGATGAAAATGTCGGGGGAGATTGATGAGATTATTCGGCTCTATACCGGCAACCCTGAGAACACCCCATAACCCTGTGGGAGCTGGCTTGCCAGCGATTGCGGATTTTCAGTGAAATAGATGAACCTGACCCACCGCTATCGCTGGCAAGCCAGCTCCCACAGGATCCTCATCAGCAGCGGGATTTGTGTCGGCACGTTAAATCGCAGACGCAAAAAAACCGCAGTGGGCGAAACCCATGCAGTTCTGTTGAAGCGTTCGATTGTTCGTTAAGGTGGTAACCCCACCAGCCACACCCCGGCACACAATGTTCCCGCTGTGGCTGCTGCCTTCCGGCTCTGACCAGGTTCACGGGTAATCGTTGCGGGGGGACCGATGGGGTCACCATAACGACACTCGCCAGTCGGCGAGCCGCGCCATTGTACCTATCTGAGATGAAGTTACAACCGTTGGTTGTAGATAAAAAATATGAATGGCTTCAAGGACATGCGATGACGGCAAAAGATTGCAGCCCGCGGCCGCTCCTACAGGGATAACACCTCGTCCGCCCGGCCGCCCACCCGCTGGATCACCAAGTGAATGAAATGCAGCTTGGTGATCGCCGCCGCCGGCAGCACAAACGGGTAGAAATCCGGCTGGCCCATGCTGCGTGACAATTCGTTGAGCATCCCGGCCAGTTCGATCCATGCGTTGACGAAGGACAGAAACGCCTCACCGCCGGGGTGCGACGGATCGAACAAGGTGCTCGGCAGAAACGGCTGGTAGTCGAAGTCCATCTCCCGCGCGCTCATGCCGAAGCCCAGCGCGGTGTCTACCGCGTCCATCATGTGCAGGTAATGCGCCCAGGTTTCCGCCCAGTCTTCCCATGGGTGCATGGTCGCGTAGGCGCTGACGTAGTGTTGCGGCCAGTCCAGTGGGGCGCCCTGCTGGTAGTGTCGATCCAGCGACTCGGCATAACTGGCGCGCTCGTCGCCGAACAGGTTGCGGAATGATTCAAGCCACGGGCCATTGGCGATCAACCGATCCCAATAGTAGTGCCCGACCTCATGGCGAAAATGCCCGAGCAAGGTGCGATAGGGTTCATGCATTTGCGCCCTCACCTGCTCACGGTGGGCGTCGTCGGCCTCCTTGATGTCGAGGGTGATCAGGCCGTTGGCGTGGCCAGTCATCGGCGCATTGCCTTCGAGGTCGACGCCGATGAAGTCGAAGGCCAGCCCGGTTTCCTCGTCCACGGTTTTCGGGGTGACCTGCAGGCCCAAAGTGATCAGTTGTGCGACCAGACGACGCTTGGCGATTTCCACTTTGCGCCAGCGTTCGGGGTTTTCCGGATCAGACAGGTCGGGGATGGTGCGATTGAGGCTACAGGCGATGCACAAAGTGTCATGACCGTTGAACGGCAGTAACCAGTTGCACGCTGCTGGCGTATCGAGGTTGGCGCAACGGCGGAACAACCCGGCATCGGGATCGGCGTCGAGCGTCCAGGTGCCGTCCTGCGGCCCCGGTTGCAATGAAGTCAGGCGACTTTCTTCGGGTTGATAGCCGAGCAACGCGTTGCAGGCCAGGCACTGGCTGTTGCGAAAGAACAGCGACTGACCGCAGCGGCACGGCCAGACTTTGCTGTTGCGCGAGGATTCGCCCATGAACGGCGCGACGATGCGGGAACTGAGCTGCTCGAAAAAGCGGTACATGGCGATCTCTCCCTGGGGCTTGCCAAGACTAGATCATTCTTGCGGGTTGATCGTTCCAACGCTCTGCGTGGGAATGCATCCAGTGACGCTCTGCGTCACAGCGGACGCGGAGCGTCCGGGGCGGCGTTCCCACGCGGGAGCGTGGGAACGATCAAATAAATCCCCTCACCACAGGTTTCGTGTCAGACCTGAAAGCCACGGTCTTTGAGGAAGGAGATGAAGTTTTCTTCGTCCATTACTTCCACACCCAATTCGTTTGCCTTGGTCAGTTTAGATCCGGCACCCGGCCCCGCCACTACACGATAGGTTTTAGCCGATACGGAGCCAGAAACCTTGGCACCTAATTTTTCCAAATATTCCTTGGCAACTTCTCTACTCATAAACTCCAGTGCTCCAGTCAACACCCAAGTTTTTCCGCTCTCAGGCAGCGCAGTGACGTCTTTTTTCACCAACGCCCAATGCATACCAAATTCCCGCAACTGATCTTCAATAGACTGAGCTTTCTTTCTATTTTCTTCAACATCAAAAAAAGCACGAACATTTTTCCACTGAGCGGTTGTCAGAACCGTTGCAAGCTCCAACCAGTCAGCATCGATCAACTTATCTAATTCACCACCGAATTTCTTATCAAGCTTTTCAGCTGCAGTGGAACCAATGGAATTTATATGTAACTTTTCTATCAAGCTCCCAAGAGAGACACTGGATGCCAGCTCCCCATGCAGCTCTCCAGATTCAACAATAGCCAGTTCTTTTCGCAACTGCTTTACCGTCAGCGCATTTCGCTCATCGATGAAGTAATTATGAATATCTTCAGCAGCTTCACACCCAATATCCGGAAGATAGGTCAGAACTTCAGGAAGGGCCAGAATAATTCGATCTAGGGACCCAAGCGATCTAGCCAATACCTTCGCCGTTTCCTCACCAACATTAGAAATACCTAATGCGTATATAAACCGAGCCAGCGTAGGTGCTTTACTGAGGACAATAGACTCTAGCAGATTACTACTGGAGAGTTTCGCAAAGCCCTCCAAATCAACTATCTGCTCAAATTTAAGGGAATACAAATCTGCAGGAGATGCAACCAGCCCCTCCTCAACCAGTTGCTCAACAATCTTTTCTCCAAGCCCATCTATGTTCATAGCGCGACGTGAGACAAAATGAATTATTGACTGCTTCAACTGAGCACTGCAGTTCAAACCCGCAACACAGCGATAGATTGCACCTTCGGTAAAAATCTTACCCGCCTTGGTATGCCTGACCAGTTTCGTTCTTTCAACCCGGGCTCCGCAAGCAGGACATAAACTTGGGATAACTACAGGCGAAGCATTATCGGGTCGCCGCTCTAAAGTGACCCCGATAACTTGAGGGATCACATCACCGGCGCGTCGCACCGTTACGATGTCCCCTATCTTCAAATCAAGTTTTTCGACTTGAGCCATATTGTGCAAGGTGGCGTTAGAAACAACTACACCACCAACCTTTACCGGCTGCAATCTAGCAACTGGAGTTACAGCACCTGTGCGACCAACCTGAAAGTCAATATTCAGCAGGGTTGTTAATTCTTCCACAGCAGGAAATTTCTGAGCAATTGCCCAACGAGGAACTCTCGCACTAAAACCCAGCATTCGCTGCTGAGTGACATCATTTACCTTAAACACCACGCCATCAATATCATAAGGAAGTGAGCTTCTGCGCCGTCCAATATCCTCATAGTACGCCAAGCATTGATCTATGCCTCGCGCCACGACCAACTCATGACTAACTGGCACCCCCCACTCTTTGAGAGCTGAAAGAACTTCTGTATATTTTTCTGGCAACTCCCCCTCAACATGCCCAACCCCGTAACTACAAAACTGAAGTGGACGCTTTGCAGTAATACTAGAGTCTAACTGTCGTAGGCTGCCAGCAGCGGCGTTACGCGGATTTGCGAAGAGCTTTGCACCAGCCTCAGCCTGCGTCTCATTAAGCTTATCGAGCCCCGCCTTAGTCATGAATACTTCGCCACGAATCTCTAAAAGTCGCGGCCAATCCTTTCCACTAAGTTTTAACGGGATACTGCGAACAACCCGCACGTTAGCAGTCACGTCTTCACCAACAGCACCATCACCGCGCGTAGCACCGCGAACTAGCTTTCCATCCTCATAGAGCAAGCTAATCGCTAAACCATCTAGTTTCGGCTCACAGCTATATTCGACTTCCCCTGGACCGAATAGATCTCCAGAAGCGAGGCCTAGCCCCTTCCCCACTCTCCGATCAAAATCGATCATTTCGGCTTCACTGAACGCGTTGTCCAGGCTCAACATGGGAACGTCGTGCTGAACCTTTGTGAAGACAGAACTAACTACACTGCCAACCCTTTGAGTTGGAGAGTCCGAACTGAAAAACTCCGGATGCTCATCCTCTAAATTCTTCAGCTCTCTAAACAACCGGTCGTACTCGGCGTCCGGAATGCTCGGCTCGTCGAGGACGTGGTAACGGTAGTTGTGCTGATCGAGTTCAGCACGCAGCTCTAGAATGCGGTTTTTGGCGGCGGTCATGGGTGTTCTCTCATAAAGCAAAAGAGCAGCCGAGGCTGCTCCAGTTTCATCATTTAAAGATCGCAGCCTCGTTGCTCTCGACAGCTCCTACAGGGATCGCGTTCCTCTGTAGGAGCTGCCGAAGGCTGCGATCTTTTGATCTTGGCCTTTAGCGCTTCTGGGTCAATGCGCGGCGTTCGAATTCGACGATGCGCTGACGGTAGTGCTCGATGGTCTGCGCAGTGAGGACGCTGCGCTGGTCATCTTTCAGCTCGCCGTTCAGTTCCTGCGACAGCTTGCGAGCTGCCGCCACCATCACGTCGAAGGCTTGCTTGGGATGACGCGGACCTGGCAGGCCGAGGAAGAAGCTCACGGCCGGGGTGCTGAAATGGTCGATGTCGTCCAGATCGAAGATGCCCGGCTTGACCGCATTGGCCATGGAGAACAGCACTTCGCCGTTGCCGGCCATGCTTTCGTGACGGTGGAAAATGTCCATTTCACCAAAACGCAGACCGCTTTCCAGAATGTTCTGCAACAGCGCCGGGCCTTTGAAGCCGGCGGCGTCGCGGCAGATCACGCTGATCACCAAAACTTCTTCAGCTTGCGGCTGATCCTTGTCGACCACGGCAGGCGCAGGCTTGCTGTCTTCGACGAAGTCGTCACGGCTGCTGAAGCTCGGGCCGCCGTCCAGGTCCAGGTCGAGGTTCAGGTCGCCCTGGGCCGGACCGTTGCTGCCGCGCTTGCCACGTTTCGAACCGGATTCGCGAGGCTCGCGTGCTTCGCGGGCCGGCATGCTCACCGACGGCAGATCGTGCTCGTCCAGTTGCGGTTCTTTGTGCGTATCCAGAACGCGGGCCGGGCCCAACAGCTCGGCGCTGGTGTCCTCGTCCGGCAGGTTGGACAGACTTCGGTCAAGACGGAATTTCAGTTTTCCCTTGCCGCCGCGCATACGGCGCCAGCCATCGAAAAGAATACCGGCTATCACAATGATGCCGATGACGATCAGCCACTCGCGCAGACCGATTTCCATGTAATCCCGTGCCTCTATAAAAAATGCCGAAAAATAAGGGGTTTACACTGTGCAAACCGCTTTAAAACGTGGCGCCAACTCTATGTTCTGACAGGCGTTTTGCCCACGTATACGAAAAATTGACATTAAACTAGCACGACCAAAGACAACTTTACACCGTCTGTCTCATTGGCTTGCGCGAATATGTCGATTGGCCAGCAAGTCGAAGCCGGTAAAAAAGTCCTACAACCCTCTAATACCTTTCCGACACCACATTGGCTCAGGCGTCCACCATCGCCATCGCCTCCTCGACATCCACGGCTACCAGTCGCGAACAACCTGGCTCATGCATCGTTACGCCCATCAACTGCTCGGCCATTTCCATGGCGATCTTGTTGTGGGTGATATAGATGAACTGCACGGTCTGCGACATCTCTTTGACCAATCGTGCGTAGCGTCCAACGTTAGCGTCATCCAGTGGCGCGTCAACCTCATCGAGCATGCAGAACGGCGCCGGATTCAATTTGAAGATCGCAAAAACCAGTGCCAGTGCGGTCAGGGCTTTTTCCCCGCCGGAGAGCAAATGGATGGTGCTGTTCTTCTTTCCTGGCGGCTGCGCCATGATCGTTACCCCTGTATCGAGTAGATCTTCGCCCGTCAGTTCCAAATACGCCCGTCCACCACCGAAAACTTTTGGAAAAAGTGCCTGTAAACCGCCATTGATCTGATCAAAGGTATCTTTGAAACGGTTGCGGGTTTCCTTGTCGATCTTGCGGATAACGTTTTCCAGGGTCTCCAGGGCTTCGACCAGATCGGCGTCCTGAGCATCCAGATAACGTTTACGCTCCGATTGTTGCGTGTATTCGTCGATGGCCGCGAGGTTGATCGCACCCAGGCGCTGAATCCGCGCATTGATCCGTTCGAGTTCTTCTTCGGCTTCGCGTTCACTGGCCTGCGCCGTCAACGTCGCAAGCACGCCATTGAGATCGTAGCCGTCTTCGAGCAGTTGATCCTGCAATGCCTTGCGGCGCACGGTCAGGGCTTGCCATTCCATGCGTTGCTGTTCGAGCTGGCCACGGATCAGTTGCGATTGCTGCTCGGCTTGAGTCCGGCGTTTTTCCGCGTCGCGCAGTTCGCGATCAGCATCTTCCAGGGCGATCTGCGCGGTCTTGAGTTCCTCGTCAACCGTCATGCGTTTGTCGAGCAGCTCTTCAAGTTTGAGGCGCAGCTCTTCCAGCGGCGCCTCGCCCTCCTCCAGATTCAGACTCAACTGTTCGCGCTTTTCGGTCAGACGCTCGGCCTGCATTTCCAGACGTTCCAGCGCCTGGCGCGTGGAGTCGTGCTGGGCGCGCAACGATCCGAGCCGCACGGCCAACTGATGCGCGTGATCCTTGTGCTGCCGCGCTTCCTGACGCACGCGATCGAGGCGTTCGCGCAAGCTGTCGCGCTGGGCCAGCAACAATTCACGCTGCTCGGTATCCAGCGCCATGGCGTCCAGCGCTTCCTGCAATTGCATGCGCGCTTCGCCGACTTGTTCGTGCTCAAGCTCGCGTTGTTCACCGAGTTCGACCAGCTCTTCATCAAGACGCGTGCGGCGCAGCGTCAGTTGTTCGGCCTTGGCTTTGCCGGCAGACAACTGGGCTTTCAATTCACCTTGCTGACGGGCTTCGTCCTGCAGCAAACGACGCAAATGTTCGCGACCGTTTTCCTGCTGACGCTGTTGCGCACGCAGGGTTTGCAGGCGGGTTTCCATGGCCTCGACGGTGGCTTCTTTCTCTTCGCGTTCCAGATGCAGCGCCTCGATTTCCTGGCCACGGGCGAGCATGCCACTTTCGGCTTCACTGGCGCGACGCACGCGCAGAAAGTGCCGACCGACCCAGTAGCCGTCGCGGCTGATCAGGCTCTGCCCGGCGCTCAACTGACCGCGCAAGGCCAACGCCTGCTCCAGACTGTCGACCGGTTTGACCTGACCGAGCCACGGCGACAGATCGATCTGCGCCTCGACTTTATCCAACAAGCTGCCGGCCACGCGTGCGCCATCGGTGCCGGGGCTGAGCAGGCGCAAATCGCCTTGGGTGAAACCGGACAGATCGAAGCCGCTGAAATCATCGACCAGCACCGCTTGCAGATCCGCGCCGAGCACGGTTTCCACCGCCAGCTCCCAACCCGCTTCCACCTTCAGGCCTTCGGCCAGACGCGGACGTTCAGCAAGGTTGTGTTCCTTCAGCCATTCGGCGGTGCCGGTGCCCGGATCGAGCGCGGCTTGCTGCAAGGCTTCCAGAGAAGCCAAGCGACCGTTGAGGCGCTGCAAATCACCCTGCGCCTGTTGCTGCGCGGTCAACGCTTGCTGCAACTCCTGACGCAGTTGTTCGAGCTTTTCGACTTGGGCCTCTTCGCTGGTCTGCAAATCTTCGAGGGTCGCTTCGGACTCGGCGAGCTGCTCGTTGAGTTCCATGATCGCCGCGTCTTCCGGATCGGCCGACAGCAGCGCGCGCTCTTCGCCGAGGCGTTTCTGCCGGTCGGCCAGGCGCTCCATGCTGGTTTCCAGTTGCTGGATGCGCGACTGCTGCACTTCGGCCTGGCGGCGCGGTTCGGCAGCGGTCAGGTTGAACGTGTCCCACTGCTCCTGCCAGCCGTGCATGACGGCTTCGGAATCTTCCAGCGCAGCGGCGGCCTCTTCGGCGGCGGCGCTGGTGACTTCCTGCTCGGGCGTGAGCATGTCCAGCTCTTCGCCGAGGGTCAGCAGCAGCGTGCGGTCATGACCCAGGTGAGATTCGGTTTCCAGGCGCGCGCGCTCGGCTTCTTTCAAGTCGTCCTGCAACTGGCGCAAGCGTTGCTGACCATGCTGGATGCTCTGCTCGACCCGGGCAATGTCGCCGCCGACCGAATAGAAGCGTCCCTGCACCAGATTGAAGCGTTCCGACAGATCATGGTGCCCGTCGCGCAGGCGCTCGATGGCCGCGTCAGCGTTACGCTGCTCGGCAACCAGCGCTTCGAAACTGACTTCCTGGGTGCCGATGATCGACTCGCGCTGGCCGACCTGATCGTTCAGATCCTGCCAGCGCAAGGCCGACAGCTGCGCCTTGAGCTGACGCTCCTCGGCTTTGAATTCCTGATACTTCTTGGCGGCCTCGGCCTGGCGGTGCAAGCGTTCGAGTTGACGCTCAAGCTCGTCGCGCAGGTCAGTCAGACGGGCGAGGTTTTCATGGGTGCGGCGGATGCGGTTTTCGGTCTCGCGCCGACGTTCCTTGTACTTTGAGATGCCCGCGGCTTCTTCAATAAAGTTGCGCAGATCTTCAGGTTTGGACTCGATCAGCTTGGAGATCATCCCCTGCTCGATGATCGAGTAACTGCGCGGGCCGAGGCCGGTGCCGAGGAAGATATCGGTGATGTCGCGACGACGGCATTTGGTGCCGTTGAGGTAATACGTGGTCTGGCTGTCGCGGGTGACTTTGCGGCGAATGGAGATTTCCGCGTAAGCCGCGTATTCGCCCAGCAGTGTGCCGTCGGAGTTGTCGAACACCAGTTCGATGCTCGCCTGGCTCACCGGTTTACGACTGGTCGAGCCGTTGAAGATGACGTCGGTCATCGACTCGCCACGAAGGTTCTTCGCCGAACTTTCGCCCATCACCCAGCGTACGGCGTCGATGATGTTCGACTTGCCGCAACCGTTCGGCCCGACGACCGCCGCCATGTTACTGGGGAAGTTCACCGTGGTCGGGTCGACGAAGGATTTGAATCCCGCCAGTTTGATGCACTTGAGCCGCACGCTTAGGCGACCGTCAGGGCAGACACCACCAGATCGCAACTGCGCTGGGCGTAAGCCGTCAGCACGATGCGGATCTGCGGCAGATCACGGGCAAGCACAGCGGCCAGCAAGCGTTCGAACAGTTCGAGGAATTCGCTCATTTCGGCCTTGCGCTGTTCGAGGGCGAGGAAGTACGCGCGGCTCATGGCCGGTTGCAGGTTCTCGACGGTCTCTTGCAGGTACGGGTTGTTGGCAAACGGATAGGCGGCGCGCATCACCGCGAAGCTGTCATCGACAAACGCGCGGATGTCCTGACGCTCGTAGCTGGCGGTCAGGCGCTGCTGGATCTGCACGAACGGCGCCATGTCGGCCTGGGTCTGCCAGCCATCGGCCACCGAGTTGCCGAGCAGGATGTACAACTCGCTCATCAGCGTGCACAGGCTCTGCACCTTGTGCGCCGTCAGTTCGGTGACGTGCGCGCCACGGCGCGGCAGGATAGCGATCAGGTGACGGCGCTCGAGGATCAGCAAGGCTTCGCGGACCGATCCGCGGCTGACATTCAGTGCCAGCGTGACCTTCTGTTCCTGGATGCGCTCTCCCGGCTTCATTTCGCCACGAATGATGCGTTCGGCGAGGTGGTGAGCAATTTGCTCGGCGAGGCTGTCCGGCGCCTTGAACGTCATGGTTGTCCTTCAAACTCTATCGATCTGCACAAGCGGCGCAGTGTAGCGCAAATGCACGGGCATGGCGGAGTGCCCACTCAGCGGTTTTTGGCACGAATCCCGCAACTTTCTATAGAAAAACAAACAAAAAACCAGGTGACTCAATGAGGGTCAATACTGAATAGACACGTTGCTGATCGACGAAATGCGTTTTCTTGACCTTTAGGTCAGAAAACCATTGACCGAAAAGTCAGAGATGCTAAATTCGGCTCAAGTCGGTTAACAACAATAATGAGTCTGCGAGGCCTTCCGTGATCCAGTTTTTACTTAACCAGGAACTCCGTAGCGAGCACGCCCTGGACCCGAATCTGACTGTGCTCAATTACTTGCGTGAACACGTAGGCAAATCCGGCACCAAAGAAGGTTGCGCCAGCGGTGACTGCGGCGCCTGCACCGTGGTGGTCGGCGAGTTGCAAACGGATGACGATGGTCGCGAACACATTCGCTATCGCAGCCTCAACTCGTGCCTGACGTTCGTTTCGTCGCTGCACGGCAAGCAACTGATCAGCGTCGAAGACCTCAAGCACCAAGGCGAACTGCACAGCGTGCAAAAAGCCATGGTCGAGTGCCACGGTTCGCAGTGCGGTTTCTGCACCCCCGGTTTCGTCATGTCGCTGTTTGCCCTGCAAAAGAACAGTGATGCCCCGGATCAGGCCAAAGCCCACGAAGCGCTGGCCGGCAACCTCTGCCGCTGCACCGGCTACCGGCCGATTCTGGCCGCTGCCGAACAATCCTGCTGCGGTAAGCAACCGGACCAGTTCGATGCCCGCGAAGCGGACACCATCGCTCGCCTCAAAGCCATTGCCCCGACCGATATCGGCGAACTCAACAGCGGTGACAAACGCTGCTTGGTGCCGCTGACCGTCGCCGATCTGGCCGATCTCTATGACGCTTATCCACAAGCGCGACTGCTCGCCGGCGGTACCGATCTGGCACTGGAAGTCACCCAGTTCCACCGCACCTTGCCGGTAATGATCTACGTCGGCAACGTCGCCGAGATGAAGCGCATCGACCGCTTCGACGACCGCATCGAAATCGGCGCGGCCACCGCCCTCTCCGACTGCTACGAAGCGCTGAACGCCGAATACCCGGACTTCGGCGAATTGCTGCACCGCTTCGCCTCCCTGCAAATCCGCAACCAGGGCACCCTCGGCGGCAACATCGGCAACGCCTCGCCGATTGGTGACTCGCCACCGCTGCTGATCGCCCTCGGCGCACAGGTGGTGCTGTGCAAAGGCGAAACCCGCCGCACCCTGAACCTGGAAGATTACTTCATCGATTACAAAGTCACGGCCCGTCAGGAAAGTGAATTCATCGAGAAGATCATCGTCCCACGCGCCAGCGCCGAGCAGTTGTTCCGCGCCTACAAAGTCTCCAAGCGTCTGGACGATGACATCTCCGCCGTCTGCGCCGCGTTCAACCTGCGCGTCGAAAACGGTGTGATCACCGATGCGCGCATGGCGTTTGGTGGCATGGCCGCGATCCCGAAACGCGCCACCCACTGCGAGGCCGTGCTGATCGGTGCACCGTTCAACAACACCGTGATCGAACGCGCCTGCGCCGCACTGGCCGAAGACTTCACGCCGCTCTCGGACTTCCGCGCCAGCAAGGAATATCGCCTGCTCAGCGCGCAGAACCTGCTGCGCAAATACTTCATCGAACTGCAAACACCGCACATCGAGACTCGGGTGACCGCTTATGTCTAACCATCACGCCGTAGAGAAGACCCAGGCTGAATTGGCCGAGCTGTTCGCCAAGGACCTGACCACTGGTGTCGGCCGCAGCGTCAAGCACGACAGCGCCGCCAAGCATGTGTCCGGTGAAGCGCAGTACATCGATGATCGGCTGGAATTCCCGAATCAGTTGCACCTGTATGCACGCCTGTCGGACCGCGCCCACGCAAAAATCATCAGCATCGATACCAAGCCCTGCTACGCCTTCGAAGGCGTGCGCATTGCCATCACCCACGAAGACGTACCGGGCCTGAAAGACATTGGCCCGTTGATGCCCGGCGATCCGCTGTTGGCCATCGATGACGTGCAATTTGTCGGTCAACCGGTGCTGGCCGTGGCGGCGAAAGATCTGGAAACCGCACGCAAAGCGGCAATGGCCGCGATCATCGAATACGAAGATCTCGAGCCTGTACTCGACGTGGTTGAAGCCCTGCGCAAACGCCACTTCGTGCTCGACAGCCACACCCACCAACGTGGTGATTCGGCCGGTGCGTTGGCCACGGCTGAACACCGCATTCAAGGCACGCTGCACATTGGCGGTCAGGAACACTTCTATCTGGAGACGCAGATCTCCTCGGTGATGCCAACCGAAGACGGCGGCATGATCGTTTACTGCTCCACGCAAAACCCGACCGAAGTGCAGAAACTGGTCGCCGAAGTGCTCGACGTTTCGATGAACAAGATCGTCGTCGACATGCGCCGCATGGGCGGCGGTTTCGGTGGCAAGGAAACTCAGGCCGCGAGCCCGGCGTGCCTGTGCGCGGTGGTCGCGCACCTCACCGGTCAGCCGACCAAGATGCGCCTGCCGCGCGTCGAAGACATGCTGATGACCGGCAAGCGTCACCCGTTCTATGTCGAGTACGACGTCGGTTTCGACAGCACCGGGCGCCTGCACGGGATCAACATGGACCTGGCCGGTAACTGCGGCTGCTCGCCGGACTTGTCCGCGTCGATCGTTGACCGGGCGATGTTCCACTCGGACAACTCGTACTACCTCGGCGACGCGACCATCAACGGTCACCGCTGCAAGACCAATACCGCGTCGAACACCGCGTACCGTGGTTTCGGTGGCCCGCAAGGCATGGTCGCCATCGAAGAAGTGATGGACGCGATTGCCCGCCACCTCAACCTCGATCCACTCGCCGTGCGCAAGGCCAACTATTACGGCAAGACCGAACGCAACGTCACCCATTACTACCAGACCGTCGAGCACAACATGCTCGAAGAGATGACCGCCGAACTGGAAGAAAGCAGCCAGTACGCCGAGCGCCGCGAAGCGATTCGTCGCTACAACGCCAACAGCCCGATCCTGAAAAAAGGCCTGGCGCTGACCCCGGTGAAATTCGGCATCTCCTTCACCGCGAGCTTCCTCAACCAGGCCGGTGCGCTGATCCACATCTACACCGACGGCAGCATCCACCTGAACCACGGCGGCACGGAAATGGGCCAAGGCCTGAACACCAAAGTCGCGCAGGTCGTGGCCGAAGTGTTCCAGGTCGAAATCGACCGCGTGCAAATCACCGCGACCAATACCGACAAGGTGCCCAACACCTCGCCGACCGCTGCGTCGAGTGGCGCTGACCTTAACGGTAAAGCCGCGCAGAATGCCGCCGAGATCATCAAACAACGTCTGGTCGAATTTGCCGCACGGCACTTCAAAGTCAGCGAAGAAGACGTCGAATTCCACAACGGCCATGTGCGCGTTCGCGATCACATCCTGACTTTCGAAGCGCTGATCCAGCAGGCGTATTTCAATCAGGTCTCGCTGTCGAGCACCGGTTTCTACAAGACCCCGAAAATCTACTACGACCGCAGCCAGGCCCGCGGCCGTCCGTTCTACTACTTCGCCTTCGGCGCGGCGTGCTGCGAAGTGATCGTCGACACCCTGACCGGCGAGTACAAGATGCTGCGTACCGACATTCTTCACGACGTCGGCGCCTCGCTGAACCCGTCCATCGACATCGGTCAGGTTGAAGGTGGCTTCGTGCAGGGCATGGGCTGGCTGACCATGGAAGAGCTGGTCTGGAACAACAAAGGCAAGCTGATGACCAACGGCCCGGCCAGCTACAAGATCCCGGCCGTGGCGGACATGCCGCTGGACTTGCGGGTGAAGCTGGTGGAAAACCGCAAGAACCCGGAAGACACGGTGTTCCATTCCAAGGCTGTGGGTGAGCCGCCGTTCATGCTCGGGATTGCCGCGTGGTGTGCGATCAAGGATGCAGTGGCGAGCCTCGGTGACTACAAGCATCAGCCGCAGATCGATGCGCCGGCGACACCCGAGCGGGTGTTGTGGGGGTGTGAGCAGATGCGCCAGCTGAAAGCGGTGAAAGCCGTTGAAGCTGAAACCGAGTTGGCTCCGCTCTAGGACCGAGGCGCGGCCATTCGCGAGCAGGCTCGCTCCCACATTTGGAATGCATTCCCCTGTGGGAGCGAGCCTGCTCGCGAAGAGGCCCGAACAGACAACGATGTTGTAGGGGTGAACTATGTACAACTGGATCGACGCCCTCGCCGACCTGCAGAACCAGGGCGAACCCTGTGTGCTGGTGACGATCATCGAAGAACTCGGCTCGACGCCACGCAATGCCGGCTCGAAAATGGTCGTCAGCGCCAGACAGATCTTCGACACCATCGGTGGCGGGCATCTGGAATACAAAGCCATGCAGATCGCCCGCGAGATGCTCGCCAGCGGCAAGCAGGACACCCATCTGGAGCGCTTCAGCCTGGGCGCCAGTCTGGGCCAATGCTGCGGTGGCGCCACCGTGTTGCTGTTCGAACCGATGGGCCAGGTGCAGGCGCAGATCGCCGTGTTCGGTGCCGGCCACGTCGGCCGCGCACTGGTACCGTTGCTCGCCAGCCTGCCCTGCCGGGTGCGCTGGATCGATTCGCGGGAAGAGGAATTCCCCGAACAGATTCCCCATGGCGTGCGTAAAATCGTCGCCGAAGAGCCGGTGGATGAAATCGATGACCTGCCCGCCGGCAGCTACTGCATCGTCATGACCCACAACCATCAGCTGGATCTGGAGCTGACCGCCGCGATCCTCAAGCGCAACGATTTCACCTGGTTCGGCCTGATCGGCTCGAAGACCAAACGCGCCAAATTCGAACACCGCTTGCGTGATCGCGGTTTCGACGCCAGCGTCGTGCAACGCATGCGCTGCCCGATGGGCATCAGCGAAGTCAAAGGCAAACTGCCTGTGGAAATCGCCATCTCCATCGCCGGCGAAATCATCGCCACCTATAACGCCAATTTCGGCCAGCACACCGCCAGCGCCGAACCGATTGCCAAACTGCTGCCCGTTTCGCGCCGCAGTGAAGCCGCCAAACTCAAAGCCTCAAATTGATTAGAGAACCCTCATGCCTCTGACTCGCAAAGCCTACCGCGCCGCCATCCTGCACAGCATCGCCGACCCCGCCGACGTCGGGATCGAAGCCTCCTACGAATATTTCGAGGACGGCCTGCTGGTGGTCGATGGCGGCAAGATCAGCGCCCTCGGCCACGCCAGCGAACTGCTGCCGACCCTGCCGGCGGACATCGAGATCAACCACTATCAAGATGCGCTGATTACTCCAGGCTTCATCGACACCCACATCCACCTGCCGCAAACCGGCATGGTCGGCGCCTATGGCGAACAACTGCTCGACTGGCTGAACACCTACACCTTCCCGTGCGAAAGCCAGTTCGGTGACAAGGCCCACGCTGACGACGTCGCCGACATCTTCATCAAGGAACTGCTGCGCAACGGCACCACCACCGCACTGGTGTTCGGCAGCGTGCACCCGCAGTCGGTGAACTCTTTCTTTGAAGCGGCCGAGAAGCTTGATCTGCGCATGATCGCCGGCAAAGTGATGATGGACCGCAACGCCCCGGACTATCTGACCGACACCGCCGAATCGAGCTACGTCGAGAGCAAGGCGCTGATCGAGCGCTGGCACGGCAAGGGTCGTCTGCACTACGCAGTCACCCCGCGTTTCGCCCCGACCAGTACCCCGGAACAACTGACCCTCGCCGGGCAATTGCTGACCGAATACCCGGATTTGTACATGCAGACCCACATCAGCGAGAACCTCAAGGAAATCGAGTGGGTCAAGGAACTGTTCCCGGAGCGCAAGGGCTACCTCGACGTTTACGATCACTACAAACTGCTCGGCGAGCGCTCGGTATTCGCCCACGGCGTACACCTGTGCGATGACGAGTGCGCGCGTCTGGCGGAAACCGGCTCGGCGATCTCGTTCTGCCCGACATCTAACTTCTTCCTCGGCAGCGGTTTGTTCAACCTGCCGATGGCCGAGAAGCACAAATTGAATGTCGGCCTCGGCACTGACGTCGGCGGCGGCACCAGTTTTTCCCTGCTGCAAACCCTGAACGAAGCTTACAAAGTCATGCAGTTACAAGGTGCGCGGTTGAGTCCGTTCAAGTCGTTGTACCTGGCCACACTGGGCGGTGCGCGGGCACTGCGTCTGGAAGACAAGATCGGCAACCTGCAACCGGGCAGCGATGCCGACTTCCTGGTGCTCGATTACAACGCCACACCGCTGCTCAGCTATCGCTTGAAGCAGGCCAACAACATTGCCGAGACGTTGTTTGTGTTGATGACGCTGGGCGATGACCGCACGGTGCAGCAGACGTATGCGGCGGGTGCGCTGGTGCATCAGCGCTGAGTTTTCCCCAGGCAAAAAAATCCCCCGGTGGCGTTCACCCCGGGGGATTTTTATTGCCTGTCAGGACACCTTCGCGCTCCCACATTTGAAATGCATTCCCCTGTGGGAGCGGGCTTGCTCGCGAAGGCCGCGACTCGGTATCAGCTCAAAGCTTCGCCGCAGGACGCCCCGGCTTCTTGGTCTGCAACAAATGCGAGAACACTGCATGCAGATCATCCGAAGCGCTTTCCTCGTCGAGGTTAAGCTTGCTGTCGATGTGATCCATGTGATGCATCATCAGGTCGACCGCCAGCTCACCGTTGCGCGCTTCGATGGCGTCGATCAACTGAGTGTGTTCGTCATAGGAACAATGCGAGCGGTTGCCGCTTTCATACTGGGCGATGATCAGCGAGGTCTGCGAGACCAGGCTGCGCTGGAAGCTGATCAACGGCGCGTTCTTCGCCGCTTCCGCCAGTTTCAGGTGAAATTCACCCGACAAACGAATACCGGCGCCGCGATCACCGCGCGAGAAGCTGTCGCGCTCATCGTTGACCATCTGGCGCAGCTCGGCAATCTGTTCGGCGGTAGCGTGCTGCACAGCCAGTTCAGTGATCGCACGCTCGACCAGACGGCGGGCCATGAACACCTGGCGAGCTTCCTCAACGCTCGGGCTTGCAACCACGGCGCCACGGTTTGGCCGCAACAGCACCACGCCTTCATGGGCCAGACGCGATAAGGCGCGGCGAATGATGGTGCGGCTGACCCCAAAGATTTCCCCCAGCGCTTCTTCGCTCAACTTGGTGCCGGGCGCCAGACGCTGTTCGAGGATGGCCTCGAAGATGTGCGCGTAGACAATATCGTCCTGGGTTCCGCTGCGGCCGGCTTTGCCTGCTCGCGGTTGTTTCTTGAGGGGTTGCAACTGTTCGTTCATGGGCACTCGAGTCGGGAGAACTGCGGCGAATAGACCGTGACTGTAATACGGCACAGTAGGTCGCTGGCAAGTATCGCGTAAAAAACAGCGCGATTGTACACAATGGATGGTGGCAACACGACTGTATGGCTGTTTGTGACCACGGCTGTATTGCAACGATCCGTTACGATTGAGTTTAGGCTTGATCGCAGAATCCGCCTTCAGCACACAATCCCTGTGGGAGCGAGCCTGCTCGCGAAAGCCATGTCACATTCAAAATGAATGTCGACTGACACACCGCCTTCGCGAGCAGGCTCGCTCCCACAAGGATTTGCGCTGTGGCGGGGATCTTCATTGATATAAGGAACACCGCCGTCATGAACGACGCCACGCACACGCAACTGCGCCCCATCTCCGACACATCGCCCTCGGCCATCGTCGCCGGGTTCATCGCGATGATGACCGGCTACACCAGTTCACTGGTGCTGATGTTTCAGGCCGGGCAAGCGGCGGGCCTGAGCAGCGGGCAGATTTCTTCGTGGATCTGGGCGATTTCGATCGGCATGGCGGTGTGCTCGATCGGCCTGTCGCTGCGCTATCGCACGCCGATCACCATTGCCTGGTCGACGCCAGGGGCGGCGTTGCTGATCACCAGTCTGAGTGGCGTCAGTTATGGCGAAGCCATCGGCGCCTACATCACTTGCGCCGTGCTGGTGACCATTTGCGGGTTGACCGGCAGTTTTGAACGACTGGTCAAAAAGATTCCGGCCTCACTGGCGGCCGCGCTGCTGGCGGGAATTCTGTTCAAGATCGGCAGCGAAATCTTCGTCGCCGCGCAACACCGCACCGGTCTGGTGCTGGGGATGTTCTTCACTTATCTGCTGGTCAAACGCCTGTCGCCACGTTATGCCGTGCTGGCCGCACTGCTGATCGGCACGGCGCTGTCGGGTTTCATGGGGCTGCTGGACTTCAGCGGTTTTCATCTGGAAGTGGCGACGCCGGTGTGGACAACGCCGCACTTCTCCCTCGCCGCAACCATCAGCATCGGCATTCCGCTGTTTGTCGTCGCCATGACCTCGCAAAACATGCCTGGTATCGCCGTGCTGCGTGCCGACGGCTACAACGTCCCGGCCTCGCCGCTGATCACCACCACCGGCATCGCCTCGCTGCTGCTGGCGCCATTCGGCTCCCACGGCATCAACCTCGCCGCCATCAGCGCGGCAATCTGCACCGGGCCGCACGCCCATGAAGATCGTAACAAGCGCTATACCACAGCGGTGTGGTGCGGAATTTTCTACGGCATCGCCGGGGTGTTCGGCGCCACATTGGCGGCATTGTTTGCCGCGCTGCCGAAGGAACTGGTGCTGTCGATTGCCGCACTGGCGTTGTTTGGTTCGATCATCAATGGCTTGAGCATTGCCATGACCGAGGTGAAGGAACGTGAGGCGGCGCTGATCACCTTTATGGTCACGGCGTCAGGGTTGACGCTGTTTTCCATCGGTTCGGCATTCTGGGGGATTGTGGCGGGGGTTTTGACGTTGGTGATTTTGAATTGGCGTAAAGCTTAAAAGCAAAGATCGCAGCCTGCGGCAGCTCCTACAGGGTGTACACCATTCCCATGTAGGAGCTGCCGCAGGCTGCGATCTTTTGATTCACGAAAAAAAACGGCGACCTTCAGGTCGCCGTTTTTTTCAGTGTCACTTAGCCGCGTTGATCGGCTTTTCCGGATACCAAACGTCCAGCAGCGGGCTGATTTCAGCCTTGGTCAGCTCGGAACGGTTTTTCAGCCAGGCTTCAACGGCAGCACGCTGCTCTTCGTTGACCGAGCCACGCTTCTGCAGGCATACCAGACCGAAGTCGTCGCCGCCAACATAACCCAGACCGTTGGCTTCCATGGCTTCTTTGATGAATGCTTCGAGGAAAGCGTCAATGGCTTCTTCGGACAAGTCTTCTTTGAAGTCCAGGTTCAGTTCGAAACCCAGCTCTTGAAATTCATCAACGCACAGTTTTTTGCGCAGACGCTGGGAACGGTTAGTCGCCATTGGAACAATCCTCTTAAGTAAATACGGCGGGCACTTTACCAGTTTAAGACGTCAATTGCCCGCCTCTATGGACGCTGCGGCCGACCGCCTGTAAAAAAATCACCGATTAGCCCCCTCCGGGACGGCACAAGCGGTAACACCTTGGGGCATAATGCCGACACTTTCATGACCACTGAGGGCTTTTTCATCCATGTCCTCGCCTTTTTTCCCCTCTTCTGCAGGGTTTTATTTCATATGATCAAATCGTTGCGTCCTCTATTGCTGGCCGGCCTTCTTCTTCCTCTGGCCCTGCCTGTTTCTGCTGCCACCATCAACACTTCCCTCACGCCTAACGTCGAAAAAGCCCTGAAGGCCAGCAAGCTGCAGCCTTCGGCCCTGTCGCTGGTCATGGTGCCGCTGGACGGCCCGGGCAACCCGACCGTGTACAACGCCGACGTGTCGGTCAACCCGGCCTCGACCATGAAACTGGTCACCACTTATGCAGCGCTGGAAATGCTCGGCCCCAATCATCAATGGAAAACCGAGTTCTACACCGACGGCGACCTGAACGGCGGCATCCTCAACGGCAACCTCTACCTCAAGGGTGGCGGCGATCCGAAACTGAACATGGAAAAACTCTGGCTGTTGATGCGTGACCTGCGCGCCAACGGCGTGACGCAGATCACCGGTGATCTGGTGCTGGACCGCAACTTCTTCGTGCAGCCGCAACTGCCGGAATTCAATGACGACGGCAACGACGAGAACAAGCCGTTCCTGGTCAAGCCCGACTCGCTGCTGGTCAACCTCAAGGCCCTGCGCTTTGTCGCCCGCAACGATGGTGGGCGTGTGCTGATCTCGGTGGAACCGCCGATTGCCAGCATCCGCATCGAGAACACCGTCAAAGCCCTCAACTCCAAGCAATGCACCGGTGGTGTGCGCTACAACCCGGTGGCGCAACCCGATGGCAGCGTGACCGTCACCGTCGCCGGGCAACTGGGCGAAGGTTGCAGTTCGCAAACCTACCTGTCGCTGCTCGACCACGCGACCTACACCGCGGGCGCCGTGCGCGCGATCTGGAAGGAACTGGGCGGCAGCATTCAGGGCAAGGATCGTCTCGCGGCGACCCCGAAAAACGCCAAGCTGCTGGCCCGCGCCTACTCGCCGGATCTGGCGGAAATCATCCGCGATATCAACAAATACAGTAACAACACCATGGCCCAGCAACTGTTCCTGAGCCTGGGGCAGAAATTCCGCAACGACGCCGACGGTGACGACGCCAAAGCCGCGCAACGTGTGGTGCGTCAGTGGTTGGCGAAGAAAGGCATCACCGCGCCACATCTGGTGATGGAAAACGGCTCCGGTCTGTCCCGCGCTGAACGCGTCAGCGCCCGCGAGATGGCTGGCATGCTGCAGGCGGCATGGCACAGCCCGTATGCCGCCGAATACATCAGCTCGTTGCCGATCGCCGGCACCGACGGCACCATGCGCAAACGCCTGAAGACCACCGCGATGCGCGGCGAAGCCCACGTCAAGACCGGCACCCTGAACACCGTGCGCGCGATTGCCGGTTTCAGCCGCGACGTCAATGGCAATACCTGGGCGGTGGTGGCGATCCTCAACGACAAGGCGCCGTTTGGTGCGTCGTCGGTGCTGGATCAGGTGCTGTTGGATCTGTATCGCCAGCCGAAGACGGCCCAGACGGCTTCGGTCCTGTAACCCAAGTTCAAGCAACACCACAAAACCCTGTGGGAGCGAGCCTGCTCGCGAAGGCGTCAGGTCAGTCAATAAATGTGCTGACTGATACACCGCCTTCGCGAGCAGGCTCGCTCCCACATTGGTTTGGTGGCAGGGCCTAACTCATCTGCTCGACCCGATCCCGCCCGCGCTGCTTCGCCATGTACACACCGGAATCGGCGCGCAGCAGCAGCGAATCGGCGCCCTCGCCCGGTCGCCAACTGGCGATACCGAAGCTCGCGGTCACCACGCCGACCACATCCACCGGTGCACTGCGCAAGCCACGCCATAACTCCTCGGCCAGCCTGTACGCGTGTTGGCCGTCGATGTCCGGGCACAACACCATGAACTCCTCGCCACCCAAGCGGCAGAACACATCGGTGCGCCGCAAGCGATGGCCGATGCGTTCGCACACGGCTTGCAGTACCCGGTCGCCGACGGCATGGCCGTACTGGTCGTTGATGCGTTTGAAATGGTCGATGTCGAGCATGATCACCGACAGCTCACCACCGCCGCGCTCGACTCGGGCCATTTCGGTGGTCAGGCGCTCCTGAAAGTAGCGGCGGTTATGAATACCGGTCAATGAATCGGTCACCGACAACGCGCGCAGTTCTTCCTCCACGCGTTTGAGGTCGGAAATGTCCGAGATGTAGCCATGCCACAGCACCCCGCCGCCGGGCAGCTCTTCCGGCGTCGCCTCACCGCGCACCCAGCGCAGGCCGCGTTCGGGCAACTGCACACGGTACTCCTCGCGCCATGGGCTGAGGTCGTCGGCCGAATCACGGATCGACGTACGTACACGGGTGATGTCTTGCGGGTGGATGCGAGAAAAGATCGCCTCGGCGTCGAGCAACAGCACGTCCGGCTCCAGCTCGTAAATATCGCGAATACCATCGCTGGCATAGATCACGCTGAAACGCCCGCCGAACTCCATTTTGCATTGATAGATACCGCCCGGAACGTGGGCGCTGAGCTTCTTTAACAACACGTCCCGCGCCGCCAGCGCCTCGTGTACGCGCTTGCGCTCGGTAATATCGATGCAGATTGCCAGATGCCCGACCCACAGGCCCTGCTCGTCCAGGACCGGGGTAGCGAGCATGTTCACCGGCAGATGACTGCCATCGCTGCGCACCAGCGTCCACTCACGGGCCTCATGGCCGCCGACTTCACCGCCCTCGACCAGCATCGCGTGACAGTTGGGTATGCGCTTGCCGTACCGCGCGCTCAACTCGGCGGAACGTGCCATCAACTCGCGTGGCAGATGCAGATTTTCCAGGGTCATGCGGCCGACGACATCGCCAGCGCTGTAGCCGAGCATCTGTTCCGCGCCGGGGTTGAAGGTGTTGATCACGCCGCGCAAATCGGTGGCGATGATTGCCACTTGGGTGGCGGCATTCAGCACGCCACGCAGCTGCCCGTGAGTGCCGCGCAGCTCCTGTTCACGCTCGTGCAATTCCTGCGTGCGCAACTCGACCAGGCGCAGGGCCCGCTGGCGTTGGCTGACCAGCACATAAAGCAACGCACTGAGCAGCACACTCAGCAAGCCACCCAGAATGATCACGCTGCCGACCGAGGAATGGTTGGCCTGGATAAAGGCATCGCTTGGCAGGATGTCGACCTGGTAGTCATGGTCAGCCATACGCACCAGCCGCGTCACCGCCAGATCACTGGGGGCCGGTTCATTGGTGGACTCGAACAACACCTCGTGTTGATCATTGGTCGACAGGTCGAGAATGCGCACTGACAAATAGTCGTGGAACGCATCCGGCAAGCCATCTGCCAACAACTGGCGCATGCTGATCACTGCCATCACGTAGCCCGACGGCGGTCGCTTGCCTTCGCGCAGCACCGGCGCGACCAGCAGCACACCGCGCGCATAGGACGGCTCGATGCTCACCAAATGCAGCGGTTGCGACACTGCCAGATTGCCGAGTTTGTCGGCACGCTGCAGGGTGTCGCGGCGCAGGGGTTGCGCCAGCAGGTCGTAACCCAGCGGCGAGCCAAGGCGGCTTTGCGTCTGGCTGTATAGCACCGGCACGTATTCATCACGGTCGGCGGCCAGTTGCAATTCGCCCTGCGTGTTGAGTTCACGAATCGTAAAGGTGCTCAGGCCTTCATCACGCACACGCTGTTCGAACGCGGCGCGCTCGGCAGCGCTGACCCTGGGCGCAAACGAATAGGCCTGGGTACGCAGCAACAAGGGTTGGGTATAACCGTCGAATTCGGCACGGGACACCGATTCGGAGTTGGCGAAGAAGCGGCGCAGACCATCGAGCCGTTGTTCCTGATCCTGAAAGCGCTCTTCGATGCGGCTGTAACGCTCATTGGCCAGCAGTTGGAAGCGCTGACGCAGTTGGTGCTGAAATTGATTGAAGGTCGCCCAGGCAAGCAGCCCCGTGAGAATCCCGCCGGCGAGCAATACCAGCATCGCGACCAGCCAGGCCGAGACGTCTTCGCTGATAAAACCCAGAATCTTCGGGCGCACGGGGTGCAACGACATAAGGGCAACTCACTACGCCAGTTATTCCGGGGAAGGCCCCCCTTTGGCCATGAGTGATTTATAGCTATTAGCCATTAATTTGGCTAGCGCTGAACGGATCCAAGAGCCTTTAAAAATCAAGGCTCTGTGGATCCAACCAGCTCAAGCGTCAACGAGCCGTGATTTTCCAGGCGCGGTGGATCTTGGTGTTGCGCGCGAAATCCGGATCAATGGTCTGCGCGCTGATTTCCTCGACCGCGTAACGCTCGGCCAGGTTCTCCTCCAACTGGAACTTGCGGAAGTTGTTGGAGAAGTACAGCACACCGCCCGGTGCCAGACGGGCCATGGCCAGGTCGATCAACTGCACCTGATCACGCTGCACGTCGAAAATACCCTCCATGCGCTTGGAGTTGGAGAACGTCGGCGGATCGATAAAGATCAAATCGTACTCTTCGCGGCAGCTTTCCAGCCACGCCATCACGTCACCCTGCTCCAGACGATTCTTGTCCGAATAGCCGTTCAGCGACAGGTTGCGACGTGCCCAGTCGAGGTAGGTTTTCGACAGGTCGACACTGGTGGTGCTGCGCGCGCCACCCTTGGCCGCGTGCACACTGGCCGTCGCGGTGTAGCAGAACAGATTGAGGAAGCGCTTGCCGGCGGCCTCTTTCTGAATGCGCATGCGGATTGGCCGGTGATCGAGGAACAGACCGGTATCGAGGTAGTCGGTGAGGTTGACCAGCAACTTCACGCCGCCCTCGCTGACTTCATTGAACTTGCCCTGCGCAGCCTGACGCTCGTACTGCTTGGTGCCGCTCTGACGCTCGCGGCGTTTGACCACCACGCGGCTCTTGTCGACGTTCAACGCCTGAGGAATCGCCGCCAGCGCGTCAAACATGCGGGCCGAGGCTTTTTCCGGGTCGATGGACTTCGGCGCGGCGTATTCCTGGACGTGCACCCAATCGTGGTACAGGTCGATGGCCATAGCATATTCCGGCATGTCGGCATCGTAGACGCGGTAGCAATCGATGCCTTCACGCTTGACCCACTTGCTCATCGCCTTGAGGTTCTTTTGCAGGCGGTTGGCAAACATCTGCCCGCCTTCGCTCAAGCGCGGCTGCTCGATCACGGGCGCCGGGGCTGGCGTTGGTTTGATCGGGTTGCCGTTCTTGTTGAACTTGCGCTCTTGCGGCTCGTCCGGGGTTTGATCGTAAGCGGCCTGCTCACGCTCGGCCTGACGCTGCTCCGGAGTACGACGCTCGCCAGTGACGAATTGATCCGGCAGCACTTTGATCAGCAGCAGCTTGCACGGCAGCGCGCCGTTCCAGAACGAATACTGTTTGTGGCTGCGGATGCCCATGCGCTTGCCCAGATCCGGGGCGCCGGTGAACACCGCCGCTTCCCAGTTCAGACAGGCCTGACGCAGACGCTCGCCGAGGTTCTGGTAGAGATACAGCAGGCTGGCTTCATCACCCAGACGCTCGCCGTACGGCGGGTTGCAGATCACCAGACCTTTCTGGTTCTGATCCGGACGCGGCTCGAAGGTCGCCACTTCGCCCTGGTAGATCTTGATCCACTCGCTCAGGCCCGCACGCTCAACGTTGTTGCGACCCGGTTGAATCAGGCGTGGATCAGCTTCGTAACCGCGAATCCACAGCGGTGGCTTGGCCAGACCGGCAGCCGCACGCTGGGAAGCTTCTTCATGGAGTTTTTTCCACAGCGCCGGGACGTGACCAAGCCACGCGGTGAAGCCCCACTGCTCACGACGCAGGTTCGGTGCCATGTCGGCGGCGATCATGCCGGCTTCTACCAGGAACGTACCGACACCGCACATCGGGTCAGCCAGTGCGCCGCCTTCGGCCGCAATGCGTGGCCAGCCGGAACGGATCAGGATCGCTGCCGCGAGGTTTTCCTTCAGCGGCGCCGCGCCCTGCTGCAAGCGATAGCCGCGCTGGTGCAGGCTGTGGCCGGAAAGGTCGAGAGAAAGGATTGCTTCGCCGCGATCCAGGCGCAAGTGAATGCGCAGATCCGGGTTGAGCTTGTCGATCGACGGACGGTCGCCCTGCGGGGTGCGCAGTTTGTCGACGATGGCGTCTTTGACTTTCAAGGCGCCGAAGTGGGTGTTGTCGATGCCTGAGCCGTGGCCGCTGAATTCGACGGCCAGGGTGCCATCGCTGAGCATGTGATCCTGCCACTCGACGTCGAGCACGCCGTGGTACAGGTCTTCAGCGTCCTTCATCGGGAAGCGCTTGAGCACCAGCAACACGCGGTTGGCCAGACGCGACCAGAGGCACAGGCGATAAGCGGTTTCCATGGTCGCCATGCCACGCACGGCGGAGGTGTGCTCGCGGGCTTCTTCAAGGCCAAGCCCGACGGCTTCCTCGATAAGCAGGCCTTCAAGGCCTTTGGGGCAAGTGAGGAAGAGTTCGAAACGGTCGGACATGGTATTTCCAGAGCCTTTGGCTAGTGGATCGGCAACGCATTGCCGACCCGGTTTTCAATCAGGCGCTTTTCTACAAGAACGCCCGCGTGGCACGAAGGTGTGCCGTTCCATCCCCGCTGCTCGGGTTAAAAGAGCTTAGATGCAAGGACAGAGAAAAAAGTTGGTGCAACAAAATGACTCAAAGCAACCCTTCGTCGAATAGTACCCGACTGCACCCGTAGGTCATTCTCACTAAAGAATTAACCCCATCATCCAGCGCGAGGCCGATCATACCGGGGTTTGCTCAATAAACATTGAACAAATACACGGTTACTTATCGCTATAGCATCTTTTTCGTTACGTCCTTATGACAAAACGGTCATTCCATCGCTGTGACTCATTGGTTAGAACTGACCACAGGTTGACGTCGCAACGGCGTCAACACCTTGGCTCGCCACGCCGGCAGCGAGCCGCCCCAAGGCAGAGTTTTTTCTGCCAGACCTCGGTTGAGGTCAACGCGACACAAACAGTCAACAAGTGAGGGAAACACCCTATGAGAAGACTTAAGCGTGATCCGTTGGAAAGAGCATTTTTGCGCGGATATCAATATGGCGTTGGTGGCAAATCCCGTGAGCTTTGCCCATTTACTCTACCGTCGGTACGTCAAGCCTGGATCAACGGCTGGCGAGAAGGACGCGGCGACAACTGGGACGGTATGACCGGCACTGCGGGAATCCACAGACTCAACGAACTTCACGCCGTCGGCTGACACAGGGCATTAATTCCGACACGACAATCTGAATTTGTACCGCATTAACCACGCACGTCCTTCCCGGACGGCGGGCTTCGGCCCAGGGGCTCCTTCGAGGAGCCCTTTTTTATGCCTGCAGTTTCTTGTGCCGGGCACAACCCTGTGGGAGCGAGCCTGCTCGCGAAAGCCTTCGTCCAGTCACATTATTAGCGACAGATACACTTCCTTCGCTAGCAGGCTCGCTCCCACAAGGATCAGCGCAGGGCGGCGATCGCGTCTACGGATTCGCGAATCAACGCCGGGCCCTTATAGATGAAGCCCGAGTAAATCTGCACCAGGCTCGCACCGGCCGTGATCTTTTCTGCCGCATGCTTGCCTTCAGTAATTCCGCCCGCCGCAATAATCGGCAACCGACCACCCATCTCAGCCGCCAGCACTTTCACCGTGTGGGTGCTCTTGTCACGCACTGGCGCGCCGGACAGGCCGCCCGCCTCGTCACCATGCTCCATGCCTTCAACGCCAACACGGCTCAGGGTGGTATTGGTCGCGATCACTGCGTCCATGCCGGTTTCGATCAGCGCTTGCGCCACCTGCGCGGTTTCTTCGTCGGTCATGTCCGGCGCGATCTTGATCGCCAACGGCACATGCTTGCCATGACGCAAGGCCAGTTCAGCGCGGCGCGTGGCCAGGTCCGCGAGCAACTGCTTTAGCGAATCACCAAATTGCAGACTGCGCAGGCCCGGGGTATTCGGCGAGCTGACGTTGACCGTGATGTAACTGGCGTGGGCGTAGACTTTGTCCAGGCAGATCAGGTAATCGTCAACCGCACGCTCAACCGGCGTATCGAAGTTCTTGCCGATGTTGATGCCCAACACGCCTTTATATTTTGCTGCAGCCACCCGCGCCAGCAGGTTATCGACACCGAGGTTGTTGAAGCCCATGCGGTTGATGATCGCCTCGGCTTCCGGCAGGCGGAAGATCCGTGGTTTCGGGTTGCCCGGCTGCGGACGCGGGGTCACGGTGCCGATTTCGACAAAACCGAAACCCAACTGCGCAAAGCCGTCGATGGCCGCGCCGTTCTTGTCCAGACCGGCTGCCAACCCTACCGGGTTCGGGAAGTCCAGACCCATGACTGTCACCGGCACCTTCGCCGGCGCCTTGCACAGCAAGCCGTTGAGGCCCAAACGCCCACCCGCGCCGATCAGATCCAGCGACAGATCGTGGGAGGTTTCCGGGGAAAGTTTGAACAACAGCTGACGGGCCAGGGAATACATGGGCGGCGATGACTCGGGCGGCGAAAAGAGGCGGCGATTATAGCCGGGCATCCACCTGCCGCGCGAGGCGCATGCGCAAATCAGCGCGACTGGCATATGCCTTGCACCCTCCTTGTTATCAGCCGGCAGGCCAATGACGGCGTGCAGGCAAGGACAATGGCGTCGTCTTCGGGTTTGCCTGCGCAAAGCCTGGGGCGACGTTTTTTTTCAAGGCGGCTTTTGCAGGTGCATGCGATGAATGAACCCTCCGTCGGGCCACTGGCCTGGGTCAACGGCAGCGACGCCCCGGAAAAAAGCGCGATCAACCTCGGTTTCATGGCCCTGAGCGATTGCGCCTCGGTGGTCGTCGCCGCCACTCAGGGTTTCGCCCAGCCTTATGGCCTGACGCTGAACCTGAAACGTCAGACGTCATGGGCCAATTTGCGCGACAAACTGGTCAGCGGCGAACTCGATGCCGCCCACAGCCTGTACGGTTTGATCTACGCCGTGCATTTGGGCATCGGCGGCGTCGCATCCACCGACATGGCCGTGTTGATGGGCCTCAACCAAAACGGTCAGAGCCTCAACCTGTCCCACGGCCTACAAAGCCTCGGCGTGAGCAGTCCTGAAGCGCTGGATCGCCACGTGCACCAATCCCGCGCAAAACTGACTTTCGCCCAGACCTTCCCGACCGGCACACACGCGATGTGGCTTTATTACTGGCTGGCGAGCCA
This sequence comes from Pseudomonas baetica, assembly GCF_002813455.1. Taxonomy (NCBI): domain Bacteria; kingdom Pseudomonadati; phylum Pseudomonadota; class Gammaproteobacteria; order Pseudomonadales; family Pseudomonadaceae; genus Pseudomonas; species Pseudomonas baetica. The sequence continues at coordinate 5,922,869 of NZ_PHHE01000001.1, read as the reverse complement.
GGGCATTCACCCATTACAGGATGTCGACAGCGTGGTGGTGCCACCGCCGCAAATGGTCGCGCACCTGCAGGCCGGGCGCATCGACGGATTCTGTGTCGGCGAACCGTGGGCCGCCAGCGCGGTGCAGCAGGATCTCGGTTTCACCCTGGCCACCAGCCAGACCATCTGGCCCGATCACCCGGAAAAAGTCCTCGGCTGCACCCGCGCCTTCGTCGAGCAGTACCCGAACACCGCGCGGGCGCTGGTGATGGCGATCCTTGAAGCCAGCCGCTTCATCGAAGAAAGCCCGGAAAACCGCCGCAGCACCGCGCAACTGTTGAGTGCGCCGGAATACCTCGACGCCCCCGCGGCCTGCATCGAGCCGCGTTTTCTCGGCGATTACGCCGATGGCCTCGGCAATCGCTGGCAGGATCCACACGCGTTGCGCTTTCACGCTAAGGGAGAAGTGAATCTGCCGTACTTGTCCGACGGCATGTGGTTCATGACCCAGTTCCGTCGCTGGGGTTTGCTGCGCGAAGACCCGGATTACCTCGCCGTGGCGGGTCAGGTGCAGCAACTGGACATCTATCGCGAAGCGGCAACCGCCGTGGGCGTCGCCGCGTGGGGCACGGACATGCGCAGCAGTCAGTTGCTCGACGGCAAAATCTGGGACGGCAGCGATCCAGCCGGGTACGCCCGCAGCTTCAAGCTGCACGCCCTGAGCGACGACGCTCGCCTTCTCGCCCGCCGCTGACAGGAGACCGCGAACATGCTGCGCATTCTGCTGATCAACGACACCGCAAAAAAAGTCGGGCGCCTGAAAGCCGCGCTGACCGAGGCCGGCTTCGAGGTGATCGACGAGTCCGGGCTGACCATCGACCTGCCGGCACGCGTCGAAACAGTGCGCCCGGATGTGATCCTGATCGATACCGAGTCACCGAGCCGCGACGTCATGGAACAAGTGGTATTGGTCAGCCGCGATCAGCCTCGGCCGATCGTGATGTTTACCGATGAACATGACCCCGGCGTGATGCGTCAGGCGATCAAATCCGGGGTCAGTGCCTACATCGTCGAAGGCATTCACGCACAGCGTTTGCAGCCGATTCTTGATGTGGCCATGGCCCGTTTCGAGAGCGATCAGGCCTTGCGCGCGCAGTTGCAGGCGCGTGATCAGCAATTGGCTGAGCGCAAGCGCATCGAACTGGCCAAGGGTTTGTTGATGAAGATGAAGGACTGCAACGAGGAAGAGGCCTACACCTTGATGCGCCGCCAGGCGATGAGCAGGCAGCAGAAGCTGATTCAGGTGGCGGAGCAGATCATTGCGATGAGTGAGTTGCTTGGCTGAGGTTTGCTGAGCCTGTACGCGCCTCATCGCTGGCAAGCCAGCTCCCACAGGATTTGCGAACACCACAGAACCTGTGGGAGCTGGCTTGCCAGCGATAGGCTGCGTCTCGGTCTCAACCTGTTGGCACAAATCTCGCTAAGCATTCAGCACAGGTAACCAACGGCGGTTGCCCCACCCACGACAAAGACGTCGCTCACCTCCATCGCTTTCAGGCGATCCAGGTAGCGGCGTTTTTGCGTTTTGGCCCCACAGACCGGGGCCGGTGGTGCGGCCGTGGCGGCGCCCCACCTGCTGTGCATGACTCCTTTCGAGACTCTTTTCAGCTGAGGTGCGCGATGAATTCAAGCTTCTGGAAATCCGGCCACACCCCGACCCTGTTCGCGGCCTTCCTCTATTTCGACCTGAGTTTCATGGTCTGGTACCTGCTCGGCCCGCTGGCGGTGCAAATCGCCGCCGACCTGCACCTGACCACGCAACAACGTGGGTTGGTGGTCGCCACGCCGATCCTTGCCGGCGCCGTGCTGCGCTTCGCAATGGGCATGCTCGCCGATCGCCTGTCGCCGAAAACCGCTGGGCTGATCGGCCAGGTGATTGTCATCTGCGCGCTGTTTGGCGCCTGGAAACTCGGCATCCACAGTTACGAACAGGCGTTGGTTCTGGGCCTGTTCCTCGGCATGGCCGGCGCGTCGTTTGCCGTGGCCCTGCCACTGGCCTCGCAGTGGTATCCACCGCAACATCAGGGCAAAGCCATGGGCATTGCCGGTGCGGGCAATTCCGGCACCGTGTTCGCTGCACTGCTCGCACCGGTACTCGCCGCGTCCTTCGGCTGGGGCAACGTCTTCGGCTTCGCAGTGATTCCGTTGATCATCACGCTGGTGTTGTTCGCCTGGCTGGCGAAAAACGCGCCGCAACGCCCGAAAGCCAAAGCCGTCGCCGACTACTTCAAGGCCCTCGGCGACCGCGACAGTTGGTGGTTCATGTTTTTCTACAGCGTGACTTTCGGCGGCTTCATTGGCCTGGCCAGCGCCCTGCCCGGTTACTTCAACGATCAATACGGCTTGAGCCCGGTCACGGCGGGTTATTACACCGCGGCTTGCGTGTTCGGCGGCAGCCTGATGCGGCCATTGGGCGGCGCACTGGCGGATCGCTTCGGCGGCATCCGCACGTTGTTGGGGATGTACACCGTGGCGGCCATCTGCATCGCCATCGTCGGCTTTAATCTGCCAAGTTCCTACGCGGCGCTGGCCCTTTTCGTCTGCACCATGCTCGGTCTGGGTGCAGGCAATGGCGCGGTATTCCAACTGGTGCCGCAGCGTTTTCGCCTGGAAATCGGCGTGATGACCGGGCTGATCGGCATGGCCGGCGGTATCGGTGGGTTTGCCTTGGCCGCCGGCATGGGAGCAATCAAACAAAGCACCGGCAGTTATCAATGGGCGCTGTGGTTGTTCGCCAGCCTGGGGGTATTAGCGTGGTTCGGTCTGCACGGTGTCAAGCGCCGCTGGAGAACCACCTGGGGTTCGGCAGCCGTGACGGCGGCGCGGGTCTGAGCAATCAATGGCCCTGCAACTGAGTTTCGCCGAAGCCAGCGCCACCGGCCCGCGAGCGGAGAATCAGGACGCCTTGCGTCTGGTCACGCCCGCTCCGGCGCTGGCAGCGAGCAAAGGCTATCTGTTCGCCATCGCCGACGGCGTCAGCCAGTGCGCCGATGGCGGCCTCGCCGCGCGTTCGACTTTGCAGGCACTGGCGCTCGACTACTACGCCACCCCGCAAACCTGGGGCGTGGCACAGGCCTTGGATCGCTTGCTGCTCGCGCAGAACCGCTGGTTGCAGGCCAATGGTGGTGGGCAGCCGCTGCTCACCACTGTCAGCGCTTTGGTCATCCGCGGTCGGCGTTTTACCTTGGCCCATGTCGGCGATTGCCGTGTCTATCGCTGGCACGCCGAGAGCTTGCAGCGAATCACCAACGATCACGTTTGGGATCAGCAGGGTATGCAACATGTACTCAAGCGTGCGCTGGGGCTGGATCAGCACTTGGTACTGGATTTTCTCGATGGCGAATTGCACGACGGCGAGTGTTTCGTGCTGCTCAGTGACGGCGTCTGGGCGACGCTGGGCGATAGCGCGATTGCGGCGATTCTGCGCGATCAACCGGATCTGCACAGCGCCGCAAAAACACTGGTCGCCGCCGCCCATCTGGCCGGCAGTCAGGACAACGCCAGCGCTTTGCTGGTGCGGGTCGATGCCGTCGGTGAAGCGAGCATCGGCGATGCCTTGATCCATCTGCAGCAATGGCCGCTGCCGCCGCCGCTCAAACCCGGCCAGTCTTTCGAAGGCTGGCAGGTGCAGGGCGTAGTCGGACAGAGCCAGCAGTCGCTGCTGTATCGGGTCCTCGATGGACAAGACCAGACGTGGCTACTGAAAACCCTTCCCGCGCATTCAGCCGATGACCCCATGGCGGGGCAAGCGCTGCTGGCGGAAGAATGGTTTCTCAAGCGCGTGGCCGGGCGGCATTTTCCTGAAGTCCACGCCTGCCCTCAGCGACAGCATGTGTACTACGTGATGCGGGAATATTCGGGGACGACGCTGGCGCAGCTGTTCGCGCGCAACGGCCCGCTGCCATTGGCGCAGTGGCAGGAATTGGCGGAGCGACTGCTGCGTGCGGTGGGGCTGCTGCATCGGCGGCAGATTCTGCATCGGGACATCAAACCGGAAAATCTGCATGGGGGGGATGACGGTGAGCTGCGGCTGCTGGATTTTGGCCTGGCGTATTGTCCGGGACTGTCCGAAGACGCACCGTCAACGCTGCCGGGAACACCGAGTTATATCGCCCCGGAAGGCTTTCGCGGTGATCCGCCGAGTGCGCAACAGGACTTGTATGCAGTGGGCGTGACCCTGTATTTCCTGCTCACAGGGCACTTTCCCTATGGCGAGATCGAAGCCTTTCAGCGGCCACGCTTTGGTCTGCCGGTGAGTGCCGGTCGTTATCGACCGGATCTGCCGGAATGGCTGGCACAGAGCCTGGAGCGCGGGGTGGCGGCTGATCCGCAGCAACGCTTTGAAACAGCGGAAGAATGGTTGTTGGTACTGGAACAGGGAGAGCGCCGCAGTTTGAGCGTGCGGCCTCGGCCGTTGCTGGAGCGTGAGCCGTTGAAGGTGTGGCGGACGATGGCGTTGGTGGCCCTATTGGGAAATCTGGTGCTGCTGGTTTTGTTGTTTCACAGTTGAACCGCGTCGCGCCATTCGCGAGCAAGCCCGCTCCCACAGGGGAATGCATTTTAAATGTGGGAGCGAGCCTGCTCGCGAAGGCGTCCTTACAGGCACTGAAATTCCATCAGTTCAACGCCCCACGAACGAGCAACCCGCCTCGATTCAGTGCAGAAAATCACCCTCAAAACCCGCGAACCCCCAATAAACCCGCCCCCACCCCCACTTGGCACAACCACTGCATTACCCCTCTCAACACACACATAAAGCCCAGCCTTCAACGACGAAGGCTGCGCTTCCCGAGAGAACGGGACCAGGACAAAGGCGTCCTCGCTAGGCAACTAGCGGGACGCCTTTTTTTGTTTGCGCAAAATTTCTCGAGCAAGGCCTGACTGCCCACAAGAGGCCAGCCGCCGCTCCCCCGGAGAACCTGATGAAAAAACTCAAACTGGTGATGATCGGCAATGGCATGGCCGGGGTCCGCACCCTGGAGGAACTGCTCAAGCTGAGCAACGAGCTGTACGACATCACAGTCTTCGGTGCCGAACCGCACACCAACTACAACCGCATTCTGTTGTCGCCGGTGCTGGCCGGCGAGCAAACCTTTGAAGAGATCGTGCTCAACGACCTCGACTGGTATCTGGAAAACAACATCAAGTTGCTGCTCAACCGCAAAGTGGTGGAGATCGACCGGGTCAAGCGCCGGGTAATCGCCGAAGACGGTACCGAGGCTGAATATGATCGTTTGCTGATCGCCACCGGCTCAACGCCGTTTATCCTGCCAATCCCCGGTAACACCTTGCAGGGTGTGATCGGTTATCGCGACATCGCCGACACCCAGGCGATGATCGACACCGCAAAAACCCACAAGCACGCCGTAGTGATCGGCGGCGGCCTGCTCGGCCTCGAAGCCGCCAACGGCCTGATGCTGCGCGGCATGCACGTCACCGTGGTGCACCTCGGCGAATGGCTGCTGGAGCGGCAACTGGACAAAACCAGCGGCCAACTGCTGCAAACCGCCCTCCAATCCCGTGGCCTGCACTTTCGCCTGTGCGAACAGACTCAGGCCCTGCACGACGCCGGCAATGGCCGCGTCGGTTCGGTGCAATTCAAGAACGGTGACATCATCCCTGCCGATCTGGTGGTGATGGCTGCCGGCATTCGCCCCAATACCGAACTGGCGGAAAAGGCCGGCATCCCCTGCAATCGCGGGATTCTGGTCAACGACACCCTGCAAACCTACGACCCGCGCATCTATGCCATCGGCGAATGCGCCAGCCATCGCGGCATTGCTTACGGCCTGGTCGCGCCGCTGTTTGAACAGGCCAAGGTCTGCGCCAACCACCTCGCGCAATTGGGCTTTGCTCGTTACCAAGGCTCGGTGACTTCGACCAAATTGAAAGTTACTGGCATCGATCTGTTTTCCGCCGGCGACTTCATGGGCGGCGAAGGCACCGAAACCATCACCCTCTCCGACCCGATCGGTGGGGTGTACAAAAAACTGGTGATCAAGGATGACGTACTGGTCGGCGCCTGTCTGTACGGCGATACGGCAGATGGCGGTTGGTATTTCCGGCAGATTCGTGAGAATCACGCCATCGGCGAGATCCGCGATCACCTCATGTTTGGAGAAAACGCTTTAGGCGATGTAGGACATCAGGGCCAGGACAAAGCCATGAGCATGGCCGACACCGCTGAAGTCTGCGGCTGCAATGGCGTGTGCAAGGGCACCATCGTCAAAGCGATTCAGGAACACGGCCTGTTCAGTGTCGACGAGGTGAAAAAACACACCAAGGCTGCCAGTTCCTGTGGTTCCTGCGCTGGTTTGGTCGAACAGATCCTGATCAACACCGTCGGCGGCGCGGCCGACGTCAAACCGAAAAGCGAAAAAGCCATCTGCGGTTGCAGCGACCTCAATCACGGGCAGATTCGTCAGGCCATTCGCGAGCAGCATCTGCTGACCATCGCCGGCACCATGAGCTACCTCAACTGGCGCACGCCGAACGGCTGCGCGACGTGCCGCCCGGCGCTCAACTATTACCTGATTTCCACCTGGCCCGGCGAAGCCAAGGACGATCCGCAATCGCGCCTGATCAACGAACGCGCCCACGCCAACATCCAGAAAGACGGCACCTATTCTGTGGTGCCACGGATGTGGGGTGGTGTGACCAACCCTTCGGAACTGCGGCGGATTGCCGACGTGGCGGACAAGTACAACGTACCGATGGTCAAGGTCACCGGCGGCCAGCGCATCGACTTGCTCGGCATCAAAAAGCAGGATCTGCCCGGCGTCTGGAAAGACCTCGACATGCCGTCCGGTCATGCCTACGGCAAATCCATCCGCACCGTGAAGACTTGCGTCGGCAGCGAGTTCTGCCGCTTCGGCACGCAGAACTCGACGCAACTGGGCATCGAGCTTGAGCACGACTTGTTCAACATGTGGTCGCCGCACAAAGTCAAACTGGCCGTCTCCGGATGCCCACGCAACTGCTCGGAAGCGGGGATCAAGGACGTAGGCATCATCGGCGTCGATTCCGGCTGGGAGATGTACATCGGCGGCAACGGCGGGATCAAAACCGAAGTCGCCGAGTTCTTCGTCAAGCTGAAAACCGCCGAAGAAGTCCGCGAATACAACGGCGCCTTCCTGCAGCTGTATCGCGAAGAAGCCTTCTACCTCGAACGCACCGTGCACTACCTGCAACGGGTCGGCATGGAGCACATCAAGAAAGCCGTGCTGGAAGACCCGGAACGTCGCAAAGCGCTGAACGAACGCCTGCAATTCTCCCTGTCGTTTGAACAGGATCCGTGGAAAGAACGTCTGGCGCAGCCGCAACTGAAGAAAGAATTCGACGTGATTTCCGTGAAAAACCTGGAGGTGCCGGCATGAACTGGCTCGATATCTGTGCTCTGGAAGACATCAACGCCCTCGGTTCGCGGATCATTGCCGGGCCCAAAGGGGACATCGCGATTTTTCGTACGAGTGACGATGAGGTTTTCGCCCTCGACGACCGCTGCCCACATAAGGGCGGGCCATTGTCACAGGGATTGATCTACGGCAAACGCGTGGCCTGCCCGCTGCATAACTGGCAGATTGATCTGGCGTCGGGCGAAGCTCAGGCACCTGACGTCGGTTGCGCGCACCACCACCCGGCCCGGGTTGAAAACGGCCGGGTGCAACTGGCCCTGCGGGACGCAATCTGATGAACCGCCAGACGACCGCCTCGACCTGCTGTTACTGCGGGGTCGGCTGCGGCGTGCTGATCGAGCATGACGGCGAGCGCATCCTCGGCGTCAGCGGCGATCCGGCACATCCGGCCAACTTCGGCAAACTCTGCAGCAAAGGCTCGACCCTGCACCTGACCGGCGACCTTACGGCGCGAGCGCTGTACCCGGAACTGCGCCTGGGCAAGGGGCTGGCGCGCAGCCGCACGGATTGGGATACGGCGCTTGAGCACGCCGCCAATGTATTCGCCGAGACCATCGCCGAACACGGCCCGGACAGCGTGGCGTTCTACATCTCCGGGCAATTGCTCACCGAGGATTACTACGCGTTCAATAAACTCGCCAGGGCGCTGGTCGGCACCAACAACATCGACAGCAATTCGCGGCTGTGCATGTCTTCGGCGGTGGTCGGCTACAAACGCAGCCTCGGCGCCGATGCGCCGCCGTGCAGCTATGAGGACCTGGAACTCAGCGATTGCGTGATGATCGTCGGCAGCAACATGGCCTACGCCCATCCGGTGCTGTTTCGTCGGCTGGAAGAAGCCAAATCCCAGCGCCCGCAGATGAAAGTCATCGTTATCGATCCACGACGCACCGACACCTGCGACCTGGCGGATCTGCATCTGGCGATTTTGCCTGGTACCGATGTCGCTTTATTCCATGGGATTTTGCATCTGCTGCTGTGGGAAGACTGGGTCGACCGCGACTTTATCAAGGCCCACACCGACGGTCTGGCGGAACTGAAAAGTCTGGTACGTGATTACACTCCGCAAATGGTTTCGCAACTGTGCGGGATCAGTGTCGAGCAGTTACAGCAGTGCGCCGAATGGGTGGGCACTTCGCCGGGTTTCCTGTCGTTGTGGTGCATGGGTTTGAACCAGTCCACCGCGGGTAGCGCGAAGAACAGCGCGCTGATCAATCTGCACCTGGCCACCGGGCAAATCGGCCGTCCCGGAGCAGGACCTTTCTCCCTCACCGGTCAGCCGAATGCCATGGGTGGCCGGGAAACCGGCAGTCTGTCAAACCTGCTGCCCGGCCATCGTGAAGCCGCCAATCCTGAGCATCGTGCTGAAGTGGCGACTTACTGGGGCGTTGACCGGTTGCCGGAAACCACGGGGCTGAGCGCCATTGAACTGTTCGAGCAAGTGCGCAGCGGCCAGATCAAGGCGTTGTGGATTGCCTGCACCAATCCTGCGCAATCGATGCCGGACCAGAGCTCGGTGCGGACGGCGCTGGAAACTTGCCCCTTTGTGGTGTTGCAGGAAGCGTTTCGCACCACCGAAACCGCTGCATTCGCCGACCTGCTGTTGCCCGCCGCCAGTTGGGGCGAGAAGGAAGGGTCAGTCACCAACTCCGAGCGAAGGATTTCCCACGTGCGCAAAGCTGTTCTCGCACCGGGTGAAGCGCGGCCGGACTGGGCGATCACCGTGGATTTCGCACAGCGCCTGGAGAAACGTCTGCGCCCACAAGCGCCAAGCCTGTTTGCCTTTGATCAACCCGCGCAGCTGTTTGATGAGTTCAAACTGCTGACCCGTGGACGTGATCTGGATCTGTCGGGGATCAGCCATGCCTTGATCGACGAGATCGGGCCGCAACAGTGGCCCTTCCCTGCCGGCGCCAAACAGGGGACGCCACGCTTGTATGGCGACGGTATTTTTCCTACGGCCAACGGGCGGGCACAGTTCATCGCCGATCCGTATCGCGCCGCCAAGGAGCAACGCGATGCGCGCTTCCCGCTGACGTTGATCACCGGCCGCCTGCGCGATCAGTGGCATGGCATGAGCCGCACCGGCACTGCTGCGCAATTGTTCGGCCACGTCAGTGAAGCGGTGTTGAGCCTGCACCCGGACGAATTGCGCAGGCATCGTTTGCAGCCGGGGGATCTGGTCAATCTGAAAAGCCGTCGCGGCGCAGTGATCGTCGCGGTTGGCAGCGATGACAGCGTGCGCCCGGGTCAGGCGTTTTTGCCGATGCATTGGGGCGACCGTTTTCTCAAGGGCGGCGTGAACAGCCTGACCCTGTCGGCCTTCGATCCTCTGTCCAAGCAACCGGAACTCAAGCACAGCGGCGTGCGCCTGGAGTCGGTCAATCTGCCGTGGCAGCTTTTCGCACTGATCGAGGGTGACGTTCAACGGCATTTCGAGGCGCTACGACCGCTCTGTGAGGCGTTTTCCTACGTGAGTCTCAGCCTTGTCGGACGTGAGCGATCGGCATTGCTGATACGCGCAGCCAGCAGCGAAGCGCCGGATCCGCAATTGCTGCGTGAAATCGACCAATGTCTGTCACTGATCGAGGGGCCGGTGTTGGCCTACGACGACCCACGCCGGGCCATCGGCAAGCGTGTACGCATTGAAAACGGCCGGATCACCGCCATTCGCCTGGCCGGCGAAACCCTTGCCCGGCACTGGCTGCAAGGCCTGTGGCTGGAAGGCCGTGCAGACGAGCAACTGCGCCGCTGGCTACTGGCGCCAATGAGCGCGCCGCCGGGCAGCGCCGCGGGCTACATCGCCAGCGACAGAACCTTGTGCAACTGCAAAAACGTCAGCCTCAACGCAGTCTGTGCCGGCATCCGCCAAGGCCTGGATCTACAAGGTTTGAAAAACCAATTGGGATGCGGCACGCAGTGCGGCTCGTGCGTCCCGGAAATAAAACGCTTGCTGGCCGCCGATGTGCAGCCGATTGCCGCCATCTGATGAGGAAAACACCATGAATGCAAAAGTCTGGCTGGTGGGCGCAGGCCCTGGCGATCCGGAACTGCTGACCCTCAAAGCAGTGCGCGCCTTGCGCGAAGCCGATGTGGTGTTGATTGATGACCTGGTCAACGACGCGGTGCTTGAACACTGCCCCACCGCGCGAATCATTGCGGTGGGTAAGCGTGGTGGTTGCCGCTCGACACCGCAGGCGTTCATCCACCGCTTGATGTTGAGATATGCCCGTCACGGCAAATGCGTGGTGCGACTCAAGGGCGGGGATCCATGCATTTTCGGCCGGGGCGGCGAGGAAGCGCAGTGGTTGCGTGAACGTGGTGTCGAGGCAGAGCTGGTCAACGGCATTACCGCCGGGCTGGCGGGGGCGACGCAGTGCGATATTCCTCTGACGTTGCGCGGTGTGGCGCGCGGCGTAACGCTGGTGACCGCGCATACCCAGGACGACAGCCAATTGAACTGGCAGGCACTGGCGCAGGGCGGGACGACGCTGGTGATTTACATGGGGGTGGCCAAGCTCGGCGAGATTCGTGAACAACTGCTGGCGGGGGGCATGGCGGCGGATACGCCAGTGGCGATGATCGAGAATGCATCTTTGCCAGAGCAGCGGGAGTGCCGCAGTGATCTGCTGGCGATGGAGTTGGATGCCTCTGCGTTTGAGCTGAAAAGTCCGGCCATCCTGGTGATTGGTACTGTTGCTGCTGTTGCGCAAGATCAAAAGATCGCAGCGTTCGGCAGCTCCTACATGGGAGGTGCATACGTCCTGTAGCAGCTGCCGCAGGCTGGGATCTTTTAGTAGTAGCCAAATCGCAGACAAAGAAAAGCCCGGCCTAAGCCGGGCTTTTCTCGCAGCGGCAGCTAATTACTTAGCTTGAGCTTCAACCTGCGCTTCTACGCGACGGTTAACAGCACGGCCAGCTTCAGTTTTGTTGTCAGCAACTGGGCGGGATTCGCCGTAGCCAACAGACTGAACGCGGGACGATTCAACACCGTACTGATTGGTCAGAACCTGCTTAACGGCGTTTGCACGACGCTCAGACAGTTTCTGGTTGTAAGCGTCAGGACCGACGGAGTCAGTGTGACCTTCAACAGTAGTGCTGGTGGATGGGTACTGCTTCATGAAGTCAGCCAGGTTCTTGATGTCGCCGTAGCTGTTTGGCTTCACAACCGACTTGTCGAAGTCGAACTTAACGTCCAGCTCAACACGAACAACTTCAGCAACTGCTGGGCAGCCGTCAGCATCAACAGTTACGTTGGCTGGGGTGTCCGGGCACTTGTCAACGTTGTCGCAAACGCCGTCGTTGTCGCTGTCGGAGCAGACTTCAGCTGGTGCTGGAACTGGAGCAGCAGCAGGCTTGGAGCCGCCACCGAAGTTCACACCGATACCGACGCTTGGAGCCCACTCGGTGTCGCCCTGGTCGATGTTGTACTGAGCTTCAACGCCAGCGCGGGCGTAGAAGTTGTCAGTGAAGTACAGCTTGGCACCGCCGCCAACGTTGGCGAAGGTGGAACGGTTGCGACCGTTCGAACCGTTCTGGTCGATGCTCTGGTCAGAGAAACCGGCCGAAACGTACGGACGCAGCATGTCGCCCGGGTTGTTGAAGTGGTACAGAGCGTCCAGAGCGGTGTTAGCGCCCTTTACGTTCTTGCCATCGTTGGCACGTACGTTGTGCACTTCGTCGTAGCCCAGACGCAGTTCAACGTCGTCAGTTACGAAGTAACCGACAGAGGCACCGAACAGGTTGCCGTTGTTTTTGAAGTTACGAGCGCTGTCGAATTGTTCTTTCTTTGCGAAGCCTTCGATTTCAACTGCGCCTTGGCCTTGTGCCAGAGCGCCGAACGAAGTGGCGGCAATCAGAGAACCAATGGCCAAGCCCAAGGTGTTTTTCAGTTTCATCCGTTAAATCCCCATCTGGTGATTGTGAAGCAGTCCCGCAAACCGGGGGACAACTCGGCGGCAAGTCTATCAGAACTTGCCTACACGTAAGAGATATTTGCGCCGAACTAAGTTTCAGCAATGCCTGCAAATTTCTCACGCAATTTATCTAGAGCACGTTTGTAACGCATTTTTGTCGCACTCAAACCCATGTGCATGATGTCTGCGATCTCCTGAAATTCCAGCTCTGCGACAAATCGTAGCACCAGAATTTCGCGGTCAATCGGGTTCACATACACCAGCCAGCGATCAAGCCCGCCCTTCTCCTCGGGTTTTGGCGCCTTTTCTTCGGACGCTTCCTCGAGGGGGTCAAGACTCAATGCGTCCATCAAGCGACGCTTTCGCCGTTCCTTCCGATACTGCGTAATACATTCGTTGTACGTGATGCTGTATAGCCATGTCTTGAACTTCGATTTGCCCTCGAAGTTCTTCAGGCCGTACAGCACCTTCAACATGACTTCCTGACAGACATCGTCTGCGTCGCGATCGTTCCCAAGATATCTCGCACAAACGTTAAATAATGTTCGCTGGTAACGCCGCATCAGTTCTTCATAAGCGCGCGTTACGTGAAAAAGCTCGGTATGCGAGCGCGCGACCAACTCCTCATCAGAGAGTTCGCGGGGGTCGTAGCGCGTGGATAGCGTTTGGGCTTTATTCAAAACAAGTCGTGCCGACAGTCAGGTCAATGTCCACCGCAACCAGCATCAGCTGGCATTTCGCGGCGGCATACATTAGCAGGGTTTGCCGGGTTAGCGGCTACTCACATGCTGTTCCAGCAGGATCCGATTGGAGAGAGAGACTAGCTCACCCTCATCGGTCAGCAATGTGGTTTTAACCGTGCCGATCTCTTCGATCTGGCCTTCGACCTCGCCAACACGCACTTGTTGCCCAACCTGATACAGCTCACGCACATAGATTCCCGCAAGAATCTGACCGGCAATTTCCCGGCTTCCCAGGCCCATGGCCAGCGCAACGGCCAGACCAACGGTAATCAATACGATGACAATCACATGGTTCAGCAGGTCAGTCTTCACTTCAAGCTGACTGATCGCGACCGAGATGCTGATGATGATCACCAGCCCCTGAGCAATTCGCCCCAGCCCCGAAGCGTAGTCCAGGCCTACGCCTTCTGCCGCCCCGCGCACCAGCCCATTGGCCAATTGTGCGAGCAAAACGCCTACCAGCAACACCAGCGCGGCGCCGAATACTTTCGGCAAATACAGCGCCAACATGTCCAGCGTAGCTGAAACTCGCTCAAGTCCAAGGGATTCTGCTGCAGAAACCAGAAAAATCAGCAGAACGAACCAATAGACGATCTTGCCGATCAGGGTCGAGATCGGCACTTGCAGCCCGGCACGTGACATCAATTTGGTCAGCCCGGTGCCACCCATCAGGCGATCCAGGCCCAGCTTGGCGAGCAACTTGGACAACAAGGTGTCGAGCAGCTTGGCCACGACGAAACCCAACAGCAGCACAACCAGTGCGCCGAACAGGTTCGGGATGAAGTTGGCGACTTTGGTCCACAACGCAGTCATTGCAGTGACGAGGCTCTGAGTCCAGAGATCAAGTTCCATATTCAATCAGCCTTATCAGCAGTGCGAGCAACAGGTTTACGAAGACGGGAAACCGGCGACACATGGGCCGATCCATTATTCAGGGCGATCATCAGCGCGGGCAGCCAGCGGCCCAGCAGGCTGAACAGATCACCGGCACCCACCTGGCGGTTGGCGGTTTTGAGTACGCGCCCCAGGCATGCATCGTCGTCGCGGCTGGACGGCGAAGCGTTGAGCATGTCGCGCAAAGACTGTTCAAACGGATCGTGCATACGCACCTCTCGTGATGTCTGTGAAAGACGCGGGCAAATTTGGTCGGGTCACATGCGCCATTTTCAAACCCAGCGCAAACGGCGGAATAACCACCATTGTCCGAAGGCCATTGCGAGCACCGTCAAACAGGCAATCAGGAAACCATAAGGGCTACTCGCGAAGGGAATTCCGCCGACATTGATACCCAGTAGCCCGGTGATAAAACTCATCGGCAAGAAGATGCAGGTGATGATGCCGAAGCGATACATCGTGCGATTCATGCGCAGGCTCAAACGCCGGTCTTCAGCCTCCAGCACAAGCCCCACGCGCTCTCGTGTCAATTCGAGCTCTTCCAGATAGCGGGTCAGGCTGTTGTTCAATTCGTTCCAGTAGTCGGCATCGTCATCGACAAACCAAGGCAGTTTTATCCGCGTCAGTTGTCCGAAAATATCCCGTTGCGGAGCAAGAAACCGCTTCAGTCCGGCCGCCCTGCGACGGATGTGCAAAATGGCGCCATGCTCAGGGGTATACCGTTCGTCGGCATCCATTTTTTCTTCTTCCTCATCGGCGATTTCCGAGAGGCAAGTGACCAGATCCTGCACCTTGTTAGTGAGCAACTGCGCCAGATAAAGCATCAGCTCAGAAGAGGTTTTCGGGCCCTTGCCCTCCTCCAGCATCGCCAGCAATTCATCAGTGGCACGCAACGGACGCAAACGCAGGGAGATAACGCGCTGAGCGGAGGCAAAAATCCGCACCGAGACCATGTCTTCCGGCTCGGCGCCCGGATTGAGGTTGACCCCGCGCAAGAACAGCAGCAGCTCGGAATCCGGCAACGGCAACAGACGCGGCCGGGTGTTCTCTTCCAACAGCAGGTCGCAGGTGAACTCAATGAGGCCGCTGGATTTGCGTAGCCAGGTCTGGGTTTGCGGATGACTGCGGTCCCAATGCAGCCACAGGCTTTCATGGGCCTGCAGTTGCAAATCGTCGAGTTCAGTCCGGGCTATCGAACGCGCACCGCCTTTACCGTCCAGCACCAGGGCATGCACCAGCCCCCACTGCGCGTTTTCTTCCTCGAACATCCGCATCCCTTTGTCGAAAGCTTATTCAGGCATCTTCAGCGGGCTCGGCGAGATGATTACGCCGTTGTTGTCCGCATAGATGTAGTGGCCCGGGTGAAACGTCACACCGGCAAAAGTGACTGGAACATCAAGGTCGCCGAGCCCGCGCCTGTTGGACTTCCTCGGGTGGCTAGCAAGGGCCTGCACGCCCAGATCGGTCTGCGCAATGATATCGACGTCGCGGATGCAACCGTAGATCACCAGCCCTTCCCAACCGTTTTTCGCGGCTTTCTCGGCCAGCATGTCCCCCAACAGGGCGTGACGCAGCGAACCACCACCGTCGACCACCAGTACCTTGCCATTCCCCTTGAGCTCGACCTGCTCCTTGACCCGCGAGTTGTCTTCGAAGCATTTGATGGTCACGATTTCGCCGCCGAACGAATCACGGCCGCCGAAATTGCTGAACATCGGTTCCAGCACCTGCACCAGCTCCGGATAGGCGTCGCACAGGTCAGGCGTGAGGTAATGGTTCATCGAAAAACTCCTGTAAAAAGGAAGACGATCAAGGATGCCGCACTCTTTTGAAACGAGTCCCGGCGGTCGCTGTTTACCTTAGTTCATCCAATGGTCGCTGAACAAACCTGAACAAACGCTGAAACGCAATAGCGAAACAGCCACCCAATATGACCAGAACCGCACAATGCGTCATATCTTAGCCGCAAGCCGATCCGAACGAAACGCCCTTTTAGAGCGCTCCATCAGACGGCAGCGGCCAGATCCGGCTTCTCGCCCAGCAATGGCGTGCGCTGATCGTTCAACCAACACGCCACCAACGGCCAGACTTCGGCCTGCGCGGCCTTGCTCACGAGCATCTCGACATGCCCGAAGTTGTCCTTGAAGCCCTGAGTGCGCCCCAACTCGATGAACTGCTTATGCTCTGAGCCCACCTGTTCGAACAGTTTGCGGCAAGCCCAACTCGGGTCCTGGTGATCCCCCGCAGCGCTGACCGCCAGCACCGGCACCTGAACGTCGGCAAGCCCTGCCCACCAATCCTTGTCCTTGTCGCCAAAGCGACCGAACAGGCCATACCAACGCATGCTTTCAATGGCCAGGCCGATCGGCTCGTCTTCCGGGCCGCGCTTGAAACGTGAACCGGACAGCTGCGCAAAGCGCTTGAGAATGAAGCGGCTGCTCCACTCCACCGGCGGAATTTTCAGCGGCCAATAGGTGCGGCTCACTTGCGTGCCGAAAAACGCCGCAGAAGCCACGGCAGGCTCGCCCAGGTATTCGCCACCGAGCGCGGCCGCCAGCGTGATGCCACCCAGCGAGTGACCGATCCAGTGCGGCACCTGCCCGCTCTGCTCACGGACAAACGCGGCAATCGCCGGCAGATCGTAGCGAGCGTAGTCGGCAACACGATTGCGCCGGTACTCCTCGTTACGCTGCGACAGGCCGTGGCCGCGCATCTCCGGAATCCACACGTCGAAGCCCAGACGCGCCAGATACGCGCCCAGCCCCAGACCTTTGGGCGAAAACCAGAAGCGCCGGTTGGAAAAACTGCCATGCAGCAGAATCACCGGCACGCCGCGCACCGCCGGTTCATCGGCCATGCCCAGTCGGGTGACGGCGATTTCCACAGACCAGTCCGGGCTGTTGCCGGGTTTCAATCGATAAACGTCTTCGCTCAGATCGCCGCGTCGTTCGGCGCTGATCAGGGCGACAGGAAATAGGTTGCTGCTGCTTTGCATAATGCTCTTGCACAAAAAAGGGCGGCATCTACAGGAGCCCGCCCTACTTGAATCTCAAAACCCGCCTCCTGTGGGAGCGAGCCTGCTCGCGAAAGCGGAGTGTCAGCCAACATCACTGTTGAATGTTGCTCCGTCTTCGTCGGAACGCCGCCCGGAGCAGGCTCGCTCCCACAAGGAAAGCGGGCCGTTCACATACTCTTTAAGCCGGTGTCTGGCCTTCCGCGAGGAAGAACCAGGTTTCCAGCACAGTGTCCGGGTTCAGCGACACGCTTTCGATGCCCTGCTCCATCAGCCACTTGGCCAGATCCGGGTGGTCGGACGGGCCCTGACCGCAGATACCGATGTACTTGCCAGCCTTGTTGCAGGCGGCAATCGCATTGGCCAACAGTTTTTTGACCGCCGGATTACGCTCGTCGAACAGGTGCGCGATGATGCCCGAATCACGGTCCAGACCCAAGGTCAGTTGAGTCAGGTCGTTGGAACCGATCGAGAAACCGTCAAAGAACTCAAGGAATTCTTCCGCGAGAATCGCGTTCGATGGCAGTTCGCACATCATGATGACGCGCAAACCGTTCTCGCCGCGCTTCAAGCCATTCTCGGCCAGCAAATCGACCACCTGGCTGGCTTCGCCGAGGGTGCGCACGAACGGCACCATGATTTCGACGTTGGTCAGGCCCATCTCGTTGCGCACGCGTTTCAGCGCGCGGCATTCGAGTTCGAAACAGTCACGGAACGATTCACTGATGTAACGCGAAGCGCCACGGAAGCCCAGCATCGGGTTTTCTTCTTCCGGCTCGTACAGCTTGCCGCCGATCAGGTTGGCGTATTCGTTGGACTTGAAGTCCGACAGACGCACGATGACCTTCTTCGGTGCAAACGCGGCAGCGAGGGTGCTGATGCCTTCAACCAGTTTTTCGACGTAGAAGCCGACCGGATCGTCGTAACCGGCGATGCGCTTGTCGACGCTTTCCTTGATTTCCTGCGGCAGACCGTCGTAATTCAGCAGTGCTTTCGGATGCACGCCGATCATACGGTTGATGATGAACTCCAGACGGGCCAGGCCCACACCGGCGTTCGGCAGTTGCGCAAAGTCGAAAGCGCGGTCCGGGTTGCCGACGTTCATCATGATCTTGAACGGCAGCTCCGGCATGGCGTCGACGGAGTTCTTCTTGATGTCGAAGCCCAGCTCGCCTTCGAAGATGTAACCCGTGTCGCCTTCGGCGCAGGACACGGTCACGCCTTGGCCGTCCTTGAGCAGTTGGGTGGCGTTGCCGCAACCGACAACGGCAGGAATGCCCAATTCACGGGCGATGATCGCCGCGTGGCAGGTGCGGCCACCACGGTTGGTGACGATGGCGCTGGCGCGTTTCATCACCGGTTCCCAGTCCGGGTCGGTCATGTCGGAGACCAGCACGTCGCCCGGCTGGACTTTGTCCATCTCGGACACGTCCTTGATGATGCGTACCTTGCCAGCGCCGATGCGCTGGCCGATGGCGCGACCTTCAACCAGCACGGTGCCGGTTTCTTTTAGCAGGTAACGCTCCATGACGTTGGCCTGAGTGCGGCTTTTCACGGTTTCCGGACGAGCCTGCACGATGTACAGCTTGCCGTCATCACCGTCCTTGGCCCACTCGATGTCCATCGGGCAGCCGTAGTGCTTTTCGATAATCATCGCTTGCTTGGCGAGTTCGCTGACTTCAGCGTCGCTGAGGCAGAAACGTGCGCGGTCAGCCTTGTCGACGTCGATGGTCTTGACCGAACGACCGGCCTTGGCCTCGTCGCCGTAGATCATCTTGATCGCTTTGCTGCCCAGGTTGCGACGCAGGATCGCCGGACGACCGGCTTCCAGCGTGCCCTTGTGCACGTAGAACTCATCCGGGTTGACCGCGCCTTGAACGACGGTTTCGCCCAAACCGTAAGCGCCGGTGATGAACACCACGTCACGGAAACCGGATTCGGTATCGAGGGTGAACATCACACCGGCAGTGCCGGTTTCCGAACGCACCATGCGCTGCACGCCAGCCGACAGGGCGACCAGTTTGTGGTCGAAGCCCTGGTGCACACGGTAGGAAATCGCACGGTCGTTGAACAAGGAGGCGAACACCTCTTTGGCGGCGCGGATAACGTTTTCCACACCACGGATGTTCAGGAAGGTTTCCTGCTGACCGGCAAAAGACGCGTCCGGCAAGTCCTCGGCGGTGGCGGAAGAACGCACGGCCACGGCCACGTCAGGGTTACCGGCCGACAGCGCGGCGAACGCGGTGCGGATCTCGGCATTCAGTTTTTCGGGGAATTCGGCTTCCATGATCCATTGGCGGATCTGAGCGCCGGTCTTGGCCAGAGCATTGACGTCATCGACGTCCAGAGCATCGAGGGCCTGGTGGATCTGATCGTTCAAACCGCTCAGTTCGAGGAAGTCGCGATAGGCCTGCGCGGTGGTGGCAAAGCCGCCAGGGACCGACACACCGGCACCTGCCAGGTTGCTGATCATCTCGCCCAGGGATGCGTTCTTGCCCCCCACATGCTCAACATCGTGTTTGCCGAGCTTATCGAGGGAAACTACGTACTCTACCAAGGTGATCTCTCCACTAACTGTGTTGGAAAAGCTCAGAAACCGGCAGCTCGGGGGAGCGTTGGCCGGTTGTATGGCCTGGACCTGGAAAATAAGTGAGAATGCGGGCCAATGGCGGCCGGCAAATCGCGCCTATCATATCCAAGAATCGTCACTAGCTTAAGGCCCAAGGTGCAAATGAAACGATCTGCTTTCTTTATCTCCGATGGCACCGGCATCACCGCCGAAACCCTGGGTCAAAGCCTCTTGGCGCAGTTCGAAAACATTACCTTCAGCAAATTCACGCGACCGTACATCGACAGCGTGGATAAAGCGCGGGCCATGGTACAACAAATCAACAAAGCCGCCGAAACAGACGGCTTTCGGCCGATTATCTTCGACACCATCGTCAATCAGGACATCCGTGAGATTCTCGCAACGTCCAATGGTTTCATGATCGACATTTTCTCGACCTTCCTGGCGCCTCTCGAACAGGAACTAACCGAGCATTCTTCCTACACCGTTGGCAAATCCCATTCGATCGGCCATAACTCCAATTACATGGAGCGTATCGAGGCGGTGAACTTCGCCCTCGACAACGACGACGGCGCGCGCACCCACTATTACGACAAGGCCGATCTGATACTAGTGGGCGTGTCGCGATGCGGTAAGACGCCGACGTGCCTGTACATGGCCATGCAATTCGGCATCCGCGCGGCCAACTACCCGCTGACCGAAGACGACATGGAGCGCCTGACCCTGCCAGCGGCCCTGCGCGCGCACCAGCACAAGCTGTTCGGCCTGACCATCGACCCGGACCGCCTCACCGCGATCCGCAACGAGCGCAAACCCAACAGCCGCTACTCGAGCTACGCCCAGTGCGAATTCGAAGTACGCGAAGTGGAAAACCTGTTCCGCCGCGAGAACATCCCGAACATCAACTCCACGCATTTTTCGGTGGAAGAGATTTCGGCGAAGATTCTCGTGGAGAAAGGCGTGGAGCGGCGGTTCAAATAGATTGGCGGTGTCTGGTCTGACGCCTTCGCTGGCAAGCCAGCTCCCACAGGATTTTGTGGTGAATGCAAGTTTTGCAAACACCAGAAAAACCTGTGGGAGCGGGCTTGCCCGCGAAGAACGATTACACGGTTTCAGTCAATGCCGTCCCACAGGGATTTGTGGTGAATGCGAGTTTTGCAAACACCAGAGAAACCTGTGGGAGCGGGCTTGCCCGCGAAGAACGATTACGCGGTTTCAGTC
Organism: Pseudomonas baetica; assembly: GCF_002813455.1. Lineage (NCBI taxonomy): Bacteria > Pseudomonadati > Pseudomonadota > Gammaproteobacteria > Pseudomonadales > Pseudomonadaceae > Pseudomonas > Pseudomonas baetica. Next base: position 5,902,059 of record NZ_PHHE01000001.1, on the reverse strand, counting down.
AATGCCCTCCCACAGGGATTTGTGGTGAATGCAAGTTTTGCAAACACCAGAAAAACCTGTGGGAGCGGGCTTGCCCGCGAAGAACGATTACACGGTTTCAGTCAATGCCGTCCCACAGGGATTTGTGGTGAATGCGAGTTTTGCAAACACCAGAGAAACCTGTGGGAGCGGGCTTGCTCGCGATGAATGATTACGCGGTTTCAGTCAGTGTCCTCCCCAGGGATTTGTTGTGAATGCAAGTTTTGCAAACACCAGAGAAACCTGTGGGAGCGGGCTTGCTCGCGAAGAACGATTACGCGGTCTCTGTTAATGCCCGGGCCAAAGCCTCAAACCCACCCAGCAACAACCCATCATCCCCCACCGAATTACACACACTCACCCGAATACACTGCGGCACCGCCGCATGCCCCACCGCAAACGCCTCAGCGGTCGCCACCAGATAGTTGTTCTCTTTCAATTCCGCGGCAATTTGCGAGGCGCGCCACAACTCAGGCACTTGCAGCCAGAAATGCGGGCTGTGGGTATGTGTCTTGTAGCTCAATCCCTCCAGCGCTCCCGCCACCAATGCCTTGCGCCGGCCGATCTCGCCGATCTGCTCATCCAGCAAGCGCTCGGCCATGCCGTTTTCGATCCACAGACTCGCCACCTCCATGGTCAATGGATTGGCCATCCAGCAGGTACCGCGAATGGCTGAACTGATACGCCCGATCAACGCTTGCGGCGCATGCAGATATCCAACCCGCAAACCCGCTGAAACCGCCTTGCTCAAGCTGCCGATCAACACCGATCGTTGCGGGGCGAAATAACTCAGTGGCAACGGCCGCTGGCGATCCAGGACCGCGTGGGCGTCGTCTTCGAGGATCAGCAGATTGTGCTGGCGACATACCTCGGCAATCGCCTCACGCCGAGGGACCGACATGACCGCAGCCGTCGGATTCTGGATCGTTGGCGTGCAATACAACGCCGAGACGCGGTGCTGACGGCAAACTTCCTCCAGCGCAGACGGCAACAATCCTTCGTCATCCATCCCTACACCGATCAGTTTGATCCCGAGCTGACGTGCGACGCTGATCAATCCGGGGTAGGACAAATGCTCGGTGACCACCGTGTCACCGGCCTTGAGCAAACCCATCAATGCGCAAAGCAGGCCATGCTGGCCACCGTTGACGCACAGCACCTGATCGGTGTGCGGGACAAAGTCACCGTGGCGCAGCCATTCGGCACCCGCCGCTCGATGCCGTGGCAGCCCTCCTTCGGCGGTGTATCCCGTCAACTGCTGCAAGCGGCGCGGATCACCGGCCAGCGCCTGTAGGGTCTGGCTCATCAAAGCCGTTTCCTGCCCGGGAATCGGCTGATTCCGACTCATGTCGAGGCAGGCTGGCGGCTCATCGCTGACATTGCGAAAGCCCTTGTCCTGCGGGCGCTCCATCCCGCGCTGACGCACGTAAGTGCCGTCTCCTACACGGGCCACGACCAATCCCACACGCTCCAGTTCGCCGTAGGCACGACTGATGGTACCGATGGTCACGCCGAGGCTATCGGCCAACAACCTGTGGGGCGGCAACTTGCAACCCGCCTCGATAACACCGGCAGCGATGGCCTTCTCGACCGCGTCGGCGAGGCGCTTGTACTTCACGCCAACGCCATGGGCGAGGCCATCACGGAGGATTGACACCATGGCAATACTTACTTTGACAGTCATTCTGGCCCCGAATAGCGTACTCAAAACAGGTGCAATCAGGGATAGACCTTTTCCCATACCAGGTCAATGTCACCGCAGGAGCTCAAAGCATGTCCACCGCCACCATCGGCACGCCGTCGAACATTGCCCGCCCGTGGCTGACCGGGCTGATCACCAGCCTCCTGTTTCTGATCGTCTGCCTGAGCTGGGGCACGACCTGGCTGGGGATCAAGATTGCCGTGGAAAGCGTGCCGCCCCTGACCGCCGCCGGGCTGCGCTTTCTGATTGCCTTTCCGCTGTTCCTCGGCTTCGCCGTATTGCGCAAGGAGCCGCTGCTGTTCCCCCGGCAGAGTCGCTGGTTCTTTGTGTTCGTCACGCTGTCGTATTTCAGCCTGCCCTACTACCTGCTCAACTATGGCGAGATGCATGTGTCGTCAGGCCTGACAGCCTTGCTGTTCAGCTGCATGCCGGTGTTCATCCTGATTTTCTCTGCGCTGTTTCTGCGCGAGAAAATCCACCCGGCGCAGATGCTCGGCATCGCTATTGGTTTCGGCAGTCTGTTCATGATTATCCGCAGCCAGGGTTTGCATCTGGATCAGGCGGAATGGCTCGGTGTGGTTGCGATTCTCAGCGCGGCGATCATGCATGCGCTGTGTTACGTGGTGACCAAAAAGCACGGCAGCGCGATCAGCGTGATCACCTATAACACCCTGCCCATTGGTATCGCCGGTTTGATGCTGCTGGTCGCTGGCCTGTCGCTAGAAAACCCGACGTTCGCCACCATCACTCCACGCTCGTGGGGCGCCCTGCTCTACCTCGGACTGGTGGCGTCGGTCGGCGGCTTCATCGTCTATTTCGTGTTGCTCAAACGCTTGAGTCCGGTCCTGCTGTCGTTCGTTTTCATCATCTTTCCGGTGTTCGCCGTGATCATCGGCGCCGGGTACGAAGGCACGAAAATCTCTCGGGAGCTGATGCTCTATTCGGCCATCCTGCTGGGCGGTTTTGCGATCACCAAATTGCAAGCCAAACGTCGAAAAACCATGCATTGAACATCGGAGGTTCAAATGTCGGTACACACCATGGAAACCCTCAGCCTGTTTAACAACGCCCCCTACCAGCGTGAGTTCAGCGCGCGGGTGATCGCGGTGGTTGATCAGGCCGTCGTCCTCGAACACACGCTGTTCTATCCCACCGGTGGCGGGCAGCCGGGGGACACCGGACACTTCAGCCTGCCGGATGGCACACGGATCGAAGTGACGGAAACGCTGCGCGACCCGTTGCTGCCATCGATCATCTGGCACAACGTGGCGCAATGCCCGCCTCAACTGTGCGTCGGCACCCTGCTCAATGCCAGCCTCGACTGGGCGCGTCGTTATCAACACATGAAGATGCACACCTGCCTGCACCTGCTGGGCTCGATCATCAATGCACCGGTGACGGGATGCAGCATCAGCGCCGACAAGGGACGTCTGGACTTCGACCTGCCGGAAATGACCCTCGACAAGGACAGCCTCACCCGCGACCTCAACGCGCTGATCGAGCAGGCCATTCCAGTCACCACTCTGTCGATGCCCGCCTCGGAATACCCCGCACTGCTGGAAAAAACCGCCAGCCAAACGGTTAAACCCCCAGCGATTCAGGGTGAGCTGCGGCTGGTTGAAGTCATCGGCATCGATATCCAGCCCTGTGGCGGCACCCACGTGCAGAACACCCGGGAAATCGGCCGGGTGTTTTGCGAAAAAATCGAGAAAAAGAGCAGGACCAACCGAAGGGTGATCCTGCGGTTTGCATGAGCCTTAGATCACGAATAGATCGACAAAGCGGTTCACCGGAGTCGCCTCAAGCTGCGCCTGATCTTTGCACAGCGCGAAGATCTCGCCGCTGCGTTGCCCAGTGAAACGGGTTGCCAGGTTCGCCTTGAACTTGTCTTCGAGCAGCGCAATGCCCTCGGCACGACGGCGACGATGGCCGATCGGGTATTCCACCACCACGTTGTCGGTACTTGAGCCGTCCTTGAAAAACACCTGCACGGCGTTGGCAATCGAGCGTTTGTCGGCTTCCAGGTATTCGCGGGTGAAGCGCGGCTCTTCGACGATGACCATTTTTTCGCGCAGCACATCGATGATCGGATGGGCCTTGTGGAAGTCATCTTCGTATTGCTCGGCCACCAGATCGCCAAACGCCAGCGGCACGGCGGTCATGTACTGGATGCAGTGATCGCGGTCGGCGGCGTTGGCCAGCGGCCCGACCTTGGAAATGATGCGGATCGCCGATTGGTGGGTGGTGATGACGATCCGGTCGATTTCATGCAGGCGATTGCGCACTTGTGGATGCAGGGTGACGGCGGCCTCGCAGGCCGTTTGCGCGTGAAATTCGGCGGGGAAGCTGATCTTGAACAGCACGTTCTCCATTACGTAACTGCCGAAAGGGCGCGAGAAGCTGAAGCTGCGTTTGTCCTCCGGCTTCAACGCCAGATCGTTGTTGGTGTGGCTGAACAGCACGTCGTAGAAGCCCCACTGTTTAGCGCTCAAAACACCGGGAATGCCCATCTCGCCGCGAAGGGCGATGTCGGCCAGACGCACGCCACGGCTTGACGCATCCCCCGCCGCCCAGGATTTTCGCGAACCGGCATTCGGCGCATGGCGATAGGTGCGCAACGCCTGCCCATCAGCAAACGCATGGGACAACGCCGACAGCAGTTGCTCGCGGTTGGCGCCCATCAGTTTGGCGGTCACAGCGGTCGAGGCGACTTTCACCAGAATGACGTGGTCGAGTCCTACGCGGTTGAAGGAGTTTTCCAGGGCGATGATGCCTTGAATCTCGTGGGCCATGATCATCGCTTCGAGCACATCGCGAATCGTCATCGGTGCTTCGCCATTGGCCAGACGTTTTTGCGAAAGGTGATCAGCCACCGCAAGAATGCCGCCGAGGTTGTCCGACGGATGCCCCCATTCAGCGGCGAGCCAGGTGTCGTTGTAGTCGAGCCAACGGACGATGCAGCCGATGTCCCACGCGGCTTTCACCGGGTCGAGGCGATAACTGGTACCCGGAACCCGCGCGCCAAACGGCACGACAGTGCCTTCGACGAGGGGGCCGAGGTGTTTGGTGCATTCGGGGAAACGCAGGGCCAGCAAGCCACAGCCGAGCGTGTCCATCAGGCAATTGCGGGCGGTGTCGAGGGCTTCGGTGGATTCGATTTTGTAGGTGAGGACGTAATCGGCGATGTCCTGCAGGACACGGTCGTAGTCGGGGCGGTTGTTCAGGTCGACGTTGGCGCTCATGTTCGATTCACTCTTGAAGTGGTTCGTTGATGGGACCTCGGTTCAGGGCTAACGATTTCTTATGGCTGAAATGCAGATAACTGTAGGAGTGAGCCTGCTCGCGATGGCGGCGTGTCAGGCAACATTGATGCTGAATGTCAGTGCGCTATCGCGAGCAGGCTCACTCCTACAGTTTTGTTCGGTGCCGGGTCAGAAAGAATCACCGGGGATCCGGACGTAACCTTCCATCAACACCCGCGCACTGCGGCTCATGATGGCTTTCTTAACGACCCACTCACCGTTTTCAAGGTTGGCCTCGGCGCCGACGCGCAAGGTCCCGGACGGATGACCGAAGCGCACGGCGTTGCGTTCAACACCGCCCGCGGCAAGGTTGACCAAGGTACCGGAAATGGCTGCTGCGGTACCGATCGCCACCGCCGCCGTGCCCATCATCGCGTGGTGCAACTTGCCCATCGACAACGCGCGCACCAGCAAATCAACATCGCCAGCCGCCACGGCTTTGCCGCTGGACGCCAGGTAATCCACAGGCTTGGCCACGAACGCCACTTTGGGTGTGTGTTGGCGCTTGGCCGCGTCATCCAGATTGGAGATCAGGCCCATGCGCAGCGCACCGTAAGCACGGATGGTTTCGAACATCTGCAACGCTTTCGGGTCGCTGTTGATCGCGCCTTGCAGTTCGGTGCCGGTGTAGCCGATGTCTTCAGCGTTGACGAAGATCGTCGGGATCCCGGCATTGATCATGGTTGCCTTGAACGTGCCGACACCCGGCACTTCCAGCTCATCGACCAGGTTGCCAGTGGGAAACATCGAACCGCCGCCGCCCTCTTCTTCCGCCGCCGGGTTCATGAATTCGACTTGCACTTCGGCGGCGGGAAAGGTCACGCCGTCGAGTTCGAAATCACCGGTTTCCTGCACTTCGCCGTTGGTGATCGGCACGTGAGCGATGATGGTTTTGCCGATGTTGGCCTGCCACACGCGCACCACGGCAACACCGTTGTGCGGAATGCGGCTGGCGTCGACCAGACCGTTGCTGATGGCGAACGAACCGACCGCTGCCGAGAGGTTGCCGCAGTTGCCGCTCCAGTCGACGAACGGTTTGTCGATGGAGACCTGACCAAACAGGTAATCGACGTCGTGATCGGCCTTGATGCTTTTCGACAGGATCACGGTTTTGCTGGTGCTGGACGTAGCGCCGCCCATGCCGTCGATCTGCTTGTCGTACGGGTCGGGGCTGCCGATCACGCGCAGCAGCAAGGCATCACGGGCCGGGCCGGGAGTCTGCGCGACTTCGGGTAGATCCTTGAGGCTGAAGAACACGCCTTTGCTGGTGCCGCCGCGCATGTAGGTGGCGGGGATCTTTATTTGAGGTGCGTGGGCCATGGTGCTCCTTAACGAAGGCGCGAGACTTAAAATCCCACGCCCACATCCGATGATTTAAACGGCAACCGCCGACTCTTCGAGGAAATCCTGGGCGAAGCGCTGCAACACGCCGCCGGCCTCGTAGATCGACACTTCTTCAGCGGTATCGAGACGGCAAGTCACCGGCACCTCGACACGCTCGCCATTCTTGCGGTGGATCACCAGCGTCAGATCGGCGCGCGGCTTGCGATCGCCGATCACGTCGTAAGTTTCGCTGCCGTCGATGGCCAGAGTGTGACGGTCGGTGCCGAGTTTGAACTCCAGCGGCAACACACCCATGCCCACCAGATTGGTGCGGTGAATGCGCTCGAAACCTTCAGCGGCAATTGCTTCAACACCGGCCAGCCGCACGCCTTTGGCCGCCCAGTCGCGGGACGAACCCTGACCGTAATCGGCGCCGGCAATGATGATCAGCGGCTGTTTGCGCTCCATGTAGGTTTCGATGGCTTCCCACATGCGCATCACTTTGCCTTCCGGCTCGACACGGGCCAGCGAACCCTGTTTGACCTTGCCGTTTTCCACCACCATTTCGTTGAACAGTTTCGGGTTGGCAAACGTCGCGCGCTGCGCAGTCAAGTGGTCGCCACGGTGCGTTGCGTAAGAGTTGAAATCCTCTTCCGGCAGGCCCATTTTCGCCAGGTACTCACCGGCGGCGCTGTCGAGCATGATCGCGTTCGAGGGCGACAGGTGATCGGTGGTGATGTTGTCCGGCAGCACCGCCAGCGGGCGCATGCCCTTGAGCGGCCGCGCGCCAGCCAGCGCGCCTTCCCAGTACGGCGGACGGCGGATGTAAGTGCTCATCTCGCGCCAGTCGTACAGCGGCGTGATTTTCGGGCCGGTGTCTTCGTGGACAGCGAACATCGGGATGTAGACCTGACGGAACTGCTCAGGCTTGACCGAAGACTTCACCACCGCGTCGATTTCCTCGTCGCTCGGCCAGATGTCTTTGAGGCGGATTTCCTTGCCATCGACCACGCCCAACACGTCTTTTTCGATGTCGAAACGGATGGTGCCGGCGATCGCGTAAGCAACCACCAGCGGCGGCGAAGCGAGGAACGCTTGCTTGGCGTACGGATGAATCCGGCCGTCGAAGTTGCGATTGCCGGAGAGCACGGCGGTGGCGTAGAGGTCGCGGTCGATGATTTCCTGCTGGATCACCGGGTCCAGCGCGCCGGACATGCCATTGCAGGTGGTGCAAGCGAACGCGACGACGCCGAAACCGAGCTGTTCCAGTTCGGTGGTCAACCCGGCTTCGTCGAGGTACAGCGCCACGGTCTTCGAGCCCGGTGCCAGCGACGATTTCACCCACGGTTTGCGGGTCAGGCCAAGTTTGTTGGCATTGCGCGCAATCAGGCCGGCGGCAATCACGTTGCGCGGGTTGCTGGTGTTGGTGCAACTGGTGATGGCGGCGATGATGACTGCGCCGTCGGGCATCTGGCCCGGCACATCTTCCCACTGACCAGAGATGCCTTTGGCGGCCAGATCGCTGGTGGCGACGCGAGCGTGCGGGTTGCTCGGGCCGGCCATGTTGCGCACGACCGATGACAGATCGAAGGTCAAACCACGCTCATATTGCGCGCCTTTGAGGCTGTCAGCCCACAGGCCGGTGGTTTTGGCATAGTGCTCGACCAGTTGCACCTGCTGGTCTTCGCGCCCCGTCAGTTTCAAGTAATCGATGGTCTGCTGATCGATGTAGAACATCGCGGCAGTGGCGCCGTATTCCGGGGCCATGTTGGAGATGGTCGCGCGGTCGCCGAGGGTCAGCGCGCAGGCGCCTTCGCCGAAGAACTCCAGCCACGCGCCGACGACTTTCTGCTTACGCAGGTATTCGGTCAGCGCCAGCACCATGTCGGTGGCGGTGATGCCAGGTTGCAGCTTGCCCGTCAGTTCGACGCCGACGCTTTCCGGCAGGCGCATCCACGAGGCGCGGCCAAGCATCACGCTTTCGGCTTCAAGCCCACCGACGCCGATGGCGATCACGCCCAGCGCATCGACGTGCGGGGTGTGGCTGTCGGTGCCGACGCAGGTGTCGGGGAACGCTACGCCGTCACGCACCTGGATCACCGGCGACATTTTCTCCAGGTTGATCTGGTGCATGATGCCGTTGCCCGGCGGGATCACGTCGACGTTCTTGAAGGCCTTTTTGGTCCAGTTGATGAAGTGGAAACGGTCTTCGTTACGGCGATCTTCAATGGCGCGGTTTTTCTCGAACGCCTGCGCATCAAACCCGCCCGCCTCTACCGCCAGCGAGTGGTCGACGATCAGTTGCGTCGGCACCACCGGGTTGACTTGCGCCGGGTCGCCACCCTGCAACGCAATCGCGTCACGCAGGCCGGCGAGATCGACCAGTGCGGTCTGACCAAGAATGTCGTGGCACACCACACGCGCCGGGAACCACGGGAAGTCGAGATCGCGTTTGCGTTCGATCAGTTGTTTCAGGGAATCGGTGAGCGTGGCCGGATCGCAGCGACGCACGAGGTTTTCCGCCAGCACGCGGGAGGTGTACGGCAGGGTGTCGTAGCTGCCGGGCAGGATCGCATCGACTGCCGCGCGGGTGTCGTAGTAATCCAGCGGGCTGCCGGGCAGGTTTTTGCGGAATTCTGTGTTCATCGGGTCAGGACTCGGGTCACGGTGATTGCAAAGGGTGAGCACTGCACCGGCACTGAAGTGGACTCGGTCAATGGTGGGAGGGGGCTTGCTCCCGAATGCGGTGTGTCATTGAAGCCTCATTGACTGATACACCGCATTCGGGAGCAAGCCCCCTCCCACATTGGTTCCCGGTTTATCCAGTTACCGATGCGGAGGGCTCACCATTCAGCGACGTTCGATTGGCACGAACTTGCGCTGTTCGACGCCGGTGTACTCGGCGCTTGGGCGGATGATGCGATTGTTGGCGCGTTGCTCGAACACATGCGCGGCCCAGCCGGTCAGGCGCGAGCAGACGAAGATCGGCGTGAACAGCTTGGTCGGGATGCCCATGAAGTGGTACGCCGAGGCATGGTAGAAGTCGGCGTTCGGGAACAGTTTTTTCTGCTCCCACATGGTCTTGTCGATGGCTTCGGAAACCGCGAACAGCACCTCGTCACCGACTTCGTCCGCGAGTTTTTTCGACCAGCCCTTGATCACCTCGTTGCGCGGATCGCTGTCCTTATAGATCGCATGGCCGAAGCCCATGATCTTGTCTTTGCGCTCAAGCATGCCGAGGGTGCCTTTGATCGCCTCTTGCGGCGACGTGAAGCGCTCGATCATTTCCATCGCGGCTTCGTTGGCGCCGCCGTGCAGCGGGCCACGTAGCGAACCGATGGCCGCCGTGACGCAGGAATACAGATCGGACAGGGTCGAAGCGCAAACACGGGCGGTGAAGGTCGAGGCGTTGAATTCGTGCTCGGCGTAGAGGATCAACGAGACGTTCATCACTTTGACGTGCAGCTCGCTCGGTTTCTTGTCGTGCAGCAAGTGCAGGAAGTGGCCGCCGATGGTCGGTTCGTCGCTGACGCAGTTGATGCGTTTGCCGTCGTGGCTGAAGCGATACCAGTAGCACATGATCGCCGGGAACGCGGCCAGCAGACGGTCGGTCTTGTCGCGTTGTTCGGAGAAGTCTTTCTCCGGTTCGATGTTGCCGAGGAACGAGCAACCGGTGCGCATCACGTCCATCGGGTGGGCGTCGGCGGGGATGCGTTCCAGCACTTCTTTCAGCGCTTGCGGCAGGTCGCGCAGCTTGCTCAGCTTGTTCTGGTAGGCGTCGAGTTGCGCCTGGGTCGGCAGTTCGCCGTACAGCAGCAGGTACGCCACTTCTTCGAATTGTGCGTCTGCGGCCAGTTCGCGCACGTCGTAGCCGCGATAAGTCAGCCCGGCACCGGCCTGGCCTACGGTGGACAGTGCGGTTTGCCCGGCAACCTGGCCCCGGAGCCCGGCGCCACTGAGTACTTTTGCTTCGGCCATTGCTGTCTCCAATTTTTGAATTTGTTAGGGGAAACTTGTGGGAGCGAGCCTGCTCGCGAAGGTTGTCGCAACACCTCGGTCCATCAAGGACACCGCGTTATCGTTGGCGTCCTTCGCGAGCAGGCTCGCTCCCACAGGGTTTGAATCAGCCTTTCTTTTGTGCAAACAACGCGTCGAGCTTCTGCTCGAAGGTGTGGTAATCGATACGATCGTAGAGCTCCATGCGAGTCTGCATGGTGTCGATGACATTCTGCTGCGTGCCGTCGCGGCGGATCGCGGTGTAGACGTTTTCCGCCGCTTTGTTCATCGCGCGGAACGCCGACAGCGGATACAGCACCAGCGACACGTCGGCGCCGGCCAGTTGCTCGGTGGTGTACAGCGGCGTCGCGCCGAACTCGGTGATGTTGGCCAGAATCGGCGCCTTCACACGGTTGGCGAACAGCTTATACATCTCCAGTTCAGTGATGGCTTCCGGGAAGATCATGTCGGCACCGGCCTCAATGCACGCCGCAGCGCGATCCAGTGCCGATTCCAGGCCTTCAACGGCCAGCGCATCGGTGCGCGCCATGATCACGAAGCTGTCATCGGTGCGAGCATCGACGGCGGCTTTGATGCGGTCGACCATTTCCTGCTGACTGACGATCTCTTTGTTCGGACGGTGGCCACAGCGCTTGGCGCCGACCTGATCCTCGATGTGAATCGCCGCCGCGCCGAACTTGATCATCGACTTGACGGTGCGCGCCACGTTGAACGCCGACGAACCGAAACCGGTATCGACGTCCACCAGCAGCGGCAGATCGCAAACGTCGGTGATGCGGCGCACGTCGGTCAGCACATCATCCAGACCGGTAATACCCAGGTCAGGAACGCCGAGCGAGCCTGCGGCCACCCCGCCACCGGACAGGTAGATCGCCTTGAATCCGGCACGTTTGGCCAACAGCGCGTGGTTGGCGTTGATCGCACCGACCACTTGCAAGGGGTGCTCGCTGGCGACCGCATCGCGGAAACGCTGGCCTGGAGTGTTCGGGTTGGAACTCATGACTCACCTCGTTCAGTGGCTGTCTTATTGTGGGCGCCGTCCTGATAATGACGGGCGATATTGCGTTTCGAGGCGCCGATGTGGCGGCGCATCAACAATTCCGCGAGCTCGCCGTCACGGTCGGCGATGGCATCGAGAATCCGGTGGTGTTCGGCGAACGCCTGGCGTGGGCGGTTCGGCGTGGTGGAAAACTGGATGCGGTACATACGCACCAGTTGATAAAGCTCGCCGCAGAGCATCTGGGTCAGCGTGCGGTTGCCGCTGCCCTGAATGATCCGGTAATGGAAATCGAAATCGCCTTCCTGCTGGTAGTAGCCGACGCCCGCTTGAAACGCCGCGTCGCGCTCATGGGTTTCCAGCACCCGGCGCAGCTCGTCGATTTCTTCGACGCTCATGCGCTCGGCCGCCAGACGGCAAGCCATGCCTTCGAGGGATTCGCGGATTTCGTAGAGTTCGATCAGTTCGGCGTGGCTCAGCGACACCACTCGCGCGCCGACGTGCGGTACACGTACCAGCAGGCGCTGGCCTTCCAGACGATGAATGGCTTCACGCAGCGGCCCGCGGCTGATGCCATAGGTGCGCGCCAGTTCCGGCTCGGAGATTTTGCTGCCCGGGGCGATCTCACCTTTGACGATGGCCGCCTGAATACGCCGGAAGACGTTTTCCGAGAGCGTCTCGGAATCGTCGCCGCTGATGACCGGGGGATCGAGTTGATCCAGCATGATTGTCGACACCTTTAAATCCAGTGCGGCAAAAACTAGCCAATTAGCCCGCACCAGTCAAAGGATAAATAGATATTGTCGACAATCGTCTAATAACCGTAGGCAATCTCCCATTGGTCGATTAATCCCTGTGGGAGCAGGCTCGCTCCCACAAGGTTCCCAAAGGGTTATAGACCGGCGCAGGCGCTGGCGCCATAAAACCACCGTGCTAGAATGCCGCCCGCATTTGCTGGCCATTTGTACGGCTTGTCATAAAAAGCTGATAGGCACACGAAGGGTCTTGCGCAACTTTTGCCAACGACCTGAACCGAAAACGGAACGCTGCGCACCAGGATTTATGAGACTCAAGCCTTTCCCCACATTTTTTGCTCTGTTCTGCCTGCCCGGCCTCGCTGCGGCGGGGGAAAAAACCGTGTACGGCCTCAACGAATACGCGTCCCTTGATGGCATCAATCTGGAAGTCGCGGCCAAGCTCGACACCGGGGCGAAAACCGCGTCGCTGAGCGCCCGCGACATCAAACGTTTCAAACGCGACGGCGAATCCTGGGTGCGCTTCTATCTGGCCATCGACGCCGCGCATTCGCACCCGATCGAACGACCGCTGGCCCGGGTCAGCAAGATCAAGCGTCGCGCTGGCGACTACGATCCGGAAGAAGGCAAAAAGTACACCGCCCGCCCGGTAATCGAGCTGGATATTTGCATGGGCACGGCGCTGCGCAGCATCGAAGTGAACCTGACCGACCGAAGTGCGTTCCAATACCCGCTTTTGATCGGCTCCGAAGCGCTGAAACGCTTCGACGCGCTGGTCGATCCAAGCCTTAAATACGCTGCAGGCAAACCCGCCTGCACCATCGCCGCTCATACCGCCGAGTAATTTTCATGCGTTCTCTAACCTTCCACCTGAAAATCCTGATCACCATTCTGGTGTTACTGGGCGTTTCGGTTACGGCCTATCAGATTTTCGTGCTCGGCATCCCGGTGACCGAAGACGCCACCGACGACTTGTGGAACATCGACGCCAAAGTCGAGTTCGTCGCCAGCACCAAGGATCCGGTGAAGATCCAGATGTTCGTGCCGCCGCTGAGCCGCGATTACGTCAGCCTCAACGAGAGCTTCATTTCCAATAACTACGGCGTGGCCGTGAACCGCGTCGATGGCAACCGCAAGGTGACGTGGTCGGCGCGACGGGCCAAGGGCAACCAGACCCTTTATTACCGTCTGGTGCTGACCAAGCGCTACACCGCCGAAAAATCCAAGATCAAGGGCCCGACCTTCCGCGACAGCATCGCCATTGAAGGCCCGGAAAAGATCGCTGCCGAAGCCCTGCTCGCGCCGATCCGCCAACACTCGGCCGACGTCGAAACCTTCATTGGCGAGGCGATCAAACGGGTCAACAACGTCAACGATGACAACGTGAAGCTGCTGCTGGCCGGCGACCCGTCGACGCCGCACAAAGCCAAAATCGTCGAACTGCTGTTGTCCATCGCCCACGTGCCGGTGGAAAAAGTCCACACCATCCGCCTCGTCGCCGACCAGCCACAAACCCCTGAACTGTGGCTGCGCAGCTTCAACGGCAACGACTGGCTGTACTTCAACCCGGAAACCGGCGAACAGGGCCTGCCGACCGACCGCCTGTTGTGGTGGACCGGCGATGAAAACCTGATCACCGTCGACGGCGGCAAGAAAGCCAACGTGACCTTCAGCCTGAACAACAGCGAGATGAACGCAATTCGTCTGGCCAAGCTGACCGACGAAAACACCGACGCCAACTTCCTCGAATATTCGCTATACGGCTTGCCGCTGCAGACTCAGCAAACGTTCATGATCATGGTGATGATCCCGATCGGCGTGCTGGTGATCCTGATCCTGCGCAACCTGATCGGCCTGCAGACCCTCGGCACGTTTACCCCGGTACTGATCGCCCTCGCCTTCCGTGAAACGCAACTGGGCTTCGGCATCCTGCTGTTTACCGTGATCACGGCGCTGGGCCTGTCGTTACGTTCGTACCTGGAACACCTGAAGCTGCAAATGCTGCCGCGACTGTCGGTGGTGCTGACCTTTGTGGTGGTGTTGATCGCGGCGATCAGTCTGTTCAGCCATAAGCTCGGGCTGGAGCGCGGTCTGTCCGTGGCGCTGTTCCCGATGGTGATTCTGACCATGACCATCGAACGCCTGTCGATCACCTGGGAAGAACGCGGTGCCAGCCATGCGATGAAAGTCGCGATCGGTACGCTGTTTGCGGCGTCTCTGGCACACCTGATCATGACTGTGCCGGAACTGGTTTACTTCGTGTTCACTTTCCCGGCGATCCTGCTGATTCTGGTGGGCTTCATGCTGGCAATGGGTCGCTATCGCGGTTACCGCCTGACCGAGCTGGTGCGTTTCAAGGCGTTCCTGAACAAGGCTGATCACTGATGTTCGGTTTCTGGAAGACCTGGAAGGCTCTGGAGGCCCGGGGCATCATGGGCATCAATCGGCGTAATGCCGACTACGTGCTCAAGTACAACAAGCGCAGCCTGTACCCAATCGTCGATGACAAGATCATCACCAAGGAACGCGCCATCGCGGCTGGCATTCATGTGCCGGAACTGTATGGCGTGATCTCCACCGAGAAGGAAATCGACAAGCTCGGCGAGATCATCGGCGGGCGCAGCGACTTCGTGATCAAACCGGCCCAGGGCGCCGGCGGTGACGGCATCATCGTGATTGCCGACCGTTTCGAAGGACGCTATCGCACGGTGTCGGGCAAGATCCTTGCCCACGAGGAGCTGGAACATCACATCTCCAGCATCCTCACCGGTCTGTATTCGCTGGGCGGCCATCGCGATCGCGCGCTGATCGAATACCGCGTGACCCCGGATCAGATTTTCAAAAGCATCAGCTACGAAGGCGTGCCGGACATTCGCATCATCGTGCTGATGGGTTATCCGGTGATGGCCATGTTGCGTCTGCCAACCCGTCAATCCGGCGGCAAGGCCAACCTGCACCAGGGCGCCATCGGCGTCGGCGTCGATCTGGCGACCGGCCTGACACTGCGCGGCACCTGGCTGAACAACATCATCACCAAACACCCGGACACCACCAACGCGGTGGACGGCGTGCAACTGCCCTACTGGGACGGTTTCATGAAACTCGCCGCTGGTTGTTACGAGCTGTGCGGGTTGGGTTACATCGGCGTGGACATGGTGCTCGACCAGGAAAAGGGCCCGCTGATTCTGGAGCTGAATGCGCGGCCGGGGCTGAACATTCAGATTGCCAACGACTGCGGGCTGACGTTGCGTACCCATGCGGTGGAAGCACGACTGGAAGAGCTCAAAGCGCGTGGCGTGACCGAGTCGGTTGAAGAGCGGGTGGCGTTTACCCAGGAAATGTTTGGGCATATTCCAGCCGTCGAAGGCTGATCCCCCCGATGATCGTTCCCACGCTCTGCGTGGGAATGCATCCCGTGACGCTCCGCGTCACAGTGGACGCAGAGCGTCCATGGCGGCGATAAGGTTGATCCGAATCTGAGTCACGGCCTTCGCGAGCAAGCCCGCTCCCACTTTGGAATCCATCCTCCTGTGGGAGCGAGCCTGCTCGCGAAAGCGGCTCCCCTGCCACCACAAGGCTCAACCCTGCCGCCAATCTGCCAATCCCCGACATCCCCTCTAGGAGCAATTCCCACAGAAGACTACAATCCCCACCCCGCCTCGATGGCCGATCTGCCCCGCCCATGTTGACCTGTTCCGTACACCCACTGCCCTACCGTGCCAATCCCGCCGACTACTTCGCGGCAATCCGCAACGCCCCCGGTGCCGTGCTGCTCGACAGTGGCCGGCCGAGTGCCGAGCGTGGCCGTTATGACTTGCTCAGCGCCTGGCCGATGGAACAATTGGCGGTGTCGCCGGATGAAAGCGGCAGCCATTTTCTGCAACGCTTGCGCGACATTCTGAGCCGTTTGGGTGAAGCGCACATACCTGCCGGTTATGAACTGCCGTTCGCCGGCGGTTTGATCGGTTACCTGAGCTATGACTTCGGTCGGCACCTGGAAAACCTGCCGAGCCAGGCACGGGATGATCTGCAATTGCCCGACGCGCGGTTCGGGTTGTATGACTGGGCCTTGGTCAGCGATCACCAGAACGCCACCAGCCAATTGGTCTTTCATCCGTCGGTGGGCGACAGTGAGCGGCAACGCCTGATCAAGCTGTTCTCTGAACCGGCCTCGACCTCGCTGACACCGTTCACGCTGAACCAGCCGATGAGCGCCGACCTTTCGGCTGACGACTACCGTCAGGCGTTCGAACGCATTCAGCATTACATTCAGGCCGGCGACTGTTATCAGGTCAACTTTGCCCAGCGTTTCCGTGCGCAATGCCAAGGCGATCCATGGCTGGCCTATTGTGCGTTGCGCAAAGCCTGCCCTACCCCGTTTTCCGGTTTCCAGAGCCTGCCCGACGGCGGCGCTGTGTTGAGCCTGTCCCCAGAGCGCTTCGTCAAAGTCAGCCAGCGCCAAGTGGAAACCCGCCCGATCAAGGGCACCCGCCCCCGTGGCCTGACGCCCGCCGAAGACGCCGCCAACGCCGCCGAACTGCTGGCCAGCCCCAAGGATCGCGCGGAGAACCTGATGATCGTCGACTTGCTACGCAGCGACCTCGGTCGCAGCTGCCGCATCGGCTCGGTGCGGGTGCCGGAGTTGTTCAACCTGGAAAGCTATCCGAACGTGCATCATCTGGTCAGCAGCGTGACCGGCGAACTGGCGCCGGATCGTGACGCGCTGGACCTGATCGCCGGCAGCTTCCCCGGCGGCTCGATCACCGGCGCGCCGAAGATTCGCGCGATGCAGATCATCGATGAGCTGGAGCCGACCCGGCGCGGGTTGTATTGCGGCTCGCTGCTGTATCTGGACGTGCGCGGCGAGATGGACAGCTCCATCGCGATTCGCAGTCTGCTGGTCAAGGATGGGCAGGTGTGCTGCTGGGGTGGCGGCGGGATTGTCGCGGATTCGGACTGGCAGGCCGAGTATCAGGAGTCGATCACTAAAGTGAAAATCCTCCTGAAAACCCTGCAGAACCTCTAAAAGCATCGCGAGCAAGCCCGCTCCCACACTTGGAATGCATTTCAAATGTGGGAGCGGGCTTGCCCGCGAAAGCGTCCTTCCAGACGACTACAAACTCAGGTCGCGATTAGAAGCCTTGAGGAATTCCTGTTTCAGTTCATCGAAGGTGTGCACCGCCGGAAACTGCGGGAACTCACGGATCACATTGTCCGGCGCATGGAACAGAATCCCCGCATCCGCTTCGCCCAGCATCGTCGTGTCGTTATACGAATCCCCCGCCGCAATCACCCGGTAATACAAACTCTTGAACGACAGCACCGACTGCCGTTTCGGATCTTTCTGACGCAACTGATAGCTGGTTACCCGCCCGGTTTCATCAGTAATCAGACGATGGCAAAGCAAGGTCGGGAAGCCCAGTTGGCGCATCAGCGGCTGGGAGAACTCATAGAAGGTGTCCGAGAGAATCACCACCTGGAAGCGCTCGCGCAGCCAGTTGACGAACTCCACCGCGCCGTCTAGCGGCTTGAGCGTGGCGATCACTTCCTGAATGTCCGACAGCTTCAAGCCGTGTTCATCGAGAATGCGCAGACGCTGCTTCATCAGCACGTCGTAGTCGGGGATGTCCCGGGTGGTGGCCTTGAGGGATTCGATTCCGGTTTTTTCGGCGAAGGCGATCCAGATTTCCGGCACCAACACCCCTTCAAGATCCAGGCAAGCAATTTCCACAAAACACTCCCGTTTGTATTGATTATTTGAGTCGAGCGAAGCCGAACTCTAGCGACTCAAACTCAAGCACGCAACGCACAGGACGCCCCGAGCGCCGCCACTTTTTGTTAACATCGCCGCCATATAGAGCGCCCAGCGCCACCGACCTGTAGGAAGCCGCCCTGATGAGCCCAACGTTCGATGTCGTGGAACTCGCCACGACCTATGCCAACAAATCCGCTCAAGACATCCTTAAACTCGCGTTTGCCGAGTTCGGTGATGAGCTGTGGATATCTTTCAGTGGCGCCGAGGATGTGGTGCTGGTGGACATGGCCTGGAAGCTGAACAAAAACGTCAAGGTGTTCAGCCTCGACACCGGCCGCCTGCATCCGGAAACCTATCGCTTCATCGATCAGGTGCGCGAACACTACAAGATCGACATCGAACTGGTCTCGCCGGACTACACGAAACTCGAGCCGTTCGTGAAGGAAAAAGGCCTGTTCAGCTTCTACAAGGACGGCCATGGCGAATGCTGCGGGATCCGCAAGATCGAACCGCTGCGGCGCAAACTGTCTGGCGTCAAAGCCTGGGCCACCGGCCAGCGCCGCGACCAGAGCCCGGGCACGCGCAGCGCCGTTGCCGTGATGGAAATCGATACGGCGTTCTCCACGCCGGAACGCACCCTGTACAAGTTCAACCCGCTGGCACAGATGACCAGCGAAGAGATCTGGGGCTACATCCGCATGCTTGAGCTGCCGTACAGCAGCCTGCATGAACGCGGCTTCATCAGCATCGGTTGCGAACCGTGCACCCGCCCGGTCCTGCCAAACCAGCACGAGCGCGAAGGCCGTTGGTGGTGGGAAGAAGCGACCCAGAAAGAATGCGGGTTGCATGCGGGGAATATCATCAGCAAGGCGTAAACCTTTGCCGCAATGACGTCCCCTGTGG
Source organism: Pseudomonas baetica (assembly GCF_002813455.1). Lineage (NCBI taxonomy): Bacteria > Pseudomonadati > Pseudomonadota > Gammaproteobacteria > Pseudomonadales > Pseudomonadaceae > Pseudomonas > Pseudomonas baetica. The sequence continues at coordinate 5,883,287 of NZ_PHHE01000001.1, read as the reverse complement.
GAGCCGGCTTGCTCGCGAAAGCGGTCTTTCAGTCACTGGATTTGTTGACTGAAAAGACGCCTTCGCGAGCAAGCCCGCTCCCACATTTGTTTCGCAGTGGCACGCCAAAAATGTGTACACAGGAATGTCACCATCAGTGCCATTTATGTGTGCACTTTTTATTTGCGCGCCCTGAAAAGTTACATCCCTTCTAAAAAGCCCGTTCGTTCCATCCCCGCCATACCCTTCTGAAAAAAATAAATACCTGTTCAAGTGGTCAATTTTTACTCACCTGATTTCAGGCACTTAGCGTCAGTCGATAACCTTTCGAAATGAGCGACGCTATTCATAGATCGCCAACTGGCATAGTTCTGGCTTTAGTGCATACATGTTTTGTATACAAAACTGCAAAACATGCACACTTTCGATCCGCAAGCCTGAAGCGCCCTATCCCGTACAGGCTGCAGATGCCCCGTAACCAGTGATGCTTTCACTGCCGCGACGAAGATATGTCGAGCCCGACGGCTCATGCACAGTCATCGCGGCCCTGAACATCAGGAGCCTGCCGGAATGCGTACAAGTCTCTCGAATAACATCGCGCTGAATCTGCCCTCCTCTGCCCTCGATCAACCCTTGCCCCACGACGGGCTGGACGAGCCGCTGCAACTGAGCCCGCGCCTGCACAACAGCGACCTGGCACCGACCAAGGCCGAAGGTCGGCGCTGGGGCAAATACAGCATCTTTGCCCTGTGGACGAACGACGTGCACAACATCGCCAACTATTCATTCGCCATCGGCCTCTACGCGCTGGGCCTGGGCGGCTGGCAGATTCTGCTGTCGTTGGGGATCGGTGCGGCGCTGGTGTACTTCTTCATGAACCTGTCCGGTTACATGGGGCAGAAAACCGGGGTGCCGTTTCCGGTGATCAGCCGGATCAGTTTCGGCATCCACGGTGCGCAAATTCCTGCGCTGATCCGGGCGGTTATCGCCATCGCCTGGTTCGGGATTCAGACGTATCTTGCGTCAGTGGTGTTTCGCGTGTTGCTCACGGCAGTGCATCCCGGCTTCGCCGATTACGACCACAACTCGATCCTCGGCCTGTCGACGCTGGGCTGGGTGTGTTTCGTGGCGATCTGGTTGGTGCAACTGGCGATCCTCGCCTACGGCATGGAGATGGTTCGCCGCTACGAAGCGTTTGCAGGTCCCGTGATTCTGCTGACTGTTGCCGCTCTCGCCGTGTGGATGTACACGCAAGCCAACGCGACCATCGCCTGGTCAATTCGCGAACCACTGACCGGCGGCGAGATGTGGCGCAACATTTTTGCCGGCGGTGCACTGTGGCTGGCGATCTACGGCACGTTGATCCTCAATTTCTGCGATTTCGCCCGCTCCTCGCCGTGCCGCAAGACCATCAAGGTAGGAAATTTCTGGGGCTTGCCGGTGAACATTCTGCTGTTCGCGGCAATTACCGTCCTGCTGTGTGGCGCGCAATTTCAAATCAACGGCCGGATCATCGAAAGCCCGACCGAGATCATTGCCTCGATCCCCAACACGTTCTTCCTGGTGCTGGGTTGCCTGGCGTTCCTGATCGTCACGGTGGCGGTGAACATCATGGCCAACTTCGTCGCCCCGGCGTTCGTGCTGAGCAACCTGGCGCCGAAGTACCTGACCTTCCGCCGCGCCGGGCTGATCAGCGCGACCATCGCCGTGCTGATCCTGCCGTGGAACCTCTACAACAGCCCGTTGGTGATCGTGTACTTCCTGTCCGGTCTCGGCGCCCTGCTCGGCCCGTTGTACGGGGTGATCATGGTCGACTACTGGCTGATCCGCAGAGGCCGGATCAACGTCCCGCAGCTCTATAGCGAAGACCCGAATGGCGCTTATTACTACAGCCGAGGCGTCAATTTACGCGCCGTGGCGGCGTTTATTCCGGCGGCATTGATCGCCATTGTTCTGGCCCTGGTACCGGGTTTCCACAGTGTTTCGCCATTCTCCTGGCTGATCGGTGCCGGCATCGCCGCCATGCTCTACCTGATCATCGCCAAACGCCAAGCGCACTACGCCGACGTCAGTGGCGAAGCCATCGCAGTCGACAACGTCTGTCACTAAACCTTTGGCGGCCCGCTTTTCGGGCCGCAGAACCACCCTGCCATAAGGACTTTCCATGCGTATTCTCGTGGTCAACGTCAACACCACCGAATCCATCACCCAGGCCATCGCCCGCTCGGCGCAGGCCGTCGCCTCACCCGGCACGGAGATCGTCGGCCTGACGCCGCACTTCGGCGCCGACTCGATTGAAGGCAACTTCGAAAGCTATCTGGCCGCCATCGCCGTAATGGATCGGGTGATGTCTTACGATCAGCCGTTCGACGCGGTGATTCAGGCCGGCTATGGCGAACATGGCCGTGAAGGCTTGCAGGAACTGCTCAACGTGCCAGTGGTGGATATCACCGACGCGGCGGCCAGTACGGCGATGTTTCTCGGTCACGCTTATTCGGTGGTGACGACGCTGGATCGCACCGTGCCGCTGATTGAAGATCGCCTGAAACTCTCTGGCCTTTGGGATCGCTGTGCATCTGTGCGGGCCAGTGGCTTGGCGGTGCTGGAACTGGAACATGAGCCACAACGCGCGCTGGAGGCGATCGTGCATCAGGCTGAACTAGCAGTGACACAGGACAAGGCCGAAGTGATTTGCCTCGGTTGTGGCGGTATGGCCGGGCTGGATGAGCAGATTCGTCGACGTACCGGGGTGCCGGTGGTGGACGGAGTGACGGCGGCGGTGACCATTGCGGAGGCGCTGGTGCGCTTGGGGTTGTCGACGTCCAAGGTGCGGACATATGCGACGCCGCGCCCGAAGAAGATCATTGGCTGGGCGGAGCGGTTTGCTCGCTGAGTTCATCATCGGAGACCGAGTCGACCCATTCGCGAGCAGGCTCGCTCCCACAGGGGAAATGCATTCCAATTGTGGGAGCGAGCCTGCTCGCGAATGGGGCAACTCGGTCTCAAGCCTTGCTCAAACAGCACTGAACCGCTGAGCCAGCCCCTGCTGCGCAAACTGCTCAATCACAAAATCCACAAACGCCCGCGTCTTGCCCGGCAACAATTTATGCTCGGCGTAGTAGATCGAAATATTGCCGTCATCGATGTACCAGTCCGGCAGCACCCGCTGCAACGTGCCCGCCTCCAGATAACCCACCGCAAACGGCATGCTCACCAGTGCAATCCCCAGACCTTGCGCCGCCGTCGCGCAGGCTGCCTCGGAATCGCTCATGGTCATTCGCGTCTTCAGGGTCAGTGGTCGACAGAGCTGACTGCCACTACTGATCAACTGCCAAGAGCGCACTCGACCGGTTTGCGGCGAACGAATCAGAATGCCATCGTGATATTGCAGGTCGTCCGGCTCGGCGATCGCCTCGTGCTTTTCCAGATAGTCAGCAGACGCCACCAACACGCGATGCGCGGGTGCCAATTTGCGTGCGACGACGCCTTGGGGCAATTCAAACCCTCCGCCAATCGCCGCATCGAACCCCTGCCCGATCAGATCGACCTGACGGTTATCAAAATGCCAATCAGGATTGATCGCCGGAAAACGACGTAAAAACTCTTCCAGCAACGGCACGACGTACAAGCGTCCGAACACCGTGCCCATACTGACTTTCAAAGTCCCCGCTGGCAGGCCTTCGACACTGGCCAGATTAGCCACCGCGTTCTGGATGGTCGTCAGACTGGCACTGACCTGACTCAAAAATAGCTGCCCCGCCTCGGTCAACGTCAGGCTACGCGTACTACGCTGAAACAAGCGCACGCCGAGCCGCGCCTCAAGTTTCGCCACACTTTTACCGACCGCCGCCGGGGTCAGGCTCAAGCGCCGTGCCGCTTCGGCAAAGCTGCCGACTTCAGCGCTGCGCACGAAGCATTCGATACTGTTGAAGTTTTCCATGCTCACCACTGTAAACTTTCGGTTTACACAGACTATAGCAATCATGGGCTAGTGGGTTGTGGATCAGAGGTCGATACTCGGCTCCAACAACAAGGCTTCCCGCCTTGAATATTCTGGAGATCGAACATGACCACTCAACACCTCGGCGGCAAAGTCGCTCTGATTCAAGGCGGTTCCCGCGGTATCGGCGCCGCCATCGTCAAACGCCTGGCCGCTGAAGGCGCTGCAGTTGCCTTCACTTACGTCAGCTCCAGCGCAAAAGCTGAAGAATTGCAGAACAGCATCACCGCAAACGGTGGCAAAGCCCTGGCGATCAAAGCCGACAGCGCTGACGCCGCAGCCATCCGTCATGCCGTCAGCGCCACTGTCGAAGCCTTTGGCCGCCTCGACATCCTGGTCAACAACGCCGGCGTACTGGCCGTCGCCCCGCTGGAAGACTTCACTCTGGAAGATTTCGACCAGACCCTGGCGATCAACGTGCGCAGCGTATTCATCGCCTCGCAGGAAGCGGCCAAACACATGGGTGAAGGCGCCCGCATCATCAACATCGGCAGCACCAACGCCGACCGCATGCCCTTCGCCGGTGGCGGTGTGTATGCGATGAGCAAATCAGCACTGGTCGGCCTGACCAAAGGCCTGGCCCGCGATCTCGGCCCACGCGGCATCACCATCAACAACGTGCAACCCGGCCCGGTCGACACCGACATGAACCCGGCGCACGGCGAATTCGCCGACAGCCTGATTCCCTTGATGGCCGTGGGTCGCTACGGTAAAGCCGAAGAAATCGCCAGCTTCGTCGCCTATCTGGCGGGGCCGGAAGCCGGCTACATCACCGGTGCCAGCCTGACCATCGACGGTGGTTTCGGCGCCTGACCGGTCTGCGTCGTCTGTACGAAAAACGCCGCCCCTCCTTTAACGGAGGGGCGGCGTTTTTTGTTTATCGAATGATCGCTCGATCAGCTCCACTCCAGTGCCGGCAGGCCGCAGGCGCTCGGGATAAACCCTTTCAATGAGCGAAGAATCCCGTCGGCGTGGGCGTATTTTTCATCAGCCATGGCCGCATCGGGAATGGCGATCGCGGTCATCCCTGCCGCTTTCGCAGCCGTCACGCCAAACGGCGAGTCCTCGAACACCAGACAATCCTCAGGCGCTACACCCAGGCGACGTGCTGCGGTGAGGAAAATATCCGGTGCCGGTTTGGCCGCACCGACTTCCGGATCGTCCGCCGTAACGATGAAATCGAATAGCGCAAACCAGTCACGGTGCAACGTGGTCTTCTGACCGAACGACTGACGCGACGAACTGGTACCCACGGCGATTGGAATGTTGTGCGCCTTGAGGTGGCGAATCAGCTCCTCGGCACCGGGCATGGCTTGCGCCGTGGGAAAACGCTCACGCATCAGCGGCTCGCGGATCACCAGAAATTCTTCGGCGGTGATTGGCAGATCCAGCGCTTGCACCACGTAGTTGGCCAGATCGTTGGCGCCACGGCCAATGATGTTCTGCTTGATGCTCCAGTCGAAAGTCCGCCCGTAGCGCCCGGCAATCAGCGAGGTGACCTCGGTGTAAATGCCCTCGGTGTCCAGCAACAAACCGTCCATATCGAAAATCACGGCCTTTATCGGGCCGAACGCCTTCAGCGGTGCATTCATCATCGGATCCGTTATCAAAGACATCCCGGGCGGCGAATAGCGCCGCGGCGCGGATCTGATTAATGGGTTCAGCAGCATAACGAGCGCAGCAGACATTGAGCAACGGTCAATGTCCGTTGTGACGATGAACAACTCGCGAACATTTAGCGAAACATCCTACAAGCATCGCCTACTCGCCCGACTTCTTTCCTGATTGATCCCCCGCAAAGTCCCCGCACCTTTTTGACGTGCGCGAGAGACTGCGAATGCTTCCACCCGATCGGCTTCTGCCCCTGAACAACAGCATCGGCCTGCTGGTGGTTGCCGCCCTCAACCCCCAACACCCCGACTTCGACACCCTGATCCGCGAGTTCCGTCTGTGCCTGAACAACTACGAGGCCTGGGCCGAGCAGTTCTGGACAGGAACCGCGCTGGATGTCGAACAGGTATTTACCGTCGGCAACGACGTGCGCCTCAGTGCGCCACTGGGGTCCCGCAAACCACTCAGTTCATCGGTGGTCATGTGCCCCGCCAGTGGGCCGCTGACGTTGGTGCACATGTTCGACGCCGCGCGGTTCGTGCCAATTGGCAACACCCCGGTAACGCTCGAACCTGTGGTTGCCGATGTTGGCGGTGTTCTGACCTTTGGCGAACCGCTCAATCACACCATCGGGCCAAGCGGCATTCTGCAAGTCAACGATTGTGATCGGGGCCAGCGTTATCGCATCACCTTCTTTCCCGATGTTTCCCCCGATCATGTCAAGACGTTGTATGCCTCCTATCAGGGCATCATCGATGGCCTTGAGGGCTGGTTGCGCGGTGAGTGGACAGGGTTTCAACCGCTGTGGACGGCGTTTTCCAGCGCAGGATTTGTTGACCGTTACGGTCAGTTGCAACAAGCCGATTGGCGCGGTTTCGAGAGCGCCCTGAATGGCGTTTGGGATGACATCAGGCAAGTGTTCGCCCTGCTTGCCGACTTGCAGGCCAACAGCGAAAAGCTGCTGGAATACCTGAGCGATAGTGAACTCCAGGCACTGCTGCAAGCCTCCAGCTAGGCCATCGCCAACGGTCTGCTGATCCTCAGCGACGAGCCGCTGCTGTTCATTCATCTGGCTGCGTTCACCAGTTGGCTGAAGATGCTGCCGCCGCAATATCTGGCCGAAGTGGTTGCCGAAGTTCGTGTCGAACTGCTGATCAGCTTTCTGCTGATGGGGTTGTCGGGTGGCGTCGGCGTGCCCTTGCGTTTGAGCAGCAAGGTGCTGGCAAAGATCAAGTCGCCGAGGGCGCGGGAATGGTTGGCGGCGTCCGCGTTGCGGCTGGCGGAGCTGACTTCTGCGCCGCAACTGAATAACCACGCGGGCGCTTTAAAGCCGCTGATGTTCCACGCGCGTGACGTTGAGCTGAAACCGACGCCGTCGATACCGCTGAACATTCGTCAAGCCGATTCGCTCGTGTTGACGGTGCCGAACCCGGCGCCTCTTGCGCGAGACAAGTCTGGCGGTTCGAGCCGGATGGAGCGTCATGAGCCTCATGACGACGCACCGAATCAGGCGAAAAACCCCAACGGCGACAGCGCCGATTGCGTGCCCTCGACCTGCACCAATGGCTGCCCGGTGTCGATGGTCACGGGTGAAGAACTGTTGACCCTGACCGATGGTGTGCTCGATGGCGTGTTGCCGTTCGAGTTCACCCGGTTGTATCGCACCAGCGCCGCCGAGATCGATGTCGGGCTGGGTTTTGGCTGGAGCCATTCGCTGGCGCATCGGCTGGAGTTTGATGGCGATTTTGTTGTTTGGGTGGATCACGAAAATCGTCGCACGCAGTTTCCAGCGCCGAATGTCGAGCGGCCGGCGATTCACAACAGTCTGTCGCGGGCGGCGATTTTTCTCGGGGATGAACCGCAGGAGTTGATTCTTGCGCTGGCGGGGGATGCGGCGCGGTTTTATCACTTTCGCACCGGGCGGCTGACGGCGATCAGTGATGCGTATGACAACCGTCTGCGTATTTTGCGGGATCGGCAGGATCGCATTGAGCGTTTGGACAATGGCGCGGGCCGGGCGTTGTTGTTGCGTTACGACCGCTCACATCTGATCGCGGTTGATTACCAGCGTTTTGACCCGTCGCAGAACCTGGCCGAGCCTTGGCTCACTGAGCAAACCCTCGTCAGTTACCGCTACGACGCTTATCAGCACCTGATCGAAGCGTGTAATGCCGTCGGCGACAGCGAGCGCTACGACTACGACGATCAACACGTCATCCTCCAGCGCCAGTTGACCGGCGGCGCGAGTTTCTTCTGGGAGTGGGAACGGGCCGGGAAGTCGGCGCGTTGCGTGCGCCATTGGGCGTCGTTCTCGCAGATGAACACGCGTTATGTCTGGAGCGACGACGGCAGTGTTGCGGTGCATTACGTCGACGGCACCGAAGAAACCTACGTCCACGACGACCGGGCACGACTGGTGCGCAAGGTCGAGGCTGACGGTGGCGAGCACCTCAAGGCTTACGACGATCAGGGCCGATTGATCGCCGAGCAGGACCCTTTAGGCGCCATCACCGAATACCGCTACGACGATGTCGGACGGCTGATCGCGCTGCTTCCGCCGGATGACGAGCCAACGTCCTACGAGTACCGCAACGGTTTCCTGCACAGCCGCTCGCGTGGCGAAGCAGTGTGGACGTATCGGCGCAATGCCCAGGGCGATGTCACCGAAGCGGTTGATCCTGACGGTCATGTCAGCCATTACCACTACGACGCCCGTGGGCAATTGCTATCGATCCGTTACCCGGACACCAGCCGCCATGTGCTGGTGTGGAACGACCTCGGCCAACTGACTGAAGAGACGCTGCCCGACGGTGGCGTGCGGCGTTTTTCCTACGATGCGCTCGGGCGACGGAGCACAACGCAGGACGAACATGGCGCGATCACGCGTCAGCATTGGGACGCCGTGGGCCGACTGGTGCATACCACGTTTGCGGGCGGGGCCACCCGTGCCTACAGCTACGGCTCATATGGTCAAGTCACGGCTGAACGCGACGAACTCGGGCGCATCACCCGCTACGAATATGACGACGACCTGCATCTGGTTTCGCGGCGGATCAACCCAGACGGCACGCGGGTGCAGTACCGCTACGACCATGCGCAACTGCTGCTCACCGAGATCGAAAACGAGTCCGGCGAAAAGTACCGTCTGGACTACACGTCCACCGGACTGATCCGACAGGAAACCGGCTTCGACGGTCGGCGCACGGCCTACGCCTATGACCTCAATGGTCACCTGCTGGAAAAGACCGAGTTCGGCGATGACGGCTCGACGTTGGTCACCGGATACGAGCGCGATACCGCCGGACGCTTGCTGATCAAAACCCTGCCGGACGGGATCAAGGTCGAATACCGCTACGACCGCCTCGGTCGTTTAACCGGCGTCGACGACGGCCAGAAACACCCACTGGCCTTCGAATACGACCTGCAGGACCGGCTGATCACCGAGCATCAAGGCTGGGGCACCCTGCGTTACACCTACGACGCCTGCGGCCAGCTCAAGCGCCAGCGTCTGCCGGACAACAGCAAGCTCGATTACCACTACGCCAAGGGCGGTGCGCTGACCGCGATCCACCTCAACGGCGCGCCACTGACGCAGCATGTCTACCGCGCCGGTCGCGAACAGCATCGTCAGCAAGGCCTGCTGCTCAGCGAATATGCCTACGACGATCAGGGCCGTTTGCTCGCTCACGCCGTAGGCCATGAGCACGCTTCGTTGTATCGGCGCGATTATGCCTACAGCGCCAACGGCAATCTGCAACACATCGCCGACACCCGCCACGGCCAGCGCACCTACGGCTACGACGCCCTCGACCGGCAGATTCGCGTACGACACTCACGCGATGAACTGCCGGAATCCTTCGCTCACGACCCGGCCGGCAACCTGCTGATGCAGGACCGCCCCGGCCCGACGCAGATAAAAGGCAACCGCCTGCTGATGCAGGGCGACCGCCACTACGACTACGACGCCTTCGGCAACCTGATCCGCGAACGCCGTGGCACCGGGCAGAAACTCGTCACCGAATACCGCTACGACAGCCAGCACCGGCTCATCGGCCTGACCCGTCCCGACGGCAAAACCGCGACGTACCAATACGACGCCTTCGGCCGACGCATCCGCAAAACCGTCGACGGCACCACCACCGAGTTCTTCTGGCAAGGCGATCACCTCGTCGCCGAAAGCAGCCAAAGCCAGTACCGCAGCTACGTCTACGAACCCGGCACCTTTCGCCCGCTGGCGCTACTCGATGGCAAGGGCCCGAAAAAAGCCTGCCCGTTCTACTACCAGCTCGACCACCTCGGCACCCCGCAGGAACTCACCGACTACAGCGGCGAAATCGTCTGGTCGGCGCAATACGACGCCTACGGCAAAGTCGCCGCGATCACCCTCGCCGGCGAGGACTACCTGGACCAGCCGCTGCGCTTTCAGGGGCAGTATTTCGATGGGGAAAGTGGGCTGCATTACAACCGGCACCGGTATTACGACCCAAGGCTGGGACGGTATTTGACGCCGGACCCGATCAAATTGGCGGGTGGGATTAATCAGTACCAGTACGTGCCGAATCCGACGGGGTGGGTGGATCCGTTGGGGTTGAGTGATTGTCCGGGTGGGGATAATTGCGGAAAACCCTCACGTGAAGTCCACACTTTTAGCAAAGTCGGTGTAGAGGAAGGGGCACCTGCAACTCCAGCCCCGAAACAAGAAAACCATTATTTGTACCGAGGCGATGATCGAGAACCATGGGAAATTTTTGATGCCGGATTTGAACCATGGGGCGATAGTAAAGATCTTTTCCTGCATGCTTTGGACAATAAAATTCCACCAAGCTGGTATGTGAGTACTTCTTTCTCAGAACAGCAGGCAGCAAAATTTGCTACGGGCTACGGCATTGCCGACGGTTACATATATGTACTGAAGAACGTTAAAGGGATTGACGTAAACAAAGAACTTGGTGCCCTTTCACCCCATCGACGTGAAGTAGAAATTGCAGTTCCAGGGGGTATTAAAAGTAAAGACATTGTAGGAGCCACGCCAGTCTACGAAGATGGCAGCTATAAAGGTTATTCAGTGCTCAACCCAAACAGGAGTAAACAATGAAACCGATAGAAATTCAGATTAAAACAGCTGAAGGTCTGGAAGCAGCTTTTATTGAATGTGACAGAAGGAATAGAGCGCTAACATTTACAAGAAAAGATGGCCTAAAAAAAACCTATACGTCTTACGATCTTTATGGCTGTTTTGGTGCGCTGAGGTCAGAATTTCCAGAGGTTACTTTTTTATGTAAGGGTTCTAAAATCAACGTCCACCCGTCAAGCATGAGTTCACAAATGTCCTGCGGACTTACTGCCTATGAGCTCCGTGAAGGACGTCCCTCAGAAGAGGAAGATATAGTTCGCATTTTCGATTACGAAGACAGAGACCTAACAAATAACATAGAGGACCAAAAGGCGTTCTATCGTGCATGGTTAAAGTCCTTTTAATTCATGACACCACACAACTCTACCTAACACTCACAGGGCCTGCACCGACAGGCCCCTGAGAATTAAAGGCTTTAACACGCTAGCGACCCCGGGGAGTAACCCGTGCATTCGCTCACTGCTCATCTTCATCCTCATCAAACTCGCCATCCAATTCATCATCCGAATCAATCAGCGGCACCGGAGCATCCATCTGCGACCCCGGATCCTCATTCCCCGGATCATTGATAAACGGCAGTCCACTTGGACCTTTCTCTTCCTTGCCTTCGGTTCGGGAGTCATGGCAAACCTCATGTATTCGCGGAGTGTATGACGTTCGAAAGGCCCTGCTGCCAATCGTTCCCGAGTCGAACCTGCAGAAACGGAAAACCCGGCACAAGGCCGGGTTCCTATCCAATCATCAATCAATGATGTTTGTTTTTATGCTTGTTCTTATGCTTATGACCACCATCAGAATGAGACTTCCCACCATCGTCACCCAAGTTGTTGCCCACCGCACCACCCGCCGCGCCACCCAATCCGGCACCAACAGCCGAACCGGTCGAACCGCCCAGGCTGTTACCGATCACTGAGCCGCCAGCTGCACCAAGGCCACCACCAATGGCGGCTTCCGTACGACTGCGTTTATTCGCGCCGACGGCGCTGCCCGCCGCGCCACCCACACCCGCACCGACCGCAGCCCCCGTGCTGCCACCGAGTTGCCCGCCGACCACATTGCCCAGCACGCCACCCAGCCCACCGCCAGCCGCTGCGGAACCATCCCCGGCCGCCATCGCGCCCTGGGCAACCAACAATCCGAAAAACAGTGCAGATAATGACAAACGCATATGAACCTCACAGTTCCCGAATCGGGACAGTCCGACGAAGTATGGACTTATATACGATTGGAGACGTTTTCCGTAAAAACGTTCAGGCATGAAAAAGCCCGGCATCAAGCCTAATGCTGTTCACTTAAGCATTTGAATCCTCGCCGGGCTTCTTCGAAAATCCGATGTCAGATCTCTGGCATCGGATTTTTTATGTCTGTTCAACAGGACTTGCTCGACCTCGGCGACCTTTTCAACTTCTGTGACTTGAGCACATTCACTCAAAATATTCCCATCGAGTGGGTCGCGTCTGCGCTGGATCTGTCCAGCCAGGCCACTATCCGACGGCGTCGCTTGCCTGCCGACCAAGTGCTCTGGCTGGTGCTCGGCATGGCATTGTTTCGCGACGAGCCCGTTCATGAGGTCGCCCGACGTTTGAACATCTGCGCCCAAGGTCTGGCTTCTGACCATCTATTGGCCCGTAGCGGTGTATCCGAAGCCCGCAAGCGGCTGGGGGCCGACCCGGTTGAGTGGTTGTTTCGCAAAACGGGTACTCAATGGGGCGCGCAGCGCTATCCCGATGATGCCTGGCAGGATCTGCAAGTATTTGCAGTCGATGGTGCGCTTCTGCGCACGCCGGATACACCGGAGTTGCGAGACCATTTCGGTTCTGGAAACACCTCGACCGACCGCCAGACTCCCTTTCCCATGCTGCGCCTGGTGGCGCTGATGAATGTGCGTTCACACCTGATCCTGGATGCACAGCTTAGCCCTTACCGACGCAGCGAAATGCGTCTGGCCGATGAGTTTTTGCAGCAGATCCCCGACCACTCCGTGACGCTATTCGATAAAGGGTTCTGGAGCGCCGATCTCATGCTCAGCCTGAGCGGCGACGGCAGTCACCGTCATTGGCTGATTCCGGCAAAAAAGGGATTGGTTTGCGAGGAGGTAGCCCGTTACAACCAGCATGATCGTTTGGTGCGTATGAAAGTGTCGCCGCAAGCCAGAAAGCGAAATCCGACTCTTCCTACACACTGGGAGGCGCGTGAAGTCAGTTATGAAATTCAAGGCAAAGTAAAAACAGTCATGACGTCGTTGCCGGCCAAGATCTACAGCACCAAGTCTGTTGCCAAGCTTTATCAGGAGCGCTGGGAAATCGAATTGGGCTTCAGGGATATCAAAAGCTCAATGCAGCAAAACGCAATGACCTTGCGCAGCAAAAAGGTCGATTTGATCTACCAGGAAGTGTGGGGGTTGTTGCTGGCTTACAACGTGATTCGTCGGGAGGCAAGTCAGGCAGCAGTCGCGTTTGGTCGAGCGCCGTCGGACATCCGTTTCAAGCCGGCTTGCCAGTACATCGCCGTGCAGTTGATCGTAATGGCAGCGGCCAATCCTGTTTCAGCGACGGGTAGACGGTTGGCGGAACTTAGAAAAGGCGTTGGCGGGCTGTTTCTGGATCACCGTCCAAGGCCTTCGAGGCCAAGGACGGTGAAGATCTCAAAAACCCGGTTTCCGGTGGACCGTAAGGCTGCTCCGCTTAAGTGAACAGCATTACGACATCCAGTCGGGCTTTTCTGGCACGCAATCAATCTCAGTGACGCTTGTGGCCTTTGGACAGGTTGCTGCCCACCGCGCCGCCCGCAGCACCACCCAGACCAGCACCGATGGTGGCGCCATTTCTGCCGCCCAGGCTGTTGCCGATCACCGAACCGCCGGCAGCGCCAACACCGCCGCCGATGGCCGCTTTGGTCCGGCTGCCTTTGCGTGCCGCCACTGCACTACCCGCTGCGCCCGCCACACCGGCACCAATCGCGGCGCCGGTGCTGCCGCCCATTTTCTGGCCGACGACATTACCCAGCGCGCCACCCAGACCACCGCCCAGCGCAGCGGTGCCGTCACCGGCAGCCATCGCACCTTGAGCAACGAAAAGCCCCAGAACCAGAGCAGGCAGTGTTAAACGCATGACGAAAACCTCAAAAATCGGGATGACAAAAAGGGGGCGGGATTTAATGCCGTAGCTGCGCAAAAGTCCAGACGGAACCAAAGCGCAGCAAGCACTTGGCGCCGATTTGACAGCGATTCTGGAAAAGGTTTTACGACAGGCAAAAAAAAGGTTCTTCACGGATTACCGGGAAAGACGCTCTTGATTTTCATGAAAAAGAATTCGCTATCCCGGTAACCGTACGCCATCCGTTTGATAACCTTTATTCGATTGTTTATGCCTTCCAACTGCCCCGTGTGCATCGGCCAGCGAACCCGGCTGACGATTCCCCGCCAATAACCCTTTAGCCGTTTGGCGAACAGGATCAGAGCCGGTATCGCGCTTTCATCAGCGTGGCGCAGCCATTGCTTCCAGGCTGATCTCCAGCCCCAGGCGGTACTTGGCGTCCAGAGCGTTTTGAGTTCAGCTTTCATCAAGTAGACCGTCATCAACGCTTGGTTGGCCGCCAGCAAATCCTCCAAGCGGACCTGTTGCTCCGGTGTTTTCAGGTTCTGCGGGTTGCGCAGGAGCAGCCAACGCGCTTGCTTGATGACCTTTCGGGCCGGCTTGTCGTGACGCAGTCGATTGGCTTCGTCGACGCGAACCCGATCAATCACCTCTCGGCCATATTTGGCCACCACATGGAAAAGATCGTAGACCACTCGCGCTTTTGGGCAGTGCTGACGAACCTCCAGATCAAAAGCGGTGTTCATGTCCATTGCCACCGCTTCGATTCGGGCGCACCCCTCTGGCCCCAGCTCTTCGAAAAATGGCCTGACCGCCGCCCGGCTGCGGCCTTCGCCGATCCACAGCACCCGTCGCGTATCCGCGTCCAGAACAACGCTGGCATAACGATGACCTTTGAATAATGCGAACTCGTCCATCACCAAGCGTCGCGGTTGCGCCTTTGGCAAAACGCTCAATGCTGCTTGCAAGGCTCGACGCTCCAGCACCCGAACGGTCTCCCAATGCAGCCCAAACATCTGCGCTACGTGCAACGTGGGAAGGCGTTCACAGGCTTGAATGACCGCCTCTGCCAGACGCCGTGTCATACGGGCATAGCGATCCAGCCAACTGACGGCCTCCATGCGTTTGCCACAGTCGCGGCAACCAACGCGTCGGAGCAAAACGCTCAGGCGTACTGCGCGACCGAGAATGGGTAAATCACGAATGACTCGCTGGCAATACTCATGCGTGGTTGAACAGGGTTTTTGGCACCCACCACAGGAAGGGAATCGGGTGGCGTGGGGTGTAAGATCGATCAGGAGGGCATCACCATCAGGCTTGATCGTGACGACAGAAAAGCCCTCCCAAAAAGGAAGGAAAGTATTAATATCGCGCATAAGAACGCCGGTTTGTTAGATGTGTTTGCTCGCACGAACATCATCAAGCAAATCGGCGTTCTTGTTTCTGTGTTTCCCGGGATTCCGTGAAGAACCAAAAAAAAGCCCGCTGGGGAGACGGGCTGGAGACTTGCTTTCTAACGGATGGCTTCACCTTAATCCGGACTACGTGAAAAGTTTGTGAAAAAAAACCGAGTTCTTTAAACCATTCGTAGAACGTTTCGGAAGTCACCGATCAGACGTAAAAAAACCCCGTTCAATGACGGGGTTTATGTCGAGAAAGCTTATTTTCTGGCCCGCGCCACCTTGGGAAGGAATTTCGCCTTCGGCCCTTTCGGCGCCATGGATTTGATTTTGGCGTTCTGAATCGTGTCTTCACCAAAACCCGACTGGTACTCGCTCTGTCCGCAGCGTACGCAGTTGTTGAAGGAAAATTCAGCGCCATCGTCTTCGATATACGGTTGAGTCATGCCCTCTCCCCTTCGTAATAGGTCGACACCGGCAAACCATCTTGCCTGAAAAATATCGACCCCTCAGGATTTTGAGACTAGCTGGTCATTAATGGACTTGTTATTCAGAACGCCTGACGCCCGACGAATGGCCTACAAAAATTCAACGCCGCGGCGGCCGCTCAGCGCAGCTTCACCGCTGTTCCCGTCACAAACACCACAACCATGCCGCCCTTGCCCGCCGGCATGCTGATCTCGAAATCCAATCCGACCACCGCATCTGCCTGCAAGGCACGCGCTCGTTCCTTGATCTCGTCCGTGGCCTGAATGCGAGCTTCTTTCAATGCCCGCTCCAGCGTTTGCGACCGACCGCCAAAAAAATCACGCATGCCGGCAAACATGTCGCGGATCACATTGACGCCCTGCACCGACTCCGCACTGACTATGTCCAGATAGGCGGTGATCTGACGGCCTTCGATGGCTTGAGTGGTGGAAATGATCATGGAAACAGTCCTTTTCTGGCAGATAAAAACCGCGATTGTAATTCAATCGAGGATGAAGCCGATTTTCAGTTGACGCCCAAAAAATGCAGACGCCAGAAACCACAAAACCCCTGACTTCTTCCGAAATCAGGGGTTTTGTGTAATCGAATATGGCGGTGAAGGAGAGATTCGAAACCGCCCGATTACAATTTTCGCGAAGTCTGGCCCCGGTTTTTAAGGGTTTCAGGGCGATAGTTAGCGCGCAAGGGTTCCCATGGCAGTCCCATAGATTTGTGCGGCAGTCGAACGCGCAAAGGGCGATACGGTGGTTACCCGTTTTTTTGGGAACGGCATCGGAAAAAGGTAATTTCGGTAACTAAATCAAATAACCGGCCTAAGAGCCTTGATTCAACTGACCTGCAAGGTATCGGCACAAGGTAATTTTTAAGTAATGTAAAGGTAAGGTAATTACCTTTTAAGGGAGTAATTTTTCTATTCATTTACCTCTTATAAATCAGCAACTTACGCCAACATTACCTTTTCATTACTCAAAATTACTTTTTGAAGTAATTCAGTAAAACCAATGAAAACGGGGCTTTCAGCGGTCGACCGATATCCGAATTACCACATTACTTTTTTCCGACTGGGCTGCTGAAAATCAGCGCCTGACGGTGCCTCATGTCTGACGAACAAACGAGCCAGGGAAAATGCATCGGGTACCCTACCCTTCGCAGGGATTCGCAGGCTTTTTGTCTACTTCATTCAGCATCACAAAGCCCAGCCGAGGCTGCGCTCGGCGGATCGCAGGACTGCGGAAAAAAAGACCCATTTAGCCCGTAGGCGAGGTGGGGGGACGACGACGCGCGCCAATAAAATTTCACCGTGCAAATTGCCCAGTAAATATTATGTAAACAAAGCAGTTTCACGCGACTTCTAGTAGTTTTATTTAATAACTCGATCTAGACTCTTGAGCATATCTGGATAATCAAACTTGCTTTTCAAGACCATCAAGTTGCTTAACTCAGAAGCTGTCGCCTTTAACAAGTTACATCGAGCGACACTATCACCTTCTGAAAGCATCAAATTTGCAGATATCTTCGGCTCTGCATTTTCTATATCTCGCACAGTTGGATACGGAACAATTAAACTGCGACCAAACTTAATAGCGCTTCTAGACGCATGTAGGCTCCCGCCCTTCAAATCAGACTGAATCATGATTACACCACTAGAAAGCCCTGCCTGAGTTTTATCTCGAATCACAAAGTTAGGTCCAGAAGCTTTTACGCCGAACGCAAACTCAGAAACTAGAAGTCCCCCTTTCGATACGATATCTCTAGCCAACTCCTGATTCTGGCGCGGAGCGATCATTTGCAAACCATGTGCAAGTACCGCAACTGTCCCCCCCCGCTATCTAATGCTTGTCTATGCGCGATAGCATCACACCCAATGGCTAAGCCACTGACAATCACCCATCCCTGACCCACGACATACTCAGTAATTCGCTGAGCTATTATCTTGCCGTGTTCAGTAGGTTCGCGAGTACCAATCACCGCAACACTTTTTTTGTTTAATAACTGAGAGTTTCCTTGTAAAAATAACAACGCGGGAGCCGAACCAGAACCACGCAACAACTCTGAATATTTTCCGTCCAATGTGGATACAACTTCAATCCCATTTGTTTCTGCGGCTTTCTTCTGAAACTCAGCGCTACTCATCGCTGCGTCATATATAGATGCATCAAATGGGATTTTTCGAAGCGAAGATGCCATCTCGCACAACTCAAAAATTGTCCCATTCGGATTATGTAAAGAAAGCGCCTTATTAATAGTACTTGCACCGATACCCTTCAATGCGCTGAGCACTAGAGCTAAAAAGGCGTTCTGGCTTAACATCACCTATCCTTGATTGAAATCGTTTGCGCTAAGCATACGCAAATCACATGCACAGCGCCATTATCCCTGCAGATTTTGTCCATGAAGAAAAGAGTTGCTCCAGTAGTAACCACATCATCTAGGACAAACACCACTTTGCCGTCGAACTGCTCGGGATTTTCACAACTCAGACAATCTCGTACGTTCTCAAATCGCTGCACACCGTTTAGGAACTCGCCATGGTGTGATTTGGCTGCATCCGAAAATTTGAATGCAGTGGGTGCAAAACTCACGACACCGTCACTGATTGCATCATGACTATTCGCCTCTTCAATATAGGCAAGGAAGTTCTCCATCCTAGGCTTTCTACCTAATTTCGAGGGCGCAACTGTTACAATAACTTCATATTTGTATTTTTTTCGCCTCTGTAAAAAACCCTCACTTTCCCTTAGTGCTGATATCTGATTCTGCATAGCATCCCGAACACAGACTGCCCACTCCTGAGGAAATGTATCGGTATCTTTATATTTAAGAATTTCGTCAGTTAATAAATGCCACTCTCTTTTGTTTTTTGTTGCTTGATGCTCAGCAAACAAACGTCCAAGCGAAAGCACTCGAAAGGGTTTCCCGGGTTCCCCAAAACCATCCGGTGTAAAATGTGAAGTTGCACAAACACGCTCGGGATAATTTTCATCTAAAGGCTCTTCCAACACAACCTTCTCAAGCCATGGCAACTTTGACTTAATTGAAGTAATAGCACGAAGTAGCGTATTTTCCTTCTTCACGATCGCATCAGGAATTCTATTGCGTGCGGCATAACTTGGTTTCGCCAGCCCTACTTCACTTAAGACAAACCAGCATCCTCCTCTATACGCAGCGTCCGCATCACTTACATCATCGCCAACGAGGATAACCTTTTCTCGGTCATCTACTCCCGCATGCTTTGCCGCTAGATACAATCCATCCGGCTGAGGCTTAGGTCGATCGACATCCTCATAGCCTACGATAGCTGCCCACTTGATTTCAGGGTATACGATATTCAATAATTCCCGAGCGTAAGCTCGAGGAGATCGAGTAACAACAGCAACTTGTACACTAGGGAGGCTTTCAGAAAGCTTTATAAAAAAATCGCTAGATAATATTCTCCGCTGGAGCGATGTAGCTTTTGCTCTCAGTCGCGCCAAGTAGTCCTCATCACTTACATTGACATTTTCTTTGCCGCGAAACTCTATAAGATCGTCAGTCTTTACGAGAGTGTTGTCCAAATCAAATATAATTAAATCAACCATCTAGAAATTCCCTGTAAATCAGTCCTTAGATGGCCAAGCCTCGCGCTTTTACATGCAACATGTCAATACGACATCATTACAATTGAGCTTTCATGCGACTGATTTTATCTATCTAAATCAGCCATTCGATAGTTTTTATCTATAGATTGCACGGATTTTTAGATCACACTTTGGTTATGCGATTACTCAAGAAAACTCCTGAACAAGTGAATCTTATTACCTCATCGCAGCACCACTCATTGACTTGTTCAAATCTAGCTTGGAGTGGTAGCAGCTCATTGCAAACCCAAAGCTCAGATGCCTCTTTAACCGAGCCAAAGCCACCTGCGTGCTGCGGAACAATACCCATCAACTGCGGTGGAATCCGGAGGCTCGCCAACACGTCATCCCTAGTCTGATTCTTAATCGAGTTGAATTCATCCTTAGCCGCCACCTCGCTCACCGGAATCAGTTGAATCCCGTCCTTTTTGCCGGTCGGCGAGTACACGAACAAATTCCGGAAATTTCCTGGCCCCTTCGATTCCTTCAGAGCCTTGCGCAATGCATCAATGTCCGCCTCTGTCTGGGCCGCGTCCGTCATGTACAAGATGAAACCAGCGTGACTACCGTTCTCGTAATACTTGCGCCGAAACAACGTCGCCGACTCGTTCAACAACGCCGACTGCAAAGCACTGATCCACTCCGGCAACCCATAAATCTCTTGATGCAGATCCGCCTCACGCAGATGAAAAATGCTGTCCGGCTCAAACGCATGCTCATCCTTCCACCCACGCACCTGGTAAAACTGCCCGTCCGGCCCAGCACGCATGTACTTGGCCAATGGCGTATCCAGCTTCCGAACCCCGCCCAACCGCGACCGACGCCCCTCGAAATAGCCATTACCCAAGCACAAAAAATCCAACGCAAACTGCTCAAACGAAGCCCGCGACAGCAGCGGATGCGGGATAAACGTCTTGCTCAACAGATTGCGTTTGAACATCAGTCCCGAATGCAGATGCACGCTCGCCCCCACCGAACGAGCCAGCCCATCCAGCGAAAGCGGCGGCTCATACCACCGCCCGTTGAACCAGCACTCCAGGTAATCGAAAACCTCCCGACCACCCAGCACCGGCGTCGGCTCGCCGAAGGAAAACACCTGAGTCCCGGCGCCTGTGGCGGGTGTAGTCGCGGGCAACGTCTGGTTGGCCATTTGTTCGGTCATCAGTAAATCTCCATGCGCCCGGTGTTGGCAGTGGTCTGCCCCTCAAGCGGTTCGTGGTGCAATGCGTGAAAGAGCGCCCAGGCCAGGTCGGCGTGGCCGGTGTTGTCGTTACGGCCGGCGGTGTAGGTGTACTGGCGTCCGCCGGCGGTGATGGTCTTTCGGATTGCCATCAGCGACTGGGCCATGTCGGTCCAGCCGGCGTCGAATTCGAGCCGTCCCTTGTGGATTACGTCGTAGGCCTTGAGTACGAGGCGGGTTTTGACTTCGGGCGAGTAGCTGAAGGTAGTCACTGCTGGGAAGAACTGGCGCACCAGTTGGGCCACGCCGCTGCCCAGACCGGTCACGTCGATCCCGATGTAGGTCACCCAGTAGCGGTCGCAGACGCTCTTGATGAACGCGGCCTGCGCGGCGAAGTCCATGCCCCGGAACTGGTGACGCTCGAGGATGCGGAACTTGCCGCCCGGAACCAGTGGCGGCGCGACCACCACCATGCCGGAACAGTCGCCCGTCTCGGCCGGGTCATAGCCGATCCAAACCTGGCGGTCGCCGAACGGGCGCATGGCGAAGGGTTTGTAGTCCTCGGCCCACTCGACCCAACTGTCCACCATGCACGACTGCAAAAGGGTCAGCGGAAAGATGCTCGCGCCATCGTCGACGAACTCGCACATCAGCAGGTTGGCGAACGCCTCGGGGCTGTACTCGCGGCGCAGTTCCTCAATATCGAACAGGTCACAACCGCCCCGCTCCGCATCCAGAATCGTGACGATCTGCCGCCACAACCGATCCTCACAGAACCGGCCCTGCTGGAGCGCACCGTGGGACACGTCAACCTTCGTATGCTGTGCGGCGGGCTTGCCCTTGTTGAAGCGCTCGCCCGTCCAGAAGGTGTACGCCTCGTGGGCCATGCTCGACGGCGTAGAAAAGTAGGTCTTGCGCCACTTCTTGTGCATCGCCATGCCCGAGGCGACCTTATTCAGCTCTTCAAACTTGAACGTCCAGAAGAACTCATCGAAGTAGAAATTGCCGTGATAGCCCTGGGCAGTGCGGGCGTTGGTACCGAGGAAAAACAGCTCGGCGCCGTTGGGCAAAACGATGGGATCGCCAGTCAGCTCGACGCCGATAATCTCGCGGCAGAACGCTTGAATGTAGCCCCGGAACAGGTAGGCCTGGTTCTTCGAAGCCGACAGGAAAATCTGGTTGCGGCCGGTCTCCAGCGCATCGATGAACGCCTCGCGGGCGAAGTAGTAAGTCGCGCCGATCTGCCGACTCTTGAGAATGACGCGGGTGCGCTGATTGCCGGCGCGGTACCAGTCTTTCTGGTAGTCGAAACAGCCATCGATAAAGGCCTCACGCAGCAGCTCGATCTGGTCTTCGTCAATCTCGTTCTTGACGGCCTTTTTCTTCGGCTCGGCGTTGCGTTTCGCTAGATTCGGGTTGAGGTCGGTTTCGGTACCGCCCCCCTGAAAGCGCTGGATGCGCGCCTGCCGCTCCAACTGCCGGTGCAGCAAATCAATCTCTTTGAAATCGCTGCCGCTTTTCCCGTCCTTGAGGATCAGTTGCACTAACCGCGCTTCCAGTGCCCCGCCGATTCGCTCGACATTGTCGGCGCGGTCCCACTGATCGCGGGCCTTCCAGCTATGTAGCGTCTTTTCCTTTTCGCCAGTAGCCTCGGCAATCTCGCAGACGCGCCACCCCATCCAATACAGAAACTTGGATTGGCGGCGCGGATCCATGGGCAGCAGTGCGGTCGTAATCATGGCCGCGATGCTGCCGCCCATGCCGACGACTCAATAGCGGCGCCTCTTGTACCGCCCTTCCCTACAGTCCCGCCTCATTGCCGCAACTCGCGCGCGTCACGACCATGCCCCTCATCGCAGGCAATCAGCGCCCAAGCAAATGAGGTTTCCCGACATGAAGAAATTCCGCAGCAACTGGTTCCGCGTCGCCGTCGAGGGCGCTACCTCGGACAAGCGCACCATCAAACGCAACTGGCTGGAACAGGCTGCGAAGAACTTCAACCCGTCCACCTATGGCGCGCGGATCTGGCTTGAGCATTTCCGTAGCTTGCTACCCGACAGCCCATTCAAGGCCTACGGCGATGTTCTGGCGGTGAGAACCGAGGAAGTGGACATCAACGGACAAAAGAAACTGGCCCTGTTCGCCCAGGTCGAGCCGACGGCTGACCTGATCGCCATGAACAAAGCAAAACAGAAGATCTACACCTCAATCGAAATCGACGACAGCTTCGCTGATACCGGTGAGGCCTACATCGTGGGTCTTGGCGTGACCGATTCACCGGCCAGCCTTGGCACCGACGTCTTGTCGTTCTCGGCCCAGAAACCGGACGTCAGTCCGTTCAAGGATCGCCACTACTCTGCGACTTCGATGTTCACCGAGGCGCTGGAAACAGAGCTGACGTTCGAGGAATTCGAAGAAAAACCGAGCATCGGCGCTCACCTACTCAGCACGGTGAGGAACCTGCTCGGCGGCAAGCAAAGCAAGGATGAAAACGAGTTCGCCCACATCAGCCAAGCAGTCGAAACCGTCGCCGAACACGTCAAAGATCTGCCCGCCCAGATGGCAGCCGAGAAGAAGTTTTCGACAAGCCTGCAAACCCGGTTGGATCAACTGAGCAAAGACTTCACCGAAATGAAGACCCAGCTCTCCACCACCCAAGACCCCAATCAAAAGACGCGCCCTCCGGTAACCGGTGGCGACAACTCGGTCGTGACTGACTGCTGAAAGTCAGCCCCGCCACAGCCCCGAATAACCAAGGACGACCACCATGCGCAACGACACACGCGTTCTGTTCAATGCTTACCTGCAGCAGCTCGCCCAACTGCACGGCGTGAGCGACGTCACCACCAAATTCACCGCGGCACCGAGCGTTGCCCAGACGCTCGAAACCCGCATTCAGGAATCAAGCGCGTTCCTCACCTCGATCAACATCTACGGCGTATCTGAGCAGTCTGGCGAGAAGATCGGCATCGGTATCGACGGCACCATTGCCAGCACCACCGACACCACCGTGAAGGATCGCGAACCCCGTGACCCGAGCAGCTTGGACAATCGCGGGTACACCTGCACCCAAACCAACTTTGACACCGGCCTGCGTTACCAGAAGCTGGATCAGTGGGCGAAATTCAAAGACTTTCAGGCGCGCATCCGTGACGCGATCATCAAGGTTCAGGCGCTCAACCGGATCATGATCGGCTGGAACGGCACCAGTCGCGCCGCCACTTCGAACCCGGCAACCAACCCGTTATTGCAGGACGTCAACATCGGCTGGCTGCAAAAAATGCGCATTGAAAACGAAGCCCGCGTCATGGCCGAAGTTGTGGCAGGCAGTGGCAAGATCGAAATCGGCGCCGGCAAGGACTTCGAAAACATCGACGCCTTGGTTGTCAGCATGGTCAACGAGTTCATCGACCCTTGGTATCAGGAAGACACCGATCTGGTGGTCATCTGCGGCCGCCAACTATTGGCCGACAAATACTTCCCGATCATCAACAAGACTCAGGCGCCGACCGAAATGCTCGCTGCTGACATCGTCACCAGCCAAAAGCGATTGGGCAATCTGCCGGCTGTGCGCGTACCGCACTTCCCGGCCAACGGCCTGCTGGTGACTCGCCTCGACAACCTGTCGATCTACTGGCAAGAAGGCACCCGCCGCCGCACCGTCGTCGACAACGCCAAACGCGACCGCATCGAGAACTTCGAATCGGTTAACGAAAGCTACGTGATCGAAGATCTAGGCTGCGCCGCCATGGCCGAAAACATCACCCTGAGCTGAGGCGGACACCATGACCAATCCCTGCCGTCGCCATTTTGTTCGTGTCAGTGCCGCCATCGAAGCGGCAGCGGCTAACCCCACTCAAACCATGGCCGGCGCCACGGCCTACGAACATCAGCTCAATCAACTGCTGCAAGACCGTCTGCGCCTGAAACAGGTGCAATCCAACCAGGGCAAAGCCGAACTCAAGCGTCAGTTGCTGCCCGATTACATCCCCTACGTGCAAGGCGTGCTCGAGGGCGGCAAAGGCGCACAAGATGAAGTGCTGACCACCATCATGGTCTGGCGCATCGACGCCGAAGACTTCAACGGCGCCCTCGACATTGCCGACTACGTACTCAAACACAAATTGATCATGCCTGACCGGTTCGAACGCACCACCGGCTGCCTGGTCGCGGAAGAAATCGCCACCGTCGCGCTCAAGGCGCTGAAAGTCGGCGAATCGTTTGAGCTCGCGATTCTGCAACGCACCGCTGAACTTACCGACGCCGAGGATATGCCCGATCAGGCATGCGCCAAGCTATTCCTCGCCATGGGCCGCGCAACGCTGGAAGGCGTCAACGACGAGCGCCCCGGCCAACCCGGTCAGGTACAAGCCGGCATTGACCTGCTGAAAAAAGCCATCGACCTGCACGACGCCTGCGGTGGCAAAAAGGATCTGGAGCGGGCCGAACGCCTGCTCAACAAACTCGCTGCCGCGGGCAGCTAACCGAGCGTCCCCACGCACCCCGCCGGCTCGGGGCGGATCGGCCAGGCCACTCCTCCTGAACGTGAAGCCCCGACCACCGGCGACCTACAACAGAGCGCAGATTCATGAGCGGATTCGTAGCGGGCGGCAACAGTACTCCGGTCACCAGCGGCCACATCAACACCGACCCCTTCTGGCCGTCGATCGATCTCGACGACGTGCGCGGCACTTTGCGCATCGACTCCAGTGTCACGCCGATCCGTCTGGAAGCCGCGACCATCGCCGCCGCCATCAGCGTGAACCGCGAGTTCACCACATGGCGCCGCGCCAAGCAGGCCGAAGGCTACGCCACTCTCGCGGACGTACCGGCCGAACAAATCGAGAAGAAATCTGAACTCGTTCACCTCTACCAAAGGGTGATCTACGCCGCGACCGGTGCGGAAATCTGCGAGCGCTACCGCTCCTACGACAGCACTAACAGCGGCAACCAGAACGCCGAAGAACTGACCCCGAGCATCGACGAATTGCGCCGCGACCAGCGCTGGGCCGTGCGCGACTTCCTCGGCCTCGGCCGTACCACCGTGGAGCTGATCTGATGGCCGTCAGCATCCGCGCCCAACAAAACGACACCGTCGATGCCCTGTGTTGGCGTCACTACGGCCGTACCGCCGGCGTGAGCGAAGCAGTGCTCGAAGCCAACCCCGGACTCGCCGACCACGGCCCGATTTTGCCGCAAGGACTTCTGGTGCGGATGCCCGAAACGGCAAATGGTGAATCTATGGAGCTGAACCGCCGCGCCTCTGAACCCAATCACTCTGATCATGGATGGAAGTATGTCTTACCGCCCCGACACCTGGGCTTGGCTCCCCGCTTGGCTCGAACAGAACTGGCCCGCTATTTACTCCGGTCTTCTAGCCCTGGTCATCGCGAGTCTTCGCGTGATCTATGGCGGCGGCACAGTGCGCCGCATGATGATTGAGGCTCCCCTTTGCGGCGCCCTCGCGCTGTCTGCCAGTCACGGGCTGGCGCTCCTAGAGATTCCGGCCTCGACTGCACCATTTTTCGGCGGAGTTATCGGGTTACTCGGCGTCGAAGGAACACGCGCTGCGGCCAAAAGAATTTTCAACCGAAAGGTAGACCAACTATGACGCTCCTCGTCCATTGTGACCGGGTGCAGGCGTTGTGCACCCTTCGAGTCAGTTCACTGCGCACCTATGAGGAATACGGTGACTGCCAATGCCGTCAGGCGGAGGCGACATGAGTCAAACACACAGAATTGCCTATCTCGATATCAGCCCGAGGCAAACAGGGAAAACCGAGCGACTCATTCAACATGCGAAGACTCACCTTGAGGCCGGCCAGCGTGTCTGCTTCGTCACCTTAACGGGGCTGGTTGAGGATACGCGGCGGCGCTTGCCGGGCGCTGCAATTCTGAAAGATGGCGAAGAGTTACCCACTGACGAAAATCCCGACGATGCAGTCTGGTTTTACGACGAATTCGACTGGCTGGATTCGATTGAAATCCGGCCCGGAGCCTACTATGCGACAACACCGAAACGCTTGCGAGAGGCGGGACTGCCTGTAGAAAACGACATGCTGTTAAGGCTGATTGCAGCCCACGGCGGGCACTACCGTAGATACACCTGGCCGTTCGATATGTCTCATATACTCAAGGAAGCTCGTTCGTCATACAGCCGTGAAGACTTCCGCCTGCTATACCTCGGCGAGTTCCTCAAATGATTACTCTCGAAGAGTCACCACGACGAATCGCCGGCGGCATGAACAAGCTCGCACGGGCAGCGTGCACCAGCCAAGTGTACATAGGCTACCAACATCGGCAGACCCAACCATGAACAAGCCCGATAGCCTGAAGGCCCATCTGCTCGCGACCGTGGCAGAACTCAAGCACAACCCCGACCGCCTGCTGATCTTCATCGACCACGGCAAGATCCGCTGCACCGCAGCGAAGACGCTGTCGTTCGAGTACAGCTTCGACCTACAGGTCATCCTCACCGACTTCGCCGGCCATCCCGACAGCGTCATGCTGCCGTTGCTTGGGTGGTTGAGCGTTTATCAGTCCGAGTTGCTGGAGAAGCCGAGTAAGGCCGCTGATGGCATCCAGTTCGAGGCCGACATTCTCGACAACAGCAAAGTTGATATGAGCTTGACGCTGCCCCTGACTGAGCGTGTGATGGTAGGCAAGGACGACCAGGGCAACACCACCATCCGCCATCCCGGCGAACCACAACGGGCTGCCAACTTCCTCGATCCGAACTGGATACCCGGCGCCCAAGGCACCGGTAGTGAATGGGTTCTGCCGAAATGACAAACCGACTGGAAGCATTGGAGGACTGGGCTGCGGGATTGCTCGGGCAGCTTGAACCGACATCGCGCAACAAACTGGCCCGCAGCATCGGCCAGGCCCTGCGTCGCAGTCAGCAACAGCGGATCATTGCTCAGCAGAACCCGGACGGCAGTAAGTATGCGCCACGCAAGCAACGCAACCTGCGCGGTAAACAGGGTCGGGTTAAGCGAAAAGTGAAGATGTTTCAGAAGTTGCGTAAGGCAAGCTTTCTTAAGGTGCAAGGCCATGGGAGTGCTATCAGCGTCGGGTTCACCGGTCGGATTGCCCGGATTGCTCGAGTGCATCAGTTCGGCTTAAAAGACCGGGCGGATCGCAGTGCTCCTAACGTGCGATACGAACAAAGGGAAGTCATCGGTTTCACCGAAGCAGATATTGATCTGATCCGCGATGGCCTGATACTCCATCTGACGTAGAAGTAATGAAACGGAAGTTCCGACGAACGGTAACCTAACCTTTCCGCAGGATAGGTTTGATACAAAACCCGGCTGTGTATGGCGTTTTTGAATTCAGACCCGGCTTCGCCCAGTGTTTACGGCACTAACAGAACCGACAAAAATACATAAATACAACAAAATTGTTGTTTATCTGCTCGGCTATAGTTTACAGTGTTGACACTAATGGCAACTGTATACAGATGCGAGAGAGGGATATATTATGGCTTCGCCTGTGCTGTCGTTTCGTGTCGAAGAGGTATTGGTCGAACAGCTTGACCAGTTGGCGGAAGCCACTGACCGTGACCGTCAATATCACCTAAAACGCGCCTTGGCCCGTTACGTTGAGTCCGAGTCTTGGCACATCAACGCAATCGCCGAAGGTATCGCTGACGCTGATGCAGGCAACCTCACAGATCTGAAAGCCGTTAAGGCTAAATGGGTGAATCGTGCCAAACATCGCATTGACGGACAAAGCGGACAGTGATCTAGAGTCGATTCATGAGTATTACGCAACTCGCATAGGGGCCGAGTCAGCGGACGGCGTAGTAGCTCAAATACTTGAGTCATTAGAACGACTAGAAACCTTTACAGGCTTGGGCAGACCCTCTCAAGCGCCAGACGTTAGAGAGTTGGTTCTGTCCAGATTCCCGTTTATTGCCCCTTATCGTGTGGTTGGGAACGAAGTACAGATTCTTCGTATCCTTCACGAACGCACCGAACGCTCCGAAGACTGGTGACCGTGATGTAGGGATATGAGTTTGTAGGTATCAACCCTACAAACCTCAAAAGCTGCACTCCCGCACGCGTGGCGCCACCATCGGCGCCATGAACGACTTAGCCACCCTCGCCCGCCTGATCGAAAACCTCATCCGCCTCGGCACCATCGCTGCCGTCCAGATGAAGCCCCCGCGCGTGCAGGTCAAAACCGGAACGCTCACCACCGGCTGGCTCCCATGGGTCGCTGCCCGAGCCGGCGCCGACCGCGAATGGAACCCACCCACCGAAGGCGAGCAAGTCATCCTATTCAGCCCCTCCGGCCAACTCGGCAACGGCATCGTCCTGACCGGCCTGTTCAGCGACAACATCCCGGCCAACGGCGACCGCGAAGGCCTGCACCGCTGCACCTACCGTGACGGCACCGTCATTGAGTACGACAGCATCGCGCACCACCTCAACGCCACGCTGGCCGAAGGCGGCACTACAAACTTGGTCAGCACGGGCGGCATCCACATCGTCGGCCCGATCACCCATGAGGGCGATTACACCCAGACCGGCAACCAGAACGTCACCGGCATGGTCACCGTGTCCGAAGATGTCATCGCAGCCGGCATCAGTCTGGTGAAGCACCTGCACGGGAATGTCATGCCCGGTAGCGCGAAAACGGGGAAACCGGAATGAACCGAGAAACCGGCGCAGCCCTCGGTTTGGTCGAACACATCACCCAGTCCATCACCGACATCCTGACCACCCGCATCGGCACCCGCGTCATGCGCCGCGAGTACGGCAGCCTCCTGCCCGAGTTAATTGATCAACCCTTCAACGACGTCACCCGCTTGCAGGTCTACGCCGCCACCGTCATGGCGCTGATGCGCTGGGAAACTCGCATCAGCCTCAATCGAGTGCAATTTGTCGGGGCAAATCTGCAAGGCCAAGCGTCACTGGATATTGAGGGCACTATTGTCGACAGCAACCAGCCGCTGAGCCTGAGCGTGACTCTGCAACTGGGGGGTAGCGTTTGAACACTTTCGTCGCCATCGACCTCGGCCAGCTCCCGGCCCCGCAAGTCGTTGAACAGATCGACTACGAGCAGATCCTCGCCGAGCGCAAGGCCTACGCCATCAGCCTCTGGCCGGTCGACCAACAGGCCCAGATTGCCGTCCGCCTCAACATGGAGTCGGAGCCGTTAACCAAGCTGCTTGAGGAAAATGCCTACCGCGAGATGATTTGGCGTCAGCGAGTCAACGAGGCGTCCGTGGCCAACATGCTGGCCTTGGCCAAGGGCACTGACCTCGAACAGCTTGCCGCCAACTTCAACGTGAAACGGCTGATTATTCAGGCCGCGAACCCGACAGCCGCCCCGCCAGTTCCCAGATTGATGGAAAGTGACGACAGCTTAAGGGAACGCGCCCAAATGGCCTGGGAAGGCCTCAGCACCGCCGGCCCGCGCAACAGCTACATCTTCCACGCCCGCTCCGTTGACGGTCAGGTCGCCGACGCCACCGCTGAAAGCCCCGCGCCGGCCGAAGCCGTCGTTACCGTGCAGTCGATTTTAGGGAATGGCACTGCATCGCAAACGCTGCTCGACAAGGTCAAAACCTACCTCAGCGACGATGACCGCCGGCCCGTTGCGGATCGCCTCACCGTTCAGAGTGCGAAGATCCTCAACTACCAGGTCAAAGCCAAGCTCTACCTGCTGACCAACGGCCCGGAAACCGAACTGATCCTCGCTGCCGCGGAAGCGCAGCTGCTCCAATTCGTCCATCAGCGTCGCCGTTTGGCGCTGGAGGTGTCCGAATCCATCGTCCACGCCGCGCTGCACGTCGAGGGCGTCCGCAAGGTCGTGCTGGAGAACTGGGTCGACATCGTCGCCACCAAATATCAGGCGCCCTACTGCACGCATGTCGATCTGTCGCTGGGGTTTGAGTGATGACCTACCAGCCACTTCTACCCCGCAATTCAACGCCACTGGAGTACCAAGCCGCGCAAGCGTTGGTGCAGATCCAACGCGTGCCCATTCCGCTGCGCACACTCTATAACCCTGACCAATGCCCCCTGCCCTTGCTGCCTTACCTGGCTTGGGCTTTTTCCGTAGATCGCTGGGACAGCAAATGGCCGGAATCCGCCAAGCGCGCAGCCTGCCGCGCGGCGTACTACGTCCACTCGCACAAGGGCACGATCGGCGCCTTACGCCGAGTGGTCGAACCGCTGGGATACCTGATTGAAATCGCTGAATGGTGGCAGACCATCCCACACGGCACACCCGGCACCTTCACCTTACGCATCGGCGTCCTCGACTCCGGCATCACCGAAGCCATGTACCAGGAACTGGTGTGGCTCATCGACGACGCCAAGCCCCTCACCCGCCACCTGACCGGCCTCGACATCATTCTCGAAACCCGACTCGACGCGTTCGTTGGTGTCGCCGTTTCCGACGGTGACGATATCGACGTGTACCCGTGGAACAACCCGGATATCGACGTTTCAGTCCGGGGCTACAGCGGCTTGAGCCTATACACCCTCGACGAACTGGATGTTTACCCCCATGGTTGATCAGAACTCTATTTTCGGCGGCATGCTCACGATGTTGGGCGCCGCCAAGAAAACCAACTGCGACGCCCTCGGCGTTCCGTGGCAGCCGAGCTATATGCTGATCGGTGACGCCAACGGCACCGACCCTGTGCCCAGTACGGCGCAAACCAAGCTGATCAATCAGCGATACCGCGCCCAACTCAACCAGTTGTACGTTTCAGCGACCGACGAAAACGTCCTCATCGCCGAGTTGGTACTTCCTCCGGATGTGGGTGGCTGGTGGATTCGCGAACTGGCACTCGAAGACGATGATGGCGTGTTCTCGGCAGTTGCCAACGTCGCGCCAAGCTACAAGCCGCTGCTCGTTCAAGGCTCCGGTCGAAACCAAGTGGTGCGTATGCACATCATCACCAGCGGTACGTCAAATATTCATCTGAAGATTGATCCGTCGGTGGTGATGGCTACCCGTGACTATGTTGATCGCTCGGTCCGCGCCGGGCCTGTTTTTACATCCGTGTCGTCTTCCAGAAGCCTGAAGCCCAATGAGCTGGGCATCGTTTTGATTGATGCCAGCGTTGCCCCGCTGTCCGTTGAGCTCCCCTCCGCCAACGCGGCCTTGGGCACCCGCGACGTCATCGTCCACCGCAAAGACAACAGCATCCACCGGTTAACGGTTAAAGCCTCCGAGAAAGACACCCTGAAATTTCACACTCATCTCAAGCCCTCGGGCTACCCGTTTCTCGTGTTGATGGGAGCAGGCGATTGGTGGCATTTGCGCAGCGACGGCGCCGGAAGTTGGTGGCCCGTCGGCCGCTTCGACAGTACGCCTTTGGGGCGCCCGGTTTTTGAAACCACCACGGTGTTCAACCCAGGTGGCTACGGCGCTTTAAACGGTCAGTTGCTCAAACGAGATGAATGGCCGTGGCTATGGGACCACGCTCAGCGCTCGGGAATGCTCTATCCGGACAAAGAGCGACGCATGGAAGGCGCATGGAGCAGTGGAGACGAAAAGAAAACGTTTCGCTCACCGGAGGCGCGAGGGGAATTTCTAAGGGTGCTCGATCAAGGTCGCTACGTCGAAAAAACCACACTTACCGGCATCGCCACAATAGGCAGCCCCGTCATCACTGAGGTAAGAGCGCAAACAACGCTCATACCCGGGATGCCATTTGAAGGCGGGACTTTTGCCCGTGGCACCAAAATAATTGCGGTGAGGGACTGGGAAATCGTCGTTTCATCAAAATCTGAATCAGAAGGCCCCGGTACCTGGAAAGTCGCGGGACGAGTGCCCGGCTCATAGACTTCTGACGCGTTCGAACAACACACCCATTCTGCTTCGCTCGGCGAAGGTACCGGCGACCATCTTTCCTTGGTCCCTGCATCGGTCG
This sequence comes from Pseudomonas baetica, assembly GCF_002813455.1. NCBI lineage: Bacteria > Pseudomonadati > Pseudomonadota > Gammaproteobacteria > Pseudomonadales > Pseudomonadaceae > Pseudomonas > Pseudomonas baetica. The sequence goes on along the minus strand of NZ_PHHE01000001.1, from coordinate 5,850,883 downwards.
CGCGCGGGAGCGCACGTTTGCAGCACATCGTTTCTCACAACTTTTCGCCCCCCTACATCGGCCGTATAGGCGACGCCGAAACCCGTCCACGAAACATCGCCTACCCCGGCTGTATCAAGATGATTTGAGGTTCCAGTGATTACCTATTTGATAGACGACGCCGGCGCATTATCCGGCCCCGTAACATTTCCTCCCATTCCCGGTTTTGGCCCGCAAGTGCCCGGCAATGCAGTGCAACTGTCGAAAGCGCTTGCACCTGCGAAACTTGAACACGTCTGGGCCATGATTGATGGCAAACCTCAGCAGACTCGAGACTTGCGCGGATCAGTCTTTCGGACTGACGACGGCAGTGAACACACCTGGCACACGCTTGGGGATCTGCCCGAAGGCTTCACTCGCCAACCTCGACCCGGCGAACATTTCATCTGGAAAAGCGGTAAGTGGGCTCTCGACGAACCGGCTCAACGCGCTACTCAATCCATGCAGGCTTTCGATCGTCGAGACGAGTTATTACGCGAAGCACAGTTGCGCATTGCCCCGCTGCAATACGCTCAGCAGCTCGGTAGCGCGACGGACTCCGAAAAGGAATGGTTGGGAACGTGGATGCGCTACAGCGTTGAGCTCAACCGAATCGAACAGAAGAAACAGTTCCCCTACGTCATCGATTGGCCAACACCTCCTGACCAGCATCGACGCCGGTAGAGCTGCGTGCTGTATCCAACCTGACTACAACGCCCACTGCGTGAAGTAATCATCCTCCAGCGGCAACCTGTGCATCGACTTCACGCTCACCGCACAGGCCGCTTCCATGTCCGATTATCTTCACGGCGTCCGAGTCATCGAACTCAACGATGGCTCACGCCCGATCCGCACGATCCCGACCGCCGTCATCGGCATGGTTTGCACCGCCGATGATGCCGATGCCGCGACCTTTCCACTGGACACGCCGGTACTCATCAGCAGCGTTCAGAGCGCCATTGGCAAGGCCGGAGAAAAAGGTACGTTGGCCGTCAGCCTGCAAGCTATTGCCAATCAGACCAAACCCTACGTCATCGTCGTGCGCGTAAAGGAAGGTCAGGACGAAGCGGAAACGGCCAGCGCCTTGATCGGTACCACTACCGAGTCCGGCAAATACACCGGTATGAAAGCGCTGCTTGCCGCTAAATCCCGATTGGGATTGGTGCCGCGCATTCTGGGCGTGCCCGGACTCGACTCGCTGCCCGTGGCCACCGCCCTCACGGCACTTGCTCAACAATTACGCGCATTCGCCTACATCAGCGCCTGGGACTGCCAGACCAAAGAAGAGGCCGTTACTTACCGTCGCAACTTCGGGGCGCGAGAAGCCATGGTCATCTGGCCTGACTTCCTCAACTGGAACACCGCTACCAATAAGACTGTGAACGCAAGCGCGGTGGCCAATGCGCTAGGCCTGCGCGCCAAGATCGATCAGCAAACCGGCTGGCACAAAACCTTATCCAACGTCGCCGTGAATGGCGTCACCGGCATCAACGCCGACGTGTTCTGGGATCTGCAAAACCCGGTGACCGATGCCAACTACCTCAACGGCCACGAAGTCACCACGCTGATCAACGAGGGCGGCTTTCGGTTCTGGGGTAGCCGCACCTGCAGCGACGATCCGCAGTTCGCTTTCGAGAACTACACCCGCACCGCGCAAGTGTTGGCCGACACCATGGCCGGCGCGCAGATGTGGGCGATGGACAAGCCCATGCACGCCTCACTGGTGCGCGACATGATCGAGGCGGTCAACGCCGAATTTCGCACCAAGGTCGCGGCAGGGTATCTGGTCGGCGGGGGCTGCTGGTATCCCGAAGACATCAATACCAAAGACACCCTCAAGGCCGGCAAGCTCTGGCTGGATTATGACTACACGCCGATCCCGCCGCTGGAAGACCTGACCCTGCGTCAACGCATCACCGACCGCTACCTCATCAACTTCGCCAGCCAGATCAACCGCTAACCGGAGAACGGCGCCATGGCCCTGCCGCGCAAACTGAAAAACCTCAACCTGTTCAACGATGCCAACAGCTACGTCGGCGTGGTCAAGTCCGTCACCCTGCCGCCGCTCGGCCGCAAAATGGAGAGCTATCGCGGCGGCGGCATGAACGGCCCGGTCAAGGCTGACTTGGGTTTCTCCGACGACGGCATCCAGTTCGAATGGAAGACCGGCGGGATGGATCTGATCGCGCTGCGCCAGTTCGGCGCCGTGAATGCTTCAGGTATCGCCCTGCGTTTTGCCGGCGCCTTCCAGCAAGACGACACCGGCGATGTCAGTGCAGTGGAAGTAGTCATGCGCGGCCGTCACGAGACCATCGAGATGGGCGACAACCAACCTGGCGAAGACACCGAACACAGCATCACCACCACCTGCTCCTACTACAAGCTCATCGTCGATAACGAAGAAATCATCGAGATCGATCTGCTCAATTTCATCGAGAAAGTGAACGGCGTCGACATGCTCGAAAAGCAGCGTGCCGCGATCGGTCTCTGACCTTCCCAAACCTTTGGACACTCCCATGCAGACTACCGAAATACACGAAACCACCCCTTCTGCCGATGACAACAGCGTCACCCTCGACACACCCATCACTCGCGGCAAAACCACGATCGATACGCTCACTCTGCGCAAACCCCAATCGGGCGAACTGCGCGGCGTGCAGTTGATCGAGTTGCTGAACATGGACGTGGCAACCCTGATCAAGATCCTGCCGCGCATCACTTCACCCAGCATTACCGCGCCGGAAGCCGCCGGCATGGACCCGGCGGATCTGCTGGCCTGTGGCAGCAAGATTTCCGCTTTTTTGTTGCAGAAGTCGGCGAAGACGGATGTCTGCCTCGTTGCGTAGAGGACGCTATGGCTGACTTGGCGGTGGTCTTTCATTGGGCGCCAGCGGACATGGATTCGCTGGGCCTGCAAGAGCTGATGGAATGGCGCGAGCGCGCCAGGTTGCGGAGTGTCGTCGATGGCGAATGATCTGAAACTGCGGGTATTGCTGAGCGCCATCGATCAGGCCACTCGGCCACTGAGGGCGATCAACAACAGCAGCATCGGCGCAGCCCGTGCCTTGAAGGGCGCCCGCGACAAGCTCAAGGAACTCAACTCGCAGCAAAAAGATGTGAGCGCCTGGCGCTCGCAACGCGCGGCGGCCGAGATGACGGCACAGGCGCTGCAAGCAGCACGCAACAAAGTCCGAACGCTGAGTCAGCAAGTGGCTGCAACCGGCGCGCCGACCAAGGCCATGACACAAGATTTGCGCAATGCCGTCCGTGAAGCGCAGAAGCTCAAACAACAACACCAGCACAACAGCGAGCAGCTACAGCGACTTCGTACTCGGCTGCACGACGCCGGTCTCAGTACCAAAAATCTCAGCCAGCACGAACGTCGCCTGCGTGAGCAAACCGATGCTACTAATCAAAGCATCACTGAGCAGACCCGACGTTTGGCGGCATTGGCAGCTCAACAGCGCAGGCTGGCAGCGGCCCGTGCCGCACTACAAAATCAGCGAGATGTCGCCAGTTCAATGGCTGGAAAAGGTACGGCAGCGGCAGCGAGTGGAGGCGCGGCGCTGTATGCCGGCGCAAAGATGATCCTGCCCGGCATCGACTTCGACGCAAGCATGAGCAAAGTGCAAGCGATCACCCGCCTCGATCAAAACGCTCCCGAGCTATCGGATCTGCGCAAGCAGGCACGAGGGTTGGGCAGCTCCACACAATTCACTGCCGGCCAAGCCGCCGATGCTCAGGGGTTTCTGGGCATGGCCGGCTTCCAGCCGAAAGCAATCAAAGCCGCCATGCCCGGCATGCTCGACCTCGCCTCTGCCGGCGGTACTGAGTTGGCCCAGACCGCCGATATCGCTTCAAACATTCTCTCCGGACTCGGCATGGATGCCGAGCACATGAGCAAACTGGGCGACGTACTCGTTGGCACGTTTACCCGCTCCAACACCAATTTGCAGATGCTCGGCGAAACCATGAAATACGCCGCGCCAATGGCCAAGACCTACGGCGTCGAGCTGGAAACCGCCGCCGCGATGGCCGGCAAATTGGGTGATGCAGGTTTGCAAGGCAGCATGGGCGGCACGGCCCTGAGTTCGATCATGAACCGCTTGGCAGCGCCGCCCAAAGCTGCAGAAAAAGCACTCGCACAATTGCAGATCAGCACTGCTGATGCTCACGGCAACTTGCGGAAAATGCCGGACATTCTCAAAGAGATTCACGACAAAACCAAAGACTTGGGCACTGCGAAAAAAGGTGGGCTGTTCAAGGCCATTGCCGGTGAAGAAGCCGTCAAAGGCATGGCCCAATTGGTGGATCAGGCCGGCAATGGTGAGCTGCAAAAACTGATTACCAGCCTGCGTGAAAGCCAAGGCGAAGCGGCTCGCACCGCCAAAGTCATGGCTGACAATTTGAAAGGCGACCTGACGACGTTAGGCAGTGCCTGGCAGGATCTGGGCATTGAATTGCAGGATCAGCAGGACGGGCCTTTACGGTCTCTGATCCAATCCCTCACGGAGGTTATTCGTGGAGTAAAAAGCTGGGCCGCCGAGCATCCAGAACTAGCGGCGGCCATTGTAAAAACCGTAGCAATCATCGCGGGGCTAGCGGTGGTACTCGGCGGCCTGATGGTGACGGTCGCCGGTGTCATGCTGCCCTTTGTGGCGTTACGACTCATGTTCCTGAGCTTGGGGATTCGCCTCCCTAGCCTGATCAGCCTGTTGTGGAGTCTTGGTCGCAAGGTACTGCCGTTTGTGGGTAAAGCGCTGCTACTGATAGGGCGCGCGCTGATGTTGAATCCCATCGGCTTGGCCATCACCGCTATTGCCGGCGCCGCCTATCTGCTCTATGAAAACTGGGACGCGGTAAAGCTCTACTTCACCGACGCCTGGAAAGAGATCAAAGCAGGTTTCAACAGTGGCACGACCGGAATCCTCAAGACCCTGATCAACTTCAGCCCCATTGGTTTGCTTTATCAGGCCTTCGCGACCGTCATGAAATACCTTGGCATTGAGCTGCCCGGCCGGTTTACCGAGTTCGGCGGGCTGATTATCGACGGGCTGGTTAAAGGGCTGAAGGCCGGGATCGGCGAGCTGCGAAATGTCATGGGCGATATCGGCGACTCCACCATTGGCTGGTTCAAGGAAAAGCTCGGTATCAACAGCCCTTCCCGCGTCTTTGCCGAGTTGGGCGGTTTTACCATGGCCGGCCTCGCTCAAGGACTGGAGCGTCATCAGCGTCAACCGATCGGCGTGCAGAGCGGGTTGACTCAGCGACTCAACGACACAACCAAAGCGATCAGCTTTATGCCGGGCGCGAGAAACCATTTGCTGACCGTCGACAACCGGTCTCCGCTTCAACCTACATCGCCATCGATTCGCAACAGCCACGATAGTTACGAGATCAACATCCACCCTGCCCCGGGCATGGATCCGTTGGCGATTGGTCGTGCGGTACGCGCCGAGATGACCCGCATCCAGTACGAGAAAGAAGCCCGTCAACGCAGCCGTTTGGCCGACCTGGAGTAACGCCCATGATGCTTGCCCTGGGCATGTTCGTCTTCAGCCTCACGACCGCTGCTTACCAAGCCCTGCAACGCCAGACCGAATGGCGCCACGCGAGCAGCAACCGTGTCGGCGCGGCACCTGCCCGGCAGTTTTTGGGCCGAGGTGACGACTCGATCACCCTGCCCGGCGTCATCCTGCCGGAACTGGCCGGCAGCGCGCTCAGCCTCGATGCACTGCGGCTGATGGCCAACACCGGTAAAGCTTGGCCGATGGTCGAAGGCAGCGGCCGGATCTACGGCTTGTGGATCATCGAGAGCCTGAGCGAAACCAAGACACTGTTTTTCCGTGACGGCACACCGCGGCGTATTGAATTCACAGTGAGTCTCAAGCGCATCGATGACGACCGTATCGATCTGATCGGCACCGGGACCAGCGTGGGCATCAGCATCATGAGGGCACTGCTGTGATCGACGTCGCCCTCTCCCGCGTCACCGGTTATCTGGACAAGGCACTTTCACGTTACCAGAGCGAAGCCGCGTATCCAGTGCCGGCATTCCGCATCACTGTGGACAGCAACGACATCGCCCAGATGATCAGCCCGCGCCTGATGAGCCTGGACCTCACCGACAATCGCGGCATTGAAGCCGACCAGCTCAGCATCACCCTCAGCGATCATGACGGGCTGCTGGCCATCCCTCCCACAGGCGCGCTAATTCGGCTGTGGCTGGGCTGGAGCGACACCGGCCTGATCGACAAAGGCACCTACACCGTAGATGAAACCGAACACTCCGGCACGCCCGATGTGCTGACTATTCGCGCTCGATCCGCCGATTTACGTAAGAGTCTGAAGACCAAGCGCGAACGCAGTTGGAGCAACACCACCCTCGGCGGCGTACTGGGTGATGTCGCCTTGGGGAATGGATTGACCAGTAACGTCGCCGGCTCACTCGATGGCCTACCCATCCTGCAGCTCGACCAGGCCAACGAATCCGACGCCAATCTGATCAGCCGCATCGGCGAAGAATTCGATGCCGTCGTCACCGTCAAGGCTGGCTGCCTGTTGTGTCTGCCGGCCGGCGGCGGAAAGACCGCCAGCGGTGCCGAACTGCCCCACATCACCCTGACTCGCACGGACGGCGACCAACACCGCTACCTGCAAGCCGACCGCGACAGTTACGACGGCGTACGCGCCTATTTCTACGACGTGAACAGCGCCGAAAAACAACATGCCATCGCGGGTGGCGGCGAAAACCTCAAGGATCTGCGCCACACGTACAGCGATCGGCAATCGGCCCTACGCGCCGCCCGCGCCGAGTTCAACCGACTGCAACGCGACAGCGCGACGCTCAGTTACGTCTTGGCCGTGGGTAGACCGGAACTGATCCCGGAGCTGACTTACACGCTCGAAGGCGTGAAACCCGAAATCGACGAAATCGTCTGGTACGGGGGCAACGTGCAGCACTCCCTCAGCGCAGACAGCGGCTACATCGTCAGTCTGGAACTTGAGAGCAAATTACCGGAGGACACAATCGAGGCATTGGCTGAGGAGAACAAAGACGACTTCACAGGCGTCATCGCGTACTACCGAGACAAGAAGACCGGAGCGCAGAAGCCGGTAACGACTGGCGAACAGCGCAAGCCAAAACGCTTACGTTGGCTGTACGCCACTGAGAGCACCGCCAAACGTGCGGCGGATCGCGAATGGAAAAAGCTCCAACGAGAAAAACCATGACCCATCAAGGACGATTTCATGCAGGACATACGCTGCGGCCATTGCTGCCGCAAACTCGCCGCCGCCAGCGGCTTCACTGAATTACAGATCAAGTGCCCGCGCTGCCGGACACTCAACCACCTGAAGGCCCCGAGCCTCCCCCCAGCGTGCCGCGAGCATCCAGAACAGCGAGTTCCTGAATGCCCCAACCCACCCTTGGCAGCCTGTTCGCAGGCATAGGAGGCTTTGATGTCGGATTTTGAAAACGCGGGATACTGCAGCGCCTGGCAAGTTGAACTCAACCCCAGCAACCGGGCTGTGCTTGCCGATCGATTTCCCCACGCACAGCAATTTGAAGACGTGCGCCAATGCGGCGCCCACAACCTCTGTTCGGTCGATGTCCTCACTGCAGGGTTTCCCTGCCAGGACATCAGCATCGCCGGCGCCCGAGAAAGTAATCGGGACACCCGAGGACTACGAGGCGAGCGCAGCGGATTGTTTTGGGAAGTCATACGAATCCTCAAGGAAATTCAACCTCGCTGGGTGGTGCTTGAGAACGTCGTTAACCTGCTCGCTGTCAACGATAGCCACGACTTTGAAACAGTCATCCGGGCCCTTGCGGACTGCGGGTATGTGGGATTTTGGCGAGTGCTTAATGCTCAATATTTCGGAGTCCCCCAGCAACGTCGTCGAATATTCCTGGTCGCAGGTTTTGGACGAATGCCCCCCTTCGAGTTCCTGGCTGACGCCGCGCCAGTGGACGCAATACCTCCAGCGTCTCAATCGCAGCAGTGGCCACGCCCCGCGGATGCCTGGGCTGCCAATACTTTACTGGCGAGCAAAGCCGGATCCCAGATCGCTATGGGCTGTACCACTCTCGTCGCTCACCCGAACGGATGGGATCAGATGGCTCAGCGGCAGCGAGCGGCTGAAGATGATGGGATTTGCCTCGGACTGGATGCGGCCAACCTTGCAGAGGCTTTCAGTGCCGGAAATGCCGTTGTTACGCAGGTGGCGGAGTGGGTTGGGCGAAATCTGATCGGAGCCGGCTGAATCACTAGCCGTACGGATATTACCCGTACGGGGATTGACTATCCCCGTACGTACGGCTATCATCCGTACCGCTAGCAAGAAAAATAACATGGAATGTTAATGCAATTATTAGAGCCCACCACTGAGAGGATCATCATGGCGAACAAAAGGCCCAACAAGGCCGCAAATCGAAAATGACACTAACTACACTTATAAGGAACTCAAACCCGCAGGAAAACTAATGGTGCACAGCATGACTACTTTAGAAGAAACACTTAAATCTACGAAAAGCGCACGACTTGAAATCAAAACAACTGACTTTGCAAAGGAACTCATTAAAAGAGCCGCGACACTCCAAGGATTAGACATGACGTCTTTTATAATTGCATCAGCCTTTGAAAAAGCAGAAGCAGTTATAGAAAGCCACAATAGAATTGAAGCTTCAGAACGAGCATTTGCTCGGATACGAAATATCCTCCTAGAGGATGAAACCGCAGCGCCTTCAGAAGCGCTACTTAGACTAATGCGAGGACAACATGAAGACCGAAGAGACGCCAACATGTGAAATTGACCGCAACCTGCTTGTCAATTGCGAAAAATATAAATACCCCAAAACTTTCAGTTGCGGAGTTAACGTAATCGACTCGTACTTCAAGAGCAGCCTTAAACGTGCTCTTAAACACGAGAACTTTAGTGCAATTGGTGCCATCAGCCCTGCTTTGGAAGTCGTAGGGTTCTGCACTCTGACCGTGTCCGATATCGAAAAGGTATTGGCTCAGAACGGCATCGATGACACCAACTTGCCTTCGCGTATCCCCGTCATACGGTTGGTGATGATTGGGGTCGACGAAAAATATCAGGGTTGGGGCATAGGCCAAAAACTCCTGTTGGAAGCGTTCAAGCAAGCGGCTCGGATTCACCAGGAAATCCCGATCAAGGGGATCTATCTTGATGCAGCCCCTACCGCCGTCTCATTTTATGAGGAGCTTGGGTTTAAGATCATTGGCGAGCCAGATGAGAATCAAAGTACGCCAATGCTGATCGGTATCAAAGTGATCCTGAAGGCTATTGCTGCCTCTTAGCGTCAATCTTTGATTCGCCTGCACAGATAAGCGCAGGCTTGCCTATGTCGCTATCAATGTAACTCTGTTGGCCAGAATTCCACTGATAGCGAAGCCAAGCAATATCTTCTGTGTGACCTTTCATATCGAGAGGTCACACAGTCTTCTCCCCGCAGCACCAACACGTGAGCGCCGGCATGTTAACCCAGAAACTGCAGTTCTAAGACTACTCTTTAGGTTTCTCACGTATCGGGATCGATCGTTTTGGTAAACCGTTATTCTGTCAGATTAAGTGCGAAAGAGATGCCAACTCAAACGGTCATCCGAAGACAAAAATAACGTTGCAAGGGTGCGCAAAGATTCATACCATGAACGCACGTCAATGTAGCCAGTGATGCACCAAGTCTCGGTTGCAACCCGAGCCTTACAAAAAAGACCGCCCCGCAAAGGCGGTTTTTTTTCGCCTGCCGTTTGAAGATACGGTGTCAACGATTTCCCAAGCATGGCTTTTGAGGCACGCGATCAAGCTTGGCGCAGGTTTCGAGATAAGTAAGCGTATGGGGAATACGCCTTGCGTAGATCAGCCAGGCATCCATTGATGCGGCAGTAGATGCTCGATCTCACTGGCTTTCTGCGTCGGCAATCGCGTCAGTACATCCTTGAGATACGCGTACGGATCATGCCCGTTCATGCGTGCCGACTGGATCAAACTCATGATCGCTGCCGCTCGTTTGCCACTGCGCAGAGACCCTGCGAACAACCAATTGGAGCGCCCAAGCGCCCATGGCCTGATCGTGTTCTCCACCGGGTTGTTGTCGATGGGCACGGCACCATCATCCAGGTAGCGCGTCAGCGCTACCCAGCGTTTCAAGCTGTAATCCAGAGCCTTGGTCGTGGCCGAGCCCTCGGGCACGAGGTCGCGCTGAGCCAGCATCCACTCATGTAATTTCTGTGCAATGGGCACCGCTATTTCTTGGCGTAATCGCCATCGTTCTTCATCACTTATGTCTTTGGCCTGCCGTTCAACTTCGTACAGCCCGCCGATTGAGTGCAGCGCTTGCTCGGCCAACTGGCTTTTGTTCGTCACATGCAGGTCGAAGAACTTACGGCGGGCATGCGCCATGCAGCCGATTTCGGTGATGCCCAGCTCGAAGCTGGCCTTGTAACCCGCGAAGTCATCACAGACCAGCTTGCCGTTCCACGTGCCAAGGAAGTTCCGTGCATGTTCGCCAGCACGGCTGGGGCTGAAGTCGTAGACAACGGCCTTCAGTGCCGAGAACGGCGTGGTGCAATAAGCCCAGACATAAGCTCGGTGCGTTTTCTTCTCGCCGGGCGCCAGCATCTGCACCGGCGTTTCATCGGCATGCACGACTCGCTGAGCCAGCACCGCTTCGCGCAGTGCATCCACCAGCGGTTGTAGCTGTACGCCAGTTTGGCCCACCCACTGAGCCAGCGTTGAACGCGGGATCGCCAGGCCTGCACGGCCAAAGATCTTTTCTTGCCGGTACAGCGGCAGATGATCAGCGAATTTGGCCACCATCACATGCGCCAGCAGGCCTGCGGTCGGGATGCCCTTGTCGATCACCTGGGCCGGCACCGGTGCTTGGATCAGTGTTTCGCACTGGCGGCAGGCCCACTTTCCACGTACATGCTGCTCAACGGTAAACACGCCCGGCGTGTAATCCAGCTTCTCGCTGACGTCTTCGCCGATGCGCTGAAGCTGACACCCGCAGACACACTGGGTGTTCTCTGGCTCGTGACGAATGACGGTACGTGGGAACTGCGGCGGCAGCGGCGCGCGCTTGGGTTTTTGGCGGGTTTCGTCCGACGTTGGGGCGGGACGAAGCGCGTTCAGTTCTGCCTCGATAGCCTCAAGGTCAGTGGTGAGCAGGTCATCGAGCAAGTTGCCTTGCGCCAGGCTGATCTGTTCGCTGCGCTTGGCGAACTTGTGCCGCTTGAGGATGGCAATCTCGTGAGAGAGCTGCTCGATGATCGTCTCGTCACGATGGATTTTTCGGCCCATGGTGTCGACCTTCGACAGCAACTGCGCAGCGAGTGCGCGCAGTTGTTCGGGTGTCATTTGGTCGAGATTGGGAGAGGAAGTCATGCCGTGGATTTTACCAAAGCGATCCACCTGCCACAGCTGAAAAGCAAGGCTAAATCATTGTGATTGCGCCGTTAGCGCCAACTCGCTGCCATGGCAAACCGAGCACCAGCGCTTGAAGTTGTTCAGCGTCGAGCCCGACTTCCAAACCGCGATGAGTGCCAGGCCAGTGAAACTTGCCTTGGTTCAAACGCCGTGCGGCAAGCCAGATGCCCACGCCATCGTGCACCAGCACCTTCATCCGGTTGGCCCGGCGGTTGGCGAACAGATAAGCGCAGTGCGGCTTCGCCGCACCGAACACGGCGACCACGCGGGCCAACGCAGTTTCGGTGCCGGCGCGCATGTCCATGGGCTCAGTGGCGAGCCAGATGGCGTCGATGCGTATCATTGCGAGAGGCTGCGGATAAAACGTGCGCAGCCGTCCGGGTCGGTGATGGGCCATTTGACCGTGATGGCTTTGTCGCCCAGCGGCAGTGCGATCACCACCGCTTCATCAGCGTGCCGTTTAGGCATTGGTTGCAGCGGTACAAACGCGGGAAGTGGCGCGACAGGTTTATCACGGTAAATCGGCAGCCACTTGCGAATCACGTTGGCATTGATGCCGTGGCTGATGGCGACGCTGGAAACTGAGGCACCGGGTTTCAGGCATTCCTGCACAACCTGGGCCTTGAAGGGTTTGGGATAGGAGCTTCGTTGGCGCATGGAAATCCTGGCGATAAGGGTGATCGCGTCCGCTTAAAAATAGGCGGACACCATCGCCCTTAATTCCGGATTTCTGAAGGTGTGTTCGCTGGCCGCTTACCGCGGTCGTAACGTTCAGCGCATTGAAGCCAGGGGAGATTTTCGACGTAGGTGCCGGACAGGCGTTGCCACGCGGCTGAGAGGTTTTCTTCGATCCGTAGCAGATTGATGGCCGGTGCGGTGGTCGCCGTGCCGAACGTCTGCCCAGTGACCTTGCCGGCGAAGGCGTGGTGCTGCAGGTAGAAGAATCGGGCGGCGCGCTGGATGTCGGTGAGGGTGTCGGGGCGGGTCATTTTCTGCCATTCGAACACCTGCCGCGAACTGAGCGCCCATTTGAACTGGCGCACGAACTCTTCGAGATGGTTCTGCACGACGCGGTAAAGCGTGCCCAGGTCGCCGTTGATGTCGTTGAGGACTTCGACCGGCGATGGCTGGGGCTTCATGAAGTAGAGCGCGGCACCGCCGGCAAAGACTTCAACGTAGCATTCGTGTGGCGGAAAAAGCGGAATGAGGCGGTCGGCCAGGCAGCGTTTGCCGCCCATCCAAGGGATGATGGGTGTAGACATTGATAGCAAGACCTTTACTGTATGGATAAACAGGAACCAGGCTCGCCGCGCTTTGTGCACGGAGCAAGAGCCTTGGCTGGACTTGCAGGGACCATCTGCAGGGACGGCGGTCGATCCGGATGTTGACGCATCCGGACCGGCCGCTCTTTTTCACTTCGGTGATGAGACTTCTTTGGCGTATGCCTGACAGGCCGCAAGAGCAATCAGCCCCCGGTCGCCGTCATCGGTGACGCCGATAATTCGTTGAGCATGCGCTGGGTCAAGTTCGGCTCTTGTGGGGCCATGAACCACGCCGCCGGTGGCGGTGGTGGCTGACATCGATCCGTTGCCGGCGCCGGTGGCGGCGTCGAGTAGGACTGACAAGCGCAGATCAGCAGTGGCAAGGCGGTCGCGCAGGCGAAATTGGGGACAGACCACGATACTCAGCCGACCAGCGTCGGCGCGTTATCACTAAGCATGGCCACATCGATCAAAGTGCGTGAGGCTCTGCCCACCCCATTCCTGATAAACTCCCCCACCTTCGCCCCTCTGATCCAGATTCCCCCAATGCCTCTACAACCCGCCCCACTCTCCCGCCGCTTCTCCGTCGCCCCGATGATGGATTGGACCATCTAATCCTGAAGGCCTTAAAAATAAAGGCTTTCAGAGAATCTGTTTTTTCGGCGTACCTCTTTCGTACCACCGCCCGCACATTTCCAGCCGCCACTAGCAAATCTTGTCGCCAGTGACTGTCGCTCCAATCCAGATAGCACCGACGCGACATTCACTCTCGGACTCAAACAGGAAAAGCTCCGCCACCTAGCTAAGGCGACGGAGCTTTGATGTGCGTCACTGAAAATGTATTTAGACGATTTCGGAAGCCGAGGTCACAGCCCTGTTGTTTCTCACATTGGCACGCGCTAGTTTGGCATCTTCAACTGAACCCCTCCAGGGCCTTAAGCACCACTTGGTGTCTCTTACTCGTTGGACACTCACATGATCCGAACAATAGAGGTCCTGAGCCTCCTAGCGACCTTCGTACTGGCCTCTCTCTGGATTTGCTATCCGTCAGGGAACTACGAACCTTTTACGATTATTTCGGGAGCGGTATTTACCACAATGGAGATATATCGGAGGAGGACAAAAATGAGCACCGAACCCAAGGCCCTGCTGGCCACTGGTCAAGGAGGTGCTGGCGGCAATGCAAAAGTAGGTAGCGGCACCGCTATTGGCGGCAAAGGTGGTGGCGGAGGAGTACCAGGCAATGGCCCTGGAGGCGCTGGCGGGAATGCCGAAGTTGCGGGTCATGGCATAGCCTTAGGTGGGGAAGGCGGAGAGGCGGCACAAGTCGATCGCGGCGGAAGAGGGGGAAGGAATGGTCTTGAGGTTCTCGGTATACCCAATGAACAACTCCCCGACGGCCGGTGGACATGGGACATTGGCCGGGGCGGGAATGGGGGCGCACCTCAGAACCAGGATGACACCACCCAATCATCCACCCGCAGTAATGATTCTGAGCCATTGCATCGGTAACATACGCCAATTGTGTTGGAGTACTAACGCAAAAAAGCCCTACACCCCCGAATAACAAGGGGTGTAGGGCTTAATTGACAAATCAGGAATACCGCTAGCTTGGGATTAAATGGCATTGATTGGCATACGGTTTGCCCCATTTTTGCCCCATCAAGATTTCTTTCCCTGACCGGGCGACCCTCCTTGCACTGGCCGACTGAAACCATTGACTTTCTCTTTAAGCCTGGCGAACGGCGTCGATGAAGTCTGCCGCTTGACCACCAACTTATTGCCCCCGTTAGCTCGCTTCAGCGCCTGCATCGTCACAGCCCTTCGCTCCTTAATGGCACACAATGCATCCTCGAAAGAAGATTCCCTGCTCATCCACGAGAACCTGCGCTCTCTCCCTGAGCTTAGATTCCCGATACGCTGAATTTTTTCCCATCCCATATCCTCCTGGCTAAATGTGAATGCACTTCGTCGCATCACCATCGCTGACATTATCCCTTATCGATTACTGTATATCCAAAAGGGCTATCCACTTAGCTCCACTACTTGCCTTTTTGCTTATTTTTCTTGTTGGCGATTTGCTGATAAGTGATGGGAGCGGTGACGACAGCTTGTTCCAATAATCGATAGAACAGCATTCCTCTCGATAAGGAGGTCCGGCGATTAAAGCGGAACACAAATTCATCCAGATAATGGTCAAGTTGCTCAGGTTTGACGGCCCCATGATGAGTTCCTAACAACCAGCGCTGAACGAGTGCCGCCACGCGATGTACTCCGGGCATGGAAATGTGGCCGGGAATGTCAGAACCGACCATGACGGTGCGATGATGACCGTAACCAAGGTCTTGAAGACTACGGTAAGCGGCGGAGCCGTCCGTATGCACCATCGCTCCTGGTTGAATTACCTCTTGTACGAAGGGAATAACCTGAAGTGCAGAGTCGTTGGGAATTTGATGCAGCCGAATACGTCCGAAGCCTTTAGGCTCCAGGATTTCTACGGCAATGATCATCAATGTTTTGGTGGTATTGTTCTTTCGCCCTTTGGCAGGGGCCCGCTCAGCCTTATCCCTTATCGCAAGAAATGTCTCATCAACTTCAACACGACCTTTGAGTAAGTCTCTGCCTGGTCGCACCATTGCACGGCGAAAGCGATGCAGCATGGTCCATGCTGTTTGATAACTTCCTAGACCAAGAATTCGCTGAAGCCCAAGCGCGTTGACGCCCAATTTCTGGCTGGTGATATACCAGGCTGCCGCGAGCCAGACCTTCAGCGGCGTGCGGATCTTATCAAAAATAGTCCCTGCCGTCACACTGGTTTGGTGTTTGCAACTCTGGCACATCAAGCGATTGCGGTCCGCCCGATAGGGCGGGGCCATGACGCCACAAGCGGGGCAGACAAAGCCTGCTGGCCAGCGCAACTTTTCTAGATAGGCAAGGCAGGATTGTTCGGAACTAAACCAATCTGTGAATTGACTCCAGTTTTTGGGTAGTCTTCACCTGGAACCGGAGTGTGAGCGATTTCGTGCATTGTTGTTTCAAGCCAATGAAATTAGTCCAAATTGTCAATCCTGCCGGTATTTCAATGGCCGTCAGGTCTTGACCTTAGTTCTTTTCCGGCATGGCGGACGAGTGGTGACTGGAAATAAGCCATTGTTTGCCATTCCACTTGTAGGTGAATGTATAGCGGGCCTTCGCTTCTGAACCGTCTGCAAACTTGAATGTATACAAGCCTGCATCGATCGCACTATTGCAGTCGATTTCGATAAAACGACTGTCGATCGTCCCCACTGGCTTACGAAGGAGAAAAGGTGCGAAGTAGTCTTCCTTCTCTTCTGCGGTCAGGCGTGGTTTGTTAGAAACCGTAGGTAGCAGGATTGATTTCCTAGCATAGTTGGCAACAACCTTCTTGGGCTCTCCAGTTTGCAACGATGCATTCCAGCGATCGAATAAAGAGGTAATTTGCTTCTCGGAAGTAGCATGACATACCTCAGACTTGGCATGGGCATTTGTTGCAACGACAAGAACAAGAGCTGCCAAAGGGACGGAACGCAAAAAACGCATGAAATTCTCCAGTAAAAGGAAATAAATTGTACAGGAGAGCGGCGAACGTAGTGCGCGCCTCTCGATTTTATAATAGCACTGGTGGAGCTAAGTGGATAGCCCATATATCCAAACAGTATAAATAAGGCGTTGCCGTGGATCCTTACGAAATCGAAGACACCTCTGACTGGCTCGGTAGCCCGACGCAGCTCGACACCGTTAAGCATTGCGCGCACATGCTCGAGGAGGAAATCCAGGAGCTCAAGCTACAGCTGCGAGTGGCCAAGGAAAACATATCAGGACTGGTGGAGATGCACGCCGAAATTTCACGGGATCGTGATGAGGCTATGAGAAATCTCCGGGAGCAGTCCGGCACATTGGCAGTGCTGCGATTGAAAGAGCGTGATCTTCAGACAGTATCTCGCAGCAAGGATCGACTCATTGAGGACTTGCGCCGCCAGCTGTGCGACAAAGACTCAGCGTGATACTTCCCGCACGTAAGCCTGGCAGGCTGCAAGCGCGATCAGTCCTTGGTCGCCTGCGTCGGTGATGGCGACAATTCGTTGAGCATGCGCTGGGTCAAGTCGGGCACGCGCTCCTCCATGAACCACGCCGTCGGCTTCGGAACCGGCTGACAATGCGCAGTCACTGGCTGGATCCGCAGCGTCGAGGAGGACTGACAGCCGCAAATCAGAAGTGGCAAGGCGATCACGCAGGCGAGCCTGATTGGTTTGAGCATCGGTCAGTTCCTTGTGGTGAGTTTCGTCGCTGGCCGCCAGGCGCCGCTCAAGGGCCGCGCGCTTGCCCTGATCGGCTCGCACCTGAGCAGCGGCCGCGTTGCTGATGGCGCTCAGGTCGTCCTGGTGCAGCCCGGCCAGCTCCGAGAGCTGCTTGCCGAACCGCCAATCCTGAATTTGCCAACTCAGCGCCGCGCTCCCACCCATCAGTGCCATGACCAGCACCAGCAAACCGATGAGTTTGTGCACCAGCGTCATCACGGCACGTCCCTGAAGAAGAGGTGGCGACCGAGTTTCAATGTCTGTTTGGCCTTTGCCGTCCAGGCAGGCGCCTTCGGCATGGTGGTCGCGTAGTAGTGAGTGGCGCCGCCGGTAGGATCCGGTACTTTACCGGCCAGCACCTGGTCAGCGGCAATCTGCGCTTGAGCAAACTCGCGAAACGGGATCGGCTTCGCGCCGCTCAGATAGGCAAAGTTCGGGTCGTTCTTGTTCCAGCAGCTGAACTGATACGGCTTCTGGCACACGCCGGCATAACCCTCGCCCCACCACGACTTGGCGTTGCCGTCGTTCACGCGGTTACGGATCGCCCAAGCCACTGCCACTTGGCCGGCCAGGCTTTCGCCGCGTGCCTCCCCCCACAGCGTTCGGGCTAGGACATCGCGGTCTTTTTCGGTTGCAGTCATCACTTCCTCCGGGCAAAAAAATACCCGCTCGATGGCGGGTAGTGGTTAACTTTGTACTATTTAAAGTGCCAACATTATTAGCTGGTACTATCCGGCCGAAAAATCTAATGCGAGAAAAACAAAATGTGGCAAGCCATCAAGGAACGACTACAACCGGCGAAGGCGAGCGAGACTCAGCAGAATGCAGAACTGGAGGCTCAGCACCTTCGCGAGCAGTGCCAGGCGCTCACAAAGCAGAATGAAGTTTTGGAGTCTGCACTTGCCCGATTTTCTTCGGCGATAACTCCGCAATCACCAGGGACAAGTCCACCCCGGGCTGCGTCGAACATCATCATCGACGAGAAATTCCGCTCATACTATCGCGGGGTATTGCTCGATACGTTCTACAAAGACAACCCCATGATCGACATCACGAACGAAGAAGTATTCGCACGTGACCTTGACGCTCATACAGAGCGAAGATTTAGGGTCTTTGAGAACTTAATCGAGTCGTGGCTCAAGATCGCAGCCTCGAACATGCATGAGATGACCGCAATTGAAATCGGATCAGGAACTGGTTCGAGCACGCTAGCCTTCGCCTCCCAAGTCAAAAAACTTGTCAGCTTTGAGATTGATGAAAAGGCCACAGACGCTGCGGAAGCACGCCTTCATCATTTCGGGTTGAACAATGTCGACTTTCGACGCGAACTGTTCTCGCCAGAAGCGGAAATCGTGAAGTCGGGGGAGCCAGTACACATGATTGTGTTGTGTGCTGTGCTTGAGCACATGACACTTGCGGAGCGGCGCGAGGCCCTGCAAACGGCTTGGAAGTTATTGGTCCCTGGTGGATTTCTCGTTGTAACAGATACACCAAACCGTTTCGCGGTGTTCGATGATCATACAAGTCTGCTGCCGTATTACTCGGCCCTGCCTCCTGACATTCAGCACGAGTATATAAAGTTTTCGCCACGCAAAGACCTTGTTACCTCTATTGCAAATACACATGAAGACGATATCGCTGAAACCATAACGCGCTGGGGTTCAGGGATTTCTTACCATGACTTTGAGTTGGCCATCGGTAAGGATATCCACAAACACATCATCCTTGATGGGTATGAGCTGTAGTGGTCAACTAATCCCGGACACGACGTTAAGTTTTTTCTCGGCCTGAGCTGGGGCCAGTCCGTTGTTGAATTGGTGCGGTCTAATCCAGTTGTACCGATGCATCAGGTAATGACTGATGTCGCGGTGCGCTTCTTGAGCTGTCATGTAGCCCACGGTCGGTATCCATTCAGTTTTCAAGCTGCGAAACACACGCTCCATCGGCGCGTTATCCCAGCAGTTTCCACGACGGCTCATGCTTTGGCGCATGCGGTAACGCCAGAGCCGTTGGCGAAACTGGCGACTGCCATATTGCGAGCCCTGATCCGAGTGAAACAGAAGCCCTTGAGGCCTGCCACGCTGTTCGTAAGCCATGTCCAACGCCTTGATGACCAGATCCGCATCCGGCTTGTTCGACAGCGCCCAGCCCACCACTCGGCGCGCGTAAAGATCCATAACGACAGCCAGGTAATGCCATTTCCCTTGAGCCCAGATGTAGGTGATGTCGCCACACCAGACCTGATTCGGCGCCGGCACATCAAACTCTCGATTCAATATGTTCGGAATGTCAGGCCGCTCAACCGTCGCTTGTTTGTAGGCATGTGATCCAGGTTGTTTACTGACCAACTCCAGTTCCCGCATCAGGCCTCGCACCTTGAACCGCCCAATTTGCTCGCCGTCTTCCTGCATCATCGACACGATGCTGCGGCTACCGGCGGCGCTTCGACTTTGCGTAAACAGTTCGTTAACCCGGCTGCGCAACCGAAGCCGCTCAACGTCTGGAGTTCGGCGCCTGAGACGATGGGCGTAGTAACACGAACGAGTGACGTCAAAGACTGCGCAAAGCCAATCAACCGGCTCTTGGGGGCTCAGTTGATCAATCAGCGCGTGCGCTCGTGCTCTTCCGACATCAAGAGCGCGGTAGCCTTTTTTAAAATGGATTTCTCCCGCTCAAGTCGAGCGATTCGAGCTTCCAATTCCTGGATTTTCTGTTGCTCTGGCGTCAGCGCTTTACTCTGCGGAGTAACGCCAGTGCGCTCCTGCTGAAGCTGATTAACCCAGCGGCGCAACGCGGACTCAACCACACCAAGCGAGCGGCTGGCTTCGATATGGCTATAGCCTTGATCGAGCACGAGGCCTGCGGCCTCGCGTTTGAATTCAGCGGAAAAAGAACGACGTTGTTTGGTCATCAGACACCTCTATCTGGCGAGCATTCTCGCCTAAATGGGTGTCCGGTTTCATTAGACCACTACAAGCCAAGCCTAATTGAGCATTATCCAGACCGCATTGATGACGCCCTTCTGCGCGTTGCATTTCAACACTACGAAATCCCCGCGCATCGAGCTTTTACTCGGCACAACCTTCATTTCGTGATCCAGAAGCCATTGCCAGCCAACTGATTCGAGGATCTCTACCATCGCCTATCTGGGCGATGGTAGGCCGCTACTTTCGCCATTGGCGGAATCATAGAACTCAGCCCAGCGATCATCCGATACGTCAATAAGACCAAGACATGCATATACCTCTGAATCTTGCGGACTCGCAAAATAGGCAACGACCGTTGACTCCGTCGCATCCGAAAACTGCACGATTACGTTACTCATATAACCTCCTTAGATCGCATAGCCACTGAGATAGATTGATGCAGATGTGAAGGTCCCACCTGTCGTGGTCGTACTCCAATAGATCGTCTGCGCTGCAATGATGGGGACCATCGCGAATGATCCGGAATTCGTCCCAGGACCTCCATTGGATGCTCCCGCTATCTGCTGAATACCGATCAGGGTTGATGATGCAGACACGTTCAAGCTTGCATACGACGAACCATTCGTGATTACAGTGGCCCAGCCACTGCAAGATCTAGCATTGCGAGGAACTAAATTCGCGACACTAATGGCGGTCGGACTCCCGACACCGACACCGGTTGTTGCCACAACGGCAAATGGGAAAGAGATCTGACGATCTACCTGATAAGCCACCACAAACTGCCCGCTCGCATTCGTTGGCCACACAGTAACGAGAGCTGAAGCGAGATAGCCCGCAGGCATATTTGCGCCACCGTAGATCTCCGGCTGTACCGCGCTGGTCGCGTTAGCTGCCAGTAGCGCACTGGTGCTTGTAGCTGGATTGTAGATAGCATAAACAGCAACGAACCCGCTGACCGGAGCGGCACCAGTGTCCATGCCACCGGCCCCGGTGGTGGTGAGATTGATGTTCTTGTTGAACGAAGCCACCAACCACGCCGCACCACCCAGCGCTGATTTCACAAAAATCTCATCAGCGGTAACTGTGGCGATCGCGCTGGCAGCAGCAACCGACATCCGCATATTTCGGATTGATCCGACTATTGCCGCCCGCTTGCTGATTGCTTGCTGCGTGCGCTGTGCAGTCATCGTTTTCGCATTGTCAGTACCTGCCTCGGCCTCGGCCTGCGTGGCAAGTGGCCTGGTAGTACCGATAATCAGGCTAATAGCGGTCGCAAGCTGAGTATTCAAGAGTTCATCAGGGACCATTCCTGCCGCAGTAATGACATTTAGAATCTCGTCAGAAACGGCATTGCCCCACTGCGCCGGAATCAAAGATCCGGGAGTGCCCGCCAGTGGATCTTCATCTGCAAACTTGCCACCTACCAGCCCGATGCTGGGCACACTGATCGGATAATCCATGCCTTACTCCTTAGTCATAATTGATGTGCACAACGGTGTGTGCCGGCGCCGGCCGACGAATCAGGCATTCAAGTGCGTTACCCGGATTGGCGCCGAAACGCTCGCCCCAGTAGCTGACGCCAAAGCGCCGGCCCTGCCGCTGGCGCCCGCCGGTGTTTAAGGTCCACATGAACTGCGCGTTCCAGGTGCCAAAGTGCGCCGCCCCGAAACGCGAACGCCCCATACGGGGCGCTCGGTGTTCGGTGATGGTCGCGTTCGGGTAACCCTGACTGACGGCGATCTCAATGAAGTAGGTCGGGCTCTGCCCGCCGACCTCGAACAGCCGACGGCGCACCGACAGCCGCCGATCTTCAAACGCCGGGTTCGGCCCCAGGCACGCATCCGGCAAGCCCATGATGGCCTCCCAGTCCGGCACCAGTTCGCTGACGCCCGCCGGGTCCATTTCATTCAGCAGGTCCAAGGCCCGCGCTTCAAGCCGTGAGAATTCGACCGCGACCCCCGCCAGCACCAGCTCGATCTCCGGGACCAGTTCAGGATCCCAGGCTGGCCCCGACGGCAGCAGCCCGCGCAGCTGCAGGCGGTATTGCTCGGGCGTGCGCGCTACAGCCATGTGATCCCCCCAAACGTCAGCAGCTGATTGGTGGCCGGAACCACGTTCGCCACCGGCACCGTCAGTTGGTGGTCGGTTTCGCCCGCGGAGCCACTGACGGCTTCACGGATGTGAGTGATCAGCAAGGTGTCGCCGAGCCCGGCCTCGCGTTGATGCAGATCGCGCAGCTGCCGCTCGATGGCGGCGCGCACGGTCGAGGTGTCGCTTTCGCGTCCAAGCCTGAGCTGCCTGTTTTCGGGCGAAGGTCTGACTCTCTTGGTAGACTTGCACTCCGTCGCGCTTGATGCGGATCTGAGCCGTGTAGCTCACCGTCCCATCCGCCAGTTTTCTTGCCCTGATAGTCGCCATATCGAAAGTGGTACGCGTCAGTTTTGAAGTGGTACATCGTACCACCGACATTCAAAAAACGCCCGAAAACACCCGAAAACACGCTGAAAACACGTAGAGCAAAATGGTACAGAACACCCACTCCAGACCAGTAAATTCAAGCCCTGCGCTGTCTCGGCGCTTCAGCGTCGCCCCCATGATGGATTGGACTGACCGCCATTGCCGTTTCTTCCTACGCCTCCTGTCGAAGAACGCTCTGCTCTACACCGAAATGGTCACCACCGGTGCGCTGCTCAACGGTGATCACGAACGTTTCCTTCGTCACAACGAAGCTGAACACCCGTTGGCCTTGCAGTTAGGCGGTAGCGTCCCTCTCGATCTAGCCGCCTGCGCCCGCATGGCCCAGGAGCACGGTTACGACGAGGTGAACCTCAACGTTGGCTGCCCGAGCGATCGTGTGCAGAACAACATGATCGGCGCGTGCCTGATGGGTCACCCGCAACTGGTGGCGGATTGTGTGAAGGCGATGCGTGATGCGGTGTCGATTCCGGTGACGGTGAAACATCGCATCGGCATCAACGGTCGGGACAGTTACGCGGAGCTATGCGATTTCGTCGGCACAGTTCGTGATGCCGGGTGTACCAGTTTTACGGTGCATGCGCGGATTGCGATTCTGGAGGGGTTGTCGCCGAAGGAGAATCGCGACATTCCGCCGTTGCGTTATGACGTTGCTGCGCAGCTGAAGGCAGATTTTCCGGCGTTGGAGATTGTGCTGAACGGCGGGATCAAGACGATGGAGGCCTGCCATGAGCATTTGCAGACGTTCGACGGTGTGATGTTGGGGCGTGAGGCTTATCACAATCCGTATTTGCTGGCGGAGGTGGATCAGCAGTTGTTCGGCAGTTCGGCTCCGGTGATCAGTCGGGCTGAGGCGTTGGCGCAGTTGCGGCCTTACATTGCCGAGCATTTGCTGGCGGGTGGGTCGATGCATCACATCACGCGGCATGTGCTGGGCCTGGGCACCGGGTTTCCCGGGGCGCGTAAATTCCGCCAGTTGTTGTCGGTGGATATTCACAAGGCCAAGGATCCGTTGGCGTTGCTGGATCAGGCGGCGGAGTTGTTGGCGGGTCGTTGATCGACGCGTTGTATGTGCGGGCAACGCATGAGCGGTGCTCGCGGCTTTGTTGTACCGACAGGATGTCTTTTGTTTATGCACGCGTTTAGCTGTGTTTTATTCAAGCGGTTCACCCTCCTCGCTTTACTCCTTACCGTCCCTGCCAGCGCCTGCGCCAGTTGCGATTTTTTGAAAGGCTGCGGTGATGGGAAAGATGGCCCTTTTGAATCAACCCAGATGTCTGGCTTTCTGGTTTTCACGACGACGATGATCACGGTCGATGGGATGTCGGACATGTCCGAACTGAAAAAACGTGTGTATTCGCTAGAGGAAATCGAAGCGGCGCGGTATTTCCTCGCCAGCGACGGCATGCTGCAGGCCGCGTACTTCACTTCGGCTTTGCAGCATTTTCGTCAGGATTTGCCCGACTCGGAATTGAACGACCTCGCCGTCGCGGCACTGATCAGCACTCAGTGATTAGCTTGCCGCTGCGGCGGTCCAGTTGACCCAGCCAAACTGCCACGTTGCCAGAATCAACAAGCCAAACGCGATCCGATACCAGGCGAACGCGGCGTAGCTGTGGTTGGCGATGAACTTGAGCAAACCGCGCACGGCGATCATCGCGAAGATGAATGCAGTGACGAAGCCGAGGGCGAAGACCGGCAGGTCGCTTTGCTGGAACAGGTCGCGGTATTTGTAGCCTGAGTACACGGCGGCACCGACCATGGTCGGCATGGCCAGGAAGAACGAGACCTCGGTGGCGGCTTTGCGCGAGAGGCCGAACAGCAGGCCGCCGATGATGGTCGAGCCAGAGCGCGAGGTGCCCGGGATCATCGCCAGGCACTGTACGAAACCGACCTTCAGCGCGTGAGACCAGCGCATGTCATCGACATGGTCGACGCTCACCACGTGGCTGCGTTGTTCGGCCCACAACATGACGATGCCACCGACGACCAGAGCGACGGCAACGGTGATTGGGTTGAACAGGTATTGATGGATTGTGTCAGCAAACAGAACGCCCAACACCACGGCAGGAAGAAAGGCGATCAACAGGTTGAGGGTGAAGCGTTGTGCGTTGCGTTCGGTGGGCAGGCCTTTGACGATTTCAACGATCTTCGGCCGAAACTCCCAGACCACGGCAAGAATGGCGCCGAGCTGAATAATGATGTTGAACGCCATGGCGCGTTCACCGCCGAAGTCCAGCAAGTCGGCGACGATAATCTGGTGGCCCGTACTTGAGATGGGCAGAAACTCGGTCAGGCCTTCTACCGCACCTAAAATCAACACCTGGAAAAGAGTCCAGAAATCCATTAATCCTCCATCAGAGCACTCAGCGCGAGCGGCCCGTTAAACTGCACTCAGGAATTGAGTATCTGAAGTGAAACAATCGGTATATCGACACCTATTGCCTGACTAGGCGACGGAGAATATGTCTTATCAAAAGACACACTCAAGCCATGTTAGTAATCGTCCGCCTACGAACGACTCGGGACATATTTAGGCCTTTATATAGAAAAAAGTTGCCAAGCCGATAAAGTGTGATCAATATCACATTCTTCTAGATGGCCAGACAGTGGCCAAAGGACACAAACAAAGCTGTCGCATTGAGTTCAGAATAGTGGCACAATTTCATATTGCCACCATCTAACGACTAGTTCAGACACCCAGAAAAATCAACTAAAAGCCTGAAAAGCTTAATTATTGTTAGAAAACTCGGGAGCCACGTCTAAAAACAGCGTGAATGTTACCAATTGTCAGTCACAGATGAGAACTGGTGCTTTAACATCCCGATGTCAGCACCTAATTCGAGTCAATGCATGATGCTCTCAGGGAACTTGGCGACTAGAAGTCCGCGCCCGACAAACGACGAACCCGGTGTTCTAACGCTGGGCCGCACCCGTGGTGTGGCCGACCAATTTAGAGCGCTGCTCGCCAAGCACGTGCGCAGCGATATGGCACTTGATACCGACGCCTACACTAGTTCCTGCAAGCACCATGAACACACGGGCTCGTATCGAGCCATCTTCATTGTCATCGATAGCCCGCAGGCCCTCGAAGACAATCTCGCGCTGGTGGAGAACCTGCGCACCGACAACTTGAAACCGATCATTTGCGCGGTCATCACCGGTCGCGGTGCCTTCAACAAGATCAAGTATTTTCTTGCCGGGGCGGACTTCTGTATCAAGCTCAATACTCTTTCCGACGAGGGCGCCGAGTTGCTTGGCGAGTTCTTCAACAGCGAAGAATGGCAGCGAGATATCAATCTTACGCTCGACCCTACTCGAATCTGCCTGTCGGGCACCAGCAAGAAGCTGGATATTTCTTTTGCTGAAATGAAGATCCTGGAAGCGTTTGCGCAAACCGGCAATCACATCCTCAGCCATGATGAAATCGCTAACATCATGGGGCTCAATACCAATTTCTACGACCCCCGGGCGCTGGAAAAATCAATCAGCCGCTTGCGTGGAAAAATCAAGGACATGTATGGTACAAACGCGATTCAGAGCATCCGCGGCTATGGCTATCGCCTGATGCGGGGCCTGATATCGACTGCCTGACTCATGGGCAGCCACCCTTTTGCATGCTTACGAAGGATCGTCTGATGCAACCATATAGCTCTAGTTGTACTTCACGCCTACCTATAAAAAAGCGATTGAATGAGCGCGCCAACATAACAATAAACTCAACAACATAGCAGCAGAACGAGTGGAACTTATCAAGGGCCATTTTCGGGTCCAGACCCTGCCTGTGGATTACTTCCAAGGAAGTCATTGCTCGCCTGCCGATTCACCTTTTAGCCAATTTTGGTACGCAGTTAAGGAGAGAGACATGGAAACTAGTACAACCCTCCCCAGAAAATATTTTGTTGTCGTGACTCACAGTACAACATCGCAGCGCGAACTCGAGAGCATCCTTTCCAGCGAACGGTTCAATTCGTTTGGTACGTCTCAGGCGCAAATGTTTATTGAAGGTGCCAATTCGCCCTCTTCCGCCCCCGTGTTGATGGAGTTCACTTACCCAAGCGGCACACGAAAGAACGTTACCCGCACTATCGAACATGATACTCAGCGCATATTGGCCACGCTTGAGTCCGAATGGCTTGCCGCTCAATCGGCGAATCCATTTCACGGCACTCCAGCAGTAACCACTGAAGCCGGCAACCCGTCGCCCGCTTTCGAAAGCGCTCCCGCCTACACCGAGACCTGGCATCTCGACAATGATCAAGGCGCATTGATCAAAGAAGACATAGAGATCAGTCTCACCGGACTGGAAACTGCGCTGGTCAGGAAGATGCTGCACCACGAAGAGCGCGTTGTCAGTCGCGACGAGTTAATCCTCAGCATAGGCCGAGAGCCGGAGCAATACCGTGGGCTGGAGATGTGCCTGAGTCGCCTGCAAGACAAATTCAAAAGCGCCAGCAATGGTGAGCGACTGTTCCGCGCCGTAAGAAACCGCGGATATTGCCTCATTCAAGAAATCGTGGCTTAAAGACAGCGGTATCTGCAAACACCACAAACAGAAAACAGTGCGACTACAAAAACAATAAGAGCACTCTGTCTGGTTTCACCTCCCTTGATATAGAAATTCCCTGCCCCCTTCCCTACAACAGTAACAAATCCAACATCATCTATTCACCCCCTTCTCTGCGACCTTTTCTAACACCCTTATATTTAATTATTAAAAAGTTGGCACTGCGCCATCTTGTTAGAACTCGTCAGACACCATTCCCGCCAATAAATTAGTCTATTGACTGACGACAGTTCGGCATATCGACGTTGTTACCTCAGGACACTCGTTAAAACAAAAACAATAACTCTGACTAACAACTCGGCTTTCAACTGTTGAAACCTGAATGGACGTCTTTTGGGGATATCGTATGGATCTTTCTCTCAGTATCAATCGAAGCACGGGCCTCAAGGGACTGACCTTTTGGGGCCAATGGGCGCTGGCGCAGGGTTTTATCGTTGCTTTGCTGTTTGTATTGGCGGAGCAGCACACGGGAACCGTCGCGTTCTATTACCGGATGTGCGCCACACTGGCGGTGTTGGCCTCGGTGCCGGCGTATACATTCAGTGGCGTATATCGAAAGCGAGACAACTATCTGACCGGCTTGGGGCGTCTGTTGATGGGCTGGTCGATGACCATGGCGGCGCTGGCTTTCATCGCGTTTGTCTGCAAGGCCGATGAGTTGTTTTCCCGACAGGTGATCGTGAGCTGGGCAGTCTACGGCTTCTTGGGTCAGGCACTGTTGTACGCTCCGTTGCATGCGTTTTCGAAGTTCTATCAGCGCACCCGTAAAAGCGAGCACAAGACGCTGATCGTTGGCACGGGTGAGCTGGCGTTGGGCCTGGCGAAGAAGTTGAGCCAGATCGAAAACCTGCCGTTGGTAGGGTTGATCAGTAACGGCAAGGTGCCTGCACTGGATTCGGATGCACCGCGCGTGGTTGGTGCTCAGGAAGATCTGCTTAAGCTGATCGAAGCCCACGACATCCGCCGCTTGTACATCACCCTGCCGCTCTCGGAAGCGGCGAAAATCGAAGCGATGTATGTCGACCTGCTGGGTGCCAACGTTGATGTGGTCTGGGTGCCGGACTTGAACAGCCTGACGCTGCTCAATCACTCGGTGAAAGTCGTGGACGGTCTGCCGGCGATCTACCTGAACGAAAGCCCGCTGACCAGCCGCCCGACCGCGGCGCTGAGCAAAAGCCTGATGGAGAAAAGCGTCGCGCTGCTGGCGATTATTATGCTGAGCCCAGTACTTGCGATCATTGCCCTGGCGGTGAAGATCAACTCGCCTGGCCCAGTGTTTTTCAAGCAGGATCGCCATGGCTGGAACGGTAAGGTGATCAAGGTCTGGAAATTCCGTTCGATGCGTGTGCACGATGACAAAGACGTCAAGCAGGCCAGCCGCAACGACTCGCGCATCACTGCCGTTGGACGCTTCATCCGCCGCACCTCGCTGGATGAGTTGCCGCAATTGTTCAACGTGCTGCAAGGGCACATGGCACTGGTTGGTCCACGTCCGCATGCTGTCGCGCACAACCATTTCTACTCGGGCAAAATCCTCGCTTACATGGCGCGCCACCGGATTAAACCGGGCATCACCGGGCTGGCTCAAATCAGCGGCTGCCGCGGTGAGACGGACACCATCGACAAGATGCAGAAGCGTGTCGAGATTGACCTGCAGTACATCAACAGCTGGTCGTTGTGGCTGGACTTGAAGATCCTGGTGAAGACACCGTTTACGTTGCTGTCGAAGGATATTTACTGAGGTTCAGCGTTACGCAAGGCAAGACCGCAGGGGGACGAAAGTCCCCTTTTTTGTGCCCGTGATTAAGAGCCGACCGAAGATCACTGTGGGCGTGGGCTTGCTCACGAATGCGTGGCGTCAGTCAGCGTAGATGTCTGATGTACCGACGCCTTCGCGAGCAAGCCCGCTCCCACAGGGATTTGTGGTGGGCCGGGGATTTGGGGGTTGACACATATTCCTGTGGAGCGAGCCTGCTCGCGAAAGCGGTGGGTCTGGCAATGATGATGCTGGATGTGCTGACGCCTTCGCGAGCAGGCTCGCTCCCACAGGGATTTGTGGTTGGCTCGGGATTTGTGGCGTGACAAATAGCCAGTGTGGGAGTGAGCCTGCTCGCGAAAGCGGTGGGTCTGGCAATGATGATGCTGGATGTGCTGACGCCTTCGCGAGCAGGCTCGCTCCCACAGGGACTTGTGGTTGGCTCGGGATTTGTGCTGTGACAAATAGCCAGTGTGGGAGCGAGCCTGCTCGCGAAAGCGGTGGGTCTGGCAACATCAATGTTGAATGTGCCGCCGTCATCGCTGGCCAGCCAGCTCCCACAGGGATTTGGGGTGGGCCGGGATTTGGGGTTTGACACATATCCCTGTGGGAGCGCGGCTTGCCCGCGATGGCCTCAGGCCAGTCAGCATCGATGTTGAATGTGCCGCCGTCATCGCTGGCAAGCCAGCTCCCACAGGAATTTGTGGTGGGCCGGGGTTTGGGGTTTGACACATATCCCTGTGGGAGCGCGGCTTGCCCGCGATGGCCTCAGGCCAGTCAGCATCGATGTTGAATGTGCCGCCGTCATCGCTGGCAAGCCAGCTCCCACAGGGATAGCGTCAGGTTGAGCGTTGATCGATCAGCCGTTACTCGGTGATCTTCTCGAAGTTGCGGTAGAACATATCGTCATCCCGGCTATCGGTCATCGAGTGCAATTGATAACCGCGATTCAACCGCGCGCCACCATCTCGCGTCAGCGGTGCCCACACCAGGTTGGCGCGGCGCATGGTCGACATGCTCATCATTTCGTCGAACGGTATCGACAGATAGAGACCCTTGTCGAAGCTACCTTCCCCATACTCGGCACTGCTGGCCGTGGTGATGGTCGCCCAGGCGCCAAAGCGCACGCCGTTGGAGAACTCGCGAGAGATGTCCAGCGTACCGCCCCAGTCTCCGGCCAGGTAACGCCCGACGCTGATCGCCGCCAACGTGTCGTAAGGCAAATCCGTATAGCCAGTGATATGCCCGGTCACTACCGAGTAATCGCGCAGACCAAAACCCTGATCGAATTCACGCTGACGCACGTAGTTCAGATCTGCGCCCACCGACCAGCGCTCGCCAGTCGGGCGGAACAGCACCTCGCCCCCTACCCCGGCGAACATCGACTCCAGATAACCGCCGTACACCATGCCATACCAGTCTTTATCCAGTTGCTCGGTGTGGCTCAACTGGAACATCGGCATGGTCACTTCAGACTCGGTCAGGTACTGACGCAAATCCGTGCGCACACGCGGCAAGCCGCTGGGTGCGTCATAGGTGAATTTGTCGAAGTTGTTGATCAGATTCGCGCTGAGCAAACCGCTCCACCAAGTGCTGCGATTAAAGCGGTACTCGGCGTCCGCATCGGCACTGAATTGATAGAGCAAGCCATCCGGGCCGCCGACGTTCTGTTTGAAGCCCAGACCCACGCCATAACTGAAGTGCTGCGGCGCTTCGGTGTAGAGGGTTTTTTCGTTGTGCGGCATCGCCGGATTGACTTCGGTGGTGCGATGCAGCGACAGCAGCGGTTCCTCGTTGTTGATCACTTCGCGGAAGGTCTGGCGCGGCACGCTGGTTTCTTCCAGCGGCAGGTCGTAGCGCTTGTTGACCAGGGTGAACCAGTCAATGTCGTCGTTGACGCTGTTGTCGAGAACCCTACTCGCACGACCAACCGCTTTGGATGAATGGAAGTAGCGCTGCTGCTCGCCGTACACGATCAACTCCGAATCACGCTGGCTGATGCGCTCGACCTTGTACCCGGCGTTCTGCTGCAAACGCTGGGAGACGTTGGCCCAGTCGACCTGCTCCATCGACGTGGTCGGCATCTTCGCCGGCAACGGTTCGGGCGTCGGATCGTAGGTCTTGGCCGGCGCCTTGCGGCTGACGAAATTGGTGTGAAAGGTGATGCCAAACATCGCCGTATTACCACGCTCCCACGCCGCGCTGACGTCAACCGAATCCGCCACTTTGAACACCGCGCCGAAGTTGATCGGTGAGTCCTGCTTGATGATGTTGTCCTTCGGTTCGTGCTTGTAGTCGTTGCCTTCGTATTCGAGTTTCAGGCTGAGGCGATCCCAGGGCGTCTGATAACTCACGCCACCGAAAAATGACGGCTTGCCGCGAAAGTACGAACCCGAGTTGACGTCACCGGTGCCCTCGAGGGCCGGGCGGGTATCGAAGCGATCACTGACGTAACCCAACGGGTTGTCGAGGTCGCCGCGATTGCCCAGATAACCCCAGGCAATGCCGGCGCTGAAATCAAAATTGTCGAAGCGCTTGTTGGCGACAAAGAACTCACTGGAGAACAAACCCGTACCACCGATATCTCGGAAGCCCAGGGCCACATCGGGCAGCCAGTGGCTTTCCTGCCAGAGCCGGACTTTGGCGTCGACCGCCTTATCCTTATAGCTTTGGCTGCCGCTGAGGGCCTCGGAGCCGTACGGGCGGTTAGTGATCGCGGTGTAACGGAACGAACCTTCGAGCCAGTCCAGCGGCTGCAGCGACACGCTGTAGCGGCTGTACGGCTCGGTGCGGTTGGCATTGACGCTCAACTCGCCGGCCGGGGCCATGCGCGCGGTCGGCGTCTGCAAAAGGCCGGTGCCACCGAAGTCATTTTGAGTAATGCGCGGCTCGGCGTGCGCCAGACCACAGGGCAATAACAACACAGCTGCAAAACGTAAATTCAACGAACCACCTCAGCCAATTGCGTGGCAATAAATTCGGCCAACTGCTGATTCAGTTCAGGGACAGGCGGATCAAGATCATCATTTTTCACCGGCACCAGAATCTTGCTGCCGGCCACGGGAAACTGCCCGCTCTCGCGATTCCAGTGGGCAATGCCGACGCGTCGCGAAACGCCGTTGGGCTGGATCAACCACAGGTAATCGGCCTCGGCATCGTCAAGCGGCGTGCAGCTTTCCAGGTATTCACGGGCCTCCAGCAACGGCTGGTACGGCAAGTGACACGGCTCGGCGACGGCGCCAAGCACTTCAACTTCATCGACGCGCTTGGGGTAGATCAGTCGATCGCCATCGTCCAGACGAATGTTGCGGGCGAAGCCGACTTCAATCGCCACCGGGTCGAGATCGGCGATCTGCCGTCCGGTTACCGGCATCTGTCGTACTTGCTCGGCTAGCCGCTGCGCCAGCGCCCCACGGCTCGGCATGTCAAAGAGCATTGCCATGCGCTGCAACACGTCCAGATCGAACAACACGCCGGCCTTGAGTCGCGTCTGCTCTTGCAGCAACGACTGCCGCAACAACACGCCCGCCAGCCAGTAACCTTCGGCATTCGGCACGGCTTCGTTGATCACGTCGAGCAAGCGCCCGCCCGCCGGCAGTTCGACCGGCCCGGGGTTGGCGACGTCGCCGCTAACCGTGACGGCGGCCTGGCTCACGCTGCTGATCAACAGCAAACCCGCCGATAGCGCTTTAAGCCGCTTCACGGCAGGTGCCTGCGATCAGGGGTCAGTTGCACAATCCTGACGCGCAATTGCGAGGTCAGTTGCTGCTCACTCTTGACGATGAAACCGTCACGCGGATCGACCCAATAACGATTGGTCGCACTCAGGCCGATGGCCGGGGCGTCAATCTGCTCATCGACACGTAGCACGGTGTATTCCTTGTCGAGAATGTCCAGGGTTTCCGTTGAGCGGCGGATGAAGCGACTGTTGACGATCACCCCGACTTCCTGGCCCCTGTAGAGATCGATCCAGCGCCGAGTCGTGAAGCCATCGGCCACTTGATGCAGGCCACGTTTGAACGGCGAGTCATCCGACAGGCGTGTGCCGTCGAGATCGCCTTCCAGGCCCAGGCCAATGCTGCGCACGGCCAGACCATTGCGCAGCAGCAACACTTGCTTGCCGGAAGCGACCCAGAACTGCAGGTCGTCGCGCTCGCGCACCAGCGCCAGCACCCCGGAGCCGGACGGCGTGGTCAGTTTGAGTTGCGGATAGTTGACTTCGGCCACCTGGGCCGCCGTCACGTCCACCTCGTCCGGGCCGATCACCGCCGATTTGAGGTTGTTCAACGAAGCGCTCATCAGCGGGTTGCAGCCACACAACAACAGGGCCGCACTCAGGCAGACGCCAACTTTCAACGTGTTCACAGTCGGCGACCTTATTTGCTGTTGTTACTGTATTCGCTCCAGTTCTTCGCAGCGGAAGCCCCGGTCCCGACAATCGACGCCGACGGCACCAATTGGCTGATGAAGCGATTCCAGCGCGTCACGTTGGCCGGGCCAACATAGACCACGTCCTGCGGGCGCACTTCGAAGTGCGTCGCGAGTGCCATGGCTGTCGGCGATTCGGCGTTCAACTGGTAGATCTTCGCCGGCTCCACATCGAGGTTTTCCACGCCACGGATGACGTACACCGCGTTGCCGTTGGAGGTGGTCTGGCTCAAGCCGCCAACCGAGCCGAGGACGTCGGAGAGGTTCATGGTCGCGGTCTTGAAGCTCAATGCGCGCGGCTGGTTGACCTCGCCCATGACGTAAATGCGTTTGTTGTCGTTGTACGGCAGATATAACTGGTCGCCACCTTTGAGGTAGACGCCCTGCAACTCGGAATCCTGCTGATTGAGCGAGTCGAGATTGAGCGTATAAACGCGGCCGTTGCGCGTCAGCGTCAGGCCGGACAAGTCGGCATTGTTGGTGTCGATACCCGCCGAACCGAGGGCCTCGACCACGCTCAGTGGATTGGTCGAAATCGCTTGCGGGCCGCCCTTGGCCACTGCGCCGGTAACCACGACTTTCTGACTGGCGAAGCGCAGCACCGCGACATCCACCTGCGGTTCGGCAATGAACGCCGACAGCCGTTGTTCGATGTCGGCACGCAATTGCTGGATAGTCCGGCCGGCGGCCTGGACTTCCTTGATGAACGGGTAATACAGCGTGCCGTCGGAGCGCACCAGTCGGCCGTTGGCATCGATCTGTTGTTGCGCGCCGGACGGGGCTGTCAGCTCGGGATGATCCCAGACCGTGATGTACAAGACATCGTTGTTACCGATGCGGTACTCGGCCGGGGTCGCCAACAGCTCCGCCGGCAGCGACTCACGCTTGTGCGTGGCGCGGGTGGTGGAGATCAGCTTGGGGGTGATCGGGATCAGCTCGACCCGGCTGCTTTCACTGGCCCCTTGGCGGGTGATGTCACTGGTGCTCAGGTATTGGCCCGGGGAAAACATGCAACCTTGTAAAGCGAGACTTGCCAACATTAAAAGAGAAAAACTACGAGTCATAATGGCACTACGCTATTCAAGGGCGAATCTAAAAAGAAGTCACCCGACTTGCGTCGGGCGACCCTTACTGCACTAACAAAAACCTCTGTTAGTTGTGTGTGCCGGTAGTACCGGTGGTACCTGTGGTACCGGTGGTGCCGCCGTTGGCACTGCCACCGCTGTTGGACGCCGCTACTGCACTGGCAACCATTGCAGTACTGGCTGCAGGCGCTTGAGAAGCCGCTACATTGCCACCTACATTGGTTACCGCCGTCAGCGGCGCTTCAGCTGCGGCAGCCCAGTTGCTCAACATCGTCAACAGGGCAACTGCCATCACTTTCTTCATATCAACTCCTTTCTAACATTCGACCTGTTAAAAACCGGCCGGCGTTAGAGGTGGTAGAGTTCAAGTCCGCGAAAAATGCGAACAAGATCCGTTGTTCTTTCACAGTCTTACCCAACTGATAAAAGTCGAACGGCAGGTTTATATCTACGGACTTGCAAAAGGCATTTCCAGCGTATTTTCCCGACGATATCTAACACCTGACCGAAACTAACATTTCACATCAAAACGACATCAGCCGAGATAACCCTTGGGATGGTTGGATTGCCAGCGCCAAGTATCGGTAACCATGTCCTGCAAGTTGCGCGTGGCTTTCCAGCCCAACTCTTTCGCCGCTTTCGAAGCGTCGGCCCAACTCTCGGCGATATCCCCCGAACGACGCGGCATCATTCGATACGGCACGGGTTGTCCGCAGGCCTGTTCGAAGGCGTGCAGCACTTGCAGGACGCTGTAGCCATCGCCGGTGCCGAGGTTCCAGGTGTGAATGCCAGTACGTCCAGAGATGGACTGCAATGCCTTCAAGTGCCCGTCCGCCAGGTCGACCACGTGGATGTAATCGCGCACGCCGGTGCCGTCGACCGTGGGGTAATCGTTGCCGAAGATCGACAGTTCTTGCAGGCTGCCCACCGCCACCTGGCTGATATAAGGCACCAGGTTATTGGGGATACCGTTCGGGTCTTCACCCATGTGGCCGCTGTGATGCGCGCCGATCGGGTTGAAGTAGCGCAGCAAGGCGATGCTCCAGCGCGGCTCGGACTGGCACAGGTCGCGCAGCACGTTTTCGACGATCAGCTTGGACTGGCCGTAAGGATTGGTCGGAGTACCGGTCGGGAAATCCTCGCGGATCGGCATCTGCTCGGGCTCGCCGTAGACCGTCGCCGAGGAGCTGAACACCAGCCGGAACACCCCGGCCGCCGCCATCGCCTGACACAGCGTGATGCTACCGCTGACGTTGGTTTGGTAGTACGCCAGCGGCTTGCGCACGCTTTCGCCGACGGCTTTGAGCCCGGCGAAATGCAGCACGGCGTCAATTTTGTGCTCCTGGAAAATCCGGTCGAGCAGCGCGCGGTCGCAGACATCACCGCGAATCATCAACGCGCTCCTGCCGCAAATGGCTTCCACCGCGTGCAGTGCCGCGTCGCTGCTGTTGCAAAGATTATCCAGCACGACAACTTCATAACCTGCTTCAAGCAAAGCAAGTGTGGTGTGCGAGCCGATATAGCCGGCGCCACCGGTTACCAGAATCTTCATAGCGCGGTCCGTTATTGGATAAGTAGCCGATGTCGTGTCAAGCCTGTTGTTGTGCAGATGTGTCGCAATCCACACAAACAAGGCGACAACAACCGAAAACAAAACTAGTTCAATGACTGGCAATATTTATTTTTGCAGGTCACACTGTATTGCCCGCTACTTATTAGCACTGCAAGTGCACTCATCACTATCAACAGATACCGACTAAAAATAACTAATAGCGCACTAACCGACATCGCATAACATTGGTGTGTTTTACCACTCCGACCATTTGCCATTAATAACCTGACTCAGGTATTAAAGTAAGCCTTCAATCAACATTAAAACTTGCAGCCATTGTTAATGGCCCGCAACCGTCGCCTGTGTTCCATGACTGTCCAGGATACTTTTATGATTCGTAAATGTTTGTTCCCCGCTGCCGGCTACGGCACGCGTTTCTTGCCGGCCACCAAAGCCATGCCAAAAGAGATGCTGCCGATCGTCAACAAGCCGTTGATCGAATACGCCGTTGAAGAAGCACGGGACGCCGGTCTGCAACACATGGCCATCGTCACTGGCCGCGGCAAGCGTGCGCTGGAAGACCATTTCGACATCAGCTATGAACTGGAGCACCAGATTCGCGGCACCGAGAAAGAGAAGTTTCTCGCCGGCACCCGTGAGCTGATCGACACCTGCACCTTCTCCTACACCCGTCAGGTGGAAATGAAAGGCCTGGGCCACGCGATTCTCAGCGGTCGGCCATTGATCGGCGATGAACCGTTCGCCGTGGTGCTGGCCGATGACCTGTGCCTGAACCTGGAAGGTGACGGCGTTCTGACGCAGATGATCCAGCTCTACAAGAAATTCCGTTGCTCGATCGTCGCCATCCAGGAAGTCCCGGCCGATCAGACGCACAAGTACGGCGTGATCGCCGGCGAGCTGATTTCCGACGGCATCTACCGGGTAAACAACATGGTGGAAAAACCAGCACCGCAGGACGCGCCGTCGAACCTGGCAATCATCGGTCGCTACATTCTGACGCCGGACATCTTCGACCTGATCGCCGACACCCAACCGGGCAAAGGCGGCGAGATCCAGATCACCGACGCGCTGATGAAACAGGCGCAGAACGGTTGCGTGCTGGCCTACAAGTTCAAGGGCCTGCGCTTCGACTGCGGCGACGCCGAGGGTTATCTGCAAGCGACCAATTTCTGCTACGAAAACGTCTACCTCAAGGGCCGCTGAGACGGCTCCGACACCCGACGCCCACTCTTCACTTCAGGCAGGTGACCATGAACATTGCACAACATTCCGTAGAGATTGAACGCGAGGTGGGCAACCTCGGGGTGGTGAGTTGGTTGTCGCGCCATCAGCCGTTGCCCAGCGCCAACGAGCCCTGGCTGGGTACTATCTTGTTGGTGGAGCGCATCGGCATGTTCCCATCGTCCGGCGATATTCCCCGGACGATGGCCGATCCCTATCCCCTGCTCGCCCATCTGAAAAAGCTCTACAGCGAGCAGGCGCTGGAAATCGATGACCGCGACGGCCTGAAAGTGATTTTCAGCGACTGGCGCTTTCGCGTGCGCATTTGCTGCAACGACCCGGCGATCATCATCAACGTGGAAACCCGTTGTGATACGCGGTTGATGCCGCAGAAGATTTCCGAATTGCTCAATCAAGTCGACGCGTTTAATCAAAACGTCTGATAGCACTCTCGCTGCTGATCGTTCCCACGCTCTGCGTGGGAATGCATCTTGTGACGCTCTGCGTCACCCGGTGAAGGGACGCGGAGCGTCCCGGGCGGCATTCCCACGCGGAGCGTGGGAACGATCACTGCCGGGATGCGGAGCAGTTATCGTCAGCGCCCACTATCCAGCGGTAAAAATAATCGGCAATCACCTTTCCACCCGTAGCCGGGACTGGATGAATCTTGTCCGGACCAATCATCGCGGCCGCATAGCGTTTGACGTCGGAGCCAAAGGCGCATTGCAGATTGGCGTAGCCCAGATGCTGCTCGTGCGCCCAGGGTTGCAGAACCTGCGCATACGCCGACATCGGATAGGCACTGGACCGCGTGGTGTCCTGACGCATGATCAGGTTGATGCTCGCGGCTGGCTGGATCTCGCGGATCATCCCCACCAGACCCTGCACATTGTGCAGATACGCTTCGGGCTTCACCCCAAAGCCCTGATCGTTGCCACCGAGCATGATCAGGTAAACGTCGGCGGGAATTTTCGACACGGCAGCTTTCCACTGGGTCTGCCAGTGCGGGTCCTTGTGATAGAAGTCAGCAGATGCCGCGCCAGACGCCGCGAGTTTGGAAACCCGAATGCCGTTCTGATCATTGCTCATCCACAGGCCGAACAGCGTCGGTGCCCCCTTCACCACTTCCAGTCTGAATGCCCAATCCGCCGCAGTCGGTGTGCCCGGCAATGGCACTTCCTGAACGCCTGAGCCTGCGAGCGTCAATGGCTTCCAGTCTTGCGATGGCGCCCAGCGATAGCGCACCTCACCGGGTTCGCCATTGCCCCGATAAAGCAACTTCGCCTGGGTGACCGCCGTGTTGATCCGAGGTGTCGGGTTGGCATCGATCTGTAACCAGGCGCCGGGCTGCCCTGTCACCGTGCGGCTGTCAGGACTGGCCTGGCCGAGGCCGGACACATCCCAGCCGCCACCAAAGTACTTCTCGCTGCTGCGGGTGTATTTGAAATGCGTGCCACCCAGCGCCGCGCCATGGTTGAAGCCAACGTAACCGGGGCCGGCGAAACCGACCTCCCCGGCCACGCGCTGCACCAGTTTGTTCAGATAGAAATCCTGCCCGGCGCTGTAGCTGTCGCCGATTACCGAGACGGACAAAACCTTGCCGGCCTTGCCTTCGCGCCACTGAGCAAAGCGCTCGCGCGCATCGCCCACCTCAACCACTGACGCCGCAACGGGCTGGACGTCATCAACTGCCAACATGCATAAATTCCTTCATTCAGTGACGGCCCCTTCGCGAGCAGGCTCGCTCCCACAGTAATCGTGTGTAGACACAGATCCAGTGTGGGAGCGAGCCTGCTCGCGAAGCTTTTAGCTTTCTTAGGCCTGCACCACCGGGGTGATGGGCGCCAACGGTTTTTTGCTTGCCGCGCGCTCACCAAGAAACAGCACGGAAGTGAAATTGAACCGACTGAAAATCATCGACAACACCACCGGCCCGAGCAAACCGCACGCCACGCCACCGAACACCAGCAGGCTTTCATCCTTCACCCCCAAACGCCCCAGCACAAACCGCGACGTGGCCGCGAACAACACATGGAACAGGAAAATCGCGTAGGAATACCCGCCCAGCCAGGTCAGCCACTTCGAGCGCATGTCACTGGACAGCAAGGCAATGCACGACACGCAACCCACGGTCAGGCCAATCAGACTGCGACGATCAACGATCAGCTCGCGATCAATTGCCGCCACATACAGCAGCGTCAGCGAGATCAGCACAAACACCAGCGGGCCGATCACCTTGAACCGCTGCTTCAACACCTCGACATTTTCCTGGCCAATCATCCCCGCCACAAAAAACGGCAGCAGGTAGATCGCGCCGTTGATGCCGAACGCATCGAACTTGAACGGCGGCAGCAAAAACACCGCTGCCGCAAAGGCAAACAGCAGATACAAACGCGTCGCCGAACGCAGCAGGCCGCGCCACTCCAGCAGGCCGACGAACATGAAAATGATGAACACCGCCTGCAAGAACCAGAAGTGGTTGATCGGCACCCAGAACGACAACAATGCGTCGATCACGCCGACGTCCTTGTTCACTCCAGGCCCTACCGCTTGCAGTACGGAGAACGGCACGCCCACGCAAAACAGCGGCACGATCAGCCGCCGCACCTTGCCGGAAAAGAACGCGGAAAAGTCATTGCCACGGATTTTGTAGATGGAATAGATGTACCCGGAAATGAAGGTGAACAGCGGCATGCGCACGTACACCATCGAGTCGGCAATCACCCGGAACGGCGAGCCGATATCGATCTTCAAACCACCACCCAACGGGCCGATGACGTGATAGAGCACCAGCAGCAGGCACGCCAGCCCGCGCAGGGTTTCGATCTCCAGGGACTTTTTCTTGCTCGACATAAAGCACCTGCCTCAATTCAGAATTCTTGATTCAACCTGCACCGGCTTGTTGGCCCGCAGCATCAATCCCAGGCCGACGAACAGCACCGGCACCACCATGGAAAAGTGCCGGGCGAAGGAACCGAAGTCCGGCTCGAACAAGCCTTGCACCAGCAAAAACGCCAGCGGGATCGCAATCAGTTCCTTGGGTTTGGTCTGGATCGGCGCGCCCTTGTAATCGGTCGAGGTGATGACTTTGAACAGCAGCAGCGCGGTCATGATCATCAGTGCCACAAAGATCACCTGACCCGGTCCGGACAGCAGGATCAGCTCCACCGGGAACGACAACCGGAAGAAAATGATCATCGAGTCCAGCGCCTGCGAGACGAAGTCACTGCCACTGAGCCAGGACACGATCAGCGATTTGGAGCCCTCCTCCCCCGCCGTGCGCAACTCGTTGTTGCTGGCGCGAATCGACGACACCGGAAAGCCCAGCGCCACCTGAATCGACATGGCCACCGCCAGATAGAACAGGAACAGCATCAGAAAGAAGGTGAACCGCGACACGTATTTCTTCATCACACAGACGCCGACCCAGGACAGCGAAAACAGAATCCAGTACGGCCGGATCAGCACGCCGTAGATCACCGCCGAGAGAAAAAAACCGCCGCGATATTTGCGCGTCAACGAGCTGAGCAAAATGCTCAACACCGCCACCGACACAATGATTTCCTTGGTCAGGTTCTCAAGGAAAAACGAGCGAACGATGCCCCACAGACACAGGGTGCCGAAGATCGCCAGCGGCATGCGCCGAAAGACCACCACCGGAATCGCCGTAAGGAAAAAGTTGCAGAACATGCCGTAGGCCCAGGCATTGGTCAGGTTGATCCCGGTGGGCCGCAGCAGGAACGCCGAACACTCGTAGGACGAGCGATCCGGCGAGAACGGGTTCCAGAAATTGCAGTTGTCGGCGCGGGCGTAGGACGACCATAACGTCATGGCATCCGGCCCGGGAGCACGCGGGACCAACAGCGGCATGGCCACCGACAGAAACAGCCCGGTGAAGAGGATCAGGAACGAGACGTACGAATCGAGTTTCTTGCCGCGAAACTCGATGCACGGTAGCTTCAGGCCCATGACATAGCGGCCTTTTTCGTTGCGGTCACGCGGGTCAACAGGGCAATCACGCCGAGCTGCACGATGATCGCGAAGACGTTGCCCCAGGCCGCGCCATAAATCGAATAGTGCTTGATCAGCACATAGCTGACCGGCACTGAAACCAGCAAGCAGAACGCCGCACTGGCGAGTGACACCCGACTGTTTTTCGAGGCAATCAAACCGCCCCAGACGATGTCGCCAATCGCCCGCAGGGCGAAGGAAAAGATCAGCACGCCAAGCAGCGCGTTGTCCGGACGCGGCACGCTGGTGGCGACGTAATCGAGCACGATGTTGAAGAACAGATAAATCGCCACCGCCACGGCAGCGGATACCACCAGCGAACGTGCAACCCACTTGTTCACAAACAGTTGCTTGACCGTGAACGGTTGCTGCTCAGCCTGGAAACGCTTGGCCAGCAGCGGAATCCCGACCACCGCCACCACTGCGTAAGACAACGCTTGCAAGGTGTTGGCCGCCGACCACGCGTACACGTATTTACCGAGGTTGGCGTAGGGTTCGAGGTCGGCGATCAGAAAGCGCTCGGCGTACTGACTCAAGGCGATCAACCCGGTGCCGAAATAGAACGGCAAGCCGGCCTTCCACACCGTAGCCGTAGCCAGTGTGCCGCTCTCTCGCCCGTGATGAACCTTCACCACAATCAGGTAACCGGCGATGATCACCAACACGTTGGCGGCGACCCACAGCCACAACACACTGGCGACGCCTGACACCCAACCGAACATCATCCCGCCCACGGCGAGCAGTGCCCACAGACCGGTCTTGATAAAGAACAGCAATGCGCCCGCCGTGGCTTTCTGCGCGGAAAACACGAACGAGTTGATCTCGAACGACAGGTGCTCGGTGAGCAACACCAGGGTGATACAAGCGATCAGCGCGATGGGCGCATCAACCTGCTGGAACAGTGAGTAAATCCCCACGGTCACCAGCGACAACACCAGCCCCACCGCCAGATACAGCAGCAAAACCTTGTCGACCACCCGGCGCGAACTGCCACCGACACTGATCAAGCGATTGATTTCGGAACTGAAACCGACGCTGTAGAACTTCGATGCGATCAACGACGCGGCGACCACCACGCCGTAAAAACCCAGGGCCTCATAACCGAGGAAATGGGTGATGGCCAGCACCAGCAAAAACTTCGCGCCCAAGGCACCGCCGCGAAGCAGTAGCCGAAATATCATCGAACGATCCCTTTGATGATGTCGTCCATGGCCACGGTTTTTGCCTCGATCTCGCGGCAGGTGTCGGTCAGGCGTTTACCGAAATCGGACAGGGCATTTGGCGCATAAACCGTGTCGATGATGGTGTCGACATTGATGTCGCCACCGTTGATCACCCAGTCCTCGACGCCCATGTCTTGATAGGCGCCAAAGCCTTTGCGCTCATAACTGATGTGGTACGCCGGCACGCCCGACAGCAGCGATTCGATGGCGCCGTGCAAGCGCACGGAAATCACCAGGTCCGGTTGATATTTGGCAATCGTGGCCTTCAACGACAGCAGGTCTTCGCTGATGCCCAGTTCGCGATAGAACGCGCCGTCATCGTTGCCGCGCACGGCACTTTGCACGGCGCAGACCACTTTGCTTTTATTCTTCAGGCGCTGCAGCAGCAACTTCAGGTTGGCGACGTAGGCGACTTTCTTTTCCTTGCTCCACTCCGGCGGCTTGCGCAGCACCACGCACACCGTGGCGGGTGACGAGGCGCAGCGGGTGAACTTGGGTTGCAGAAGGATTTTGCTGGCCAGCGACTGCACCGCCAGATCCGGCGCGCGATAGACGTTTTCACAGGCATCGAAGATCGCCGACGAACGATTGTCGCGCACGAACACCGCATCGGCGCTGGCATAGTGCTCGACGATCTTGCTGCTCTCGCCGTGGAACGGCCCGATGCTTTGCGGCAGGTACACCGAAGGCACCTTGCTGAGGATCGCGGTTTCCAGTTGCTTGGCGTGGCCGAGTTTCAACTTGATGTGTTCGAAGGCACTTTTGGAGCGCATGTAACCGCCGCCGACGCCGACGATCAGATCGGTCTTCTTCAACAGGTCAGCGAGCCCGGCATAGGACTGATTGAGAAACACCGCTTGTTTGACCCGGCCCAGCCCCTTGGCCGCCATCACCGGTGCGTTAAAACGCGGGTGCGGCAAGTAGCTGAAGGATTCGGGGTCGGAAGCCACGACACTGATCGCGGTGTCTTCGCCAAAGTTGCGCTGCACCAAGGCAATGGCCAGATCGACGAGCAGGCCGTCACCGGAGTTGGACGCACTGTAGCCATGCAAAATCGTTACGTTCATAAGCTGATTTCTACTTAGTAAGAGGGAGCGCGGTACAGGTCGTAGGTCTGGCGAATCATCAACGCGGCGCTGAAACGCTCGCGGACGATGCTGCGACCTTCGTTGCCGAGGTCGAGCAACCGCGGCTTCTGGATTTTCGACAGCACGTCGGCCAGCGCCTGGTGGTCACCTGAGGGGAAGACGTAGCCGGACACTTCGTCGGTGACCAGTTCGGGCAATGACGTGCAATTGCTGGCAATCACCGGCAGCCCCATGGCCATGCCTTCCAGCGGCACCATGGCGAAACCTTCCCACCGACTCGGGACGATCAGCGCATCGGCTTTTTGATACAGCGCGTGCACTTCACTCGGCGTGACCCACGGCAAGTATTCAACCGAGTCCATCGGCGGGCACTCGACCACATCCTCGTTGACCGCACTGCCGACCACCGTCAGTTTCAGGTCGTTGCGCTGCACCTTGGCGTAGGCCTTGAGCAACACGTCGAAGCCTTTCTGATAGTCGAGCCGGCCGACAAACAGCAGGTGAATCGGCTCGGGATTAGTCGGCTTCAGCGCGTCATCGCGGTGAGGAATGCCGTTGTAGATCAGCTTCATGCGCTTGCGTTCGATGCCGAACCGCGCGGCTTTATCCAGCTCGTACTGGCTGACGCAAATGATCACGTCGGTGACCTTCTGCAGCACCCGCTCGATCCACGCATAGACTTTCTGCTTGGTTGGCGAGCTTTCCATCAGGAACGAAAAAGCGTGCGGGCAATAGACAATTTTCGGCTTGCGCCACGGCCGCAACAGCACACACACGCAACGGCCGATGACCCCGGAGAAGGTGCTGTGCAAATGCACCACGTCGGGTTTTTCCTTGAGCATCACCTGGGTCAGGCGCCAGGCGAAACGCAGCAGCGACGGCACATTACGCCCGGTCCGGGCGAAGGTGCGGATCTGCTGCGGGGCGATGCCGTGCAGTTCTTTTTCCTGATCCTGCGGGACCAGATAGACCAGTTGATAGTTGGCAGCGTCGTCTTCAGGCGACGCTGAAATCGTGCGGATCACCGTCGCGACGCCGCCTTTTATCGTTTCAGCCACGTGCAGTATTTTTTTCACAACTCACCCACTTCAAAAGTAAGGACAACCGCTGAAACTCAGGACTTGTCGGACGCGTATTCGTAGTTGTAATAGCCGTAGCCACCGTTGCCGTAATAGCTCGCGGCACGCTTCTCGACGCCGTTGAATACCGCGCCTTTGAGCTCAATGCCGTTCTGGGCAAAGCGGCGAATGGTCAGCTCGATCTCTTTGGCCGGGTTCACCCCGAAGCGCGTGACGATCAGGCTGATACCCGCATCACGGCCGACAATCGCCGCGTCGGTCACGGCCAGCAGCGGCGGTGTATCGATGATCACCACGTCGTACCTGTCGCTGAGTTGCGCCAGCAGTTCGCGGAAGTTGGCGTGCATCAACAGCTCGGAAGGATTGGGTGGCACCTGGCCGCGACTGATGAAGTGCAGGTCGGCACCATCGATTTTATTGATCGCCTGCTCGAGGCTGCAGCGCTTGACCAACAGGTCGGACAAACCATTGTCGATCGGTACGTTCAGGGT
The DNA here is from genome assembly GCF_002813455.1 of Pseudomonas baetica. Taxonomy (NCBI): domain Bacteria; kingdom Pseudomonadati; phylum Pseudomonadota; class Gammaproteobacteria; order Pseudomonadales; family Pseudomonadaceae; genus Pseudomonas; species Pseudomonas baetica. The sequence continues at coordinate 5,805,906 of NZ_PHHE01000001.1, read as the reverse complement.
CTTGTGCAGATGCCCTTTACGCATGTCGGCATCGATCAGCACCACACGTTGACCGCTCTGCGCCATGACGGCGGCGAGGTTGGAGGACACGAAAGTCTTGCCGACCTGCGGGCTCGGCCCGGAAATCATGATGCGATTGTTGGTTGAATCCAGCGCGGCGAAGTGCAGACAGGTACGCAGGCTGCGGATCGATTCGATGGACAGGTCCGTTGGATTGCGTAGCGCCAACAGGTACGCCGGTTTATCGACGCCGTCACGGGCGCGTCCCGTCCTGCCGTCCTCTTCCTGTTGCAGTGTGCTGTAAGGAATTGACGCATAGACCGGCAAGCCAAGTTGCTCGATAGCCTCTGGCCCTTCCAGGCCACGGCTCAGGGATTTGCGCAGCAGCACGAGGGCCACGCCGATGAAGGCGCCGAGGAACGTGGCAATGAGCACGATCAAGGGCTTTTTCGGTTTGACCGGGCTGGTCAGGTCGACATCCGCTGTATCGATCAGGCGCACGTTGCCGACTGCGCCGGCACGGACGATGTCCAGCTCTTGGGATTTGTTGAGCAGTTGCGTGTAGATCTGCGAGGCCACTTCGACATCGCGAGTCAGATTGAGCAGCTCCTGTTGCGTAGCCGGCAGGTCGCCGACTTTGCTTTCCAGCGATTTCTGTTGCTGGGTCAGTTCGCCAATCTGCGACATCAACGCGCGGTAGGCCGGATGCTGTTTGGTGAATTTTCGATCCATCTCCGCCTGCTGCATTCGCAACTCGGAAATCCGCGTTTCGAGCGCCACGGACTGACCGAGCACCGATTGGGTTTCCAGCGAGATATTCACGGTTTTGCCGTGGGTCTGGTAGGCGTTGAGCGCATCGCTGGCCTTGGCCAGATCGCGTTTGACCTGCGGCAACTGACTTTGCAGGAAGGCCAGGCTCTGCGCCGCTTCGGCCGAGGTGCGACGCACGTTTTGCTCGACGTACAGCGCGGCGATCTTGTTGAGGATCTTGACCGCTTCGGCGGCGTCGGTGCTGGCCAAGGCGAGGCGAATGATCCCCGACTCCTTGCCTTGCTCGGAAATATCCAGCGCATCCTGATAACTCTGGACAGTCACGATCCGTGGGTTGCGCACGACTTCGAAACGCGTGCCGGGGTTCGCTGCCAACTGCGTGATCAGCCCTTCCACACCGTCCTGCGTGAAGGCTTCGCCCGTCACGCCTTCCACCAGCAAGTTGTCGTTTTCATCAAATAACTGGAATTGATGTTGCTCACCCGCGACCAACGTGAGCTTCTTGCCCAGCAATTCTTTAGGCAGATTGAGGCGGGCAAACTCCAGGCGCTCACCGCCCCAGGCATAACTGCTCAGGCCAAAACGTGGCGCCGCTACGCTGGATTCGGTTTCGCCGCGATAGCGGCGGGCGAGAAAGCCGCCAATGACCGGGAACCTGTTGGGCGTGACGTCGATATCCAGACGCAGATCATCGACGGTTTTGCCGATCACCGCGCGCGACTTGATGATGCCGATTTCGGTCACCGACGGCGATTGCCCACCGAGCATGCTGTTGAGGTCGGAAAACCCGAGCATGTCGTTCTTTTTCGGTTCGACCTGCACCAGCGCATTCGCCAGGTACACGGGCGTGGCCAACACTGCATAGGCAACACCGGCGGCCATGAAGGCGCCGGTGAACGCGCCGATCAACCACTTCTGGTCAATCAAGCTGCCGAATATGCCGAGCAGATCAATACTGTCTTGATCGTTATCACGGCTGGCGATTACTGACGGTAACTGCATAAGTCTGTTCTTACCATTCACTGATCTGAAGAATATTCATCAACGTGCGAGACGTTGTGCCCAGGAGCTGACAGCATCTTCAATCAATGCATGGGCATGAATAAAAGCGGCCTTGCCTTGACGATAGGGATCTTGTATTTCACGTTCGCTCTGCCACTTGCCGAGCAAAAACACTTTGCCTCTGGCGTGAGAGGCCATTTTCAATACTTGATTTACGTGTTGTTTTTCCATGACCAGAATCAGGTCTGATTCATTGACGATGTCGGCGGTCAGCTGCCGTGCCTGAAACCCTTGAGCGCTATGCCCATGATCCTCCAGCACCTGCCGCGCCGATGCTTCAACACCTTCACCAACGCGTGCAGCAAGGCCTGCGGAGGTCACCGAGATCGTTGAGGGTGCCAGCGCGTTGCGCAACAGAAGTTCTGCTGTCGGACTTCGGCATATATTGCCCACGCAGACGACAAGGATCTTTTTGAACAAAGTTTACTTTCCTGTGTAATATCAAACTGCCAACATCTAGAGCGAACTTTAATGAACGCACTAGATCTTCCCGCACTCAGAAATAGGTTGGCCCTGTTAATACAGTGTATTAAGTACCACAGGCCCAAAAACGCCCCAACCAGAATTAGCGGACTAAAAATAACTGTGATTTTCAGGTTATGGATTCCTGACAAAAAATAACATTGACGCACTTAGCGCCATTGTTAGTTTCGTAATTCATGTAACGAGATAACTATTCGCCGTTGTCATTCCCATCGGGAGAAAAGACATGAAATCAGCACATCTCAAACGGCTCGCCTCTGCGTTGCTGGCGCTCAGCGCCGTCACTCACGCTCACGCCAGTGAGCTCTTCCCCAACCTTCCCGCCAAGACCATTGGTGTTCAGGTGAAGATCCAGAACTTCACCGTCGAAGACGCGGCCCACATCAAAGCCGCCGGGTTCAGTTTTGTGCGCTTCGGCGTGTGGAGCGACAGCCTGAGTGCCAAGGCTTATCAACAGCAGGTCAGCGATGCGTTCGCGGCAGCCAGGTCCGCGGGTTTGCCGGTGCTGCTGACCGTGCGCGCCATCAAGCCCTTGCCGGCCAGCGATCTGACGACAGCGGGCGAATCGTTTGCCAACGCGCTCACGGGCCTGGAGAAGTCCTACAGCGCACAGCTGGTGGCGATTGAAATCTGGAATGAGCCCGACCTGGACACCTATTGGCCAACGCGCAACTTCGACACAACATTCGTGCCGTTCATGAACGCTGTGTGCAAGTCGCTGCAGGGCACGGCGCTAACAACGCCACGGGTCGGCTACGGGTTCGCCCGGCCACCGACGGCAGGCTCTGCCTCAACCGTGGCGCTGAGCCGCATCGTCAGTGAATACCCGAAATGCCTCAACGCGATTTCCTATCATCCCTACGGCATGACCGCCACGCAGATCAGCAATGCGCAGACCTTCATTCAGCAGAACTTCCACTTGCCCGGGGTCATCAGCGAATGGGGTATTTCGGCGCTCAGCTCAAACGGCGGCAATGACGGACAAGCCAGCAAAATCGCCTCCTTCATCGCCGATGTGAAAAGACTCAACATCCCGCTGACCTCGATCTACGAATGGAAAAACAGCGACACGGGCAGTAACGATCGCGAGAAGAACTTCGGCCTGCTGACCTCTGGCGGTCAACCGAAACCGGCGAAACTGGCCGCCGCTACCCAATTGAATACACAGTAGGCCCTGCGCGACTGATCTGTTCGCAGGTCAGTTGCTTTGAACCTGTTGGCTGTTTTGGCATCGTATTCATCGATAGCGCGCCCTGCCTTTCAAACAATCGTTTCCCGGTTGTTGCCGCTGGGGCCATCGATACATGCACCCGCCCTTGAGTGGCTGTCAGCGCTCGGGTAATGTCGTCAAACCCACAGGACAGAGCACACACATGACTTCCAAGCTGGAACAACTCAAACAAATCACCACCGTGGTTGCCGACACTGGCGACTTCGAAGCGATTGCCCGGGTCAAGCCGGTCGACGCCACCACCAACCCTTCGCTGCTGCTCAAGGCTGCAGCCATTCCTGCTTACGCCGAACTGCTGAACGCTTGCGTCAGCGACTGCAAGGGCGATGTGGGTCTGGCCAGCGACCACTTCGGCGTCGCTGTGGGCCAGGAAATCCTCAAAGTGATTCCAGGCCGTATCTCCACCGAAGTGGATGCACGCCTGTCGTTCGATAAAGACGCGGTACTCAAACGCGCGCACCGCCTGATCGAGCTGTACGACAAGGCCGGCATTGGCCGCGACCGCGTACTGATCAAGATCGCCTCCACCTGGGAAGGCATCCGCGCTGCCGAAGTGCTGGAGAAGGAAGGCATTCAGACCAACCTGACCCTGCTGTTCTCCTTCGCGCAAGCCGCTGCGTGCGCCGATGCGGGCGTGTTCCTGATCTCGCCATTCGTGGGCCGCATCTACGACTGGTACAAGAAGGCCAACGGCAACGACTACACCGGCGCCGATGATCCGGGCGTACAGTCGGTGACGCGTATCTACAACTACTACAAGGCCAATGACTACAAGACCGTGGTGATGGGTGCGAGCTTCCGCAACCTGAACCAGATCGAGCAACTGGCTGGCTGCGATCGTCTGACCATCAGCCCGGATCTGATCGACAAGCTGGCGGCAGATACCGGCAAGCTGGAACGCAAACTGGCGCCGGGTCATGCCGGTGAAGCGCGTTTGAGCTTGAATGAAGCGCAGTTCCGCTGGTTGTCCAACGAAGACGCGATGGCTACCGAGAAACTCGCTGAAGGCATCCGTCAGTTCGCCCGTGACCAGGAAAAGCTTGAGGCGTTGCTGCAAGCCAAGCTGTGATCTGAGTCGCTGGAATGCAAAAAGGGCGAACCCGTTTGGGTTCGCCCTTTTTTGTGGCTGCTGGGAAACTCTTGGTGATCTTGCGGCCGCTTTCGCGAGCAGGCTCGCTCCCACGGGGGGACTTGTGATCGACGCCGCATCAGTGTGGGAGCGAGCCTGCTCGCGAAGAGGCCGGCCCAGACAACATCACTTCAGAGGATCAGTGCCGTTCGAGGGCATTGACCAAGTCATGGAACGCTTCACGGTTGGAATCGTTCAACCCCATCAGGATCTTGTGCGCTTCCAGCACCTTGATCCGCACAATCTCTTCCGACTGATCCTGATCCGGCAGGTCGTCCAGACACTCCGGGCACGGCACGGGGTGGTTGACGATGTTGAACACCTGCTCAAAACCCATCGATTGCAGCAGACGGGTGATGTCTTCATGGGTGGTCACGACGGTCGGCAGCAGGCCGACCTTCTGCCGCGACAGGATCGACAGTTTGGCCAACAGGCCCAACGTGGTGCTGTCGATGCTGCGGGTTTCGGTCAAATCGATCACGATCGCGTTGAAATTCAGCGCGGTGAAGATTTTCTCAATAGTCGCATCCAACGCCGAACACAGGGTCAGGCGAACTTCACCGACGAACTTCAGGACGAAGGTGCCATCCTGCTCGGCGAACTGGATTCTACCGGTACTCATTAAAGATTCCTGCTCAACACCAACAGGGCGATATCATCCGGCATCTCCCCTAGCGTGGCCAATCCAAACACTTGCCGCAGACCATCCAGGCTGCCGCCCGCTGACTTCACCCGTTCGGGCAAGGCCGCTTCTTTTTCTTTGAGCGTAGGTTCTGGCAAAAGATCCAGAATACCATCGGACATCAGCGTCAGGCTGAACGTCGGCGGCAGCTCAAGCACGTGGTCTTCGTAGGTGGCTTCGTTGAAGAGGCCCACCGGCAGACCGCGTCCTTCGAGGTAACGAACACTGTCAGGCGTGTACAACACTGGCAACGGCAGATGGCCGCCGATGCTATAGGTCAACAAACCGGTCTCCTCGTCGATGACTCCACCGACCATTGTGACGTGTTTACCCAGCTTACAACTGATCAGCCCCCGGTTGATATGACCAAGGACTTCCGAAGGCTTGAATTCCGGCAATGTGCCGCTGCGCCTGGACTCGAACAGCAAGCGCGTGGTCATGAACTTCAACAGCACGGTGACGAACGCTGAAGAGGCACCATGCCCGGAGACATCCGCCAGATAGAACGCCACCCGGCGCTCGTCGACACGGAAGTAGTCGACAAAATCACCCGACAAGTACAAAGACGGAATGATCTGGTGGGCAAACTTGAACTCGTCGATGCTCCACGGGCTCTCCGGCAGCATGTTCATCTGCACCTGGCGACCGGCGTTCTGGTCTTCCTGGAGCAGGTTCAGGCTGGCTTCGAGTTCGCGGTTGGCCTTTTCCAGCTTCTCGCGGTAGCGCTGGTTTTCCAGCAGCAGGCGCGCACGATCCAGGGCCCGGCGCACGGAATGCTCGAGCACAGCCAGATCTTCGAGAGGCTTGATCAGGTAATCCGCCGCGCCCAGGCGCAGGGCCTCGACCGCGTCGTTCATCACGCCGGCACCCGACACCACGATCACCGGCGTTTGCGGTGATCGCTCGGTGACCTGACGGATCAGTTCGAGACCGCCCATCTGCGGCATGCGCAGATCGCAGATGACCAGGTCGGGCGTGTCTTGCTCGAATACCTGAAGACCCTGTTGGCCGTTGCTGGCCTGCAGGACGCTGAAACCACTGTCTTCCAAATAGGCCGCGAGGCTCGCGCGCACTACTTCGTCATCATCGATTATCAGCAGCGTGGCACTGGTTTTTGGCATGTGGGCAAACGGCGCCAGAATTAGGTTGGCGTAGTTGGCGGGGCATTGGCCCGGCACAGACTACTGGATTCGCTTTCTAGCCTCTCTGCTGCACCGCTTTCGAGCGTTAGCTCCGTACACGGTTGCACCAGAGGTGCCCTTCTAAGGCGCAGACGGTACTCCCATCCGCGGGGCGTTTCAAGCATGCGCCGATGGTCGCTTGACGACTTTACTTGTCAAATCACCGAGAGTTATAAGAACAGCTCAAACCGTAACCCAATGGAAGGACGAAGCCATGAGTCAAACCGGTCGGGACTACAGCGAAAAGCGCGATTTCATCCGCATGCGGGTCGATGCCGATGTCGTGTTGATCCATGAGGGTGATGAGGTATCAGCGGTGTGCATCGACCTGTCCAGCAGTGGCATGCAGGTCGAAGCGCCGCGCCAGTTTGCAATGGGTGACAGGCTGAGTGTGCGTATCGACTCCGAGCATGCGGCGCTCAGCGGGCTGGAAGCGGAAACCGAAGTGGTCTGGGTCAAAGCGCAGGATGGCGGCGGACAAAAGCTCGGCCTGACCATTCTGCAGATGAAATAAGCGCACACAAAAAAGGCGACCCGAGGGTCGCCTTCTTTATTTCATCGATCGAAATTAAAAATCGTCTTCGACCTGGCCATCCTTCACCTTGAACTCGCGGTTTTGCAGGTAGGCGTTGCGGATGAAGGTGTACTTGTCACCGCTGATCAGCTTCTCGCTCGACAGCAGACTGGCGCGGGTGTCGACGATGTTCAGACCGAAGATCGAGTTACGCACCGGCACGTCGTTGATATAGCGATACATGCCGGTGTAGCTGTCGACATACTTGGACGGTGCGTCACGCAGGGTGCTCGGGCCCATCAACGGCAGCATCACGTAGGGACCGCTGCTCACACCCCAGTAACCGAGGGTCTGACCGAAATCTTCATCGCTGCGATTCAGGCCCATTTTGGTGCCGACGTCGAAGAAACCAAGCAGGCCGAAGGTGGTGTTGAAGATCAGCCGTGCGGTGTCGACGCCAGCCGCAGCCGGTTTGGCCTGCAGAATGTTGTTTGCAAGGTTGGTCACATCACCAACGTTACGGAACATGTTGTGGATGCCGTCTTCGACAAATTGCGGTGTCACGAACTCATAACCCTGTGCCAACGGCTTCAGCGCGTAGGTATCGACGAAGTCGTTGAACTGGAAGATCGGACGGTTAACGCTTTCCCAAGGGTCTTCTTCCGTCGCAGCCTGAGTGGCGAACGGAGCCAGCAACAGGCCGGCGTATACACAAAGCTGAGCGAGCGGAGGGCTCAAGCGCATAGAAAAACTCCTTGGTTTTGTACTGGCGCGGGCATCAGAGCCTCGGCGTTAAGAGCGCCAGTATAAGCGTAAAAGGCCTTTTGGGCAGTCTGGGAATGCAGCGAGTTGTAGGAAGATTCTCGCGGCGTCATTCACACAGCTGTCATCCAACTGTCACCGGCATTCCCTAACCTTGTCTTCATTTCAGGGACGTTTCCATGCCTCACGCTGAAACCTTGCCTATCGCCGCCCCCACCCTGACGGCCGTTCTGTTCGGACTCAGCGGCTGTCTGGTGGATTTCGGTGCCCGCGCCCGCCAACAGACCACCGCCCTGCCCGAGCATGCCGATGTCACACCGGGCGCAATCGACAGCCTGCATAGTTTGCAGCGCCAGCAGATTCCGTGCGCCTGGCTTGATGAGCTCCCCCTTGCCCTCGCCCAGCCACTGTCGGCGTCGTTGCCGTCCTGGATCAAACCGGCGCAACACTCGGCAACAACCAATTCGTGGCCTGCGCCCAACGCCTGCTGGCAAGCACTCATGGACTTGAACGTCGCCAGTCTCGACGGTTGCGTACTGGTCAGCGGCGAGCCACGGTTGCTGCAATCGGGATTGAATGCCGGGTTATGGACAATCGGTCTCGCCTCCTGCGGTTCACTGTGCGGCCTCGCGCCGGGCGAATGGCAGGCCTTAAGTCAGAAAGAACGTGAACAACTGCGCGGCAAGGCGACTGTGCAGCTGTTCTGCCTCGGCGTGCACTCGGTGATCGATCATCTGGGCGAGCTCGACAACTGCCTGGCCGACATCAGCCTGCGCCGTCTCAAAGGCGAAAAGCCCTGATCGGGATCATGCAGGGTGGACGAGAGTGGATTAATCTAAAGGTCAGTCATAGACCTTTGGCGCGTGGCTGCGGTCAATGCCAGTGCCTCTCGATAAAAGGAAGAACACCATGCCCGCCCAAGAACTGCAGAAACAGCTCAATACCCTGCGCGAGCAGCTGGAACAGAATCCACCGCTGACGGAAGCAGAACGTGAAGATCTGCATGCGCTGATGGTGCAGATTGAATCTGAAATCAAACTGGAGACGGCCACTCAGGACGCCAGCATCGCCGATGGCGTGAACCTGGCGGTTGATCGCTTCGAACTCGAACACCCGGCCATTGCCGGCACCCTGCGTAACATCGTCAATGCGCTGGGCAGCATGGGGATCTGATTCCCCAAACGCAAAAAGCCCTGCCAGCGATGGCAGGGCTTTTTCATTTGCGGACTTGAAACACAGCCCCCTGTGGGAGCGAGCCTGCTCGCGAAGGCGTCGTATCAGTCGACATCATCCTTGAATGACACACCGCATTCGCGAGCAGGCTCGCTCCCACATTGGATATCGCACATTCTGGATCTTTATTGGCGCACCAGACGATGGTTCGGCAGTACTACGCTTTCAGTGCTGCGATACGGGTTGATATCCAGCCCACCGCGACGTACGTAACGTGCAAATACAGTGAGTTTCTCGGGTTTCAACAAGCGCTGCAGATCAAGGAAAATCCGCTCCACACACTGCTCATGGAAGTCCGAGTGCTGACGGAAGCTGACGATATATTCCAGCAAGCTCGCGTGATCCAGCGCCGCGCCACGGTATTCCACCACCACGCTGCCCCAGTCCGGCTGACTGGTCACCGGGCAATTGGATTTGAGCAGATGACTGTGCACGCTCTCCTCCACCACCCGCGAATCATCGCAACGCAGCAGTTCCGGGCGCGGATGCTCGTAGTTGCTCACGCTGATGTCCAGATCGTCGATGCATACGCCAGGCAGCGCAACGACACCTTCGGCTTCCACGTCTTTGAGGCTGCGAACCCGCACGCCCACCGGTTTGCCGGCAGCGGCAGACAGGTCCTTGACCAGCGTCGCTTCAAGTGTGGAGATATCGGCAAATGCAGTCTGGTTCAGCGAGTTCAGGTACAGCTTGAACGACTTCGATTCGATGATGTTCGGCGAATCCGCCGGTATGCTGAATTCACCGATGGCCACCACCGGTTTACCCGAAGGCAGCAGCCACGACAGCTCGAAGCAGTTCCAGAAATCCACGCCTTTATACGGCAGAGTGTCGGCGGTCAGGCCCAACTCGGCCCATTTCGCGGTGCGCGGAATCGGGAACAGCAGAGACGGCGTGTAAGTGGCAATGTATTCGCTGGATTTGCCCAGCGGCGAATGTTCGGCTGCGGGATGCATGGCGGAAACCTGACTGAAGAATCAGCGGATTCTACCAGCCTTTGCCCGCGCCTTTGAGTGCTTACTGACTGACAGTCAACTTGCCGACCATGCCCGCCTGATAATGGCCGGGAATATTGCAGGCAAATTCCAGGCTGGTCGCTTTGCTGAAGGTCCAGGTCAACTCAGCGGTTTTACCCGGCTCGACCAGCACACTGTTGGGGTCATCATGCTTCATGCCATGGCCCATCGCCGCGTGATCCATACCCGCCATGTCGTGGGACATTTCTTTCATGCCGGTAGGCGTGAGCATGCCACTTTGCTGCATCTGCAGCATTTCCTGCTGATGTGCGGCGTGCATCGCCGCGTCGCCGAGGTTGAATTCGTGCAGCAACTGACCTTTATTCACCAGTACAAAGCGAACGGTCTCTCCGGCCTTGACCGCGATGGCTTTCGGATCGAACGACATGTCGCCCATCACCACTTCGACACTGCGCGTGGCTTTAGCGGCAGGCGCCGGTTGGCCGAAATCGTAGGTGTGAGCCGGCGCAGCCCAGGCCGGGGAATTCAGCGCCAGCAAACATCCGGCGAGGATCAAAGGATTGCGCAAAAACATAGTCGTACTCCCACAAGATAAGGTTCAGCCTGTGGGAAACTCTAGCGCGCCAGCGCTGGCATCTACCTGACAGGCAGATTACAACTTTGTCAGGTTGGCACTTGTCGCCTGCTCTCACGTTATAAAGCCTAAGTTCCTGAAAATCCGAGTTCCTACACACCGAGTCGCCCATGAAACTGCTGATCGTCGAAGACCAAGCGAAAACCGGCCAATACCTGCGCCAGGGCCTGACCGAGGCCGGGTTCAACACCGAACTGGTGGCCGACGGCAACAGCGGCCAGCACTTGGCCCTGAGCGGTGATTACGCGCTGTTGATCCTCGACGTGATGCTGCCGGGACGCAATGGCTGGCAGATCCTGCAAGCGGTGCGCAGCGCTGGCCTCGACACGCCAGTACTGTTTCTGACAGCCAAAGATGCGGTGGAGGACCGGGTTCACGGCCTCGAACTGGGTGCCGACGACTATCTGGTCAAACCCTTCGCCTTCTCCGAACTTCTGGCCCGGGTGCGCAGCCTGTTACGTCGCGGCAGCGCCACACCGCAGGAAACCAGCCTGCAACTGGCCGATTTGCGCCTGGACCTGATTCGTCGCCGGGTCGAACGTAACGGCCAGCGCATCGACCTGACCGCCAAGGAATTCGCCCTGCTGGAAATGCTCCTGCGCCGCCAGGGCGAAGTGCTGCCAAAATCGCTGATCGCCTCGCAAGTCTGGGACATGAATTTCGACAGCGACACCAATGTCATCGAAGTGGCGATCCGTCGCTTGCGCCTGAAAATCGACGACGAATTTCCCAACAAACTGATCCACACCGTGCGCGGCATGGGTTACGTGCTCGAAGAGCGCTCAGCCTGATGCGCCGGTTGTCCCTGAGTTCGCGCCTGGCCTTGTTGTTTGCCGCCTGCACTGCGGTGGTTTCGCTGTTTGCCGGAGTCCTGTTCAATCGCGCCAGCGAGGCGCACTTTGTCGAGCTCGACCAGCAATTGCTCGACGGTAAACTGATTGGCCTGCGCCGTGCCTTGCAGGATCTTCAGGCCAGTGAAAGTGAGGCGCGGCTGGCGGATGAGTTGAGCCGACAGGCTGATCTGTCGCTGCGCATCACTGGGGCTGACGGCCAGCGCTGGTACGACAGCTCGATCAAGGTGCCCGCACGCTTGCCGCACCAATCCGGCCTGTCCACCGTGAACGATAACGGCACCGATTACCGCGTACTCAACGCCCCGCTCTACCCGGACAAGTCCGACTCGCCGCAATTGACGCTGTTGCTCGACATCACCCATCACCAGCATTTCCTGCAACGCATGCAGCATTTGATCTGGCTGACCGTCGGGCTCTCGGCGCTGGCAACCGCGTTGCTGGGTGCGTGGGCGGCGCGTAGCGGTTTGCGCCCATTACGGCGCATGAGTGCAATCGCCCGTGGGATTTCCGCACATTCGCTCAATGCCCGCCTGCCGGAAGCGCAAATTCCGCCAGAACTTGCGGAAATGGCCCACAGCTTCAACGCCATGCTCGCACGCCTGGACGACTCGTTTCAGCGCCTCTCGGCGTTCTCGGCCGACATCGCCCATGAACTGCGCACGCCACTGTCGAACCTGCTGACCCACACCCAAGTCACCCTCACCCGCCCACGGCCCATCGAGGACTACCGCGAGGCACTGCACAGCAACCTCGAAGAACTGCAATGGATGGCGCAACTGGTCAACGACATGTTGTATCTGGCCAAGGCTGATCACGGTTTGCTGGTGCCCAGACGTGAACCGCTGGAACTGGCAGACGAAGCAGATGCGTTGCTGGAGTTTTTCGCGCTGTTGGCGGAGGACGCCGGGGTGACGCTGAGTCGTGAAGGTCAGGCACGAATCGAAGGTGATCGCAGCATGTTGCGCCGGGCACTTTCCAATTTGCTGGATAACGCGCTGCGGTTTACACCGGTTGAGGGCGTGGTGCGCTTATCGATCCTCGATCGAGCGAACGCAGTGCGAATCTCCGTCGAGAACAGTGGTGAAGGGGTTTCAGCCGAGCTGCTACCACGCTTGTTCGACCGCTTTTATCGGGCGGATCCGGCGCGGCAGGAAGGCAGCAGTGAGCATGCGGGGTTGGGGTTGGCGATGACTCAATCCATCGTCCGGGCCCATGGCGGGCAGATTCATTGCGAATCAGAGGCGGGATGGACGCGGTTTGTAATTGAGTTGCCCAAGGGAGATTAAGGCTAGCAGTTCCGGCCCCTTCGCGAGCAGGCTCGCTCCCACATTGGATCTGCGTCGTTCACAAATCCCCTGTGGGAGCGAGCCTGCTCGCGAAAGCGGCCTGTCTGCTTACGAATATCTCAAGGCATGAGCCGGCTCGATCTTCGCCGCCCGCCACGCCGGATACACCGTCGCCAGGAAGCTCAGGATGAACCCGGCGGAGCAGATCAACAGCACATCCCCGCCCTGCAATTCCGACGGCAGATTGCTGACGAAATACACATCCGAACTGAAGATGTGCTGCCCGGTGACCCGCTCCATCCAGCCCACCAGCTCACTGACATTCAGCGCCGCAATCACACCCAGCACGCCACCAATCAACGTGCCGACAATCCCGATCACCGTGCCCTGCACCATGAAAATCGCCATGATCTGCCGGGGCGTGGCGCCGATAGTGCGCAGGATCGCAATGTCCGCGCCCTTGTCGTTCACCACCATGATCAGCGTTGCGATGATGTTGAACGCCGCTACTGCAACGATCATCAGCAACAGCAGGCCGATCATGGTTTTTTCCATTTTCATGGCGCTGAACAGACTGCCCTGGGTGTGGGTCCAGTCGTCAGCCCTGAAATCGGCACCGAGGCCAGCGGCGATGTCCGAGGAGACTTTTGGCGCGGCGTACAGGTCTTTCACCGCCAGACGCACGCTCTGCACCTGATTGGGCTGCCAATGTTGCATGGTCGCCGCATCGGCCACGTGGATCAGGCCCATCGAACCGTCCAGCTCGGCGCCCACCTTGAACACGCCCACCACGTTAAGCCGCTGCATGCGCGGGGTGATGCCACCCAGAGCGGTGCTGACTTCCGGCACGATCAGGGTGATCTTGTCGCCGACATTCAAGCGGAAACGGCGCGCGGTGATTTCACCGATCACCACGCCGAATTCGCCCGGCTTCAGAGCATCGAGACGCCCCTGAACGATGTGCTGCGCAACAATCGACACCTTGCCTTCCTGGGCCGGATCGACGCCACTGATCTGGATCGGCTGCATCAGGCCCTTGTAGGAGAGCATGCCTTCCATTTCTGTAAACGGCACGGCGGCGGTGACTTCGGGGTTTTTCATGGCCGCGGCAGCCACGGGCTGCCAGTCATCAATCGGCTTGACGCCGACGATGGTCGCGTGCGGCACCATGCCGAGGATGCGCGAGCTCATTTCGCGCTGGAAGCCGTTCATCACCGACAACACCACGATCATCGCCAGCACGCCGAGGGCGAGGCCGATCATCGAGGTCATCGAAATGAACGAAACAAAGCGATTGCGGCGCTTGGCGCGGGTATAGCGCGTGCCGATAAAGATCGATAACGGTCTGAACATTCGCTGGGGCACCGTATAAAAATAAAAGACCCGACGCCTTTTTCAGACGCCGGGTTTCGGCCAATCAGATGGGTGTCAGGCGACCTTCCTGCAGGTGCAGGACGCGATCCATCTGGCGAGCCAGGTTCATATCGTGGGTCACCACCAGGAACGCCGTGCGCATCGAGGTACTGAGTTCCAGCATCAAATCCTGAATGCCTTGGGCGGTGTGGGAGTCGAGGTTGCCGGTCGGCTCGTCGAGCATCACCAGACCCGGCTTGTTCACCAGGGCGCGGGCGATGGCCACACGCTGACGCTCGCCACCGGACAGTTCGGCCGGTTTGTGCTCCAGACGATGGCCCAGCCCTACCCGCTCCAGCAATGCAGTAGCACGCTGACGCGCTTCCGGGATCGGCGTCTTGCCAATCAGCAGCGGCATGCAGACGTTTTCCAGCGCGGTGAATTCCGGCAGCAGGTGGTGAAACTGGTAAACGAAACCCAGCGCACGGTTACGCAGCAGACCGCGTTTCTTCTCGCTCAGCGCCGACAACTCTTCGCCATCGAGCCAGACACTGCCCTGGGTTGGCGTATCGAGGCCGCCCAACAGGTTGAGCAAGGTACTTTTGCCCGAGCCCGAGGTGCCGACAATCGCCACACGCTCGCCCGGGTGCAACTCCAGTTGCAGATCGGCCAGCACTTGCACCGACTCCGGGCCTTCCTCGTAGGATTTGCCCAGGTTGCGGCAGCTCAAGATTGCTTTTTCACTCATGCCCGACTCACTCATAACGTAGCGCCTCCGCCGGCTGGGTGCGCGCGGCACGCCAGGCGGGATACAGGGTGGCGAGGAAACTCAAAACCAACGCAGCCGCGCAGACCATGACGACATCCTGGCTCTGCACCTGCGACGGAAGATAATCAATGAAATACACGTCAGCATTAAGGAACTTGTGACCGAGCAGACCTTCCAGCGCCGAGATCGCTGCGCTGACGTTGAGCGCTGCGAGGATCCCGAGCACAGCGCCAATGGCCGTACCGACCACGCCGATGACCGTGCCTTGCACCATGAACGTGCGCATGATCGTGCCCGGCGTGGCGCCGAGGGTACGCAGAATGGCGATATCACCCTTCTTGTCGTTCACCACCATCACCAGTGTGGAAATGATGTTGAACGCCGCCACGGCAACGATCAGCAACAACAGCAGGCCGATCATGGCTTTTTCCATGCGGATCGCCTGATACAGGTTGCCGTGGGTGCGGGTCCAGTCACGGGCGTAGTAATGGTCTTCGCCAAGTTGTTGGGCGATATTCCACGCCACGCGTGGCGCCTGGAACAGATCATCGAACTTCAGGCGGATGCCCTGCACCTGATCAGGCTTCCAGCGATGCATTTTCGCCAGATCCTGCAGGTTGGTAACGCCCAGATAGCCATCGAGCTCGCCGGCGCCGACATGGAAAATGCCGACCACGGTGAAGCGCTTCATGCGCGGGAACATCCCGGCCGGGGTCACGCTGACTTCCGGGGCGACAAAGGTGACTTTGTCACCGATGCCCACGCCCAGCTTGGTCGCAGCCTTGTCGCCAATCACGATGCCGAAGCTGCCCGGCGTGAGATCGTCGAGTTTGCCCTGCTTCATGAAGTTGTCGATGATCGAGACGTTGCGCTCAAGCGCAGGGTCGATGGCGTTGAGCAACACCTTGGACACCTGACCATTGTTGGTCAGCAGACCCTGCATTTGCGTGAACGGCGCTACCGCCGTCACCTGCGGGTTCTGCTTGACCTTGGTGGCCAGGCTTTGCCAATCGTTGATCGGCTCGGTGGACTCGATGGTCGCGTGGGGCACCATGCCCAGCACGCGGGTGCGCATCTCATGATCGAAGCCATTCATCACCGAGAGCACGACGATCATCACGACCACGCCAAGGGCGAGCCCGATCATCGAAGTCAGGGAAATGAATGACACAAAATGATTGCGACGCTTTGCACGGGTATAACGCGTGCCGATAAATACGAAGAGAGGTCTGAACATGTCGGGGCTTGTTCGGAGGGAAAAGGAACGTCCTTGTGGCGGGGGTCGATAACCAGCTTTACACTCAGACCACCGCCGCTACCATGGGTTCGCCATGTCGACATTAGATGAAGAAGATCGCCGCGAATACTACCGTATCGAGGATTCGATCGCACTGGAAATTCGGCCCCTGTCTGCTCCCGAAGCCGCAGGCCAGGAAGTGTTGCAGGATGCTTCCCCGCTCTTCAACCTGCTCAGCGAACTGCACCTGAGCGAATTCGAGTCGCAGCACCTGCTGCGCCAGATCAGCGAGCGCGACCGGGCCATCGCCGCGTTCCTGAAATCCCAGAACAAACGCATCGACCTGCTCAGCCAGGTGGTCGCCCTGACCGTGCTCGGCCATATCGGCGAGCCACAACCGGTGATCATCTCCGAGGGCGGGATCGACTTTCAGTACCCCACGCCAATCGCGATCGGCGCGCACCTGTCGGTGAAACTGGTGCTGATGCCGCAGGCGCTGGGCCTGTTGCTGCGCGCCCGCGTCACCCATTGCGACCGCAAGGGCGAAGGCTATGACGTCGGCACCGAATTCGAACACCTGAGCGACGCTCAACGCCAGTTGCTCGCCCGCTATATCTTGCAGAAGCAGGCCCAGGAACGACGTCTGGCCCGCGAACAGAACGAATCAGGCATCTAAATTAAGGAAGAACCGTGACCCTCATCTACGGCCACCGCGGCGCCAAGGGCGAAGCACCGGAAAACACCCTGAGCAGTTTTCAGGAATGTCTCAAGCACGGCGTGCGCCGCTGCGAACTGGATCTGCACCTGTCCAAGGACGGCGAGTTGATGGTCATCCACGACCCGACCCTCAAGCGCACCACCGACCGCCGCGGCAAAGTCGTCGAACACACCGCTGCCGAACTGGTGACTTACGACGCACGCAAGGGTGGCCCGGGCTGGATCAAGCCGTGTCCGATTCCGACGCTGGAGGAACTGTTCGAGAAGTGCAATTTCGAGCACTGGCAGCTTGAAGTCAAAAGCGCTTCACGCACCCGCGCCGCAACCACGGTGCTGGCGATTCGTGAAATGGCGCAGCGCCACGGCCTGCTGGACAAGGTGACGATCACTTCAAGTTCGCGGGAAGTATTGAAAGCGGCGCTGGATCTGGTGCCGGACGTGTCGCGCGGACTGGTGGCCGAATACGCCTGGCTCGACCCGTTGAAGGTCGCCCAGAGCTATGGCTGTGAGTTTCTCGCGCTGAACTGGACGCTGTGTACGCCGGAACGCCTGCAGAAGGCGCAGCGTCAGGGGCTGCATGTGTCGGTATGGACCGTCAACGAGCCTGCGCTGATGCGCAGACTCGCCGACTTCGGCGTTGACAGCCTGATTACAGACTTTCCCGGTTTGGCCACTGCCACCCTCGAGAATTGCTGAAATCGGTCTCCCCGGCCGGCTCAGGCCACCGGCCGGAGCCCGTCAAAAAAGCCGGTTGAGGCCGTCGTAAGCAGCTACCCGATAGGCTTCGGCCATGGTCGGGTAGTTGAACGTGGTGTTGACGAAGTACTTCAACGTGTTCAGCTCGCCCGGCTGGTTCATGATCGCCTGACCGATGTGAACGATCTCCGACGCCTGATAACCGAAGCAGTGAACGCCCAGCACTTCCAGGGTTTCACGGTGGAACAGGATCTTCAGCATGCCTTGCGGCTCGCCGGCGATCTGCGCTCGCGCCATGCTCTTGAAGAACGCCTTGCCGACTTCGTACGGCACTTTGGCCTGGGTCAGCTCCTGCTCGTTCTTGCCGATCGAGCTGATCTCCGGGATGGTGTAGATGCCGGTCGGCACGTCATTGACGAAACGCCAGCTACCGTTGTCGACGATGCTGCCAGCGGCGGAACGACCCTGGTCATGCGCGGCACTGGCCAGGCTCGGCCAACCGATCACGTCGCCAGCACCGTAGATGTTCGGCACGCAGGTGCGGTAGTTCTCGTCGACTTCGATCTGGCCGCGGCTGTTGACCTTGACGCCGATGTTTTCCAGACCCAACTGGTCGGTGTTACCAGTACGACCGTTGCACCAGAGCAAGGCATCGGCCTTGATCTTCTTGCCGGACTTGAGGTGCAGGATCACGCCGTTGTCCACGCCTTCTACGCGGTCGTAGTCTTCGTTGTGGCGCACGGTGATGTTGTTATTGCTGAAGTGGTAGCTCAACGCCTGGGAGATTTCCGAGTCGAGGAAGCTCAGCAACTGACCGCGGTTATCCACCAACTCGACCAGTACACCCAGACCGCTGAAGATCGACGCATATTCGCAACCAATAACGCCAGCGCCGTAAACGATCAGTTTGCGCGGGGTGTGGCCGAGGCTGAGGATGGTGTCGCTATCGTAGATACGCGGGTGATGGAAATCGATGTCCGCCGGACGATACGGGCGCGAGCCGGTGGCGATAATGATGTGCTTGGCCACCAGTTTCTCGACCACGCCGTTGGCGCAGACCACTTCGATGGTTTGCTCGTCGGCGAAGCTGCCGGTACCGAAGAACACGTCGACGCGATTACGGGCGTAGTAGCCGGTACGCGAGGCGACTTGTTTGGAAATGACTTTCTCGGCGCTTTTCAGCACGTCCGGGAAGGAGAACCAGCGTGGTTCGCCGATCGCCCGGAACATCGGGTTGGTGTTGAACTGCATGATCTGCCGCACCGAGTGACGCAGTGCCTTGGACGGGATGGTGCCCAGGTGGGTGCAGTTGCCGCCGACCTGACGACGGCTGTCGACCATCGCGACCTTGCGCCCTGCTTTGGCGGCGTTCATTGCCGCGCCTTCTCCCGCGGGGCCGGAACCCAGCACCACCACGTCGTAGTTGTAGACAGCCATGCGTACTCCTCAGAACAGGCCGCGGTGCCAGCAGCACCGGCGGCTAAATCACGCCGAACGGCGGCGCGAAGGAACAATTGGGGGTCAATCAAGAACCCGGACACAGTCTATAGAAGCGTCAACGCCGCGCACATTAACCCTTGGTCGCGTCGTAGGCTACTTTTGCCTGCACTACAACGCCAGCTTTCGTGTTGTCCTCTATCAGGTTTTTTGCCATTTAACCGCTCGAAAGCCTGGCTGGTGCGGATGACAAAACCTGTATCGGCACGAATCACAAAGAATGCACCAATGTCGTGTTTTTCGGCGTAGTCCCAAGCCCTTTGCGGCCCGAGAATCAGCAACAGGGTCGATAGTCCATCGGCCATCAACGCTGAAGGATGGATCACTGTGACTGACGCCAGGTTGTGTAGGACAGGTGCACCGTTGCGCGCATCGAAGGTGTGGGAATAGCGCCGGCCATCCTGGAGGAAATAGTTGCGATAGTCGCCGGAGGTGGACACGCCATAGCCGTCGACGTTGATAACCCGCTCGGCAACCTGCTGATCATCGCGCGGCTCTTCCAGTGCAATGCGCCATGGCGAGCCGTCGAGCTTTTTACCCTTGGCCTTGAGTTCACCCGTGGCCTCGGCGAGGTAATCGTGGATGCCCATTGCATCCAGTTTGGCCGCGATCGTGTCCACGGCGTAACCGGCGGCGATGCTGTTGAAGTCAACTTCGACGGCAGCGTCCTTGCACAACTGATCGCCATCGATTCGCAGATGTTGATGACCGACCCGTTGCAGCACCTCGGCCAATGCAACTGCACTGGGAAGTTTTTCTTCGCGACCTTGCGGGCCGAAGCCCCAGAGATTCATCAGCGGTTCGACAGTGAGGTCGTAGGAACCTTCGCTTTGCTCCGACAGCTGTTCACCGACCCGAATCAATTCGAGTATGGAAGCGGGCATCGTCTGACAACTATTGGCCGGCAATGCGTTGAATTGCTCGATGTCCGAATCGCTGCGGTAAGTGGACATCTGCTGATCGACTTTGGCGAGGATGCCCTCTACTTCGCGGCGGACTTGCATCGATTCCGGCAAATCAGCGCGGCGCACGTACTTGATCGAATACGTGCTGCCCATGGTCGGGCCGCCGAAACTCTCCACGGAATCGCCATTGCCGCAGCCGCACAAAAGGCCCGCCAGCATCACAAGCCCATGCCACCGTCCAGTTAACAATTCTTCATCTCCCTGCAAAACCGTGCCGGCCATTATGGGACACGAGCGAAACGCTTTCTTACAAGATTTAAAAGCGAGTACCCAGAAATGTCCTCCACGACCGGCAAAGGCAAAGCGATTTTTCGCGTTGTCAGCGGCAACTTCCTCGAAATGTTCGACTTCATGGTCTACGGCTTCTACGCCACGGCCATCGCCAAGACCTTCTTCCCGGCCGACAGCGCCTTCGCCTCCCTGATGCTTTCACTGGCGACCTTCGGTGCTGGCTTCCTGATGCGTCCGCTGGGGGCGATCTTTCTCGGCGCCTACATTGACCGTCACGGCCGCCGTAAAGGACTGATCATTACTTTGGCGATGATGGCCGCCGGCACGGTGTTGATTGCCTGCGTTCCGGGTTACGCCACCCTTGGCGTCGCGGCGCCGCTGATCGTACTGTTTGGGCGCTTGCTGCAAGGCTTCTCGGCTGGCGTGGAATTGGGCGGGGTTTCGGTTTATCTGGCGGAAATTTCCACGCCGGGCCGCAAAGGCTTTTTCGTCAGTTGGCAGTCTGCCAGCCAGCAGGCTGCGGTGGTATTCGCCGGTCTGCTCGGCGTCGGCCTCAACCATTGGCTGAGCCCGGAACAAATGGGGGAATGGGGCTGGCGCGTGCCGTTTCTGATTGGCTGCATGATCGTCCCGGTGATCTTCGTCATTCGCCGTTCGCTGGAGGAAACCCCGGAATTCCAGGCGCGCAAACATCGCCCGACCCTGCGCGAGATCGTCCGCTCGATCGGTCAGAACTTTGGCATCGTCATCGCCGGCATGGCGCTGGTGGTGATGACCACCGTGTCGTTCTACCTGATCACCGCGTATACCCCGACGTTCGGCAAGGCTGAACTGCATCTGTCGGATCTGGATGCTTTGCTGGTGACGGTGTGCATCGGCCTGTCGAACTTCTTCTGGCTGCCGGTGATGGGCTCGGTGTCTGACAGGATCGGCCGCAAACCCCTACTGCTGGCGGCGACAATTCTGGCGATTCTGACGGCTTACCCTGCCCTTTCGTGGCTGGTGGCGAATCCGAGCTTCAGCCATCTGCTGATCGTCGAGCTCTGGCTATCGTTCCTGTACGGTTCGTACAACGGCGCGATGGTGGTGGCGCTGACCGAAATCATGCCGGTGGAAGTGCGTACGACGGGGTTCTCTCTGGCTTACAGTCTGGCAACCGCGACGTTCGGCGGCTTCACACCGGCGGCGTGTACTTATCTGATTCATGTGCTGGATAACAAGGCTGCGCCGGGCATCTGGCTCAGTGGCGCGGCGGTGCTGGGATTGATTGCGACGTTGGTACTGTTTCGTGGCAACAAGCATGAACTGCGCACTGCTCAAGCGGCTGTGCCTGGCGGTGCCTGATAGGACGCTTTCGCGAGCAAGCCCCCTCCCACAGGAGAATGCATTCCAATTGTGGGAGGGGGCTTGCTCCCGAAGAGGCCAATACAGGCAATAGAGATTGACCAGGCACACAAACAAAAACGCCCCGACCAAAGTCGGGGCGTTTTCATTGGCAGCTAAGGCTTAGCGCGGGAACGCTGGCGGGTTCACACCGGCCATGTCTTCCATCACTCGAACAACCTGGCAGCTGTAACCGAACTCGTTGTCGTACCAGACGTACAGAACAACGCGGTTGTCCTGAACGATGGTCGCTTCAGCGTCGACCACACCGGCGTGACGCGAACCCACGAAGTCAGTGGACACCACTTCCTGCGAATTGACGAAGTCGATTTGCTTGTGCAGATCGGAGTGCAGCGCCATGTAGCGCAGGTACTCGTTCATCTCTTCACGGGTAGCGGCTTTCTCAAGGTTCAGGTTGAGAATGGCCATCGACACGTTTGGCGTCGGAACACGGATCGCGTTACCGGTCAGCTTGCCGGCCAGTTCAGGCAGGGCCTTGGCAGCAGCAGTGGCAGCACCGGTCTCGGTGATGACCATGTTCAGCGCAGCGGAACGACCACGGCGATCGCCCTTGTGGAAGTTGTCGATCAGGTTCTGGTCGTTGGTGTACGAGTGAACGGTTTCGACGTGACCGTTGATGATGCCGAACTTGTCATTCACAGCCTTCAGCACCGGCACGATGGCGTTGGTGGTGCAGGAAGCGGCGGACACGATCTTGTCGTCAGCGGTGATTTCACCGTGGTTGATGCCGTGAACAATGTTCTTCAGCTTGCCTTTGCCAGGCGCGGTCAGAACAACGCGGTCGATGCCCGGGCACGCCAGGTGTTGACCCAGGCCATCAGCGTCACGCCACACACCGGTGTTGTCCACCAGCAGCGCGTCTTTGATGCCGTACTGGGTGTAATCCACCTCGGTCGGGTTCTTCGCGTAGATCACCTGGATCAGGTTACCGTTGGCGGTGATGGTGTTGTTTTCTTCGTCGATGGTGATGGTGCCATTGAACGAACCATGTACCGAATCGCGACGCAGCAGGCTGGCACGCTTGGTCAGGTCGTTGTCGGCGCCTTTACGCACCACGATGGCACGCAGACGCAGACCGTCGCCACCACCGGTTTTTTCGATCAGGATGCGCGCCAGCAGACGGCCGATACGACCGAAGCCATACAGCACAACGTCGGTGCCTTTACGTGCGGAAGCGTTTTGCTGGCCAACCACGTCAGCCATTTCTTCACGAACGAACTGCTCGGCGCTGCGGCCGTTGCCCTCGTTGCGGAATTTGAACGCCAACTTGCCCAGATCTACCGAAGCCGCGCCGAGCTTGAGCTCGCTCATGGCTTTGAGCAGTGGGAATGTTTCGTGGACGGAGAGTTCGCTGTCGTCGGAAGAACGGTGGCGAGCAAAGCGGTGAGCTTTGAGAATCGCGATGACAGACTGGTTGATCAGGCTGCGGCCATAGATCGAGCTCACCACGTTGTTATTGCGGTAGAGCTGACCGATAAGCGGAATCATCGCTTCTGCGAGTGCTTCACGGTCGATCCATTCACCAAGACACTGGTCGGGCTTCTGAGTCACGGTAACCTTCCACATGTAGGGGCAGAAAAAAGGGGCTACATTATGCCGCCGACAACCTCATTCAGCAATGCGCGCCTGTCGCGAAATCGGTAACAAAATTCCGTTCAAAAAAATTACGCCCCGCGCCAGCCCAGTAAAACCGGGGCTTTCAGCGCAGTCAATTTTTCGACGACTGTTAGACGATGTCTGTAACCCTCCGTAACACCACCCCGTTTCGGCACTACATAACCACTGAAAAAGTGCTCTTTTTTATGGTTACCACTACATTTTGCCGAAACAGCGAAGATAGACGCAGTCTGCAACTGACAGGCAGCATCGGACGCCGCTACAATTACCGACTTTGTCGCAACGCCTGGAGCTCAACCTTCCGTGCCTGTTCTGCGTCTACCGCTTCTCCCTGCCGAGGCAGGTAAACAGCACTGGGGCAATCTGCCCGGTGCCGCACTGAGCCTGGCGATTGCCGAGGCTGCCAGCGCTGCCAAGCGCTTCACCCTGCTACTGACCGCCGACAGCCAGAGTGCCGAACGGCTGGAACAGGAGCTGAGTTTCTTCGCCCCGGATTTGCCCGTTCTGCATTTCCCCGACTGGGAAACCCTGCCGTACGACCTGTTCTCGCCGCACCAGGACATCATTTCCCAGCGCATCGCCAGCTTATACAGGCTGCCGGAACTGGCGCATGGCGTGCTGGTGGTGCCGATCACCACCGCCCTGCATCGGCTGGCGCCGACCAAGTTCCTGCTCGGCAGCAGCCTGGTGCTGGATGTCGGCCAGAAGCTCGATGTCGAGCAGATGCGCTCGCGGCTCGAAGCCAGCGGCTATCGCTACGTCGACACGGTCTACGAGCACGGCGAATTCACCGTGCGTGGCGCGCTGATCGATCTGTTCCCGATGGGCAGCAAGCTGCCGTACCGCATCGACCTGTTCGACGACGAAATCGAAACCCTGCGCACCTTCGACCCGGAAAACCAGCGTTCCATCGACAAGGTCGATTCGGTCAAGCTGCTGCCGGCGCGTGAATTCCCGCTACAGAAAGATGCGGTCACCCGTTTCAAGGCGCGTTTCCGCGAGCGGTTCGATGTCGACTTCCGTCGCTGCCCGATCTTTCAGGATCTGAGCAGCGGGATTACCCCGGCCGGTATCGAGTACTACCTGCCGCTGTTCTTCGACGAAACCTCGACCCTGTTCGATTACCTGCCCCAAGACACGCAAGTGTTCTCGCTGCCGGGCATCGAGCAAGCGGCAGAGAATTTCTGGAACGACGTGCGCAATCGCTATGAAGAGCGCCGTGTCGATCCATCGCGTCCTTTATTGCCACCGGCTGAACTGTTCCTGCCAGTGGAAGACTGCTTCGCTCGCCTCAAGAGCTGGCCACGCGTGGTCGCCAGTCAGCAAGACGTGGAAACCGGCGTCGGCCGCGAACGATTCCCGGCTCAGACGCTGCCGAATCTGGCCATCGAAGCCAAAGCCACACAACCGTTGGCGGCACTGTCGACCTTCCTCGACGAATTCCCCGGACGCGTGCTGTTCACCGCCGAATCCGCCGGCCGTCGCGAAGTGCTGCTGGAGTTGCTCGAACGTCTGAAGTTGCGGCCGAAAACCGTCGACAGCTGGCCGGACTTCGTCGCGAGCAAGGATCGCCTGGCGATCACCATTGCTCCGCTCGACGAAGGCCTGATGCTGGATGACCCGGCGCTGGCACTGGTCGCGGAAAGCCCGCTGTTCGGTCAGCGCGTCATGCAACGTCGCCGCCGCGAGAAGCGCGCCGACGGCAACAATGACGCCGTCATCAAGAACCTCACCGAACTGCGCGAAGGCGCGCCGGTGGTACACATTGACCACGGTGTCGGCCGCTATCTGGGCCTGACGATTCTGGAAATCGACAATCAGGCTGCCGAGTTCCTCACCCTCGAATACGCCGAGAACGCCAAGCTTTACGTGCCGGTGGCTAACCTGCACCTCATCGCCCGTTACACCGGCAGCGACGATTCCCTGGCCCCGCTGCACCGTCTCGGCTCCGAGACGTGGCAGAAAGCCAAGCGCAAAGCCGCCGAACAGGTGCGCGACGTCGCCGCCGAACTGCTCGACATCTATGCCCGTCGCGCCGCGCGCGAAGGTTATGCGTTTGCTGATCCAAAAGCCGATTACGCGACGTTCAGCGCTGGCTTCCCGTTCGAAGAAACCCCGGACCAGCAATCGACCATCGAAGCCGTACGCGAAGACATGCTCGCGCCGAAACCGATGGATCGACTGGTCTGCGGCGACGTCGGTTTCGGCAAGACCGAAGTGGCCATGCGCGCCGCGTTCATCGCTGTGCATGGTGGTCGCCAAGTGGCGATTCTGGTGCCGACCACCCTGCTCGCCCAACAGCACTACAACAGCTTCCGCGACCGCTTCGCCGACTGGCCGGTGACCGTGGAAGTGATGAGCCGCTTCAAATCGGCCAAAGAAGTGAATGCTGCAATCGCCGATCTGGCGGAAGGCAAGATCGACATCGTCATCGGCACGCACAAGCTGCTGTCCGACGATGTGAAGATCAAGAATCTCGGGCTGGTGATCATCGACGAAGAACACCGCTTTGGTGTCCGTCAGAAAGAACAGCTCAAGGCCCTGCGCAGTGAAGTCGACATCCTCACGCTGACCGCCACGCCGATTCCGCGCACGCTGAACATGGCGGTGTCGGGCATGCGCGACCTGTCGATCATCGCCACGCCGCCGGCCCGACGTCTGTCGGTGCGCACCTTCGTCATGGAGCAAAACAAAAGCACGGTCAAAGAGGCCCTGCTGCGTGAACTGCTGCGCGGCGGTCAGGTGTATTACCTGCACAACGATGTGAAGACCATCGAGAAATGCGCCGCTGACCTGGCCGAACTGGTGCCGGAAGCGCGGATCGGTATCGGTCACGGACAGATGCGTGAGCGCGAACTCGAACAGGTGATGAGCGACTTCTATCACAAGCGCTTCAACGTGCTGATCGCTTCGACCATCATCGAGACCGGCATCGACGTGCCGAGCGCCAACACCATCATCATCGAGCGCGCCGACAAGTTCGGCCTGGCACAACTGCACCAGTTGCGCGGTCGCGTGGGACGTAGTCACCACCAGGCTTACGCGTACTTGCTGACGCCGCCGCGCCAGCAAATCACTTCGGACGCGGAAAAGCGTCTGGAGGCGATTGCCAATACCCAGGATCTCGGCGCCGGTTTCGTCCTGGCCACCAACGATCTGGAAATCCGTGGCGCGGGTGAACTGCTTGGCGATGGCCAGAGCGGCCAGATTCAAGCCGTCGGCTTCACGCTGTACATGGAAATGCTCGAACGCGCGGTGAAGTCGATCCGCAAGGGCGAACAGCCTAACCTCGATCAACCGCTCGGTGGCGGCCCGGAGGTCAACCTGCGCGTACCGGCGCTGATTCCGGAAGATTATCTGCCGGACGTTCACGCCCGTCTGATCCTTTACAAGCGCATCGCTTCGGCCACCGACGAGGAAGGCCTGAAGGATCTGCAAGTGGAGATGATCGACCGCTTCGGCCTGCTGCCGGAACCGACCAAGAATCTGGTGCGCATCACAGCCTTGAAATTGCAGGCCGAGCAATTGGGGATCAAGAAGGTCGACGGTGGCCCGCAGGGTGGCCGTATCGAGTTCGCCGCGCAGACGCCGGTCGATCCGATGACCTTGATCAAACTGATCCAGAGTCAGCCAAAACGCTACAAATTTGAAGGTGCCACGATGTTCAAGTTCCAGGTGCCAATGGAGCGCCCGGAAGAGCGCTTTAATACTGTAGAGGCGCTGTTCGAGCGCCTCATCCCGAAAACTGCTTGAAGGACGCCGCATGCGCCTGTTTCGCTCACTGACTTTGCTACTGACCTTGGTAGCTCCTTCGGCATTTGCCGATGACACCTATATGGTCGAAATGATTCTGGTGCGCCAGAACGCGGTTCCGGCCATTGTCAGCCGCGCCGCGCCGGAAGACTGGGCCGCCGGCGCCCAGCGCCTGGGCGATGACAGCAAACGCACCCCGGCACTCGGCGACGTTGCCGGCAAACTCACCGCCAGCGGCGACTACACGGTATTGATGCACAAAGCCTGGCAGCAGACCCTTGGCGAGGCGCCGACCAAAGTGGCCGTCAGCGACGGTCAGGAGCAATTCGGCCAATTCCCGATCGAGGGCACGCTTGAGATGAAACTCGGGCGCTTCACCGACGTAACCGCCGATTTCTGGGTCAACCAGATTGACGCCAACGGCCTGGTCACTGCCAGTGAGCGCCTGCGGCAGGACAGCCACACCAAAAACGGCCAACTCAACTATCTCGACAACGGCCACCTGGCCCTGCTGATCAAGATCACTTCCCTGACGGCGCCGGCGCCACGGGAAGCGCCTGAAGCCATCCCGGACTGATTGAAGTCCTTATGTCCGCGCCCCTGAGTAAACCGTTGGCACCCTCCTGGGTCAGCCGATTCAAGGAACAGAGCCTGGAGCGTGGCCGCCGCTACGCCCTGGAGAATCGGGTACGCATCGCCCAGGTCGGCGATGCGACCATCACCGCCAGTTGCGAAGGCTCCGGCGGTAACGTCTACCGGCAGACCATTCACCTGCGCGAGTCGGCCAAAGGCACCTTGCTGCTGGTCGATGCCGCGTGCACCTGCCCGGTTCGCACCAACTGCAAACACTGCGCCGCGGTACTGCTGCAAATCCAGGAAACCCTCGAGTATCCCGCGGCTGCCAAAGACGTCGAACTGCTGGAAAAACTTCAGGCCGTGCTGGAAAACCGCGGCCCGAAAGCGCCGCCGCAAGTGCTGGTCGACAACGTGCAGCCGGTGCCGCGCCTGTGGCTGGCCAGCGTCGAGTTCAGCGCCTTCGAGCCGCGCAACGGCAAGATGCAGCGCTACATTCAGCATCGCGCGGCGCTGTCGTTCAGTTATCTGGACGAATACGTCAGTGGGCAGAAAAACAGCGACATCCTGATTCGTCAGGAAACCCAGACGCTGCGGATAAAACGTCACCCGGAAGTCGAACAGTCCTACCGCGAACAGCTAAGAATCCTCGGTTTTCGCATCGCCACTCGCCAAAGCAAAGCGCTGCCGGAAAGTGCCGGTGAACTGTATGAGATGGTCAATGACAGCGCGTGGCTGACCTTTACGCTCAACGATCTGCCGAAGCTGCGCACCCAGGGCTGGGAATTGCAGATCGACGAGGAGTTCGGCTTCGATCTGACCGCCGTCGATGACTGGTACGCCACGGTTGAGCAGGCGCCGGAGCGCGACTGGTTTGATCTGGAGCTGGGGATCATCGTCAACGGAGAGCGCCTGAGCCTGCTGCCGATCCTGCTCAATCTGATGCGCTCGCACACTGAAATCCTCAACCCGGAACGCCTCGCGCGCCGGCGCGATGACGAGCTGATTCTGGTCAATATTCCGCAGCGCAACACCGAGCACGGGCCCTTGCAGGTCGCGCTGCCGCTGGGCCGATTGAAACCGGTACTGACGACCCTTGGCGCGTTCTATTTGCAGGAGCCCGGGGAAACCACCCTGCGCCTGAGCAAGGCCGACGCCACACGCCTGAATTCGCTGGAAGGTCTTCCGCTGCTTTGGGAGGGCGGCGAGCAGATTCGCAGTTTCGCTCAACGCCTGCGTGACATTCGCGAATTCAGCGTAGAAGCGCCCGAAGGCCTGAATGCGACGCTGCGCCCCTATCAGCTCGAAGGCTTGAGCTGGATGCAATCGCTGCGGCAACTGGAAGTCGGCGGGATTCTCGCGGACGACATGGGCCTGGGTAAAACCCTACAGACACTGGCGCACATTCTTAGCGAGAAGAACGCTGGACGTCTGGACCGGCCGTGCATGGTGGTGATGCCTACCAGTCTGATTCCGAACTGGCTCGATGAAGCGGCGCATTTTACGCCGCAACTGAAAGTCGTGGCGCTGTATGGCGCCAGCCGCAAGAAACACTTCGAACATCTGGCCGACTTCGACCTGATTCTCACCACCTACGCGCTGCTGCCCAAGGATGTCGAGATTCTGGCCAAACAGCCGCTGCATGTGCTGGTGCTGGATGAAGCGCAGTACATCAAGAACCCGAACAGCAAAGCCGCTCAAGCGGCCCGCGACTTGAATGCGCGCCAACGCCTGTGCCTGAGTGGTACGCCACTGGAAAACCACCTCGGCGAACTCTGGTCGCTGTTCCACTTTCTGCTGCCGGGCTGGCTCGGCGACGTGAAAAGTTTCAACGCCGATTACCGCGTGCCGATCGAAAAGCGCGGCAGTGAAGTCAGACTCCAGCACCTCAACGGTCGGATAAAACCGTTTCTGCTGCGCCGCACCAAGGAACAGGTCGCCACTGAACTGCCGCCCAAGACTGAAATCATCCATTGGGTCGATCTCAACGAAGCACAGCGCGACGTGTACGAAACCATGCGCCTGGCCATGGACAAGAAAGTCCGCGACGAGATCACCCGCAAAGGGGTGGCGCGCAGCCAGATCATCATTCTTGAAGCGTTGCTCAAGTTACGGCAGGTCTGCTGCGATCTGCGCCTGATCAACGACGCCCCCCTGCCCGCTCGCGGCAGCACGTCGGGCAAACTCGATAGCCTGATGGAAATGCTTGAAGAGTTGTTCGAGGAAGGTCGACGGATTCTGCTGTTCTCACAGTTCACCTCGATGCTGTCACTGATCGAAGAAGAGCTGAAAAAACGCGATATCTCTTACGCTTTGCTGACCGGGCAGACCCGCGATCGACGCACGCCGGTGAAGGAATTCCAGAGCGGCAAGCGTCAGATCTTTCTGATCAGTCTGAAGGCTGGCGGCGTAGGTCTGAACCTGACCGAAGCGGACACGGTGATTCACTACGACCCGTGGTGGAACCCGGCGACCGAGAATCAAGCGACTGACCGCGCGTATCGGATCGGCCAGGAGAAACCGGTGTTCGTTTACAAGATGATTGCCAGGGGCACGGTGGAAGAGAAGATTCAGCACCTGCAAAAGGAAAAATCCGACTTGGCGGCGGGCGTCCTCGACGGACGCAAGGCTGGGGACTGGAAATTGCAGAACGACGATATTGAAGCGTTGTTTGCGCCGTTGCCGGATAAGCTCGAGAAGCGTTGAAATATTTGTCGTGTGTTAACCAGCTTTCGCGAGCAGGCTCGCTCCCACACTGGATCTGTGGCATTCACCAATCCAGTGTTCACAGGGATCTTGTGAATCACACAAATCTAATGTGGGAGCGAGCCTGCTCGCGAATGGCTCACCTCGGTCTAACGGTTAAAACCCAGGCTCAACCCTTGGAAACGGGCAACGGCGCAAATAGCGCCTCAATGTCACTCTGCTCCAGCTTCCAGCCACCCGTCGTCCCGCCCTCAAGCACCGCACCGGCCAACGCCGCTTTCTCTTGTTGCAGCGCCTGTATTTTTTCCTCCACCGTGCCGCGAGCGATCAGCTTGTAAACGAACACCGGGTTGTTTTGCCCGATTCGATACGCACGATCAGTGGCCTGATTTTCCACCGCCGGGTTCCACCAAGGGTCGAAGTGAATCACCGTATCCGCAGCGGTCAGGTTCAAACCGGTACCCCCGGCCTTCAGACTGATCAGAAACAGCGGCACCTTGCCGCCCTGAAAATCCTTCACCGGCGTGCGTCGATCCGTGGTTTCACCGGTCAGCAGCGAGTAGGCAATGTCACGCCGCTGCAATTCTTCCTCGATCAAGGCAAGCATCGAAGTGAACTGCGAAAAAAGCAGAATCCTGCGACCTTCGCCGAGCAGCTCTTCGAGCATCTCCATCAAGCTGACCAGCTTGCCACTGCCGGAGCGCAGCGCCTTCGCTGTCAGCGGCATCTTGATCAAGCGCAAGTCGCAACAGACCTGACGCAGCTTGAGCAAGGCATCGAGAATGATGATCTGACTGCGCGCCACGCCACTGCGGGCAATTTCGTCGCGGACTTTTTTGTCCATCGCCACGCGCACCGTTTCATAGACATCACGCTGGCCGTCGCTGAGATCAACCCAATGGACAATTTCGGTTTTCGGCGGCAGTTCGGTGGCCACCTGATCCTTTTTGCGGCGCAGCAAAAACGGCTTGATGCGCGCTGTCAGGTGCTGCATACGCTGAACATTGCCGTGCTTTTCGATTGGCGTGCGGTAATCGCGATTGAAGGACTTGCTGTCGCCAAGCCAACCGGGCATGAGGAAATGAAACTGCGACCAAAGCTCGCCCAAGTGGTTTTCCAATGGCGTGCCGCTCAGGCACAAGCGCTGGCGGGCCTGCAGGTCACGGGCCGCTTGCGCCGCTTTGCTGATCGGGTTTTTGATGTTCTGCGCTTCGTCGAGAATCAGTACGCTCCACAGCTGCGGCTGCAGGACCTCCAGATCTCTCGGCAGCAAGGCGTAAGTTGTCAGCACCAGATCGTATTCAGCCAGATCAGCGAAATCCTTTTGCCGCCCCGTGCCGTGCAACGCCAATACTTTCAACTGGGGGGTGAAACGCTCGGCCTCGTCGAGCCAGTTGGGAATAAGGCTGGTCGGCATCACCGCCAGAGCCGGGCAATCGAGGCGACCGGCGTGTTTTTCCGTGAGCAGATGCGCCAAGGTTTGCAGCGTTTTGCCCAGCCCCATGTCATCGCCCAGAATGCCGCCGACCTCAAGCTCGCGCAGGGTCTGCATCCAGTTCAGGCCTTCGAGCTGATAGGGGCGCAGTTGCGCGTTAAGGCCGGCCGGAACAGCGACGCGGGTGTGACTGGAATTCTGCAGGCGTTTGGCAAAGGTACGCAGCCGCTCGCCACCCTGCCAATCCAGGGGAAGGCCATCGAGCATACTCAAGCGCGCGGCGTCCGGGAGACTCAAGCGCAGTGCATCGCCCTGATGACCGCCCAGGTACAACTCGCCCAGCGTGGCCATCAGCGGCTTGACCCGACTCAGCGGCAGCGCGACCCTGGCACCCGAAGGGTCGCCAAAACCGCTGGATTTCAGTTCGATCAGGAGTTTTTCGTCATCGCTGCGTTGTGCCAGATTGACCGGGTCAAGCAAGCGCGGCTGGGTGCGCAACAAGTGCAGAAGTATTGGTAGCAAACTATAGCGCTGGCCATTGACGACGATACCCAACTGCAAATCAAACCACTGATGCCCGGCCTCTTCTTCGACCTCGGCGTACCAATGCTCAACCGGTTGCACATTGAAATGAAAGCCGGGACTCATCTCCACTTCCCAGTTCGAGGCGCGCAACGTGGCAAGCCCTTCGTGCATAAACCCGAGCCAGGCGGAATCATCTGGCAACGTGAACATCTCGCCGGGACGATCCAGAGAGCTCTTGCGCGTGGCTTTCTTGAAGCCGAGCCTTTGCAGGATCTGGCGCAGTTTCTTTTCCACCGCAGGCTGGCGTTGAATGCGCTGGGTTTCGGTACCGTTGAGGATCATCACTTCCGGGTTGCGATCCACCGTCGGCTGGCCGTTGTAGGTAAACACCAGTGCGGCGCGGTGCTCAAGAATGTATTCCCAGCGCGAGCGCTCCCAACCACTGACGAGGGTCAGTTGTGGCTGCGGAAGTACGTCGTCGATGACTCGTTCGGTCAGTTGGTGGGGCGGCGGGATTCTCGTTGCCGCGCTCATGCGATGGCTGAACTGCATCGCCTGACGCGCCGGAATGTCCGGCGCCAGAGTCAAATGGCTTGCCAGTTTTTCTTCCAGATCATTGAACAGAGGGCCAATCTGCCGCTGTTCACGATCCAGGTAATAAAGCGGCTCCAGCGCCAGCACGGTTTCCTGCGCAGCCTCGGCACTGCCCCACTGCGCACGGAAACCGCCGTCGGCCTGTTCGGCCCAGGCGAACTGGCCGATGCGCTTCGCGCCCGGCACCAACGGTCGCAGATCCTCGAAATCGAGGAACAGCCGCGAGGTGCGCAGGAGCATTTCCAGCAATTCGGCACCGCTGCTGCCTTCCAGCGGATAGCCGCTGTAATAGGCGTGGTGAGAGTGCATGGCAACCAGCAGCCTGGCAACGCGCAGATCCAGCTCGGACAGGTAGCCGGGCTGACGCATGAGCATTTCCGCTAGCGAATACATCGGTTTGACTTCGCGTAACTCGCCGCTCTTGAGCTGGGAGACCCTGAAAATATCGAGCAGCCACTTGCCGCTCACTGACGTTGGCTTGAGCTTGTAAAACAGGCGCGGGCCTGCGGTTTGCGCGCCTTCTTCGGCGGGCTTGTTCGGCACGGGAATGGTCGAAAGCCAATGCTCCAGCGCCCGCCCCAAAGGGATCTGTGCGTCACTTTCAGACGCATCATCAGCACTGCCCAGCAGATGATAGAGCACCGCAGCGCAGTGCTTGCAGTCGATTACGACAGGACAGCTGCACAGGCAACGCAAGTTGACGGAACCCAGCCGATCTTCGGACAAGTAAATGCTTTGTTCATACGCCTGACTTTCAGAACCGACGCAGAACGCCTCGATCTTTTTGTCATTGATCTCGATGATCTCTACACGATCATCGGCGGCATAAGCGCGAGCCTTGGCCAGGGCCTTGCTACTGAATGCCTGAGTCCAGGCCAACGACTTGAGCCGTTCGATGAGAATGCTCATGGGCAGTCCTTCAGCCGGCCAACACCCGCGCCAATGCCGATTTCACCTTCCCCATCCCGTCATGCAACGCCTGCTCGATCTCGGCCATGGTGATCACTTCAGTGGTCTTGCCCGCCGCTGGATTCACCACCAGCGCCAGACAGGCGTAATCCAGATCCAGCTCGCGGGCCAGCGCCGCTTCCGGCATGCCGGTCATGCCGACGATGTCGCAACCATCACGCTCCAGACGCACGATCTCGGCGACCGTTTCCAGACGCGGGCCTTGGGTGCAGGCGTAGACGCCCTGATCGCTGTACTCGCAACCTTGCGCAGCCACGGCAGCAATCAGTTGCTGACGCAACGGCTCGCTGTAGGGAAAGCTGAAGTCGATGTGGGTGACATGCTCCAGATCATCGGCGAAATAGGTGTGCTCACGCCCACTGGTGTAATCGACGATCTGATGCGGCACGCAGAAATGCCCGGTGCCCATCGCCGGATGAATACCACCCACAGCGTTGACCGCGATGATCGCTTCGGCACCGGCCTGCTTCAACGCCCATAGATTGGCGCGGTAATTGACCTTGTGCGGCGGGAAACGATGTGGATGGCCGTGACGGGCGAGGAACAGTACTTCCTTGCCTGCGTATTCGCCGATTTGCACCTCGGCCGATGGCGCGCCGTAAGGAGTGTCCACCGCCAGCGATTGGCGAATGCTCAGGCCTTCGAGCTGGGTCAGACCGGTGCCACCGATGATTGCGTAAACCGTCATAACGAAAAATCCTTAATCGATCAGTTGAGCGTCTTTGAGCGCGCCGATGGCGGTGAGCCAGCGCGGGTCCTGACGGTAGTCGGTGCTGGCGAACGCCTGACCGCGCATACGCGCGATGCGGGCGGACGGTTTGACCTTCATGCGCTGTGCGGCACTCAGGGCCAGCTCAGCCGCAGCACGATCGTTGCACACGAGCCCCATGTCACAACCGGCAGAGAGAGCGGCCTCGATGCGGCTGGCGGCATCGCCGACCACATGGGCGCCGGCCATCGACAGGTCGTCGCTGAAGATCACACCGTCGAACTGCAACTCGCCGCGCAGGATGTCCTGCAACCAGCGGCGGGAGAAACCGGCAGGCTGTGAATCGACTTGCGGATAGATGACATGAGCCGGCATGACCGCAGCCAGTTGCTTGCTGAGTCTGGCGAATGGAACCAGGTCGTTGGCGCGAATCTCATCGAGGCTGCGTTCGTCGTTGGGTATCGCGACGTGGGAATCCGCTTCTGCCCAGCCGTGGCCGGGGAAATGCTTGCCAGTGGCAGCCATGCCCGCACTGTTCATGCCGCGAATGAATGCGCCGGCGAGTAATGCCGCGCGCTCGGGATCACCTTCAAACGAGCGAGTGCCGACCACGGCGCTGCGCTGGTAATCCAGATCGAGCACCGGGGCGAAACTCAGGTCTAGACCGACCGCCAGCACTTCGGTGGCCATGATCCAGCCGCATTGCTCGGCCAGGTATTCAGCGTTCGGATTGTCAGCAATCGCGCGCATGGCCGGCAGCCGTACGAAGCCCTGACGCAGACGCTGTACGCGACCACCCTCTTGATCCACCGCCAGCAGCAGATCCGGACGAATTGCGCGGATCGCCGCGCTCAATTCACGCACCTGGCGCGGATGCTCGATATTGCGCGCGAAAATGATCAGGCCACCCACTTCGGGCTGACGCAACAATTGGCGATCTTCGGCCGTCAGCCAGGTACCGGCGACGTCCACCATCAACGAGCCTTGCAGGTCAGCAGTCATAAAGATTCCTTGAAAACGAAAACCCGTTGCACACGAAATCGCTACCGAGGGCAGTGCCCGGCAGGTCGGCGATATCGATTGAGAACGGGTTCAAAACGAGAGTCGGCATGGGCGGCTAGCTTAGCGGATACAAGCTGCCGCGCCCACCCGTGCGCGGTTAAACCTTGGCGGCGACCGGCGTTGATTTGCTGCGCGGGCGCAGTTGCGCGGTGGCCATGGCAGCATCGGTGACACCGGTCTCGGCGCGCATGCCAGCAGCGAGGAACGGCACCATCAGGCGCATGACCTGCTCAATGGAAGTATTGACGCCGAAATCAGTCTCGGCGATAGCGCGCAAAGCCTTGATTCCGGACATGCTGAATGCAGCAGCACCGAGCATGAAGTGCACGCGCCAGAACAACTCGATCGGCGGAATGCGTGGCGCCGCTTCATTGACCAGCAGCATGTAGCGACGGAATACCTTGCCGTACATGTCTTCCAGATATCGGCGCAGGTGGCCCTGGCTCTGGCTGAATGCGAGGCCCAGCAAACGCATGAAGATCGACAGGTCGTTGCCGCTACGTGGCTGAACCACCAGCGCCTGCTCAACGAGGATTTCCAGCAGTTCTTCAAGGGTGGGTTTGTTTTCAGGCTTGGCCTGACGTCGCTCCAGCTCTTTATCGAGGCTGGTACAAAACGGGCCGAGGAAACGCGAAAAAACCGCCTGAATCAGCGCCTTCTTTGAGCCGAAGTGATAATTCACTGCCGCCAGATTGACGCCAGCCTTACTGGTGATCAAACGCAATGAGGTTTCCGCAAAACCTTTCTCCGCGAACAACTGCTCGGCAGCATCAAGAATGCGTTCAACGGTTTCCGACTGGGCCATGGCTACTCCGCCTGACAAACACTTGTTTGAAACATACGTTTCAGCCTGTGCCTTGTCAAGCCTGCCAGTTCGTTTTGGGAATGGTCGGTCAGCTATTTAACCACACAAGGCGGCCGCATTAATAAACACCCCTGCCGACCGTCCGGCGGGCTGCAAAAAAACGGGCATTGCCAAGACCGCTTCACTGTATATAATCCCAGTCACTGTATAAAAAGACAGAGCGATCAATATGCTAAAGCTGACGCCACGCCAAGCCGAGATTCTGGCCTTTATCAAACGTTGCCTCGAAGACAACGGCTACCCGCCAACCCGTGCGGAAATCGCTCAGGAACTGGGTTTCAAATCGCCCAATGCGGCGGAAGAACATCTCAAGGCACTGGCCCGCAAAGGCGCCATCGAGATGACCCCTGGCGCTTCCCGAGGCATTCGCATCCCCGGATTCGAGGCCAAGGCCGACGACTCCACCTTACCGATTATTGGCCGGGTTGCTGCCGGTGCACCGATCCTGGCCCAGCAGCACATCGAAGAATCCTGCAACATCAATCCGACTTTCTTCCACCCGCGCGCCGACTATCTGCTGCGCGTGCACGGCATGAGCATGAAGGACATCGGCATTTTCGACGGCGACCTTCTGGCAGTCCACACCACTCGCGAAGCGCGTAATGGCCAGGTTGTCGTCGCCCGCATCGGCGATGAAGTGACCGTCAAACGCTTCAAGCGTGAAGGCAGCAAGGTCTGGCTGATTGCCGAAAATCCTGAGTTCGCCCCTATCGAAGTCGACCTGAAAGATCAGGAACTGGTTATCGAAGGCTTGAGTGTCGGCGTCATCCGCCGCTAAAGGAGGCTTTATGCAGTTCCCACACACACCTCAGCAAACACAACTGCCTTTATTCGAAGCGTTTCTGGCGCAACCGATGGCGCCGACCCTGAAAGACGTGGTCGAACGCCCGTGGAATGCCGAGCCCGAAGTATTCAGTGAGCTGTCACTGCGTGGTGCGGCCGGGAACTGCCTGAACCTGCTGGCCCCGATTCTGCGCGAATTGAGCGATGATCAGGACGCACGCTGGCTGACGCTGATCGCCCCACCGGCCAGCCTGACCCAAACATGGCTGCGAGATGCAGGCCTGAATCGCGAGCGCATTCTGTTGCTGCAACCGAGGGGCACTCAAAGCGCTCAACAACTGGCATGCGAAGCGTTGCGTCTGGGTCGCAGCCACACCGTCGTCACCTGGCTTAATCCGCTGAACACAAGTTCACGGCAGCAGTTGATCAGCGCTGCACGCACGGGTGACGCTCAGAGCCTGAACATTCGATTGGGTTGATGTTCTTGTAACACGCGCGGCGTGAAGCGCCAGGCTTCTCCAAGGACAGAGAAGCCGATCTGAAGCGGTATTGGCTGACGCCGACAAGCGGGGATCAATGAAGAACCTGCGGCCCCTCGTCCTTGTCAAACTCGCCTTCAACCATACGACCGGCCATCTGAACACCGACGCTCAACATCGCTTTGGCGATTTCTACATGCTGGCCTTGCAGGAACGCCTTGGCATCCTCGGAGAAATCCAGCGTCACCAGAGAACCCTCGTCCTCAGCCCTGCGCAGCTCGATACGGCCGTCTGGTAACTCGACAATTTCTAGAAAGGACGTTGGCATATAGGTCTGTTCTCCACGAAAGGCAGGCATTATATAGACATCATTCAGGCTTCGCTTGGGATCTTGACCAGCAGCATGTTTCAGATTGCCACCGTGTCAATCACCATCAGCACTCATTCAAGCCTTCGCGAAAACGCAGCGCCAGACCTTTGAGGTTCTGCCGCCAACTCTCCAACTCCTCTCGACTCAACTCCTCTGACGCCTCTTCCTCGTCAAGATTCACCGCCAGAATCAACGGCTGGGTTACATCTCCTTTGGGCTTGTGCGGGACGCGCGGTGGTTGAAACAGCGCCGAATGCGCCGCTAGCAGTTTCGCCAGCCACGTTTCAGAGTTACCCGCCAGCTCGATCATTTCGGCCAACTCGGGAATGGCGATCGACTCCAGCACTTCGCGCGTCAGCAACATCTCTGCCCTAGGCGCATTGGCCTGCGGCAAACGGTAGAACCCGGCTATCTCATGACACAGCCCCAACAGAGCACCATAGAGATGAAACAAAGCCGATTCACGCCCAGCCTGAATCAGCGCCAGAGAATTCATCGCCCGCCCTTCTTCAGCTCGAGCCAGGGCTTCCAGCGACAGGCCGGCGAAATAGATCTTCTGATTGGTACGGGTATAGAGTTCGTGGGCCATGACGGCAGTCTCCACAACGAAATAAATGCTTCAAACAGACCAGACAGTGTCGTGGATCAGCCGATCCCACCGCAAGCACAAAACAAAAAGGCCGCATGAAAACTCAAGAGTTCTCATGCGGCCTTTTCAGTACCGGACTAACGCTTACTCGGCTTTGGCCTTCGCAGAGCGCTTGTCCTCAACCGTCCACTTACCACCGTCGTAGTAAGCCTTCCAGCCGGTTGGTTTGCCGTCGACTTCGGTCTGCACATATTGCTCCTTGGTCTTGCGGCTGTAGCGGATCACCGCTGGCAGACCGTCAGGATCCTTCTGTGGCGCTTCGCACAGGAAGTGGTACTTCGGATCGATTTCGTCCTTGTGCGGCAGAATCTCGATCACCAGCGGAGCACGGGTCTCGCGGTTTTTCGGGAACTGACTGGCCGCCAGGAACAGACCGGACGCACCGTCGCGCAGGATATAGGTGTCGTTGACCTTTTCGCATTTCAGCTCAGGCATCTTCACCGGATCCATCTTCGGCGGCGCCGCATCACCGCTCTTGAGCAATTTGCGGGTGTTTTTGCACGTCGGGTTGGTGCAGCCGAAAAACTTGCCGAAACGGCCGGTCTTGAGCTGCATCTCGCTGCCGCACTTGTCGCATTCCAGGCTCGGACCTTCGTAGCCCTTGATGCGATAGCTGCCCTCTTCGATTTCGTAGCCGGCGCAATCCGGGTTGTTACCGCAGATGTGCAGCTTGCGCTTCTCGTCGAGCAGGTAGGCGTCCATCGCCGTGCTGCAGATCGGGCAGCGATGCTTGCCACGCAGTACCAGCGATTCAGACTCGCCTTCATCGTCCGCAGCAATCTCGTCGCCCGGCACCAGGTTGACGGTGGCCTTGCAGCGC
Source organism: Pseudomonas baetica (assembly GCF_002813455.1). Classification (NCBI taxonomy): domain Bacteria; kingdom Pseudomonadati; phylum Pseudomonadota; class Gammaproteobacteria; order Pseudomonadales; family Pseudomonadaceae; genus Pseudomonas; species Pseudomonas baetica. The sequence continues at coordinate 5,766,329 of NZ_PHHE01000001.1, read as the reverse complement.
TCTTTCGGCGGCAGGCTGTAACCCGAGCAGCCGAGGAATACACCGGTCGATGCGGTACGGATCTGCATCGGACGACCGCAGGTGGTGCACGGAATATCGGTCATGACCGGCTGATTGGCACGCATGCCGCTTTCCGGGTTTTCGGCTACTTCGAGTTTCTTTTTGAAGTCGCCGTAGAACTCGTCCAGCACATTTTTCCAGTCGCGCTCGCCTTGAGCCACGTCATCGAGGTTCTCTTCCATGCCGGCGGTGAAGCCGTAGTCCATGAGGTTCGAGAAGCTCTCCGACAGACGCTCGGTGACAATGTCGCCCATCTTTTCCGAATAGAAACGACGGTTGTGCAGGGTCACGTAGCCGCGATCCTGAATGGTCGAAATAATCGCCGCGTAAGTGGAAGGACGACCGATGCCGCGCTTTTCCATTTCCTTCACCAGACTGGCTTCGGAGTAACGCGCCGGCGGTTTGGTGAAGTGCTGGGTCGGATCAAGCTTGATCAGCTTCATGACATCGCCCTGCGCCATATCAGGCAGAACGTCGTCATCGCCAGGTTTGGCAATCTGCGGCATCACGCGGGCGTAACCGTCAAACTTCAGGATACGACCCTTGGCGCGCAGCTCGAAATCACCCGCGCCGACACTGACAGTCGTCGACAGGTATTGCGCCGGCAGCATCTGGCAAGCAAGGAATTGGCGCCAGATCAGTTCGTAGAGACGCTCTGCATCGCGCTCCATGCCGGCAAGCTTGCTCGGAATGGTATTGGCGTCAGACGGACGAATCGCTTCGTGAGCCTCTTGTGCGCCTTCCTTGCTGCTGTAGACGTTTGGCGTTTCCGGCAGGTATTTCTTGCCGAACTCGTCTTCGATATAAGCGCGTGCCATCGTCACGGCATCTGCCGAGAGGTTGGTGGAGTCGGTACGCATATAAGTGATGTAGCCAGCCTCGTACAGACGCTGGGCCATCATCATGGTTTTCTTCACGCCGAAGCCCAGGCGGTTGCTCGCAGCCTGTTGCAGGGTAGACGTGATGAACGGCGCCGACGGCTTGCTGCTGGTCGGCTTGTCTTCGCGCTTGACGATGCTGTAGCTGGAAGACTTGAGCTTCTCCAGTGCGGCCATGGCCTGCGCTTCGTTCAGCGGCTTGAAGGCTTCGCCTTTCTCGCGAGCGACTTCGAAGCGCACGGTCGAGCCCTTGGTGGTGCCGAGATCGGCATGCACTTCCCAGTACTCTTCCGGATTGAACGCACGGATTTCACGCTCACGCTCGACCACCAGTTTCACGGCAACCGATTGCACACGACCGGCGGACAGGCCACGGGCGATCTTGGCCCACAGCAACGGCGAGACCATGTAGCCCACAACGCGGTCGAGGAAGCGACGCGCCTGCTGAGCATTGACACGATCGATGTCCAGCTCGCCCGGCTTGGAGAAGGCCTCCTGAATGGCCTTCTTGGTGATTTCGTTGAACACCACGCGCTTGTAGCGGCTGTCATCACCACCGATGGCTTCGCGCAGGTGCCATGCAATGGCTTCCCCCTCGCGATCCAAGTCGGTTGCGAGATAGATGGTGTCAGCATCCTTGGCGAGCCGGCGCAGCTCCTCGATCACCTTCTCTTTACCCGGAAGGATCTCGTACTTGGCCTTCCAGCCATGATCGGGATCGACACCCATACGCGAGACCAGCTGCTTGCGCGCTTTCTCTTTCGGCGTAAGCACCGGACCTTCGCCTGCGGCAGCCTTGCCGCGCTTGGCGGCTGGCTCTTTGCTGGCGCTAGCCGAACCGCTGGTGGGCAGGTCTCGGATATGGCCGATACTCGACTTCACCACGTATTGGTTACCCAGATACTTGTTGATGGTCTTGGCCTTAGCCGGGGATTCCACAATGACCAGCGATTTGCCCATGGATCAGAAAATTCCTGAATTCTAGAAGTGAAAGGCGGTTGGCGCCTGACGCGGCACCGCTATATATAGTTGATACAAGGTGAGGTCAAGCACAGGGTTCTGTGCGCACTCGCCTTATGCCTTGGAAAAAAGGCTCGGTTCGGCTTGCACCAAAGCAAAGCGTGGCACTTGCTCGCCGTCAACCTCGACCGACTCGAGAAACATGCTCAAGGGACGCACCCAAAAGCCGTAATCGCCATACAGGGCTTGGTAAAAGACCACTTCTTCTTCGGTCTCGGAATGCCGCGCAACACTGAATACACGGTACTGCGGACCTTTGTAATGTTGGTAGAGCCCAGGTTGTATCGGCACGCTTCGGCCCTCACTCAAATTTTTTCAAAATAAAAACAAAATAAATCCGCAAAAACAAAAACCGGGGCACTTGGCCCCGGCTTCCATCGACGAGACGCTTAAACGCGTTCGAAGACGGTGGAGATGCCTTGGCCGAGACCAATGCACATAGTGGCCACACCGAAGGTGCCGCTATTCTGCTTCATCACGTTCAGCAAGGTGCCGGAGATACGGGCACCGGAGCAACCGAACGGGTGACCCAGGGCGATCGCGCCGCCGTGCAGGTTAACCTTCTCGTTAATCTTGTCGAGCACTTTCAGATCTTTCAGCACTGGCAGAGCCTGTGCGGCGAAAGCTTCGTTGAGCTCGAAGAAGTCGATATCGTTGATGCCAAGGCCCGCACGCTTCAGGGCTTTTTGTGTAGCCGGAACTGGACCATAGCCCATGATTGCCGGATCCACACCCGCCACTGCCATCGAACGGATCACCGCCATTGGCTGGATACCCAGGTCCTGCGCACGCTGCGCCGACATCACGATCATGCACGAAGCACCATCGGTAATCTGCGACGAAGTACCGGCAGTCACGGTGCCGCCCTTTGGATTGAAGGCAGGCTTGAGGGCCGCCAGGCTTTCCAGGGTGGTTTCCGGACGAATGGTTTCGTCGTAGTCGAACAGTTTCAGGAAACCGTTCTCGTCGTAGCCTTGCATCGGGATGATTTCGTCTTTGAACTTGCCTTCCACAGTCGCCTTGTGAGCCAACTGGTGGGAACGCACGCCAAAGGCGTCCTGCTGTTCGCGGGTGATGCCGTGCATTTTGCCCAGCATTTCAGCGGTCAGGCCCATCATGCCCGAGGCTTTCGCCGCGTACAGAGACATGTGCGGGTTCGGATCGACACCGTGCATCATGCTCACGTGCCCCATATGCTCGACGCCGCCAACCACGAAGACGTCACCGTTACCGGTCATGATCGCTTGCGCAGCAGTGTGCAGAGCGCTCATCGAGGAGCCGCACAGACGGCTCACGGTCTGGCCGGCCGAGGTGTGCGGGATCTGGGTCATCAGCGACGCCATGCGCGCAATGTTCCAGCCTTGCTCCAGGGTCTGGTTCACACAGCCCCAGATCACGTCCTCGACTTCAGCAGGATCGACCTTGGCATTGCGTTCCAGCAGTTTGCTGATCAGGTGCGCCGACATGTCTTCGGCGCGGGTGTTGCGGTGCATGCCGCCCTTGGAGCGGCCCATCGGAGTACGACCGAAGTCGACAATCACGACGTCTCTAGGATTCAAGCTCATAAGTTCACTCTCACTCTAGTTGGGGGCGCTTAACCGAAGAAGCTCTGGCCGTTTTTGGCCATTTCGCGCAGCTTCGCGGTCGGGTGGTACAGCGCGCCCAAATCAGCGTACTGGTCAGCCAGGGCAACGAACTCGGCAACACCGATCGAATCGATGTAGCGCAGCGCACCGCCACGGAATGGAGGGAAACCGATACCGTAGACCAGACCCATGTCGGCTTCGGCGGCGGTTTCAACGATGCCGTCTTCCAGGCAGCGCACGGTTTCCAGGCACAGCGGGATCATCATCCAGTTGATGATGTCTTCGTCAGTGACTTCACGCTGCTCGTAGACGATCGGCTTGAGCACTTCCAGAACCGATGGATCGGCAACTTTCTTCTGCTTGCCTTTCTTGTCGGCCTCGTAGGCGTAGAAACCCTTGCCATTTTTCTGACCCAGGCGTTTGGCTTCGTACAGCACGTCGATGGCCGAACGGCGGTCATCCTTCATGCGATCCGGGAAGCCTTCAGCCATCACGTCACGACCGTGGTGACCGGTGTCGATGCCGACCACGTCCATCAGGTACGCCGGGCCCATCGGCCAGCCGAATTTTTCCATGACCTTGTCGATACGGACGAAGTCCACACCGGCGCTGACCAGTTTGGCGAAACCACCGAAGTACGGGAACAGTACGCGGTTGACCAGGAAGCCCGGGCAGTCGTTGACGACGATCGGGTTCTTGCCCATTTTCTTGGCGTAGGCAACGGTGGTGGCAACAGCCAGCTCGCTGGACTTTTCGCCACGAATTACTTCCACCAGCGGCATCATGTGCACCGGGTTGAAGAAGTGCATGCCGACGAAGTTTTCCGGACGCTTGAGGGCCTTGGCCAGCAGGCTGATGGAAATGGTCGAGGTGTTGGATGCGAGGATGGTGTCCTCTTTGACCTGAGCTTCGACTTCAGCCAGCACAGCTTGCTTGACCTTCGGGTTCTCGACGACAGCTTCGACCACCAGATCGACGTGACCGAAGTCGCCGTAGGACAGGGTCGGACGAATGGCGTTGAGCACTTCAGCCATTTTCGCAGCGGTCATGCGACCTTTATCAACGCGGCCAACCAGCAGTTTGGCGGCTTCGGCCAGACCCTGTTCGATACCGTGCTCGTTGATATCCTTCATCAGGATCGGCGTGCCTTTGGAAGCCGACTGATAAGCGATACCGCCACCCATGATGCCGGCGCCCAACACGGCGGCCTGCTTCACGTCCTTGGCGATTTCGTCGTAGGCCTTGGCCTTTTTCTTCAGTTCCTGATCATTCAGGAACAGACCGATCAAGCTCTGTGCAGCAGAAGTCTTGGCCAGTTTCACGAAGCCTGCGGCCTCGATTTCCAGTGCTTTGTCACGACCGAAGTTCGCGGCTTTCTGGATGGTCTTGATCGCTTCAACCGGCGCCGGGTAGTTCGGGCCAGCCTGGCCGGCCACGAAACCTTTGGCGGTTTCGAAAGCCATCATTTGCTCAATGGCGTTCAGCTTGAGTTTTTCCAGCTTCGGCTGACGCTTGGCCTTGTAGTCGAACTCGCCGGAGATAGCGCGCTTGATCAGTTCAAGGGCAGCTTCCTGCAACTTCTCGGGAGCAACCACGGCGTCGACTGCACTGACTTTCAGGGCGTCTTCAGGACGGTTTTCCTTGCCAGCGGCAATCCACTCGATCGCGTTGTCGACACCGATCAGGCGCGGCAGACGCACGGTGCCGCCGAAGCCTGGATAGATGCCAAGTTTGACTTCCGGCAGACCGATCTTGGCCTTGGTGGACATGACGCGATAGTCAGCTGCCAGGCACATTTCGAGACCGCCGCCGAGGGCGATGCCATTGATGGCCGCTACGGTCGGAACGTTGAGGTCTTCGAAATCGCTGAAGATCTTGTTGGCTTCGAGATTGCCAGCAACCAGCTCGGCATCCGGCAGCTTGAAGTTGTCGACAAATTCGGTGATGTCGGCGCCGACGATGAACACGTCCTTGCCACTGCTGACGATCACGCCTTTGATCGAAGCATCTGCCTTGATGGTGTCTACGGCCTGACGCAGCTCGTTCAGGGTAAGACGGTTGAACTTGTTGACGGACTCACCCTTGAGGTCGAATTTCAATTCGACGATGCCACTTTCAAGAGCTTTAACCGTGATGGCTTTACCTTCGTAAATCATCAACTGATCTCCACGATATGGAAGCTGAACAGTACACGTCGGACGCAGGCGAATGACTCGGCAGGACGCTTTTTCGTCGATGCTGTCGCCAATCCACCCGGCACACCCGCCAACGCGATAGTCGGGATTCTGTAGGAGCAGTCTGTAAGACAAACGCTCAATTCATACGCCCGTTTGATTTGGGTACGTCACCTTCACGGAATTTCCGACAATTGTCAATCGCCCAAAATATGGGTTGAAATGCGACTTTGCGGTCATTTCCGTACCACGAAGACCCGCAACATGCGTCTGCATGTGAGGCCATTCATAGAATCAATAGCTAGAAAAGTCGCCCCAATTCGCAACGAGCCCTGTTTAACAGGCTACGCTGGCTGGGACTACAGAGAAAGTGTGCTTGCCGCTTCACGGCGACCACCATCAAATGAGTTTCCGGCCTGCCTGGCCAACCCCAGCCCGATGAATCATGTCGGGCTTTTTATTGCTCGTCTGCCGGACGTTTCGCACCGTTGCAGTGCGAAAAATCCGCGAGTCACGCCAGCGCTTTCAGTGTGGCGTCAATATCCTGCAAAACCGAGGCTTCGCCCTTCTCGCCCCAATACAAGGCGATCATCTGCTTGTCTGCTTCGACCTTGAAGACATTGTCCGGCAATCTTTCGAAATAATTGAGCAGCGCCCGATCCTCGCAGACCTCCTGCCATTGATTGACCCACACTTCTGGCGATTTCTGCCAGTACGCCCAGCACGCCGGTTGCTTGCCAAGGCGCGGCCGATGGTACTGCGCGCACGGGTTCGGTGGTTCCTGCGACAGCCAGTGCGGCCATTCCTGGGGCGCCAGCTGCATGGCCAGCCCGATGCGTCGCGCCTCCATGCGCAGGGCGATGCGGCCGCTCTGCGCGCGCGATGGGCGCAGCCACGCCAGCGGACTCAAAACCACCAGCAGGATTGACACCACTATCCAGACCGTCATATCTGTACTCCCGAATCTTCATGAGCCCATTGCGTCACTTTGGAACCAATGCGCTTGAAACCAGCCATACTTAACAATATTGAACCCTTACAAGGAGCGCCTCATGCCCTACCACCACATCCTGGTCGCCGTAGACCTGACTGAAGAGTGCGACCCTGTCATCCACCGTGCCCGAGAGCTGTCGGTGAGCAATGGCGCCAAGCTGTCGCTGGTGCACATTGTCGAACCGATGGCCATGGCGTTCGGCGGCGACGTGCCGATGGACCTGTCACAACTGCAACAGCAGCAGTTCGATCAGGCCAAGGAACGCCTTGAGCGCCTGAAACTCAAGTATTCCGAACTCGAAGGCGCCAACTGCCACTTGACCTACGGCCAGCCGCGCCAGGAAATCCACCATTTCGCCAAGGAACAGCAATGCGATCTGATCGTGGTTGGCAGCCACGGCCGGCATGGCCTGGCGCTATTGCTTGGCTCGACCGCCAACGATGTGCTGCACGGTGCGCCTTGTGATGTGCTGGCGGTGCACCTGGTCAAACGCTGATCCCTTCGCCGACTCCTGCAAAAAGCCCGGCCTCACGCGAATGAGGCCGGGCTTTTTTATTGCCGGATCAATCAGGCATCCAGCTCCGCCCAACGCTCCACCAGAACATCCAGCTCAGCCTGCAACTGCTCAAGCGAGGCAATCACCTTGGCGGTCTCGGCCGCAGGACGCTGATAGAAACCGGCGTCGGCCATTTCAGCCTCAACGGCAGCAATCTGCTGCTCCTTGGCATCGATGTCACCCGGCAGCGCTTCCAGCTCGCGTTGCAGCTTGTAGCTCAGCTTTTTCTTGGCCGCCGGTGCAGCGGCAGCCGGTGCTGCCACGGTCGCCGGTTCAGCAGTCACCACTGCCGAATTCAGGTCAGCCTTGCCCGACTTGCTTTCGGTCACGCCCAACAGACGCGGCGAACCACCCTGACGGATCCAGTCCTGATAACCGCCGACGTATTCACGCACCTTGCCTTCGCCTTCGAAGACCAGTGTGCTGGTAACGACGTTGTCGAGGAATGCCCGGTCGTGGCTGACCATCAGCACGGTGCCGTTGAAGGTCAGCAGCACTTCCTCGAGCAGCTCGAGGGTTTCCACGTCGAGATCGTTGGTCGGTTCGTCGAGCACCAGCAGGTTTGCCGGTTTGCTGAACAGTTTCGCCAGCAGCAAGCGCGCACGCTCACCACCCGACAGCGCCTTGACCGGCGTGCGGGCACGCTGCGGGCTGAACAGGAAATCGCCGAGGTAGCTCAGCACGTGGCGGCTCTGGCCGTCGATATCGATGAAGTCGCGACCTTCGGCGACGTTGTCGATCACGGTCTTTTCCAGATCCAGTTGATGGCGCAACTGGTCGAAGTACGCCACGTCGATCCGCGTGCCCTCTTCGACTTTGCCGCTGGTCGGTTGCAGACCGTTGAGCATCAGCTTCAACAGGGTGGTCTTGCCGGTACCGTTGGCGCCAAGCAAACCGATACGGTCGCCGCGCTGCAGGACCATCGAGAAATCCTTGATCAGGAACGGACCGTCCGGGTGATGGAAGCTGACATTTTCCAGCACCATCACTTGCTTGCCGGACTTGTCGGCAGTTTCCAGCTGGATATTGGCCTTGCCGGTGCGCTCGCGACGTTCGCTGCGCTCTACGCGCAAAGCTTTCAATGCACGTACGCGACCTTCGTTACGGGTGCGGCGCGCCTTGATGCCCTGACGGATCCACACTTCTTCCTGCGCCAGACGCTTGTCGAACAACGCGTTAGCGGTTTCTTCAGCGGCCAGCGCGGCTTCTTTGTGCACCAGGAAGCTGGCGTAGTCACCGTTCCAGTCGATCAGGCCGCCGCGATCCAGTTCCAGAATACGGGTAGCGAGGTTCTGCAGGAAAGAACGGTCGTGCGTGATGAACAGCACGGCGCCCTGGAAATCCTTCAGCGCTTCTTCGAGCCAGGCAATCGCACCGATGTCCAGGTGGTTGGTCGGTTCGTCGAGCAGCAGCAGATCCGGTTCGGACACCAGCGCCTGCGCCAGCAGCACGCGACGACGCCAGCCGCCGGACAACTCGGCGAGGGTCTTGTCGGCCGGCAGTTGCAGGCGACTCAGGGTGCTGTCGACCAGGGTCTGCAAGCGCCAGCCATCACGGGCTTCGAGGTCCTGTTGAACGTGCATCAGCTTGTTCAGATCGGCGTCGGTGACGATGTTCTGGCTCAGGTGATGGTATTCGGCGAGCAAGGCGCCAACGCCGTCGAGGCCTTCAGCTACCACGTCGAACACGGTCCGCTCGTCGGCCACTGGCAATTCCTGCGGCAATTCGCCGATTTTCAGACCGGGGGCACGCCACACCGAGCCGTCATCGGGCTTCTGGTCGCCCTTGACCAGTTTCATCATGCTGGACTTGCCAGTGCCGTTGCGGCCGATGATGCACACCCGCTCACCACGGGCGATCTGCCAGGACACCTTGTCCAACAACGGCATCGCGCCGAATGCAAGGGACACATCGCTGAATTTGAGCAGGGTCATGAGCTTCTCCAAAAACCGGGCGCGCATTCTACCTGACTTAGGGCTTCAGCAGGCCGGCAATTTGTCTGTCGAAGCACTCTGCACAACATTTGTTGCGAACTTGTGCTGCGAGGCCGGCAAAGCTTTCGCCGCTTGCTGGCAAAAGGCTAAGCTACAGACAATTCAGTGCTGATTCAGGTCGGCACTTGTCATGATTTCTCTGCCCGGATGTCTCATGCGCAGTCGCCTTCTCAGTGTTTTGTCCTGTTTGCTACTTACCGCCACTGCCGTTCAATCCGCCCAGGCGGTGGATCTGTCGACCCAACGCCAGTATTACGATGAAGCCAAGCGCGCGCTGGCCAAGGGCGACACCGGCCCGTATTTCCGTTACAGCCAGGCGTTGGCCGATTATCCGCTCGAACCGTATCTGGCCTACGACGAACTGACCGCGCGCCTGAAAACCGCGAGCAACGCGGAAATCGAGAAATTCCTCGCCGAACACGGGGACCTGCCCCAAGCCAACTGGATGAAGCTGCGCTGGTTGCGCTGGCTCGCCGATCGCGGGGACTGGGCAACCTTCGTCAAATATTACGACCCGAAACTCAACTTCACTGAGCTGGACTGCCTTAATGCGCAGTACCAGATCAGCAGCGGTCACAAGGCTGAAGGCTATGCCAATGCCGACAAACTCTGGCTGACCGGCAAGTCGCAACCCGCGGCGTGTGACGCCCTGTTCGGCATCTGGGCGGCCGACGGCCAGCTCACCGAAAAGAAACGCTGGGAGCGCACCAAACTCGCCGCTCAGGCACGTAACTATCCGCTCGCCAACAGCCTGACCAACGGCCTCACCACCCTCGCGCCACGTGGTCGGTTGTTGGTGGATGTGGCGCAGAAACCGGAATTGCTCAATCAGCCGTCGCGCTTCACCCCGGCCGATGAGCCAATGTCCGATGTGGTCAGCCTCGGCCTGCGCCGCCTCGCCCGTCAGGACCCGGACAAGGCTATGGCGCTGCTCGACGGCTATGCCAGCAGCATGCACTTCTCCCGTGACGAGAAAGTCGCGATCGCCCGGGAAATCGGCCTGACCCTGGCCCGGCGTTTCGACAGCCGCGCGCTGGACGTAATGACCAAATACGACCCGGAGCTGCGTGACAACACTGTTTCCGAGTGGCGCCTGCGCCTGCTGCTGCGTCTGGCGCGCTGGGACGACGCTTATCAACTGACTAAACGTCTTCCACAAGATCTGGCCACCACCAATCGCTGGCGTTACTGGCAGGCCCGTAGCCTGGAGTTGGCAGAGCCGCAGAATCCGCAAGCGCAGACGCTGTACAAGAACCTCGCCCGCGAGCGTGATTTCTACGGATTCCTCGCTGCCGACCGCTCGCAATCGCCGTACTCGCTGAACAACAAGCCGTTGGTCCTCAGCCAAGCGCTGATCAACAAGGTGCGCAACACTCCAGGCGTACGCCGTGCGCTGGAGTTCCACGCTCGCGGGCAGATCGTCGACGGTCGTCGCGAGTGGTATCACGTCAGCCGCCACTTCAACCGCGACGAAATGGTCGCCCAGGCGAAACTTGCCTATGACCTGAAGTGGTATTTCCCGGCGATCCGCACCATCAGTCAGGCGCAGTACTGGGACGATCTGGACATCCGCTTCCCGATGGCTCACCGCGAAACCCTCGTGCGCGAAGCCAAGGTTCGCGGCCTGCATTCGAGTTGGGTGTTCGCCATCACCCGTCAGGAAAGCGCCTTCATGGACGATGCCCGCTCCGGCGTCGGCGCCAGCGGCCTGATGCAATTGATGCCTGGCACTGCCAAAGAAACCGCACGCAAGTTCAGCATCCCGCTGGCCTCGCCGCAGCAAGTGCTGGATCCGGACAAGAACATCCAGCTCGGTGCCGCTTACCTGAGCCAGGTGCACAGCCAGTTCAACGGCAACCGCGTCCTCGCCTCCGCCGCCTACAACGCCGGCCCCGGCCGCGTGCGTCAATGGCTGCGCGGCGCTGATCACTTGAGTTTCGACGTGTGGGTGGAAAGCATTCCCTTCGACGAAACCCGTCAGTACGTGCAGAACGTGCTGTCTTATTCGGTGATCTACGGCCAGAAGCTCAACTCGCCGCAGCCGCTGGTGGATTGGCACGAGCGCTACTTCGACGATCAATAATCACACGGCTGATGCCGAGTAACGAAAAATGCCCGTATCGCGAGACACGGGCATTTTTTATGTGCACGACCTGATCGGTTGCTTAGTGAATGACAGGGTCGGTGACAGCATTCGTTGAAGCGCTTTTTCCATCGTTGAACTGCAAAGACGCCAGCCGCGCATACAGCGGATTGCTGACGATGAGTTCCTGATGGGTGCCAATGGCCACAAGTTTGCCCTGGTCCATCACCGCAATCCGGTCAGCGTTTTTCACCGTGGCCAGTCGATGCGCGATCACCAGCGTGGTGCGGTTCTCCATCAGACTTGGCAGAGCTTCCTGGATCAGATGCTCGCTTTGCGCATCAAGGGCGCTGGTGGCTTCATCCAGCAGCAGGATTGGCGCGTCGACCAGCAACGCACGGGCGATCGCCAGACGCTGACGCTGGCCGCCGGAAAGGCCGAGACCACCATCGCCGAGATGGGTCTGGTAACCGTTGGGCATTTTCTCGATGAAGTCGTGGGCATGGGCAATTCTTGCCGCTTGCTTGACCTGGTCCAGCGTCGCCCCCGGGTTGCCGTAGCGAATGTTCTCTTCAACGCTGCCAAAAAACAGTGCTGGCGACTGTGACACCAGGGCGAAGTGGCGGCGCAGATCCAACGGATCGAGACGGGTCAGCGGCACGCCATCGATGAGGATCCGTCCTTCCAGCGGGTCATAAAAGCGCAGCAGCAAGTCATACACCGTGGACTTGCCAGCTCCGGACGGCCCCACCAGCGCCAGCGTCTCTCCGGCGCGGACAGTCAGATTCAAGCCGTTAACGGCGTAGCTTTCAGGACGCGAGGGGTAGGAAAAACGCACATCCTGCAATTGCAGCTCACCGCGCACCCGCGCCGGCAAGGTCACAAGGCCCGTGGTCGGCGACTGGATGATGTTCTCCGAACGCAGCAATTCAGCGATGCGCTCGGCAGCGCCGGCAGCGCGTTGCAATTCGCCGATCACTTCGCTCAAAGTACCGATCGCACTGCCAACGATCAGGCTGTAAAAGACAAACGCCGCCAGTTCGCCGCCGGTGATCCGCCCGGCGATCACGTCCATGCCACCGACCCATAGCATCACTGCCACCGCGCCTAGCACCAGCACGATCACCATGGTAATCATCCATGAGCGCTGGAAAATGCGTTTGCGCGCGGTGTCGAAAGCGTCCTCCACCGTCGCCGAAAAGCGCTGTTCGTCCTGCACCTGATGGTTGTAGGCCTGCACGGTTTTGATCTGGCCGAGAGTTTCGGAAACGTAGCTGCCGATATCGGCAACCCGGTCCTGACTCAACCGCGAAAGATTGCGTACACGCCGACCGAAAATCAGAATCGGCGCCACCACGAACGGCAAGGCAATCACCACGATGCTGGTGAGTTTTGCGTTGGTCACGAACAGCAGGATGACGCCACCGATGACCATGAGCAGATTACGCAGGAACATCGACAGCGACGAACCGATCACCGATTGCAGCAGCGTGGTGTCGGCGGTCAACCGCGACTGGATCTCTGAACTGCGGTTGTTCTCGTAGAAGCCTGGGTGCAGATAAACCAGATGGTTGAACACCACGCGGCGAATATCGGCCACGACGCGTTCGCCAATCCAGGACACCCAGTAAAACCGCGCGAACGTACCGACAGCCAGCCCAAGCACCATCAACATGAAAATGCCGATGCTCTGATTAAGCTGGTGGGGCGACTGGGTCATGAAGCCCCGATCGACCAGCAGTTTGATCCCCTGCCCCATCGACAAGGTGACGGCGGCGGTGACGATCAGCGCCAGCAGCGCACCGATGACTTGCCAGCGGTAAGGGGCCAGAAATCGACTGGTCAGACGCAACGCGCGACGGTGCCTTGAAGAAAGCTTCGGGGTCATTCAGGTACGCATCCATGGTGATGAAAGGGCTAGCGTAAACCTTCTTTGGGGTGGAACTCTGTAAATCACAATGAGTCAGGTTAAATATGCCCCCAAAGACTAGGCCATAGTTGCTATTGGTCTAAAGTCCCGGTTGAGACGGGCGGTCATTTCTGTTTGAGTGGAGATGCCGCCGCCGACAGACCGCAGGGAGTTGTCACAGCCCGGTCACGTGGGGGTTTTAACCTAGGCGCACAACCTGATGAGGAGACAGGCCATGTCCTTGCAACACAGCAGCGAAGACAAGATTGAAGTGATCCGCACCAAGCCCGGCCAGACTCTGGGTTGCTCGATTATCGATAAGGACGGGCGTGAAGTACCGATCACTGAAGACATGATCCAGGACGCTTGCCGTGAACTGGAGAAGCGATTGGTCAAGCCTGCCGAACAAGAGTGATATAGCCACCGTCTTCCTGGCCCGGCCCCTTTGGCCGGGTTTTTTCTGGCTGCGGTTTGCCACTGCTGCGGGACTGTTGTAGCAGCTGTCGAGTGAAACGAGGCTGCGATCTTTTGACTTTGTTTTTTAAGAGCAAGATCAAAAGATCGCAGCCTTCGGCAGCTCCTAAAAGGGATCAGGTCAGATAGTGACTGCGCCCAGCGCCGCCACAATCTGCCGCAACCCCGGTGAATCCCCGTCGATCCGCACCTTCAGCCCTTCAATCTCGCGCCGGATCGGGTACTGCTTGCGCAACACATCAAATGCCGCACGCTGCTCACCGACATTACCTACAAGGCTGCGGCGAAAATCGGCATCATCCCGGCGCGGGTCGTACACGCCACGGCACAACATTGCCAACGCCCAGGCCGGATCGCTGTCGGCATGCAGGGTCACTTGCGACAACCATGGCGCCGGCAACAGATCACTGAGCTGGAGGCTGGCGGGCTGCCCGATGAATTCGCAGTACGCCTGATAAATCTGCGCGGTTCCACGCTGCTTGCCATCGAGGCTGTAGCCGGCAACGTGTGGCGTTGCCAGTACACAGAGATCGGCCAGCGCTACATCGACCTCGGGTTCGGCTTCCCAGACATCAAGCACCGCTTGCAGGTCTTCACGCGCTAGCAGCACTTTGCGCAGTGCGGCGTTATCCACCACCGGGCCACGCGCCGCGTTGATCAGCCATGCACCGGGTTTGAGTTGCTGTAACCGTTGTTGATCGAACAAGTGCCAGGTCGCACCGTCACCGCTGCGGGTCAACGGCGTGTGCAGGCTGATCACATCGCACTGCTCGATGATCTGCTCCAGGCTGACGTACTCGCCACCTTCGGCCGCCTGACGCGGCGGATCGCAGACCTTCACGTTCCAGCCCAGGCCCTTCAGGACGTTGATCAGTCGACCGCCCACCTCACCGGCGCCCACCACCCCGAACGTGCGTTGAGTCAGATCAACCCCTTCGATTTCGGCGAGGGTCAGCAGACTGCCGAGCACGTAATCGACCACGCCCCGGGCGTTGCAGCCTGGTGCACTGGACCAGGTAATCCCGGCCTCGGCGAAATACTCAAGATCCAGATGATCAGTGCCGATGGTGCAGGTGCCGACAAAGCGCACCTTGCTGCCTTCCAGCAACGCACGGCTGACAGTGGTCACTGAACGCACCAGCAACACGTCAGCCTGTTCGACCGTCGCACGGTCGATGGAGCGGCCCGGTATCCGGCGGATCTCACCGAAACCGGCAAAGAAGTCTTCGAGCAGCGGGATATTTTCGTCGGCAACAATCAGCATGGCGGGCTCCTGGGGCGGATCGGCAGTTTAGGTGCAGATGCACGGTTGGGCCAGCAAGCTTTGTGATTACAAATCCGCAACAGAGGATTTTTCCTGACCAAAGCGTCAGCGGCGTAGAATGCGGCGCCCTGCGCATCAACATCTGTGGACGCTTTTTCTGTGAATTCTGTAACTGACCAACCTGTCGCCGTCTCCCTGACCCGCCCCGCGCGGATCCGACTGGAGTTCAAAAACCTGCTCGCCCTGGCGTTGCCGATCATCATCGCGCAACTGGCAACCACGGCCATGGGCTTCGTTGATGCGGTGATGGCCGGTCGCGTCGGGCCGAAGGATCTGGCGGCAGTCGCACTGGGCAACTCGATCTGGGTGCCGGTGTTCCTGCTGATGACCGGCACCTTGCTGGCCACCACGCCGAAAGTCGCCCAGCGTTTCGGCGCTGGCACGCACAGCGAGATCGGCCCGCTGGTGCGTCAGGCGTTGTGGCTGGCGCTGGTGGTTGGCTTGATTGCCACCGCGATGCTGGTCGCCGCCGAACCGGTGCTGCACCTGATGAAGGTCGATCCGGAACTGATCGGCCCGTGCATGCAATACCTGCACGGCATCGCCAGCGGTCTGCCGGCGGTGGCGTTCTATCACGTGCTGCGCTGCACCAGTGACGGCATCGGTCGCACCCGCCCGGCCATGGTGCTGGGCCTATGCGGGCTGGCGCTGAACATTCCGCTGAACTACATCTTCATCTATGGCCACTTTGGTGTGCCGGCCATGGGCGGCGTCGGCTGCGGTTGGGCCACGGCGATCGTGATGTGGGTGATGGCGCTGGGTCTGGCCGGTTATGAGCGCTGGGCCCCAGCCTATCGTTCGAGCGAACTGTTCAGCCGTTTCGACTGGCCGCAATGGGCGGTGATCAAACGTCTGCTGGCCATCGGTTTGCCGATCGGCATCGCCGTTTTTGCCGAGTCGAGCATCTTCGCCGTAATCGCTCTACTGATCGGTAGCCTCGGTGCCACCGTGGTTGCCGGGCACCAGATCGCGCTGAACGTCAGCTCACTCGTGTTCATGATCCCCTACTCGTTAGGCATGGCCGTCACCGTGCGTGTCGGTCAGGCACTGGGCCGTGAAGAACCGCGCGAAGCACGTTTTGCCGCTGGCGTCGGCATGGGCGCGGCGCTGGCTTATGCCTGCTTGTCTGCAAGCATGATGTTGCTGCTGCGTGAGCCGATTGCGGCGATCTACACAGCTGATCCGACGGTGATTCACATCGCCGCGATGTTGATCGTGTACTCGGCGCTGTTCCAGTTTTCCGATGCGATCCAAGTGACCGCCGCCGGTGCCCTGCGCGGTTACCAGGACACTCGCGTGACGATGATCCTGACCTTGTTCGCCTATTGGGGCATCGGCCTGCCAGTAGGTTACGCCCTCGGCCTGACTGACTGGCTCGGTGAACCGCGTGGCCCGAGCGGCTTGTGGCAGGGTTTGATCGTCGGCTTGAGCTGTGCGGCGCTGATGCTGTCGATCCGCCTGACCCGCAGCGCACGCAAACGCATTCGGATCAGTCGTTCGTTGGGTTAAGCCCCATACGCAAGACAAACATGTGGGAGCGAGCCTGCTCGCGAAAGCGCTGTCTCAGTCAACATCAGCAGTGACTGGTACATCGTCTTCGCGAGCAGGCTCGCTCCCACAATTGGTTTTGCGTTTGGCCTGGAATTCAGGCTTGTTTCTTGCGAATCCAGTACAGATAAGTACCGGCCTCTTCGTGCTGCCCCACCAGCTCGTGGTCGAGAAACACACAGAACTTGGGAATATCGCGACGGGTCGAGGGATCGGTAGCGATCACCTTGAGCAGGCCACCGGGTGCCAGATCACGGATGTGCTGGTGCAGCATCATCACCGGTTCCGGGCAATTGAGGCCGGTGGCGTCGAGGGTGCCGTCGACCGGCGTGTCGATCATTTCACTCATGATTCACTCCTGAAACTTGCCGGCATTGTCGCGTATTGCCGGGTGTTCGGTCATCTTTTGGTCTTTTTCACATCGTGCCGGCGCAGATGGCAGGTCACTTCTTCGCGATCGTGATAGAGCTGCTTGCAGCCGATATCGACCTTGATCCCGCGCGCCTTGAACCCGTCAGCAATGCGTTCGAGCAAACGCTTCACTTCGGCATAGCGCTGCTTCATCGGCAGCTTGAGGTTGACCACCGCTTCGCGGCAATGGCCTTCGCCAATCCACTCTTCGAGCATCGCCGCGTTACGCGCCGGTTTCTCAACGATGTCGCAAACCATCCAGTCCACCGGTTGCTTGGGCTTGAAGGTGAAACCGTCGGCCATCAAGTGCTGCACCAACCCGGTGTCCATCAGGCTTTCGGCCATTGGGCCGTTATCAATGGCCGTTACCAGCATTCCGCGGTTGACCAGTTGCCAGGTCCAGCCCCCTGGCGCGGCGCCGAGGTCAACGCCGGTCATGTCGCTGTGCAAACGATCTTCCCACTGATCACGCGGGATAAAGTGG
Source organism: Pseudomonas baetica (assembly GCF_002813455.1). Lineage (NCBI taxonomy): Bacteria > Pseudomonadati > Pseudomonadota > Gammaproteobacteria > Pseudomonadales > Pseudomonadaceae > Pseudomonas > Pseudomonas baetica. The sequence goes on along the minus strand of NZ_PHHE01000001.1, from coordinate 5,748,834 downwards.
TGCCAGGCCTCTTCCAGTTTCAGCGTCGAACGGCTCGGCGCCTCACGCGGAAACTTCAAACGCGGAATGCCCATCGGCCACATCGCCGAGTTACCGGCGTCGGCCATGCCGAGAAACACTTCGCGGCCACTTTTGAAGGTCAGCAACAGACGCGGCTTGCTGGCGTCATCCACCAGTTTGCCGGCGCCAGTCAGAGCCTTGCGCAGTGGGCCTTCGAATTTCTTGCAGAAGTTCGACAGTTCCTTGCCGTCGTTGGTGTCGACGACTTCCAGCCACAGGCTGCCGCACACCGGGAAATCGGCCATGTGCGCGAGGATCACGCTGATGCGGTCGGTTTCCGGCAGATCGATGAAGACGCCACGCGCCCATTGGCGCGGGAAGATCAACTCGGCGAAACGCTGACCGCGCATCAGGCGCTCGGCGCCGTCTTCTTCGGTACAGACGAATTCGGCGCAGGCGGTGGCCGCTTTGGCTTTGGCGTAACCGGCCACGTTAAGTTGGGCGGCGAGGTCGGAAATTTCCGAACAGACTTCGCCTTCGAAGCCTGGCCGGCAATGCATGAATAGGGTGTTCATTCTGACTCCTGGGCAGAGGGCGGACATTCGGCCCCTGCGCGATGCTCAGGTTTTGCTTTGCAGCAAAGCCTGTCACGAAAACCGGCGCATGATAGCCGATGTCGGAACCTTGGTTCTCTTCATAGAGTCCAGTTATTAGCCAGCTAATGAAAACAGGGCTACGTTGATAGCTCTGCCCGTCCCCTCAATCCGTAGCCGTGCGGATTCAAAGGAGTGATCGTAATGCCGTCCCTCGATAGTCTGAAGACCCTTAAAACCTTACAAATCGACGACAAGACCTACCACTATTTCAGCCTGCCCGATGCTGCCAAGAGCCTTGGCAATATCGACCAGTTGCCGATGTCGCTGAAAGTCCTGCTGGAAAACCTGCTGCGCTGGGAGGACGAAAAAACCGTTACCGGCGCCGATCTCCGGGCAATCGCCGCATGGCTCAAGGAGCGTCGCTCCGACCGCGAGATCCAGTACCGCCCGGCCCGTGTGCTGATGCAGGACTTTACCGGCGTACCGGCGGTGGTCGACCTCGCCGCGATGCGCGCCGCCATGGCCAAGGCCGGCGGCGATCCGCAGCGAATCAATCCGTTGTCGCCGGTGGACTTGGTGATCGACCACTCAGTGATGGTCGACAAATTCGCCACCGCCAGCGCGTTCGAACAGAACGTCGACATCGAGATGCAGCGCAACGGCGAACGTTACGCGTTCCTGCGCTGGGGCCAGAGTGCTTTCGACAACTTCAGCGTGGTGCCGCCGGGCACAGGGATTTGCCATCAGGTCAACCTCGAATACCTCGGCCGCACCGTGTGGACCAAGGATGAAGATGGCCGCACCTATGCCTTCCCCGATACCCTGGTCGGCACCGACTCCCACACCACCATGATCAACGGCCTCGGCGTACTAGGCTGGGGCGTCGGCGGCATCGAAGCGGAGGCGGCGATGCTCGGGCAACCGGTGTCGATGCTGATCCCTGAAGTGATCGGCTTCAAACTCACCGGCAAGCTCAAGGAAGGCATCACCGCCACCGACCTGGTGCTGACCGTGACACAGATGCTGCGCAAGAAAGGTGTGGTCGGCAAATTTGTCGAGTTTTACGGTGACGGCCTCGCCGATCTGCCGCTGGCCGACCGCGCGACCATCGCCAACATGGCCCCGGAATACGGCGCGACGTGCGGTTTCTTCCCGGTCGATGACGTCACGCTGGATTACCTGCGCCTGTCCGGGCGGCCACCGGAAGTGGTGAAACTGGTCGAGGCCTACACCAAGGCTCAGGGCTTGTGGCGCCTGCCCGGTCAGGAGCCGGTGTTCACCGACAGCCTTTCGCTCGACATGGGCAGCGTCGAAGCCAGTCTGGCCGGGCCGAAACGCCCGCAGGATCGCGTTTCACTGCCCAATGTCGCCCAAGCGTTCAGCGACTTCCTCGACCTGCAATTCAAACCCACCAGCAAAGAAGAAGGCCGTCTGGAAAGTGAAGGTGGCGGCGGCGTCGCCGTGGGCAATGCCGATCTGGTCGGCGAGACCGAGTACGAATACGAAGGCCACACCTATCGCCTGAAAAACGGCGCCGTGGTCATCGCCGCGATCACCTCTTGCACCAACACATCCAACCCGAGCGTGATGATGGCCGCCGGGCTGTTGGCGAAAAAAGCCGTGGAGAAAGGCCTGACCCGTAAACCGTGGGTGAAGAGCTCGCTGGCGCCAGGCTCGAAAGTGGTCACCGACTACTACAAGGCTGCCGGGCTCACGCAGTATCTCGATCAGCTCGGCTTTTCGCTGGTCGGCTATGGCTGCACCACGTGTATCGGCAACTCCGGGCCGTTGCCGGAGCCGATCGAGAAAGCCATTCAAAACGCTGATCTTGCCGTCGCCTCAGTACTCTCCGGCAACCGCAACTTTGAAGGCCGCGTGCATCCTTTGGTGAAAACCAACTGGCTGGCCTCGCCACCGTTGGTGGTGGCTTATGCCTTGGCCGGGACTGTGCGTACCGATATCAGCAGCGAACCGCTGGGTAATGATCAACAGGGCAATCCGGTGTACTTGCGCGATATCTGGCCAAGCAGCAAGGAAATCGCCGACGCGGTGAACCAGGTCAGCACGGCGATGTTCCACAAGGAATACGCCGAAGTGTTTGCCGGTGACGAACAGTGGCAAGCCATCGAGGTGCCGCAAGCGGCGACGTATGTGTGGCAGGACGACTCGACTTACATCCAGCATCCGCCGTTTTTCGACGACATTTCCGGCCCGCTGCCAGAGATCAAGGATGTGAAGGGTGCACGGGTGCTGGCTCTGCTCGGCGACTCGGTGACCACCGATCACATCTCCCCTGCCGGTAACATCAAGGCTGACAGCCCGGCCGGACGCTATCTGCGGGAAAAAGGCGTGGAGCCGCGCGACTTCAACTCTTATGGCTCACGTCGCGGCAACCACGAAGTGATGATGCGCGGCACCTTCGCCAACATTCGCATCCGCAACGAAATGCTCGGCGGTGAAGAAGGTGGTAACACGATCTACATCCCCACCGGCGAGAAACTGCCGATCTATGACGCGGCCATGCGCTATCAGGCATCGGGGACACCACTGGTGGTGATCGCGGGGCAAGAATATGGCACCGGCTCCAGTCGCGACTGGGCTGCCAAAGGCACCAACCTGCTGGGCGTCAAAGCGGTGATCGCCGAGAGCTTCGAGCGCATCCACCGTTCCAACCTGGTGGGCATGGGTGTGCTGCCCCTGCAGTTCAAGCTGGACCAGAACCGCAAAAGCCTGCACCTGACCGGCAAGGAAACATTCGATATTCAAGGCTTGACCGGCGTCGAACTGGCACCGCGGATGAACCTGACCTTGGTGATTACCCGTGAGGACGGGCATCAGGAGAAAATCGAGGTGCTGTGCCGGATCGATACCTTGAATGAGGTGGAGTACTTCAAGTCGGGGGGGATTCTGCACTATGTCCTGCGACAGTTGATTGCCTCATAAAGACGCAAAAACAACTGTAGGAGCTGCCGCAGGCTGCGATCTTTTGATCTTGATCTTAAAAACCAACATCAAAAAATCGCAGCCTGCGGCAGCTCCTAGATTGATTGAGAGCGGCACCAAAGTTTTCTACAGGCGAAAAAAAACCCGCCGAAGCGGGTTTTCCCAAGACCATTATCGACTCCCTGTCGGCAGCGATCCTTGCTAATGGTCGATCATCCGTGATCCTGAAACACTCCCTGTGCTTCAGTTGATGGGTGTAGATTACGTGGTGGATCCAATCGGCAATAGTCGACATAGCTACCATCGCGTGTAAGACATTCGCCATAGCAGCCCTTCCGAAAACCCTTAGACGTGTCAGGCGTCAAGCATGGAAGTGGCGATCTGCGCGACTTTCAGCTGTCCTGAGGCCTGATCCTGCAGGTCATCCTCCAGAAACCAGGCAGCGGACAATCCGGCAAACGCCAGCACCCACTGCAGGAGCCTGTGGCGATCAAGCTGCGCGGCTTCGACGATCACCTCGACCTGTCGACGGAAACGTTCAGGATTACTGGCCGTCGGTAATGCCGGGTTACAGAGCAGGTTGGCGTAGTCAAAGCCCCGCTCGCCCCTCACCCGCTTCGGGTCGATCGCCAACCAATCGCGCGCACCGAAATCAAGAACATTGTCGTGATGCATGTCACCGTGCAGTAACACCACCTCCTGCGGGGCGGCGAGCAAGGCTTCGGCAGTCTGCAGGCTCAGGGCATAAGACCCACCGTGTACTGCGGCAGCGCAGCGCAGTGAAGCAAACCATGGCCCCAGCTCCACCAGCGGTGGAGGCGGCTTGTCGCGCACTGCATGCAACCGCGCCAGTACCGTGCACAAGATACGGCTGGCTTCGTCGTCCTGACCGTTGAGCGCCATCTGCATCAATGAACGCCGGCCCATGGCCCGCTCCATCAGCAAGCCGTCTTCGTGAAGGGCCAACACCTGTGCCGCGCCGTTGCCTTCCCACCAAGCCATCAGTTGATTGCCATGTTTTTCATCGATATCCAGGGCAATCTTGAGCATGGCCGGCGTATCGCCCAGGCGTACCGGCAACAGACGGCTGCCAGGGGTGATAAGCGGCGCACCGTCCGCCACCAAGGCCCAGCGCTGCAACCACGGTTCGAAAACGTCAGCCACCATCGCGCTCGCGTGCCTTGGCGCTTTCGACGAGAAACTGTTTGAGCCGGCTCAACTGCTCTTCCCAGCCACGGCTGTCCATGTAGTAAGCCTCTTTCTGGCGAATATCGGGAATGTGCGCAAAGCCGGACTCGGACACTTTGAGCAGGGTGCCGCTCTCAAAGTCCTCCAGTTCGAACCTGACCAGCGTGGTCGGCTCTTGGGAATAGTCGATTTTCGGATTGACCGCATACGGATGCCAACGGAATGAAAACAACTGTTGCGGCTCGACCCGTTCGATCAGCACATTCCACAACACATGTTCAAAACCCGGATACGTGACCTGCCCTTGCGTCCATTCACCGGCAATAAACCGCCTGCCCTCCAGCGCCACCCCAAACCACTGGCCAAACGCCTCGGCATCGACCAATGCACGCCAGACATGTGAACGGGGCGCCTTGAGCGTGATTTTGCGCTCGAAACTATTGGGTACTGGTTTCATACGTCACCTCCTGTTCTGAACACTAGGCTTGTATGACCACATGTCCAATCCGAAGTTGTATCAAAGCCGTGCTGGTGGTCATGGAACAGGAAACATCTGGCTGCATGTTGAAGTCGCTGTTCGAGCGATTTCGGGCGCAACCCGGCGGATGAAACTGTTACCTTTTCCAGTGCGTTGACTCAACCAAGGACGAATCATGCAGCCATCTCTCTCCGAACGTTATCGCGGCGCCCTGCTCGGCCTGGCCTGCGGCGACGCGGTCGGCACCACAGTCGAATTCCAGCTGCGCGGCTCGTTTGAGCCGATGACCGACATGATGGGTGGCGGCCCCTTCCAGTTGAAACCAGGGCAATGGACGGATGACACCTCCATGGCGTTGTGTCTGGCAGAAAGTCTGCTGAGCAAAAACGGCTTTGATGCGGCTGACCAGATGGGCCGCTACCTTAACTGGTGGAAATGGGGCTACTTGAGTTCGACCGGTGAGTGTTTCGATATCGGCATGACCGTCAGTCAGGCACTTTCACGATACCAGCAAACCGGTGAGCCCTTTGCCGGTTCAACCGATCCGTATACCGCCGGCAACGGTTCGCTGATGCGCCTGGCACCGGTGGTGCTGTTTTTCTTTCCCGACGCCCGACAGACTCAACGGTTTTGCGCCGAAAGCTCACGAACCACCCACGCCGCCCCTGAAGCCATCGAATGCTGCCAGCTGCTTGCTGAATTGATCAGCACAGCTCTGCTTGGCGCCTCTAAAACAGAAATGCGCAAGCTGCCACACTTGACCTTCACCCAATCGAACGTCGCGGCGATTGCCAGGGGTGACTACCTTGCAAAGCCGGCCAGCGAAATCCGTGGCAGCGGCTACTGCGTGCAATCGCTGGAAGCAGCGCTGTGGTGCTTTCATCACACCGACAATTTTGCTGCGGCCATCCTGCAAGCCGCCAACCTGGGCGATGACACTGACACCACCGCCGCGATTGTTGGCCAATTGGCCGGTGCTTACTATGGTGTGCGAGCCATTCCTGGGCACTGGCTGGAATTGTTGCATGAAGGTGAAGAGATTGCGGCGACCGCAGATCGTTTGCTGCAAGCTTCCCGGCAACGAGTGCCTGAATAGAAGTTGCGCAGCCGCTACACTGCTGCGTACTTTCATCCGATACAGTGAGAACCTCCAATGTCCCCACGCCTGCTCCTGGCCTTGACGCCACTGCTGCTTAGCCCTCTCGCCAATGCCACTGTCGACTGCGCCAACGCCAGCGATCAGGCGACGATGAACCAATGCGCCGGGCAGGATTTCAAGGCGGCGGACAAGGAGCTGAATACGGTGTATCAGCAGATCACCGGGCGCTTGAAGGACAACCCCGATGGCAAAAAGCTGTTGATCAGTGCGCAGCGGGCGTGGATCGGCTTTCGTGATGCCGAGTGCAAGTTTTCCGCGTCCGGGGTAACAGGTGGCAGTGTTTATCCGTTGATTTACAGCAACTGCATGACGGCCGTGACCAAGGTGCGGGTCGAGGCGCTCAAGCAGTATTTGAAGTGTGAAGAAGGTGACATGAGCTGCCCGGTGCCTGGGGCCTGATTTTTCGGTCATTACAGGGGGCCGTCGCTAGCAGGCTGGCGAGGGCCCCTCAGACCAGACATCGCAAAGTAGCGCACGAAGATCTGCGCTGTAGTAATCGCTATCTCCCCACCAGACATTTTGATACTCCCGCCTGCCACATCGTTTCGGCATCAAAAATCGCCACATTGTTGAATGTAGCGTGACAACGATTAAACCATCACAAATTAATTGAAATATATTATTGCTATTCGATAATTAAACATCGAAAATCAGTCACACCAACTGACATAGCAAGGAATTTTCATGAGTAATCGCATCAACGTAATGGCGCTACAACGCATGCATTGGGTGGGGCTGCTGGCAGCGATTCTGGTCTGGGTATTGGGTATGACCGAGGTCGGCGGCAGCGCGATGCTCTGGCTGTTCAACAAGGATGACATGCTGGCAGCTCTGCTCTATGCCTTCGCTGAAGGCTCCCCACAACTGCTGGATCCGTTTGTTGAAGGCGCGCTGCTTGACCCCAATAACTGGCTTTCGCCTTTGGCCACAGTGCTACTCGTTGTCCTGGACTTCCTGCCCGTGGTGCTATCAGCCTACGCCTTATGGCTGACCGGCTTGTTTTTCCTGCGCTTGTCCCGCGGTGAAACCTGGACTAACCGCAATATCAAGGTCCTGTGGCAAGTGGGGGTACTGTGTATCGTTACTCCCGCCGCCTACCCTTTGGTGGAAACCTTACAAGGTTTGGCACTGTCGATAGACCTTCCTGCGGGAGAGCGCATTTTTCAATTCTCGATCGGCCTGTCTTCCTCTTCCGCCTATGAGATTGTCAAAGGCATATTGCTCTGTTCGTTTTCAATTATCATGCGCGATGCAAAAGTACTCAGCGATGAGCAAAGTCAATATATATAGAACAATACAATGACCATTATCGTCCGCCTTGACGTCGTCATGGCCACGCAAAAAATTCGCTCGAAAGAGTTAGCCAACTTGCTCGGCATCACCGAGGCAAACCTGTCATTACTGAAAAATGGCAAGGTCAAGGGGGTGAAAATGGCAACCCTGGACAAGCTCTGCGCATTGCTTGAGTGCCAGCCTGGCGATTTACTGGAATACCAAAGAGACTGAGCCCCTGCAGTTTGTTTATCGTCGGCCCCAACCGTTTAATTTTTATTCAATCCTTAGTTGCAAGGCTGTTATTCCATGTCCCGTTACTTATCCTGCGCGCTGCTGTTACTGACGGCGTTTCTCAGTGGCTGCGCCACAAAGCTAGACGTAGCACTCAACGCAACACCCGATCCGGATTATCACTTCGACCGCAAGGCAACTGTGCTCGTGACATCTGCAAGCAACAGTGATGAGAACGCACTGAATGCCCGTTACTATCTTCGCGATATGGTCAACGCGTTAAAAGACAACGGCTTTCAGGAGGTTTATACCGACGCGAGCCTGCCGAAAAACCATGCTCCGATCAAACTGACCATCAGCCTCGATATTGGCAGCCGGCAAGTGAGTTACCGCTACACAGCCACCGACTATGGGCAAGTGGTAACCAGTACCTCGACTGTGTGCAAGAACAAGAAGAAAAAAGACAATCAGCTGAATTGCACAAGTACGCCAAATACCACTTATGGCCCGGTGGGCACTTCGGAGCGAACCGGCTATACCACGCTCAGCACGTTCATCGCCACGGCTCGGGATGAAGTGAGCAAGCGTGCGGTCTACCTGCTTCGGGCTACCTCCTATAACGAAGATTGCCAGCCGGCCAAGGTCGAGGCCTTTCTCGTTGAACAAGGCCTGCAAAACCTGAGTTTCCAGAACCGTGTACAACGCAACTACAGCGTGACGATGCCTGAAGGCTACAGTTGCAAGTAGTCCGTAGGCATCTCGACAGCTTCCAGCACGGGCTCAGCCTGCGCTGGAAGCGGTTCAGGTCAAACGTGCGGATTACCCGGCACTTTGGTTGGCGCCGCGTATTGCGGCTTGAGATGGCCGTCCTGATCAAGTAGCCAGGCGTCCATGATCTGCCGCACCACAGGGCCTGCGACGCGACCACCGGCCTCGCCGTTCTCGATCATCACCGAAATTGCGATCTTCGGATGCTCCGCCGGGGCAAAGCCGACGAACAAGGCGTTATCACGGTGGCGTTCGAGGGTCTTCTCGCGGTTGTAGCGCTCGCCTTGTTTGATCGCCACCACTTGCGCCGTTCCGCTTTTGCCGGCAATGCGATATTGCGCACCCGCCGCCGCCGCGCGAGCAATGCCGCGGGCATCGTGCATCACCATCTGCATACCATGGTTGACCTGCTCCCAGTCACGGGGATCCTTGAGCAGGATGTTCGGCATCGGGTGCTCGTCGACCGGCGCCACACCATCGACGGTCCTGGCCAGGTGCGGACGGTTCCACACGCCCTTGTTGGCAATCAGCGCCGTGGCCTGAGCCAGTTGCAGCGGCGTCACCTGCATATAGCCCTGTCCGATACCCAGAATGACGGTTTCGCCCGGAAACCAGGCCTGGCGCCGCGTCGCGCGCTTCCAGGCTTGGGACGGCATCAGGCCGGGAGATTCTTCGAACATGTCCAGCGAGACCTTTTCGCCCAGACCGAACATGGCCATGTAATCGTGCAGGCGATCAATCCCGAGCTTGTGCGCCAGGTCATAAAAGTAAGTGTCGTTGGAGCGCATGATTGCTGCGTCCATATCTACCCAGCCATCGCCGCTGTGGTTCCAGTTGCGATACTTGTGATCGAAATCCGGAAGTTGGTAGTAGCCCGGATCGAATACTCGGGTCTGCGGCGTCACGACTCCGGCATCGAGACCGGCGATTGCCACTTCCGGCTTGATCGTCGAACCCGGCGCGTACAAACCGCGCAGCACGCGATTGAACAGTGGCCGGTCGATGGAATCACGCAGTGCTGAATATTCCTTGGAACTGATACCTGTGACGAACAGGTTCGGATCAAAACTCGGATTGCTGACCATGGCCAGCACTTCCCCAGTGGAAGGGTCGAGCGCCACGACAGAGCCTCGACGATCGCCCAAAGCAGCTTCGGCAGCTTCCTGCAGTTTGACATCGAGACTCAGTACGATGTTTTTACCAGGTACCGGGTCGGTGTGTTTGAGCACACGTAGCACTCGACCCTGGGCGTTGGTTTCCACTTCCTCGTAACCGACATGGCCGTGTAACTGTGCTTCATAGAAACGCTCGATTCCGGTTTTACCGATAGATTGGGTGCCGCGGTATTCAACCGAGTCGAGGGTCTTGGATTCTTTTTCATTGATACGGCCGACGTAGCCTATCGAATGCGCGAAGTGCGCACCCAGCGGATAGTGCCGAACAAACTGCGGCTCTACATCGAGGCCGGGCAAACGGAACTCGTTGACCGCTAATACGGCGATCTGCTCCTCGGTCAGCTCGTAAAACAGCGTGACCGGCGTGAAGGGATGACGGGACTGCTTCATGGCCTTGTCGAACACTGTGCGGTCTTCGACAGGCAGGTGCAGGAGATCAATAACCTCATCCAGTTCTTGATTGACGTTGGTAGCTCGCTCGCGGGTAATGGTCAGGTTATAGCTGGGACGATTGTCGGCTAGCAGTACGCCATTGCGGTCGTAGATCAGTCCGCGCGTCGGTGGGATCGGTAAACGTGAACACGGTTGTTTTCGGAAATGGTCGAGTGGTAATCGAACTCCACCACTTGCAGGATGTAGAGGCGCACCACTAGGGCACAACTGATGGCGAAAACGAACAAGGCGCAGGCGATCAACCGCTTGTTGACCAGACGCGTCTCTTTTTCGTGATCCTTGATCGGGATGGCTTCATGCATTTCTACAGCAACTCTTTGACATAAATGAGTGCCGATCCATAGGCGTGACATCAGTCCGTGAAAAAACGAGCTGCACCATACCAAAAACTGCCCGATCACTTCAGAAGGTTTTTCCCTAATGGAAGCTCTTGCGACAATTGGGCGGGCACGGAGGCATTCAAAATTTTTTCGCGGGCAAAACAAAACCCCAACTGCTTTCGCAATTGGGGTTTCGGAATTTAATCTTGACGATGACCTACTCTCACATGGGGAAACCCCACACTACCATCGGCGATGCATCGTTTCACTGCTGAGTTCGGGATGGGATCAGGTGGTTCCAACGCTCTATGGTCGTCAAGAAATTCGGGTACTGAGTCGTGACCTGATGGCCTCGCTTCAGCAAATTGGGTATGTGACAGCTGTCGGTGTTTGTGAACATCGAACTTTCGGTTCGTTTCGTCTTCACACACCGCAATCTGGTCTCTTCGACGCAAATTGCTTGGGTGTTATATGGTCAAGCCTCACGGGCAATTAGTATTGGTTAGCTCAACGCCTCACAGCGCTTACACACCCAACCTATCAACGTCGTAGTCTTCGACGGCCCTTCAGGGAACTCAAGGTTCCAGTGAGATCTCATCTTGAGGCAAGTTTCCCGCTTAGATGCTTTCAGCGGTTATCTTTCCCGAACATAGCTACCCGGCAATGCCACTGGCGTGACAACCGGAACACCAGAGGTTCGTCCACTCCGGTCCTCTCGTACTAGGAGCAGCCCCTCTCAAATCTCAAACGTCCACGGCAGATAGGGACCGAACTGTCTCACGACGTTCTAAACCCAGCTCGCGTACCACTTTAAATGGCGAACAGCCATACCCTTGGGACCGGCTTCAGCCCCAGGATGTGATGAGCCGACATCGAGGTGCCAAACACCGCCGTCGATATGAACTCTTGGGCGGTATCAGCCTGTTATCCCCGGAGTACCTTTTATCCGTTGAGCGATGGCCCTTCCATACAGAACCACCGGATCACTAAGACCTACTTTCGTACCTGCTCGACGTGTCTGTCTCGCAGTCAAGCGCGCTTTTGCCTTTATACTCTACGACCGATTTCCGACCGGTCTGAGCGCACCTTCGTACTCCTCCGTTACTCTTTAGGAGGAGACCGCCCCAGTCAAACTACCCACCATACACTGTCCTCGATCCGGATAACGGACCTGAGTTAGAACCTCAAAGTTGCCAGGGTGGTATTTCAAGGATGGCTCCACGCGAACTGGCGTCCACGCTTCAAAGCCTCCCACCTATCCTACACAAGCAAATTCAAAGTCCAGTGCAAAGCTATAGTAAAGGTTCACGGGGTCTTTCCGTCTAGCCGCGGATACACTGCATCTTCACAGCGATTTCAATTTCACTGAGTCTCGGGTGGAGACAGCGCCGCCATCGTTACGCCATTCGTGCAGGTCGGAACTTACCCGACAAGGAATTTCGCTACCTTAGGACCGTTATAGTTACGGCCGCCGTTTACCGGGGCTTCGATCAAGAGCTTCGCGTTAGCTAACCCCATCAATTAACCTTCCGGCACCGGGCAGGCGTCACACCCTATACGTCCACTTTCGTGTTTGCAGAGTGCTGTGTTTTTAATAAACAGTCGCAGCGGCCTGGTATCTTCGACCGGCATGAGCTTACGGAGCAAGTCCTTCACCCTCACCGGCGCACCTTCTCCCGAAGTTACGGTGCCATTTTGCCTAGTTCCTTCACCCGAGTTCTCTCAAGCGCCTTGGTATTCTCTACCCAACCACCTGTGTCGGTTTGGGGTACGGTTCCTGGTTACCTGAAGCTTAGAAGCTTTTCTTGGAAGCATGGCATCAACCACTTCGTGTTCTAAAAGAACACTCGTCATCAGCTCTCGGCCTTAAGATCCCGGATTTACCTAAGATCTCAGCCTACCACCTTAAACTTGGACAACCAACGCCAAGCTGGCCTAGCCTTCTCCGTCCCTCCATCGCAATAACCAGAAGTACAGGAATATTAACCTGTTTTCCATCGACTACGCTTTTCAGCCTCGCCTTAGGGACCGACTAACCCTGCGTCGATTAACGTTGCGCAGGAAACCTTGGTCTTTCGGCGTGGGTGTTTTTCACACCCATTGTCGTTACTCATGTCAGCATTCGCACTTCTGATACCTCCAGCAAGCTTCTCAACTCACCTTCACAGGCTTACAGAACGCTCCTCTACCGCATCATCCGAAGATGATACCCGTAGCTTCGGTGTATGGTTTGAGCCCCGTTACATCTTCCGCGCAGGCCGACTCGACTAGTGAGCTATTACGCTTTCTTTAAAGGGTGGCTGCTTCTAAGCCAACCTCCTAGCTGTCTAAGCCTTCCCACATCGTTTCCCACTTAACCATAACTTTGGGACCTTAGCTGACGGTCTGGGTTGTTTCCCTTTTCACGACGGACGTTAGCACCCGCCGTGTGTCTCCCATGCTCGGCACTTGTAGGTATTCGGAGTTTGCATCGGTTTGGTAAGTCGGGATGACCCCCTAGCCGAAACAGTGCTCTACCCCCTACAGTGATACATGAGGCGCTACCTAAATAGCTTTCGAGGAGAACCAGCTATCTCCGAGCTTGATTAGCCTTTCACTCCGATCCACAGGTCATCCGCTAACTTTTCAACGGTAGTCGGTTCGGTCCTCCAGTTAGTGTTACCCAACCTTCAACCTGCCCATGGATAGATCGCCCGGTTTCGGGTCTATTCCCAGCGACTAGACGCCCTATTAAGACTCGCTTTCGCTACGCCTCCCCTATTCGGTTAAGCTCGCCACTGAAAATAAGTCGCTGACCCATTATACAAAAGGTACGCAGTCACCCAACAAAGTGGGCTCCCACTGCTTGTACGCATACGGTTTCAGGATCTATTTCACTCCCCTCTCCGGGGTTCTTTTCGCCTTTCCCTCACGGTACTAGTTCACTATCGGTCAGTCAGTAGTATTTAGCCTTGGAGGATGGTCCCCCCATATTCAGACAAAGTTTCTCGTGCTCCGTCCTACTCGATTTCATGACTAAGAGATTTTCGCGTACAGGGCTATCACCCACTATGGCCGCACTTTCCAGAGCGTTCCGCTAATCTCAAAGCCACTTAAGGGCTAGTCCCCGTTCGCTCGCCACTACTAAGGGAATCTCGGTTGATTTCTTTTCCTCAGGGTACTTAGATGTTTCAGTTCCCCTGGTTCGCCTCTTGCACCTATGTATTCAGTACAAGATAACCATCTTATGATGGCTGGGTTCCCCCATT